>JAZJZF010000022.1:0-14982 GCA_040389965.1 Bacteroidota bacterium
AGCCATGCCATAGCGTCCTCTTCATTATCAAAGGCTTTACTTGGCTTTTTAGGCTTATTAAATTTTAAATAAAAGCTCACAAGTATTCTTTGAGCTAAGTTAGACACAACCAGGGCATCACCAATCGTAAATTTTAATCCCTCGTCGCTTGCTGAAAAATCGCGTGCTCCATGATCAAATACAGTACTGGGTTGTGATACAATTAAAATGCGGGCTACTTGATAATTTGTTAAAACGCCTATGGCTGTATTCATTTCCCTGCTTTCGTGTTCGCCAATAACGCACTTGTCTAATATTTCAAGTCTTACAATATTATTCTCCAGTAACTCAACTTTAGCAAAATCGAGAATAATATTTGTAACAAGTTTCACATACTAAATTTAGATTACTTTTTCGAAGAATCAAACTTTACGAACATATTTATGTAAATTAGTCTTGAAATACGCATAATCCATGGGAATAAAACAAGTACTACACCGAAAAATGTAAAAAGGTAGGTTAATAACTCAAATTTGAGAATAAGTACCAGTAAAAGGAATAAACCAACACCCAGAGCTATGTTTAAGCCATAACTCACATACATGGCCCCATAGTAAAACCCCACTTCTTTGTTAAATAATTCATGGCAATGGGGGCACTGGTCGTGCATTTTAATAAAATGCTTCAGATTAAAAGGATTGCTATAAACAAAGAAATCGCCTTTATGGCATTTTGGACATTTATTGTAAAGAATAGAATAGAGTCTGCTATCTTTTAACATGCTACTTACCGGCTTTATTGGTAGAGCATGCCTTATCCATTGTATCGATAGCCGTTTTTTGAATGGCACCGTAACCACCCGCAACATCCGTTAGATCCTTAAATCCTTGTTGTTTTAAGATGGAAGCGGCAATCATACTTCTGTAACCACCGGCGCAATGAATATAATACGGTTTATCTTTTGGAATAGAACCTTGCCAGTCAACAATAAAGTCGAGTGGGTGAGAGCTGACGTTTTCTAAATGACTTGAATCATATTCACCCGGTTTACGCACATCCAGTACATTTAGTGCCTGATCTTTGAACCTGCATACAAATTCAGATGCATCAATGCTGGTAATGGAGGCTGTTGCTTCTCCGCTTTGTTTCCACGCTTCTATACCATTTTCAATAAACCCAAGGCAATTATCATAACCAACGCGGCTCAAACGCGTAACCGTTTCTTCTTCTCTTCCTGCAGGGGTTACTAAAATAATAGGTTGTTGTAAATCTGTAATTAAGGCTCCAACCCATGGCGCAAATTGCCCGTCAATGCCTATAAACAATGAATTTGGAATATGTTCCTGCGCAAATTCCTGTGGCTTACGCACATCCAGAATAATTGCCTTTTTAGTTTTAACGATCTCCTTTGTCTCTGCAACCGTTAGGGCTTTTTTACCTTGCGAAGCTACCTTATCAAAACTGTTATATCCCGATTTATTAAGGTTGGCGTTTTTAGCAAAATATTGTGGAGCAGGCAATATACCTGTAGTAAGTTCTTTTATAAATTCCTCTTTGGTAATATCACTTAACGCATAATTCACTTTCTTTTGATTACCAAGTGTATCATATGTTTCCTTGCTCATGTTTTTACCACAGGCCGATCCCGCGCCATGTGCAGGATAAACCATTACCTCATCAGGAAGAGTCATAATTTTGTTGCGCAACGATTCGTAAAGCATACCTGCAAGATCGTCTTGCGTAAGATCCGATTCTATTGCCAGATCAGGCCTTCCAACGTCGCCTATAAATAACGTATCGCCGGTATAAATAGAGTGGGGCTTATTGTTTTCGTCGAGCAATAAAAAAGTGGTAGACTCCAGTGTATGTCCGGGAGTATGTAATACCTTAATGGTTAATTTTCCAAGCTTAAATTCCTGTCCGTCAACCGCGTTAATGCTTTTAAAATTAGTATGCGCATTAGGCCCAAATATAATATCTGCGCCTGTTTTGGCGGCAAGGTCAACGTGGCCGGATACAAAATCAGCATGAAAATGAGTTTCAAAAATATATTTTATCGTAGCATTATTTTTTGTTGCCAGATCAATATAGGGTTGATATTCTCTTAATGGATCAATAACGGCGGCTTCGTCCCCTGATTGTATATAGTATGCGCCCTGAGCTAAGCAGCTGGTATATAATTGTTGTACTAACATAAAGAAAATCTGTGAAACAAAATTAGTCAATTATTGTACACATATATATGACAACAATCATTAATTACATTTGTTTACTCACAATTAAAAGTTCAAAATCACAAGGCTAATTATTTTGAATCCAGAATAATATTGCTGGTTTCAAAAATATAATTGTCTTTTTTGATGTTGGCGATCCACTTTTTCTCTTTATTTACTTTAACAGTATCGTTTGCAATAGCCTCATTATCAACTGTTGGGAGCTCGGCATGGAAACCTTTAATATCAAGCTTCAACTCATCGTAGCGTTTGTTTTTTTCGCGCATTTGTTTTGCTTCAGCTCTGTAATTTTCAAGTTTTAAATTGTATTTGGTATCGTCTCTTCTATCTTTAAATTCTTTCGATTCCGCATCAATTAATTTAAAGGCTGAATTGGTTTTTAATCTTTCCGCATTACCTTTTTTAATTTTATCATAATTAATGGTTTTGTACTCATCGTAAGTAGCTTTCGAAATTTCATCCCAAGGCATTGGGTAATCAAGGTCTTTTTCACCCATATCAATATGAGCATATACATCCGGTAAGGTTACATCAGGCATTACGCCTTTAAGCTGAGTTGCCCCGCCATTAATACGGTAAAACTTTTGCATGGTAATTTTCACAGAACCAATAGGGCGCATAGTATCAAATTGTGGTAACAAATACTGGTCGAGCTCAATAAACGATTGCACAGTGCCTTTTCCAAAGCTTTGTGTACCCACAATAACGCCTCTTTTATAATCCTGAATAGCAGCTGCTAAAATTTCGGATGCCGAAGCACTGTTATGATTGATCATGATCGCTAAAGGACCATCCCATACCACATCTGAGTTTTTATCATCCATCACATTTACTTCGCCTTTTTTGTTTTTTACCTGAACTACAGGGCCTTTAGGAATAAATAAACCGGCCATTTCAACCACTTCCTGTAGCGATCCTCCACCATTATCTCTTAAATCAATGATGATACCTTCAACACCTTGTTTTTTAAGCTTCTCAATTTCTTTTCTCATGTCGGCCGCGCAACGGTGTGCACCGTTTCTTGTAAAATCAGCATAAAACATAGGTAAATAAATATAACCTACTTTTTTCTTGTTATGTAAAACCGCCGATTTGGCGTAGGTTTCCTCAATTTCAATAACATCACGTATGATAGGTATCACTTTAAACGTAGCATCAGGCTTTTTAATAGTTAAGCGTACCTCTGTTCCTTTTTTGCCTTTAATCAATTCAATCGCGTCATCCATATCCATATTGGTAACGTCAACAGCTTCGGTGTTTCCCTGTGCTACCTTATGGATTTCGTCGCCTGCTTTTAACTCGCCTTGTTTGGCTGAAGGAGAACCAGGAATAACTTCAGATACTCTTATAAAACCATCTTTTAGTTGTAAACGCGCGCCAATACCTTCAAACTGACCGCTCATGCTTTGATCAAATTTCTTTTTTTCTTTAGGAGCAAAGTATTCAGTGTGTGGGTCATATATTCCTGTAATGGTATTGATATAAGCCGAAACACGTTCTTTGTAAGATATTTTATTTAAACGTTTAAACCAGTCCTGATTGGCTTTTAACGTCTTACGGCGTGCATCTACTTCAAGGCTATCGAAACTTTTTTTCACAGTTGGTTTTGCGCCAACAGAGTCTGCTTTTTCCTGAGCGGTCATCATCTCATCCAAACGGCCAACTACCTGGTATTTCAACATTTTGCGCCATTCGTTCTTTAACTCTGCATCATTGGCTGCATACTTTGCCTTTTCGCCATCGGTCTCATAATCTTCGTCAATAGTATAATCCATGGGTTTTTCCAATAGTTCCTTGCTCCACGATTCTTTTTCTTTAATGCGTTTCATAATCAGGTCATATGATAACTGAAAAAATTCGAAGGTTCCGGCATTCACCTCATCGTCAATGGTACGGCGGTATTTCGCTAAAGCATCTATATCGGCCTGAGTCAGCATTTTTTTGCTGTAATCAAGATTTTTTAAATACAATTTAAAAGCCTTTTCGCTGAACTCGTCATTAATGGTTAAAGGGCTATAATGGGCCTGGTTAAGTGCCGACATAAGCATATCGAGCAATACTTGGTTTCTTGAGAATTGGAAAAAAGTAAATGAACTGATAGTAATAGCACCAACGATCAGTAACGGATAGAAAAATTTCTTTTGCATAATGAGCAAATTTAAGTGTAAAATCTTATTGTAATGTTACTTATTATAATGGATTATGGCCGTTAGTAACAATATTTATTTGTTTAAAGTTTGTTAATTCAATCTTGACTGCAACCATTATATTTACCATTCATTTTTAGAACAGATTTTGTGCCATGATAGATTTTACACGTTCAGAATTAACACATTTTGTCATACATTATGTTGGAAATAAAGGTTTAGGAGAAGAGTTAACACTTAGCGAAAAGCCCATACAGATCAGCGATGATTTTTTAAAAGACACTGTGATGCGATACCTTACATCGCCATTTAAAACGGATATTTACTACCAGTTTAAGTCAAAGAATGAGATGCACTACCACGATGTGCAAAGCTATGCAAAGGATATATTTGGTTCACAAAAACAGTTTGTAGATAGTAGCCGCCATATTGCAGAACATTTGTACAATCAGTCGATGCACCCAAAAATTAAAGGCGGCGAATTTTATACCTGCTACTTTAAAGATTGTAATATAGACGGTGTCATCTGCGATGCCATAGGGTTGTTTAAAACCGAAAATAAAGAAACGTATTTGAAAGTTTTTCAGCACATGGATAACTTTGATATTGAATGCGACAATGGCATTAGCATTAATAAACTGGATAAAGGCTGTATTATTTTTAATACGGAAAATGAAAAAGGCTATAAAATCAGTATAGTTGATACCAACAATAAAATTGCAGACTGTGCTTTTTATTGGGTAGAAGATTTTTTGAACACCAAATTAAAAGAGAATGCGTACTTCCATACCTCTAATTTTATTGATACCTGCCGTGGCTTTTGTGAAGAAGTATTAACTGAAAACAATAATGTAACCAAGCAGGATCAAATGATGATGCTTAATAAAAGCACAGGCTTTTTTAAGGAAAAAGATAATTTTAATATTAAAGAATTCGAAAAAGAAATTCTTCCACAACCTGAGCTACAGGAGGCTTTCAGAGATTATCGCAAAACCTATAATGATAAGATGGATCTTACGGCTATTGATGATTTTGAGATTTCGCCTACAGCCGTTAAAAAGAACCAGAAGTTTATGAAGAGTGTGGTTAAGCTCGATAAGAATTTTCACATTTATGTGCATGGTCGCCATGATTACGTGGAGAAAGGCTATGACGAGGATAAAGGACTCAAGTATTACAAATTGTATTACTCGAATGAAGATTTCGGGTAATGAACAACCATTTTTTAACAATTTAGTAAGAAACAGGTATGTTTTTTGATGTCTTTTTGTCTATATTTACGTCCATTATACCCTGAGTTATATTTTGATAAGAAAACTACATATCATTGCTTTTTTATTAGTTTCAAAATTTTGTGTCGAGAGTTTACATTCTCAGGGCGCAGGCTTTAATAGAGTTAATGAATGGAAAAAATACCGTAAAGAAGTTGTATTTATGGTTGGAGCGTCTCAATTCTTGGGAGATTTGGGAGGTTTAAATAAAGTAGGTACCCACTACAGCCCCATTGATTTAGAGTTTAGTTTAACAAGGCCTGCTATCACAGCGGGTTACCGATATAAAGTAACCAAAAACTTTAACTGGTTCAGTAGTTTAAATTATTTAGTGGTAGCCGGCGACGATAAGCTTACAAAAGAGCCATTCAGGAATAACCGTAACCTGAATTTTAAATCCAATATTTTTGAATTGGCCACCAGGGCTGAATTGGCATTTTTTAGGAATAAAGCCGGCCACAGGTACAATATCAGAAACACTTCAGGAAAAAGACATAAGGCAAGTACCTGGGAATTGGTTGGTTTTGTTGGGATAGGTTTATTTTATTATAACCCTAAAGGGAATCAGGGCGGGGGCTTTATCAGCTTACAGCCATTGCATACCGAAGGACAAGGCTTGCCGGGCGGGCCTAAACAATATAAGCGTATTTCCATCAGTATTCCAATGGGCGTTTCATTTCGCTACATGCTTAATAAATACTGGTGTATAGGTGCTGAAGTGAATTACCGTAAAACATTTACAGATTATATTGATGATGTGAGTGGTGTGTATTATGACAGGTATAAATTAGATCAGGCTTACGGGCCAACGTCTGTTGCTATGTCTGATCCAAGCAAAGGAATTATTACCGGTGCTACTTCGCCGGATGCGGCAGGTAATGCAGCGCAACGAGGTGATAAACAAAAAGATTCCTTTATGGGAGTTCAGGTTACAATAGGCCGTTTCTTCCCGCCTAAACGTAGCAAAACAAAATTAAGATCTAAATTCTAATTTTCAGTAAAACTTTCCGAAACTACTTTTTCAAATTCTGCCTGCAGGTTTTTATTGCTGGCAATTACTTCTCTGCCAAACAGCCAGTTATTTCCCTTGCTAAAATCACAGATAATGCCGCCGGCTTCCTTTACTATTAAAGCGCCCGCTGCTACATCCCATGAGTTTAAATTATATTCGAAATAGGCATCCATACGCCCACATGCTACATAACAAAGGTCTGTTGCGGCAGAACCAATGCGGCGCAGGCCATGAGTGTTTTTCATTAAGTGAGTCAGAGCTTTCAAATAGCCATCAAGCCTGGTAAAATTATAGATCGGAAAACCGGTAGCTATTAAGCTATCTTTTAAAGTAGCTCTTTCCGATACCGAAATTTTAACCCCGTTTAAAAATGCACCGCCGTTTTTGTAAGCACTAAAACATTCGTCGTGCACTATTTCATAAACAACGCCGGCTATCACTTCGCCTTTATGTTCAAGGGCTATACTTACTGCATAACAAGGGATGCCATGCACAAAATTGGTTGTACCGTCCAGGGGATCAATGATCCAGTTATAGTCTTTTATTTCGCTTCGGGTATTTTCTTCCGTAATAAAACCTGCTTCGGGCATAACAGCCGATAAGCCTTTAACAATAAGCTGTTCGGCCGTTTTATCTACATAGCTTACCAGGTCATTCAGGCCTTTAATTTCAACCTTTGAGTAAGAAAACGTTTTACGTTCTTCGCGAATAAAGCCTCCTGCTTCTTTGGCACATTTTACAACAGCTTCGGTAATCGTATGTAGTTCCATTTTATGAGTATAAGAATCTTCAAATTAAGTCAAAAAAAATCTCATCCTGTATTATCAGATCAAAAATATTTAAGAATCAGAGAGTGTTTTAAACAAAATTTTGTATTGATACATATTATCTATATTTTTCAAAAAAATTGCAACATGACGATTACAGGCACCACTCAAAAATCAAAAGTCTCCAAACTTGCCCAAAACATTATTGGTTCAGAAATTATTAAGCTTGCTGCTGAAGTAAATGAAAAAATAAAACAGGGCGAGAAAATATATAACATGACCATTGGTGATTTTAATCCAAAGGAGTTTCCTATTCCCGCAGAATTAAAGCAATACATTGTTGATGAGTATTTTGCTGATCAAACCAATTACCCTGCTGCGGATGGAATGCTTGAGTTAAGAAATGCGGTTTCTAATTTATTAAAAGAGCGTGGTGGACTGGATTATAAAAATGATGAAATTTTAATTGCAGGCGGTGCGCGCCCTGTTATTTATAGTATTTTCAAAGCATTGGTAGATGCCGGTGATACGGTTATTTTTGCGGTACCATCATGGAACAATAACCATTATTCGTATTTAAACTCAGCCAAAGCAGTGGTTATTGAAGCAAAGCCGGAGCAAAATTTTATGCCTTTGGCAGCCGATATTAAACCACATATAAAAGAAGCAACTTTAGTAGCTTTATGTTCTCCGCAAAATCCTACAGGTACTGTGTTTAGTAAAGAAGGTCTTGAAGAAATATGTGACATGATTCTGGAAGAAAATAAACGCAGAGGCCCTGACGAAAAACCGGTTTACTTAATGTACGATCAAATTTACTGGGCATTAACGTTTGGAAATACAAAACATTATAATCCTGTTAGTTTAAGACCTGATATGAAAGCCTATACTGTTTTTGTAGATGGCATTTCGAAATCCTTATCAGCTACCGGAGTGAGAGTAGGGTGGAGCATGGGGCCAAAAATGATTATTGATAAAATGAAAGCTATTTTAACGCATATTGGTGCATGGGCGCCTAAAGCGGAACAAATGGCAAGTGCTAAATATTTAAGTAATCTGTCGCTTTACGATGCGTTTATTGAAGAACAAAAAACTAAAATAAGCACAAGACTCAACGGTTTTTATGACGGCTTTCAAACCTTGAAAGCAGAGGGATTTAAGGTAGATGCTATAGCACCTCAGGCAGCTATTTATTTAACCATAAAATTTGCCTTGCATGGTTTAAAAACAGCTGATGGCACCGTGTTACAAACTACTAAGGATGTTACTAAATTTATACTGGACGAAGCCAAATTGGCGGTAGTTCCTTTCTATGCCTTTGGTGCAGATGATAATTCACCTTGGTACCGTATGTCGGTTGGGACCTGTAAAGTAACAGATGTAGCAGATGTTATTTCCAATTTAAGAAATGCGTTGAAAAAATTATCTTAAAAAATTAACTCGCTGTAAAGCGGGTTTTAATAATCAGGTAATACAACTTAATCTTTATTTAATACATTTCGCTAAACCGATTTAATTAGGAGTGTAATAATGCCCCTATTTTTAATAATAGAGTTTCATGATTGTTTCGGTAAATTTACTAAAACAATTTAGAGTTATATAATTCAATGAAACAAGTTATTTTTACGTTACTATTTTCTGCTTTATTTGCCAGATCATTCTCGCAAACGTATAGTCCTATTGCAGTTACCGGCTTTAATCTTGACGCTGTAGCTGAGGCATATCCTAATTCACTGGCAACCACTACACAAGCGTTAGATCAGGTAGTTGCGGGCGGAAACAGTGTTATGTACACTGTGGCTTTTGCAACAGCAGGTTCATTTTCGGGAGGCGGTCTGCCTAATTCAGGAACAATTGTAAACGGTTTAAAAAGTTATCAGTTAATGCCCTATACTGCAAACAATGCTTTGTTTGCACCTGCCTCTACATCAAATACATTAACACTTACTACACCTGCATCATACAGTTCCGTAAGCTTCCTGGTTTTTTCTACCGAAGGCTCGAGCAGTATTAATATTGTTATAAACTATACGGATCTTACATCTACCAATGCCGGTACTTTTACTGTTCAGGATTGGTTTGGTGGTTCAGGCGCTATTATATCGGGTATTGGCCGTTGTAAAAGAGTTGCGTCGGGAGTAACATATGACGGGGTGCCAACCAATCCAAGACTTTATGGTATAGATGTCAATCTTACATGTGCCAATCAGCAAAAATTAATCTCATCTATTACAGTAAACGGTGTCACAAGTAATCCTGCCGGTGGTGGTGGTTATGTATTGGCTATGTCGGGTGTAACGGCTAATGTTACTCCGCCGGTTGTAGCCTATGCTTCAAATATATTTTGTCAGACAGGCGCAAGCGCAACACCTACCATTACAGGTGCTACCGGAGGAACATTCTCTTCGTCACCTGCAGGTTTATCAATGGTAGCAAGTAGTGGGGTTGTAAATGTAAATGCCAGCACTCCCAATACTTATACGCTTACGTATGCAACACCGGGTACTTGTTCATTAACTACAACATATACTCTAACCGTTAGTCCAACACCTACTATTTCAGTTACCACTCCTACAGTATGTTGGGGCCAGGTTGCCAGTATTGCCGCGTCGGGTGCAGCTAATTACGTATGGTCGCCTTCTACAGGATTGAACTCAACTACAGGGGCTTTTGTAAATGCATCTGTTGGTAGTACATCTGTGTATACGGTAACAGGAACTACAGCTGCGGGCTGTACCGCTTTTAATACAACAACGGTTACTGTAAATCCATTGCCTACGATAGTAGCTGATAATGCCGCTATTTGTCCGGGAGAGTCTGCTACTTTATCTTCTACAGTTTCTGTTACAGGAGGGACTTATACCTGGTTACCTAATAATCAAACAACCTCTTCTATTACCGAATCGCCTTCAACGGCAACTTCTTATACAGTGTTATATTCGGTTAATGGCTGCAATGCTTCGGCCACAGCTGTTATTGCCATAAATCCTATTCCGGTTTTATCGGTTAATTCGGGCTCTGTTTGTTCAGGCCAGCCAATTGTTTTAAATGCTACGGCAAATAGTTCAGGCGGTACGTATAGCTGGTTACCTAACGGAGAAACAACATCTGCTATTACAACCTCTCCAACTACACCAAGCACGTATACAGTTTCCTATTCATTAAACGGTTGCAATGCATCGGCTGTAGCCAGTGTTGATATTAACTCCAATCCTGTTTTAATTTTAACTCCTTCTGCACCTTCTATTGCACCTTTAGATGAAGTTTCGATTGTTGCCAGCGGTGGTGGTTCATATGAGTGGAGTACAGGTGCTACAGGATCTTCTATAACTGTAAAACCATTGGAAACCTCCACTTTTTGTGCTACTGTTACCAGTGTTTATGGTTGCAAGAGCGAGCAGTGTGTTGAAATTCTTGTAAAGGATGAATCGACACTTTACGTGCCTAATGTTTTTACGCCAAATGGCGACGGAGTAAATGATGTGTTTTACATTCCGGGATATAACCTGGTTTCGTTTGACCTGAAAATTTATAACCGTTGGGGATCCTTGTTATTTGAAACAACTGATCCGAAACAAGGTTGGGACGGAAGCTATAAAGGCATTGTGGTATCAGGAGTATACGTTTTTATCTTAAATGCCAAAGGAAACGATGGTAGTGATTATAAAAAAACGGGGCATATTACCTTGCTTCAATAGGAGGAGACTTTCAGGATTCCAATAGTGTTTAATACTTTTTGAAGAAATCTCCTTTATTTTGATATATTTGCTAAAACAATTTAGATGAACTATGAAAAAAATTATATTCGGGTTAATTCTTTCGGCATTACTTGCCTTTGATCTATCTGCCAGTCCGGGAGATACCAGTTGGGTAACTATATACAATTTAAGACAAATTACCCAGTATGGTAATTATGATACCAGTGCGGTTTTACCTACGGGAAAAGTATATCGTAAAATAAGAATGCATTATATTTTAGGCCGTTATGCATGCCCTGCAGGAAGCCAGTATTGCGGTTCCTGGGATTATACAACCGAAGTATACGCAAAACCTGCCGGATTGGATACGGTTGAAATAGCGAGGGTTATTACTCCTTACGCAACAGATTGGCTTACACAAAATAAGAAAAACGATTACGTGATAGATGTAACGGATTACTCGTCGATCTTAAAAGGAAATTTAGATTTCAGATACAGGTACGAAGGTTACTCCTGGGGCTTTACCTTAACGCTGAAGCTTGAAATGATAGAAGGAACGCCACCTATGAATGCCCTGGCAGCGAAAAATGTGTATAACGGGTATTATACTTATGGTAAAACAGCCGATCCTATCGATAATTATTTACCGGCAAAACCTTTTCAATACTCGAGTCCGGCAGCAAAAGCTTATTTAAAAAATATTATTAGCGGTCACGGATCTGATGACAATTACTGTTCCGAATTTTGTAGTAAGTACTATGATCTTAAGATCAATAATACCAATGTATCGCAAAAACAATTATGGAGAAGCGATTGCGGAAAAAATGATATTTATCCGCAAACCGGTACCTGGGTTTATGAAAGAGCGAACTGGTGTCCGGGAAATATTGTTAATCCTATTACACATGATTTGAGTGGTTTAACATCGCCCTCTACTACATTTTCGGTAGACATAGATATGGAGCCATATACAGCACCAAATCAAAGTAACACCGGAGCCGGATATAATATTGTGTCGCAACTTATTACGTACTCGGCACCAAACTATAACCTTGATGTATCAATTGAAGACATTTTAGCGCCTACTAATGATCCTAATTATGCTCGTTCAAACAATGTATGCTCTAACCCAAAAATAAAAATAAAAAACACGGGAACAACAGCAGTAACAAGTGTTTCATTTAATTACAATTTAAAAGGAGGCTCTACTTACACATACACCTGGTCGGGAAATTTAAATTTTCTGGATGAAACTATTGTAGATCTTGGACCAAGTTTAGCTATGTTCAATGCCAATATTTCTAACCAGTTTGAAGTAAGCATTAATAAAGTAAACGGTGCTACAGACCAAAATTTATTCAATAATACTTATACGAGTACGTTTGCTGATGTGCGTTCTTACCCATCGCCATTTGTGGTTTATTTTACTACAAATAATTCAACCAGCGCTACAAATCCCGGTTTTAATGAAACCAGCTGGCAAATTATTAATGAAACGGGAGTTGTAGTAGCCAGCCGTTTAAATAATCAAAACGGAAAAACATTTAAAGACACATTAACTCTGCTGCCGGGTTGTTACACTTTTGTGGCTAATGATGATGGTTGCGACGGTCTGGCATGGTGGGCAAACACCGCAGGAGGCAATGGTACTTTACGTTTTAGTTCATCATCATCGCCCGCATCTTTTAAAACATTTAGCGGAGATTTTGGCTGCCAGTTAATTGAACGTTTTACGGTAGGTTATGTATTGGGTGTTAAAGAACAGACAAAGGCGGTTAATACGTTTCAATCGTTTCCTAACCCGGCTTCTTCAACAGTAAACCTTTTGTTTGATGTAACGGAGTACCAGGATGTAAATTATTCTATTACAGATGTATCCGGGAAAGAAGTTCAGAATGGCGTGTTTAGTAATATCAGTTCAATAGCCTATCCGATCAATACAAGCGGCCTTACGGGTGGCATGTATTTTATAACCTGTCATTTTGCAAAAGGCGATACGGTTACCAAAAAGATCATTATTAGTAAATAGGCTGTTTTAAAAAGAGTAAAAAGGGTATTTTTTCGATAAAAAACGGTTAATATCTTGTTTGTATTATAAAATTAATTATATTTGTAACCCTATTTAAGGATAATATCAAAAAGACGAAATAACATGTATTTAACATCAGAAGTAAAAAAAGACATTTTTAAAAAACACGGTGGAAGTGAGAAAAACACTGGTAGTGCAGAATCGCAAGTAGCATTATTCACACACCGTATTGATCATTTAACAAGTCATTTGAAAAACAATAAAAAAGACTTTGGTACACAACGTGCGTTATTAAACCTTGTAGGTAAGCGTCGTGCATTATTGGATTATTTAAAACATACAGATATTGCCCGTTACCGTGCAGTTATTAAAGTATTAGATATCCGTAAATAAAATGGATTTCAGGTAAAATTAAAAGGCATTCTGAGTAATCGGGATGCTTTTTTATTTTTTTGATACAAGATAATCGTAAATTAAACGTCATTCTGAACCCGATTCAAAGTCTCCATGAGATGCTGAATTAAGTTAAGCATAACAGGCGTAAAGGACAAAGAAAAAACTAAATAATATATATAAACCGTACCAAAAACGTTGGTACACAAAACAAAACAACGATGTCACAAATTGGAATTCAACATTCGTTCGACCTTGGAGATGGACGAATCGTAACCCTTGAAACAGGGAAATTAGCAAAACAAGCTGATGGAGCAGTAGTAGTAAAATTAGGAGATACAATGATCCTTGCTACTGTAGTAAGTAACAAAGATGCAAAAGAAGGGGTTGATTTTCTACCTTTAACAGTAGATTACCAGGAAAAATATGCGGCTACAGGTCGTTTCCCAGGCGGTTTTTTCCGTCGTGAGGCAAAATTATCAGATTATGAGGTATTGATTTCACGTATTGTGGACAGAGCTATGCGTCCGCAGTTTCCGGATGATTACCATGCTGATACACAAATCATGTTATCATTAATTTCTTCCGATAAAAAAACAATGCCGGATGCATTGGTAGGTTTAGCAGCTTGTGCAGCAGTAGCTGTATCTGATATTCCATTTAACGGAATTATATCGGAAGTACGTGTTGCTAAAATTGACGGCAAATTATGTATCAATCCGGATGCTGATGTATTACATACAGCTACTCTTGAAATGATTGTTGCTGCTACAGAAACCGACATCTCTATGGTTGAAGGTGAAATGAGTGAAGTAAGCGAGGCAGAAATGCTGGAAGCCATTAAATTTGCACATGATGCTATCAAAGTTCAGATCAAGGCCATTAAAGAATTTGCAGTAAAAGCAGGTTTAAAAACCAAACGTGAATATTCTCACGAGAAAAATGATGCTGATTTAAAAGCAGCTGTTTCTAAAGCAACTTATGATAAAGTTTATGCTGTAGCAAAACAAGGCAATCCAAATAAAAATGAGCGTAAAGTAGCTTTTAAAGCAGTATTAACTGAATACAAAGAAACGTTTACTGCAGAAGAATTAAAAGAAAAGGAAGCATTGATCAACAAATATTATCATGATGTTGAATACGATGCAGTTCGCCAGGCAACATTGGATACACAAATTCGTTTGGATGGACGTAAAACAAATGAGATCCGTCCAATTTGGAGCGAGATCGGTTATTTACCTGCAGCTCACGGTTCTGCTATCTTCCAGCGTGGAGAAACACAATCATTGACTACTGTAACTTTAGGAACAGGAAAAGATGCTCAGTTAATTGATGGTGCATTCTACCGTGGAGAAACTAAATTTATTTTACATTATAACTTCCCTGGCTTTTCAACAGGTGAAGCAAAACCTAACCGTGGTGTAGGTCGTAGAGAAGTTGGACATGGTAACT
>JAZJZF010000023.1:0-2655 GCA_040389965.1 Bacteroidota bacterium
AACCATTTCTATTAACGTAAGTGCTGCTCCAACTCTTACAGCCTCTATTACCAGTACAACAGTTTGTAGCGGAACACCTGTAACGGTAAATATGAGCGGTGCAACCACTTATACCTGGTTGCCATCAGGCTCAGGTTCTTCAAGCGTATTAACACCTGCAGCAACGACGATATATAGTATAACAGGTTCTAACGGTGGCTGTGCAAGTGCTGTTAAAACAGTAACAATAAATGTCACTACTACTCCAACGGTTGGGGTGAGTGCTTCGTCTGCATCTGTGTGTTCAAGTCAAACCACTACTTTAACGGCCAGCGGTGCTACAAATTATTCGTGGTTACCGGGTTCACAAACTACTACGGTTATTACGGTTAATCCTGCTTCTACTACTGTTTATACAGTAACCGGAAGCAATGGTAGCTGCAGTTCTACAAAAACCATTTCTATTAATGTAAGTGCTGCTCCAACTCTTACGGCTTCTATTACCAGCACAACGGTTTGTAGCGGCACACCTGTAACGGTAAATATGAGCGGTGCAACTACTTATACCTGGTTGCCATCGGGTTCGGGCTCTTCAAGCGTATTAACGCCTGCAGCAACAACCATATATAGTATAACCGGAGCTAATGGCGGTTGTGTTGGAGTTGTTAAAACAGTAACTATAAATGTTACTACTACTCCAACGGTTGGTATCAGTGTTTCGTCTGCATCTATTTGCTCAGGCCAAACAGCTACTTTAACTGCTTCTGGTGCCACAAACTATTCCTGGTTACCGGGTTCACAAACTACTACAGTTATTACGGTTAGTCCGGCTTCTACTACTGTTTATACAGTAACCGGAAGTAACGGTAGCTGTAGTTCAACTCAAACAACAGCTATTACTATTGTATCAACTCCAAGCATTACACCTTCTATAACCAATACAACGGTTTGTAACGGAACACCGGTAACGGTAAACATTACGGGTGGGGCTACCGCTTATACATGGTTACCAACCGGTTCAGGTTCTTCAAGTGTATTAACGCCTGCTTCAACTACTATTTATACGGTAACGGGTAGTGTAGGAAGTTGCAACAGTGCATCTAAAACATTTACTATTAATGTTAACCCTTCACCAACTACAGGTGTTACGGCATCTTCATCTACATTGTGTTCAGGCCAAACAGTAACATTAACAGCGAGTGGCGCAACTGCTTATAGCTGGTTGCCGGGTTCACAAACATCTACGGTTATTGTTGTAACGCCATCTTCAACTACAACCTATAGTTTAACCGGTACAATTGGCGGTTGTAGCTCAAGTGCTAATATTACTATTAACGTTACAAGCACTCCAACTATTTCTGCATCGGTTACCAATACAAGTGTATGTAACGGCACATCTGTTCCGGTAAGTATGACAGGCGGCACAACTTACAACTGGTCGCCTGCAGGTGCAGGTTCTACATGTGCACTGGCTCCCACTTCAACTACTATATACACGGTGACGAGTACAGGAGGTTGTGGCGGTAATGCCGCTACGTTTACTATTACTATTCTTCCACCTCCGGTAATCACGGTTTCAGCAACGTCAACATTAATTTGTGCAGGCTCGTCTTCAACGTTAACAGCTACCGGTGGTATTACTTACACATGGACCCCATTAACAGGTATAACCGGATCGGGTAATGTGGTAGTTGCTAATCCTACAACATCAACTGCTTATACAGTTACAGGTCACAACGGAATTTGTCCGGGTAATCAAGTGGTAGTGGTAAATGTTAACCCTTGTACCGGTATCGAAAATTATACATCAGGAAACGAATTGATGGTATATCCTAATCCAAGTATTGGTGTATTTACTATTTCAAATATCGGTAACACAGGTAAACTGGATGTTTCTATAACTAATGCACTGGGGCAGGTTGTTATGCTTGAAAGCAGCAAAAACCCTGAAACCTTAGTATTGGATATGAGCTCTTTTGGCAGAGGTGTATACTACATGAAAGTACAAACGGCTAACGGAACCAAATTGGTTAAAGTAGTACTCGAGTAAATAATAATATGAATTAAAAAGGCGCTGATCATACAATCAGCGCCTTTTTTGTTTCAAAGAATGTAGTGGGAATAAGGAAGGTGAAATTTAAATAATTTATACGGCGTTCAAGCGTTCTAAAAAAGCATCTTTTTTTCTTCTGCTTATTTCCAGTTGGGAGTTGTCGCTCATGATCGCATAACCGCCATCTACCTTTAAAAAGCGAACAACATGATTCATGTTTATTAAATGATGGTGGTGAATGCGAATAAAATCGTTGGCAGGTAAAAGATCTTCGTAATGCTTTAAACTGGCTGATACCATTAATTTTTTGCCCCCCGTTAAAAAGAAGACAGTATAGCTTCCATCGGCTTCACAGCGTATAATATCTTTAATATTTACAATTTCGTACGCATTGCCGGTTGGTAAGGTTATTTTACTGTAATTATCATCGGCGCGTTTTAAGTTTTGAATTAAAAACTGCAGATTTTCCATGCTTGGTATGCTTGTCGATTTTTCCGTAGTTGGAACCGAAATTGAGCTGAATCGACGCCTTGATGTCATCCGTCAGCTTGTAACTCGCATATCCGAACAAGGCCGTGTTGTGAACGGGCACCGCAGCCACGTAAAACTGACTATTGGAGCTG
>JAZJZF010000023.1:2665-22045 GCA_040389965.1 Bacteroidota bacterium
TTTTCTGCAATACCTTTTCAATAGCCACTTTTAGCTCTTCAATATCAATAGGCTTTAATAAATAATCGCAGGCACTATATTTTATAGCTTTTAAAGCATGTTTATCTGTTGCAGTAGTAAAAATAATTTCAAATTTTAAACCCTGTACTTTTTCCAGCACATCAAAACCTGTCCCGTCAGGCATACTAATGTCCAGAAACACCAGGTCAGGTTGTAAGCTTTTAATCAACTCAACACCTTCGGCTACATTTTTTGCCTGTCCTACAAGCGTAACTTCAGTGAAGTTCTTCTTTATAAGATTAGCAAGCATTTCGCGGCTTTTTTGCTCATCTTCAATTATTAGTGCTTTCATGTTATTTGTTTTAGTGGTATTATGAGTTGTGGGAATGTGTTGAATTTCAAAAAACTTAAATTTAAAAAATTAATCCTTATTTTATATAGGGTATAAATAAATCTACCTGGGTTCCAAGAGGTTCCTTTTGTGTATTATAAAGATCAGTGATATTAACACTTAAGTTCGATTGCTGAATTGTATTTAGAATTTTTAATCTGTCTTTGGTTATTTTCATCCCTAATGATTTGTGTTTGTAGGCCGGTTGAAGGTTTTTTAAAGCCCTTGAAGCATCTCGTCCTATCCCGTCATCAATAACGGATATTTTTATGAATTGATTAATAAGGCCTATTTTAATGGTAATGTTCCCGTTTCCGTTTTTAGGATTAATACCATGTAAAATAGCATTTTCAATATAAGGTTGTATCAGCATCGGCGGGATCTCATCATAATCGCCGTCAATTTCGTGATCTATTTTAATGCTATAATCAAATTTATTTTCGAACCGCATTTTTTCCAACTCAAGGTATAAGGTCAATGCCTCAAGATCCTCATTAATCGTAACAGTTGGCTTATCCGAATTATTTAAGATAAGCCGGATGAGCTTAGCAAATTTATTAAGGTATTTGGCGGCCTCTTCGCTTTTACTATTGAGGATATAGTGTTGTATAGAATTTAAAGAATTAAATACAAAGTGAGGATTCATTTGTGCACGCAATGCTTTTAATTCTGCTTTAGAAATTTCTACATCCTGCTCAAATTTTTCTTTTTGTTTTTTATTCAACTGGTTTAGTCTTACCCTGAACACTAAAATAATAGAACCAACAACAATAATAACGCTACCTAATACAAACCACCAGGTTTTATAAATCGGAGGACTGATCTCAAATGAAAACTCCGTAGCTTCCACGTTCCAGATGCCCTCATTATTACAGCTTTTTACTTTAAATGTGTATTTTCCGGGAAGTAAATTATCATACTTTACAAAATTGATATCCGTATATGGGCTCCAGGTATTATCAAAGCCCTCCAGTTTGTAAGTGTATAAAACCTTTTCGGGATTGGTAAGGCAAATGCCAATAAAATCGAAACTGATATTATTTAAAGAGTAAGGCAGTACAGAACCCCTGGCAAGCAGTGTATCCTTAAAAGAAAGTTTTATTTTGGTGATGTTTGTTTTCGACAGATTATCGTTTGGTACAAATTCTTTTGGCGAATATTTAATTAATCCGTTTACAGTTCCAAACCATATGCTGCTGTCTGCATCTTCATAAACACCATGCGTATTAGATTCTACCCCACTAAACCCGTCAGTTTTGCCATACGATAAAATATCAATGATTCCATAATTTAATTTTTTAAGATCAATGCGGTTAACACCCTGGTTTGTACCTGCCCATAAATAATGGTTGTCTTTGGTAATACCAATAGCATAAACCAATTCAGAGCTTAAGCCGTCTTTTTCGGAAATAACTTTATAACTATGTTTATTGGGGTTAAAAACTAAAACACCATTCATGGTTGCTGCATAAATATTTCCTTCATCATCTTTGCAGAGATCAAGAGCCGTAGTTACCGGATCGGGCGATGATATAGATTGCCTTTTAAATTCGTCGCCTTCCAATTTAAAAAGCCCTACAAGGTATGTTCCTGCCCATATAGCACCTTTCGAGTCTTCCAAAATACACCAGGTATCATAACCATTATTATCAATACTTACAGCCGGTAGTTTATAGTAGGTAGTCTCATACGAATTCCCTTTTTTCTTCATGGAACATAAGCCGTTTTTTCCGCCTATCCAGATTAGGTTTTTACTGTCTTTGTAAAAGCAGTTAATTGGCGCTTGTAGCTTAAAGCCTTGTCCCGACTGCATGTTATGAAAGGATTCATTTTTAAGAACAGAAATACCTTTATCAGTACCAAACCAAATACTGCCATCGTCCATAGGAAGGATACAGGCTACACGGTTATCTAACAGGCCTTCTTTTGTACTGTAATTTTTAAAAAATCCTTCCGAAAACTTATATACACCATTCGCTTCAGTACCAAGCCATAAATTTTTTTTCGAATCGCGGATAATCTGATATATAAATGCGCCTCCAAGCCCGTTTTGTCTGTCATACACGGCAAATCCCTTCCCTCTGAATTTGTATAAACCACTATGCGTTCCAATCCATAAATTGTCTTCATAATCGGTAAGTAATGTACGTATGTGATTAGAATTGTTATCGTAACTAATGTTGTAATACGAAAATTCTTTTCCGTTAAAGCTTATCAGTCCTGATTTAGAGCCTATCCATACCATTCCGTTTTTTTGATATAGTACACTGCTAATGTTTTCATCGATCAATCCGTTATTAACATGAAATACATTTCTTGTTTTTTTATTCATGTCAAGCAAGTACAGTCCATTATCTGTTCCTACATAGATCTTATCATCCGGTGTAAATTGCGAAAGACTTGTAATGTTAACGCTATCAACCAGTAACTCAAATGTATGCAGATGTTGTTTTTCTCTGTAAAGACCTTTATTTGTGCCAACCAGAACTCCATATTTTTCTGAATACGATAAACAGCTAATATTATAATCCTTGAAGAAAGGGATCTGTATTACTTTTTTTCCATCCCATATACATAAACCCTTATTGGTTCCTGTCCATAAGCCAATCCGCGGATCAAGGCAAAAACTGGTAACATAATTGGATGGCAACCCGTCTTTAACATAATAGTTACTGATCTGTCCGTCTATTTTATCGATCACACTTAAGCCATCGATAGTGCCTACAGTTATAAAATGAAACTGGTCTTCTATAATAGCATTTACATAGTGGTTTGCAAGCCCGTTTTTTGGCGAATAACTTTTAAACGTTTTCCCGTTAAACTTACTCAGCCCGCCGTAACCACCACTCCATAAGTACCCTTTGCTATCCTGGTACATAGCAAATATCTGTACATAAGGTAAACCGTTCTCCACCGAATAGTTTTTGAAATTGTACTGTTGTGCCCCTGCTTTAGCAGCAAGTATCACCAAAAGGATAATACAAGGCTTCAGGAGTGAGATTTTATGTAAACGGTTTAGCATACTCTATTACTAATGTATTAATTTTAGAAGAGTTTCCCAGTTCTTTTTTGTAAATGGGCACCTTTAATGCATAACTGGTCATATAACCAGCCTTTATGGTTACCCCTGTCAAAAAGGCGCAATATAGGTAAACATGACAAAGCGGGCAATAAATCGCTGAAAAATTGGCTGATTATCAATGAATTATTTAATAAAAATTATCACCCCAGTAATGGCGTATTTTTTGTACTTTCGTTAGCTTAAATTTAAACTCATTATGCTAACGTTCCTCAAAAAGTTTTTCGGTACAAAATCCGAGAAAGATATTAAATCCATCCAACCTATTGTAGAACAAATTTTAGAGATTTATCCAACTCTTAAAAATTTGTCTAACGACGAGTTAAGATCAAGGGTAGATGCTTTAAAACAAAAAATACAGGATTCCATTCAAAAAGAACAGGGCGAGATTAATGCGATTAAAGCGCGTGTTGAAAAAGAATACGATCTGGATGTAGAAACCAAAGAAGAACTATATAAACAGGTTGATGAGATTGAAAAAAGCATCACTAAAAAAATTGAAGAAGTTTTAAATGAGATCCTGCCTGAAGCTTACGCTATTTTAAAAGATACATCACGTCGTTTTTCAGAAAACGAAGAGTTGGTAGTAACAGCGAATGATTTTGATAAAAACTTATCACAAACCCATAAAAACGTTCAGATTAACGGAACTCAGGCTGCCTGGAAAAACAGGTGGATAGCTGCAGGTACTGAGGTTGTGTGGAACATGGTACACTATGATGTGCAGTTAATTGGTGGTACCGTATTGCATGAAGGTAAAATTTCGGAGATGGCAACGGGAGAAGGTAAAACCCTGGTATCTACCCTTCCGGTATTTTTAAATGCTTTATCCGGGCGCGGTGTGCATGTTGTAACAGTAAATAATTACCTTGCCAAAAGGGATAGTGAGTGGAATGCCCCTTTATTTCAGTTTCATGGCTTAAGCGTAGATTGTATTGATAAACATGAGCCTAACACGGATGCCCGTCGTGCAGCTTATTTGTGTGATATTACTTATGGAACTAATAACGAGTTTGGTTTCGATTACCTGCGTGATAATATGGCCCGCGAAGTATCTGACCTCGTGCAGCGTAAACACAACTTTGCTATTGTGGATGAGGTCGATTCAGTATTAATTGATGATGCCCGTACACCTTTAATTATTTCAGGCCCAACGCCAACAGGTGATAAGCATGAATTCATGGAGTTTAAACCACGTGTCGAAAAATTATTGGCTGCACAAAAAGCATACGTTCAGTTATGCTTAACAGATGCCAAACGTTTATTTGCCGAAGGAAAAGAGAAAGAAGCGGGAATTCCGTTATTGCGTGCTTACAGAGGTTTACCAAAGAATGGTGCGCTAATTAAATTTTTGAGCGAGCCCGGTGTAAAAGCCTTACAGCAAAAAACCGAAAACTATTACATGCAGGATCAACAAAAAGAAATGCATAAAATAGATGTGGAATTATTTTTTGTGATCGACGAAAAAAATAACACGGTTGATTTAACTGAAAAAGGAATTGATTTAATTACAACAAATAGCGAAGACACCGATTTCTTTGTGATTCCTAATGTTGGAGAAGGAATAGCAGATCTTGAAAAAAGATCTTTTGAAGATCCCAAAGAAAAAATAGCCTTAAAAGAATCGCTGTTAAGAGATTTTAGTGTGAAAAGCGAACGTATCCACACCGTAAACCAATTGCTAAAAGCGTATTCTTTGTTTGAAATTGATCAGGAGTATGTTATTGCTGAAGGGCAAATTAAAATTGTAGATGAGCAAACAGGTCGTATTATGGAAGGCCGCCGTTACAGCGATGGTTTACACCAGGCCTTAGAGGCGAAAGAAAATGTGAAGATCGAAGCTGCTACGCAAACATACGCTACTATTACTTTACAAAACTATTTCCGTATGTATAACAAACTTGCCGGTATGACCGGTACTGCGGAAACAGAAGCACAGGAATTTTGGGATATTTATAAACTGGATGTGGTTGTTATTCCTACAAACAGAGCTATTTCCCGTAAAGATGAGCAGGATTTGGTTTACAAAACCAAGCGTGAAAAATACAACGCTGTTATTGACGCTACTGTAAAATTGGTAGAGGCCGGAAGACCTGTATTGATTGGTACAACAACCGTTGATATATCTGAATTATTAAGCCGTATGCTTAAACTGCGTGGCATTAAACACAACGTATTAAATGCTAAGTTACACCAAAAAGAAGCGGACATTGTAGCAGAAGCAGGGCAGGCGGGAACCGTTACCATTGCTACCAACATGGCTGGTCGTGGTACCGATATTAAGTTAGGCGCCGGTGTGAAAGATGCGGGTGGTTTAGCAATCGTTGGTACAGAGCGCCATGAGTCGCGTCGTGTTGACAGGCAGTTACGTGGTCGTGCCGGTCGTCAGGGAGATCCGGGAAGCTCACAATTCTTTGTGAGTTTAGAGGATAACTTAATGCGTTTATTTGGTAGCGAACGTATTGCAAGCTTAATGGATAGAATGGGATTGGAAGAAGGCGAAGTTATTCAACACTCCATGATCTCCAAATCGATTGAACGTGCTCAGAAAAAAGTAGAAGAAAATCACTTCGGTACCCGTAAGCGTTTAATTGAGTACGATGACGTTATGAACGCGCAACGTGATGTTGTTTACAAACGTAGACGCCATGCATTGAACGGAGACCGTTTAAGTATTGATATTGCTAACATGATCTATGAAGTAGCAGAAAGTATTGTCGTTGAATTTCATACTTCCCGCGATTTTGAAGGATTTAATTTTGAGTGCATCAAAAACTTCGGAATGGAATCGCCGTTTGCCGATAAAGAATTTATGAATGGCAAAGAAGATGATTTGATCCAAAAATTATTTGAACAGGCAGAACAACACTATCGTATAAAATCGCAACAAATTGCAGAAACGGCGTTTCCTGTGGTAAAAGATGTGTATACAAATCCTAATAATAATTTTGAGAACATTGTAACGCCTTTTACAGATGGCCTGAGAAACATACAGGTTATGGCAAATCTTAAAAAAGCATACGATACACAGGGCAGGGAGTTGGTAGCAGTTTTTGAAAAAACGGTTATCCTGGCTATGATCGACGATTCGTGGAAAGAGCATTTAAGAGAAATGGATGATCTGAAACAATCTGTACAAAATGCATCGTTAGAGCAAAAAGATCCTTTGGTGGTATATAAACTCGAATCGTTTAACCTGTTCAGAGAAATGATTGCTAAAACAAGTAAAGACATTATTTCATTTTTAATGAAAGGTGGCTTACCTATAGAAGGCAATGAGGCGCAGATACAACAGGCCCGCTTTACACAGGAACAGACACAACAACGCCCTAAAGAAAAACTGGTGGAAAGCAGAAGCGAAGATGAAGCGCAACAGCAACAACAGGAAATTCAAAAACCTAAACAACAACCTGTGAGAGTTGAGCAAAAAATCGGAAGAAATGATCCTTGCCCTTGTGGTAGCGGTAAAAAGTATAAAAACTGCCACGGAATAGGTGTGGTATAATTATAAAGTAATTTCAATAAAAAAGTCCCGCAGATATCTGCGGGACTTTTTTATTGAAATAGGTTGAGCGGCTTTTAATTTGTGATCTATTTGTTTGAGATCAACCGGCCCGATTGTATTATTTTAGTATGATCCATTACTCTGTAAAAATAAACTCCGGCAGAAATATCATTTGTTTCAAATGTGCTGAAGTGTTTTATAATCTTTGAATTCATTACCTGTTCTCCCAATACATTATACAACCTCAGTTCAGCGTTATTAATTTGTGCCGGGTCACTTATTTCAATATTAATTGAAGTTGTAAAAGGGTTAGGATAAATTTTAAATGCTCCGGTTATTGCATCGTAAGAAGGAATGCCCACAGTTGCACAATAGGAGGGGGTAGTGTTGGCAACAGCAGTAATGGCAGTTGTGGTTAAAGCTCCGTTAGTAGTAAGTAATCTGCCGTCGATAGTTACGCCTGTATTAATTGCTCCCAATGCGCCATTATTACAAATTATAGTACCTTTAAAAATAGAGTAATTATTTATGCCAACCGCACCTTCAATTTTCCAATACACATTTTTTGCTTGCGTTCCATTCATCAATACTACTTTTGCGTAAGTGCTTGTTGAAAGCGCACCGTTTATCTTAATAACAAACACAGCATTGGCATTGCCTTGCGCGTTTAAGTAAAGAGAATCTGTAAGTACGGTAGCAGCGTTAAGTAAATAAGTATGCGGTGTTAAAACCAATCCGTTTCCAAATTGTGCGGGATATAATAATTCAATATCGTTTGTGAGTGCATTTAAGTAATTATAGGCAATTAAGAGATCGTTTGCGCATTGTGCCGTAGAACCGTCAGGAATAGCATGAATTATACCTGTTACAGATGATGCGTTGTAACCGGTAGGCGCACTGCTATTGCTTCCAACATCTCCTGTTATATAGGTGATACCTGAATTTGAAACTGCTCCGTTACCTGAAAATAAAGCGTAACATTCTGCAGCGCCAAGTGCAGGAGCCGCGGGGCCTGTTAAAACAGGGCTTCCGCAACCTATTGGCGTGTAAGCTAATATTCCGTCAATAGTAACAGCACCTGCTATAGAAAGTGCTCTTCCTTCAAGCGTGTCGCCTGTATTCATATTTATGGCGGCGTTATTGGCAATAACGGTTCCTCTCATTGTAGTTCCAGAAGCCATGCTTACTAAACCTTCAATTTTCCAAAATACATTACAGGCTTTTGTACCATTTATTAATTTAATTTTTGAAGAGGCGTTTGTAGAAAGAGTGCCTTGAATTTGAAAGATAAATACCGCATTAGGATTGCCTTGACCGTCTAATATCAAATCTAAATTTAAAGTAGCAGCGCTTCCGATAGAATACACTCCGGCATTAAGGCTTTGTCCATTGCCGAGTAAAGACGAAGGGAAATTTGTTGCAACAATACTATTCAGTTGATTATAGGCAGTGAGTATATCTGCTGCAGCTTGTGCGCTTGCTCCGTCGCCATCATCCATAACACCATTAACGTTTCCAAAACCTGTGCTGGAGCCATTATTAGTACCTACATTGCCTGTCAGATGCGAAATGCCTGAATTGGTTACAGCACCGTTAGTAGAAAAAAGAACAAAATTTGCCCCGGCTCCTAAAGTGGGCGCTTGCCCAAAATGGATAATCGGTAAAAATAATAAAGTGGCCGTTAGTACGGAAAGTAATTGTTTTTTCATTGTTAGTTTATATGGGTGAGGCGAGATTATTAAAGTGGTTTGTATTAATGTTGTGCCATGCTTAAACCATGTTCATTTCATTAATAATTTACCCGACATAAGTTTAAAACACGTTTCGGTAATTACCCGTTTCATTTTTTTATTTAATAAGTGCTATCGTTCTTTTAGTATGGTACCGGAATGCTCCAGCGGATTTTTTGGTTCCGAACTATTGATTTAAGTATCGCAATTATTTTTATCGGATCGGTATAATATGATCAAAGAAACAGGATTCCCACTTTGAGCATTTATATTCAATGTGTGTAATAAATCTCGATTTGGGTAATGGGAATATTACGTAACAATTGAATCAGCTGTTTGAAAATTAAATGGCGGGAAGTAATTTTTTAGATTTGAATGTTTTAATAGGTTATCGTAATTCCCTGTTTAGGAATTTATATAAAACAAAATGGCGATGTTTTACCATCGCCATTTTAGGAACATTGTTTTAATATGTTTTATTGCGTTTTTGAACTCCCCCGAATTATAACGATAAAGGTCTTACCGTTATGAACGCAATAAATTAATCACAATGTTGTATTTTAAGTACTAAGAGCTGTACTGTATATTATCAATATCGTGCCACAAATTTAGCATTTTTAAATTATTGTTTCTCAATAATTTAATTTTTTTTGTGGATTTTGTGGGGAATTAAAAATGTAGAATTAAAACCACAAAATGTTTAATAAATGATGAATCGGGACTTATAAACGGCAAAGATGCTTACTCTTAAGGTAAAACGACTCATGGGATAATATTTTAAAATGTATTCCTTCTGTCAGAAAAAAACGGGCATATGCCAAATGAGACATGAAATGTACTGCGTACTAAATTTTCGTTCCGTACCATTAAACCAATGGTGTAAGCCGGAGAATTATTCCATGCCAATATGGATTAATGCATCTCCCTGATTTACAACAGGCTGGTTATTAATGCCTACAATGTAACCATCTATCGGGGAAATAATTTTATGCTCGATATTACCAAAGGGATTACAGATTACACCCAGTAAATCGTCTTTGGCAACATATGCCCCATTTAATACATTCATATGAAACAGCCCGCTGCTATTAGCTCTTATCCAGCTATCCTTTTTAATTTTCACAGACGGATTATTTGGAACATCGATGTCTATCATGTCAAAATTTTTCATGAGCCTTAAACATCCGTTTACCCCTTCGTTAATAGCGGTATAATCAAAACGCATACTTTCTCCTCCTTCATATACCAGAATAGGTTTACCTTTTTTAGCGGCTTCTTTTCTAAATGTACCATCTCTGTAGGAGCTGTCGATAATTAATGGCGGGGAAAATTTTTCGGCCAAAGAAATATTTTCAGGAAACTCAAATACGCAGCGAATTTGTGGAGAGTTATTTATTTTAGCACCTCCTGTATGAAAATCAATTCCGAAATCAATTAATGGAACAATATGTTTCATAAGGTCGTAAGCAATGCGGCTTCCAAACGATCCGTTTTTATTTCCAGGAAAGCAACGGTTCAAATCCCTGCCGTCAGGCAGATCTCTGCTGCCAAACAAAAAAGAAACACTGTTAATAACAGGTATGGCAATAATACTTCCGCATTTTAATTTTTTAATTTCGTCGCGTGTAATTATTTTGCGTATAATTTCTATTCCGTTGGTCTCTTCGCCATGCATACCTGCCGATAGAAGCATTACCGGGCCTTTTACATTGCTTCTGAACACAAAAACAGGAATTTCTATTTTTGTTTTAGTATGTAGTTCATATGAGTTAAGGGTAATTTGTTTATGCTCTCCCGGACTAACGGTTTGCGTATTAATGATAAAGTCCTTCATACTTATTGACCGGGGGCATTAAATTCGTTACGTTCAACATATTCAATTATTTTTCCGGCAATGTCGATACCGGTTGCACCTTCAATGCCTTCCAGGCCGGGAGAAGAGTTAACTTCCATAACCAAAGGCCCCCTGTCGCTTTGCAAAAGATCAACTCCCGCAATGCCCAGGCCTAATTTTTTAGCAGATTTTATGGCTGTGGCCCGTTCTTCGGGTGTGAGTTGAATTAATGAGGCAGTACCGCCACGGTGTAGGTTACTTCTAAATTCGCCTTCTTTAGCCTGTCGTTTCATGGCACCTACAATTTGTCCATCTACAACAAATACTCTTATATCAGCACCTTTCGATTCTTTAATAAATTCCTGCACCAGCATATTAGCATCCAGTTTAAGGAACGCTTCAATAACTGATTTGGCAGCTTTATCATTTTCTGCTAAAATAACACCAATGCCTTGTGTGCCTTCCAGTAATTTAACCACGCAGGGCGCACCACCAATACTGGCAATAACAGATTCAATATCTTTAGGTTCGTTGGCAAAAGCCGATTTAGGCATCCCAATTCCGGCGCGTGCCAATATCTGAAGGCTACGTAATTTATCTCTCGAACGCACCAATGCCTGCGATTCTACAGCAGTAAATATCTTCATCATTTCAAACTGGCGAACTACTGCCGAACCATAAAATGTAGCACTTGCGCCAATACGTGGAATCACAGCGTTAATATCGGTTACTTCTTTTCCGTTATAATAAATGTGAGGTCGGCTTTGTTCAATAACCAATACACATTTCATATGATCCAATACTACTACTTCATGTCCACGCTGTTCCGCGGCTTCTATTAAGCGTTTTGTAGAATATAAATTTTTGTTCCGCGATAAGATTGCTATTCTCATGATGCTGCTTTATTAAGTATGTAATTTTTTAAGAGTTAGGCCGTTTGTATAAATTAAATTCACGTCTACAATAAACTTTGCCTTTAACAAGCGCCTTCCTATTAGTACGGGGTAGCGCATGTTTCCGCGATCGCTTAAAGAAACCGTCGTTTGGATTCTTTTTTTTCCGATACTGATCAGCGTTTTTATAACGTAACGTTCTTCTTTTTCGCCAAAAGAATTTTTGATGTGTTTTCTGGTAAAAGTTTCGATACTGTGTATCGTATCATCCAGTAATTTAAATTGCAGAATATCTTTACCGTCTTTTTTTATTTCTTTGATGTCTTTGCAGTGTATGGATGAGGTATAAGCACCTGTATCTATTTTGGCTTCCACATGTGTGATGGATAAAAGCGGGAAGTCGACAAATTCCCTCCTACCAATGAGTTTAATGTTTGGTTTTGTAATCATAATAAGCAATGGTTAATTTACTAATTTTTATTAAACCAACCATAGCCCATAAAAAAAGCCCCCCGCGCATGCGGAGGGCTCTATTAGTGTTAAACTAACGTTAAAACTATTGTTTGATCAATTTTTTAATGGAAAGAACTTTACCGTTTTCAATTAATTTAATAAAGTAAACACCATTTGCGAAATTAGCATTGATGGTTTGTTTATCAGAAGTTAAATTTTCTTTGTAAACGATTTCTCCAAGTCCATTGAAAATTTCAATGCTTAATTTTTCAGTTAAGCCTGTAACAGCAACTGTAAATTCGCCATTACTTGGATTAGGATATACATTTAAATTACTATCCGTTGAAGAGATAGATTTAATACCTGTACAAGTATTAACAATAATACCAACAGTTGCAGTGTTTGAGCAACCACTTGTTGTACCGGTTACTGTGTAAACACCACTTGAAGCAGGAATAAATGCAGTACCGTTAGTAACACCACCAGTCCATACATAACTTGTAGCACCACCACCTGTTAAAGTAACATTGCTTCCTGTACAAACTGTATTAGAAGATGCACTTGCAGTAACAGTAGGTATAACTGTGTTAACGTTTACAGCAACAGCAGTTGGTGTAGAAGTACATCCATTACTTGAACCTGTTACAGTGTAGCTTCCACTTGCACTTGGAGAGAAAGCAACACCATTGTTTACACCACCTGTCCATGTATAAGTAGTTGCACCATTACCTGTTAAAGTAACATTGCTTCCAATACAAATAGCATTAGCTGAAGCTGTGATACCAATAGTTGGAGTTGTATTTACGTTAATTGAAATAGTAGCAGTAGATGAACATCCTGTACCTAATGCACCGGTAACGGTATAAGAGTTAGATGCAGAAGGCGTAAATGCTGTAGCATTTGTTACACCACCTGTCCAGGTATACGTTGAAGCAGTACCTGTACCGGTTAATGTTACTGTATTACCTGAACAAACTGTTGGAGCAGAAGAACTTGCACCTACAGTAGGATTAGGATTTACAGACACAGTTACTACTGCAGTACCAGTACAGCTTCCGCTTGCACCTGTTACAGTATAAGAATTTGTACCAGTAGGAACAAAAGGAGTAGCATCGGTTACGCTACCAGACCATGTGTAAGTAGAAGCACCACCACCGTTTAAAGTAACGCTGTTACCTGTACAAACTGCAGGAGCCGATGCATTGGCAGATACTGTTAAAGTTGATACCACACTTACCGTTACTGTAGCCATTTTAACACAACTGTTCGTAGTTGTACCGGTTACAGTATATGTAGCTGTTGATGAAGGGTTAAAGGCAACACCATTGGTAACACCGCTTGACCACGTATAAGTAGAAGCGCCACCACCTGTAAGGGTTGTGCTACCACCAGGGCAAATTGAACCCGGAGCCGCATTGGCTGTAACCGTTGGGTTATCTACCAATACATTTGTTACAGCAGTATTTGTACAACCATTAGCGGCTGTACCTGTTACAGTATAATTGCTGGTTGCAGCAGGAGAAAATGCAACACCATTGTTAACACCACCTGTCCATGTGTAAGTAGAAGCTCCACCACCGGATAAAGTAGCATTAGCTCCTACACAAATAGTACTAGGCGCAGTAGCTGTAACTGTTGGAGAAGGGCTTACCGTAAATGTTTTGATCAGGTAATCATAAACCTGACAGCCGCCACCTATAACTTCTAAGATAGTAGTATAAGTACCTGCTGCACTATACGTTTTTGTAGAAGTTAAACTTGTTTGCAAAGTAGATGTTGCTACAGGTCCGTAGAAGCCCCATTGCAGAACATCACCGGAAGTACTTGAATTAAACACAGTGCCTGTTGCATCATGCGTCATGCTTTGTCCTGTGCAAATAGGATTTGCAGAAAGAGAAAACGTAACGTTAGATGGAGTGTTTGTTAAAAACGGGAACATTACCAATGAAAGACTGGCAGTAGTTGCTCCTGCTGTGTTGTATTGGTACCATGTATTAGTTACATCTTTTTCCCATGTAGGAGAAGGATTAAGTGTTTGTCCGTTAGTATTACTTACAATAGCCAATGAATCTTTAGTAGTGGTTGTCCAGGTTAAAGCAGACATATTAACACTTGTAAAGAATTTTTTGGAAGCAGGAATATTGATACCACCCGGGAATACGAAAGAAGTATAATATCCACCGGCTATATCACCTTTGATATCTCCTAAAGTCATGCTTGATGTACCAATGGCGGCACCTGGAGTTCCGCTTGTTCCATCATAAATAACCATACTTACCACTTTATTCAGGTTAGTTCCATTTGCTTTTGCAAATTGTACCCAAACTTGGTTCAGTTTTGTAAAAGAAGAAGAAGAAGCATCATAATAAGTCGCTTTTTCTTTATCACCATAAATATTTGTACCATTTACATATCCATTACCAGTTCCCCAGCCGTAGCTTTGAAGAGTCCATGTTGTTGGCGCTGGAAAATTGATAGACATACAAGTAGTCGTTGTGTTTGTTGGTGCAGGTAAAGCCTGTCTTTGGCTTTGGTTGCCTTGAGTGAATCGTCCCTGACCGCTGGCGCTGTTAACGCCTTCAGCTGTAATGGATGCATTCCTTCCTTGCTGGGCAAAAGCAGCACATGCAGAAAGCATGAGTGTTAAGTTGAATAAGGTTTTTTTCATTTTAGATAAGGTTTTATACCCAAAATTATAAAAATTACTTTACAAACCAACTTTATTCACTCAATATAGGAATCCTAATGTATAAATTAACATTTTTTTGGCCAATTTAGACGTCAAAACCGTTCTGGATCTACCTCAATGCTTAATTTTTGCTGACGAGAAGCGTTTTGGCAGAATTTTTCGGCAAAGTAAGGAGCCAACATCACCGCTTTGGTTCCAAAGCCATTAAACACATAATAATTGCTAATCTCAGAATGTTTTCCTATAACCGGTCTTCTGTCTGTAACAGCCGGTCTGATGCCGGCTTCGTGCGCTATAATTTTGTAAGGAACAGTGATGATAGCATCCAGTTTTTTTGTTAACTCGTCTTTAGCTTTTTCTGTAGCAAGATCATTCAGTTGTTCCCACTCATATGTAGCGCCAACTTTGTAAGTATTATTTCCCAATGGTAAAACAAAAATGCCTTTATTAAGAATATCATTTTCTAATAACAAGCCTTCACAATAAATGGTTAGCACTTCGCCCTTTGCAGGTTTCATGGGGATGTTCTTAAAAAACGGATTTTGAGAAATTAAATGACCTTCACAAAAAACAATCTGTTTGGCAGAAATAGAATTGTAGGATACCACTCCATTAGTATTTTTAAGCAGGTTGTGATCAAAACGCTCTTCTAAATAACTTCCAAGTGATACCAAATATTTTTTTGTGCTTTCTAAGAATAGCTTCACATCAATGTTCCCGGCATTCAAGACTTTCGAGTATTCGGCAATCACATTTTGTTCGCTTAGCTTCAGATCTTTATAAAGTACAGGATCCAGAAAACCATTTTCAGTTTCGGCTTTTTTTACCCACAGGTTTTTTTCCTGCTGCTCTGTAAAAGGTTTTAAAATAGATCGTTCATGAATTAATTTGGTTCCAAATAATTTTTCGGCGTAATTGTAAAATGAAATAAGTTCTGGTACAACATCGTCGGCCAGCCAGCTTTTGGTAAGTCTTTTAAAAACAACGGGGTTCCATATACCTGCTGCTGCCTGCGAGCAATAAGACATGCCGGGCTTATCAATCACACAAACGGTATAGCCTGATTTTATCAATGACAAGGATAGTACAGAGCCCGCAAGGCCTTGCCCAACAATTATAAAATCATACATCACGAATGTTAGTTTTTGGGTTTCGGTTTTTTGTAACCGTATTTTATACCGCGGTAGGCACCTGAGAAATAAGCAACCAATCGTACCCCGTATACCATCTGCACTTCGTTGTAATCACAAAATATTTGGCCGCCTATACCCACATCGTATTTTATTTTGTAAATGGCTTCTATACAAGCATAGCCACCAACCCTGTTGTAAATTGTGTTTAAGATAGATGGCAATCCAAATTGAACGCTATCGCTTAAAGGCCTTTTAAAATAAGAGTAGGAGGGACCTATGAATGCCGACAGGTTATATTTTTCATGCTCTTTTCTTAAGCCCAGGCCCGCATGAAAGTTATAACTGTTAGCAGCTGAAAAATCATTTCCACTCATCATGGCACCCAGCCTGAAATAATATTGCTTTATGTGAAAACTATAATCGACTCCTAAATTTTTTTGATCTTTAGGCCATTTTGTATTATAGCCCGCGCCTCCACCAAATGTGAGCCAGTTGTTATAAACACGGTAGCGCTTACCATCGTACGCTATTTCCTGCTTTGGATTAAATTTAACGGTGTCTTTTTTTACCTGTTTGGTTGTATCGTTTTGCGATAGGGCAGTAACAGAAGTTAACAGAACAAATATGAAAATTAACAGAGGTTTCAACGGGTACGAATATAAATAAAACAATTTATTTTTTTGCAGTATAACGTGCAGGTCCATGAATTAGTATCTTTAAATGTATTACAGGGGATGTAATATTAAAAGAGTGTTTTTTATGTTAGTGTGCCAGAACCCAGGCATTCGGGTAATTATTCCTGATAGTTTCAAGTATTGCAACCGCTTCTTTTTTATCATTAAAACTGCCACAACTTACTACATGCAGGCCTTTGGCATTTATACCGCTGATACCCGCACTGATGTGCTGTTTATTTAATTCATTCACCAGTTTAGTAGCATTTTCTTTTACGCCAAAACAGCCCAACACAACCTGAAACTTTCCTGAGAACGATTTTTTTGCGGTAGCCAAATGCACTTTATGAACCAGTGTTTTATCGGCTTCGGCAATAGTATCGTTTACGTTTGCAATAAGTACTGTGCCGTTTTTATTTAATGTAAAAGCCGCGTAGCCATTAGCATCTGCTAACAAAGCAGGTTTCGCCACATCATCGATCATATAAACTTTATGAGCAACTGTGTGGCTTGGTTTATAGGTTTTTTCGGGTGTGTAAAATGGATTAACCGACGATTGCATGAATGGCTGCATCGGTTTTGAATAGGCTGCTAATAGTAAAAATGTCATAGCAGCAGGAATTCCAATGGCTAAAGCCGCTACTTTAAGGTATGATCGTTTTTGTTTTTGAACCACCGGTTCTGCTATTGCGGTTCTGTTTTCGAATACAGGTTTAGCAACCGGTTTTTCCGGCTCAATCATTAATTCATTGGCCACAATCGCTTCAAAACCATAAGAATCAAACAAAAAGTTGATATCTGCTTTGGCTTCAAAACGTAAACTGTTTTCTGAATCAATATATAATAATCCAATATTTGTGAGTTCAAACCTTTTTTTTGCGCTCAGTAAAGATTGAATGTATAATCTGTAATCTTCAATGTTTTTGGTAGCTTCCTCAAATGCGAGGTCATTTTTTTCCATTAACGCGGTTACCAGAAGTCCATCGTTATGAATTAAATTTTTATTAAATAAAATATGCTTTGCCGGAGGAAACAAGAGGTTATTGCCTTTGCTGAAACCCGCGCTGTAATTGCGTGCTACAAAGCCTCCAAAATTTGGTACAATAACACAGTCGTGCCTGAATAACAGCTCGCTTATTAAATTGGTTATAAGTGTGTATTGTATCATTATTGGGACTTCGAAAGTACTTTTTTTTAGGTTCTTTTCTCTATAAATTTAGAAAAATCCTAAGATTTCGGCTATTATTTTAATAACCAATTAATAACCAGTTTTTTAAAAAATTAGGGAAGATTGTTTTGGCTGTAACAGAGTCCGTCAAGTATAAAGGTATTTAAATGGAAGTTTTTGTATTTGCTTGTTTTCAAGTAACTTAAGCTTTGCCAAAAAAAGGTGCAAATTTGAGGAAAGGATTATCCGGAGAATAGTACCAGTTCATATTCTGAAAAGAACAGGACTTAAAGTGCTAAATCCTTGCGTAAAAGATGTAGTTTTGCAGATATAAAGAGTTGTAGAGGTTTACCGTTAAATTTACAGGTACTTGGAGGAAAGGGCAAAATCACGCTGAAAACGGAATTTATAATACAAGAGTAGAAATTTTAAACATTTAAGCCGGTTTTTGGTTTAGACATTGAGGAAATAATGAGCGCTATAATTATTACAAAAAATACGGAATTAATGCAACGGGTCATCGATGAGATCAAAACCTGTTACGATCCGGAAATCCCTGTAGATATATGGGAATTGGGATTGATATATGAACTGGATCTGAACGACGAGGACGAATTAAAGATTACGATGACATTGACATCGCCCAACTGCCCTGTGGCAGAATCGTTGCCTGCCGAAGTAGAAAACAAATTAAAACTTGTGCCCGGTGTTAAAACGGCCGAACTAAAACTCACCTTTGAGCCAACCTGGACAAAAGAAATGATGAGCGAGGTAGCGCAGCTGGAGTTGGGATTTATGTAATATAACTGAACTTTTACTTTTACAATACAGGTGTTTTTATGGAGAACGAAATCGTAAATAAAGTAGCTAACAGTGGTTTAATTACCATTGATCTTGAGGAGTTTTATCCTAAAGGAGAACGGGTTTTGTTTGATATTAAGCCAATGTTGTTTCATGAACTGATTCTAAAAGAAAAAGACTTCAGGGATTTTATCAAGCAGCATGACTGGACGGTTTATAAAGATAAACTTATTGCTATTACCTGTACAGCCGATGCTATTATACCAACCTGGGCCTATATGCTGCTCACGATAGCACTTGAGCCTTATGCCAAAAAAGTGATCTTTGGAACCCTGGAAACCCTTGAAGCTGTTGTTTTTAACGAATCGCTCCGAAGTATTACATATGAGGATTATAAAGACAAGCGCGTGGTGATAAAAGGCTGTGGAGACCTGCCCGTTACTACAAATGCTTATGTGGAACTTACAAACGGCTTAAAACCTTTCGCGAAATCCATTATGTATGGCGAGCCTTGCAGCACAGTACCTTTGTATAAAGCACCTTCGGTAAAATAAGCTGTACATTTTGTCAAAAATCTGTATTTGATTTTTTTATGTTTTCTTGAAAATATCCCGTATTTATAAATTGTATATTTATAACCTTGATACGTTGGTATAAATATTTTTTTTCTCTTCTGTTTTTCTTTCATGTTTTCTTTGCTCATGCGCAAAGAGAAGGAAACAAGCATTCACGGAAAAATGCTGTGGCGCATACCAAGATCAGCTTTTCGCCTGCATTAGGGTTTTATAAAGCTAATAAGCATCACGCGGGGAAGGCATCACAAAAAATGGCTTTTTGTTTTTCAATAAAAGAAGAATTCAGGATCGATAAAAAAAGTAAATTCTTTATTGGTATAGGAGCCGAATACATGCTGCATGGCGTAAAATTCGATTCCTATTATTTTCCTAAGGACAGTCTTAAATTATATAATGGCAACATGAATGCCACCTATAATTTAACCATCCAGGAGCTTGATATTCCCGTTTACCTC
>JAZJZF010000023.1:22055-47559 GCA_040389965.1 Bacteroidota bacterium
AAGCGTTCTTTCCAGCGCGAAGATAACTCTTTGTTGTCGGGCTATGTATTTGCAGGGTATAATTACCGCATGATTTTAAAAAGTGTAATGTCGGTGAGTTATTATGGAGATGAGGTACAATACGATAATGGAAATTTACAATTTAAAATTCCTGTAGGTACTAAAACGGGAAGCTCGTTCTTATCGGCCGGTGCAGGCTTTCAAAAAAATAATCCCAATAAACATAAAGCCGTGTATGCCGAAATACAATTCAAATACGGGTTATCGCCTTTGTACATTAATCAGCCATATGGGCCAACAAGCCTTTATGTGAGCGGGCATTTTGTTTACCTTACCGTTGGAGTAAAAATTTAATGCTTCCTAATGACTATCACACTTCATAAACCCGAAGCTCCCATTGCAGGGTCTGTTTTTTTACCAGGCTCCAAGAGTATCAGTAACCGGGTGTTAATGATCAAGGCGCTTTCGGGGCTGGATTTTCATCTTAACAATGAATCGAATTCAGATGATACACAACATCTCATAAAAGCACTATCACTTATAAATTCAACTGCTTCGGGTACGATTGATATTGGTCATGCGGGCACAGACATGCGTTTTTTAACGGCTTATTTGTCTTTAAAGCAAGGCAGTTTTGAATTAACAGGTTCTGAACGTATGCAGCAACGGCCTATAAAAGAGCTGGTAGATGTATTGAGAAGCTTAGGCGCGGATATTTCGTATAAGAATAGGGAAGGTTATCCGCCGTTAGCCATCTCAGGAAAAAAACTAAAAGGAGGAAAGGCTACCATTAAAGGAAGTGTGAGTAGTCAGTTTATAAGCGCCTTATTATTGGTAGCGCCGTATTTTGAATTAGGTTTAGAACTCGCTATTGAAGAGGATATTGTATCAAAGCCCTATATTGATATGACCATGGAGATTATGAAAGCCTTTGGTGCAGAGGTATCATGGCAGGGACATAAAATTAATGTAAAACCTGTTGCATATCGTTACAGCAAAACGGCATATGCTGTTGAGAGTGACTGGAGCGCCGCGTCTTATTACTATAGCTTTGTGGCACTTTCTCCTGCGGGAACAAAACTTAGTTTAAAAGGATTATTTAAAAACAGCTTACAGGCCGATGCGGTATGTGCTTCTATTTATACCCATTTTGGTGTAGAAACACATTATAGCGAAGAGGAGATTCTTATTATAAAAACGACAGACCTTACTACACCCACTTTTGAATACAATTTTATAAATTGCCCCGATATTGCTCAAACTCTTGTTTGCACAGGTATTGCCATGAACAGGCCTTTTTACTTTACGGGCTTACAAACTTTAAAAACAAAAGAAACCGACCGCATAGAAGCATTAAAAACGGAGTTAAAGAAATTGGATAGGGTTATTGAAATAACTGCCAATACAATGAAGTATTATTCAGAAGCAGCATCCATAAACAAAAAAGAGCTTATTGTTTCAACCTATAAGGACCATCGCATGGCTATGAGTTTTGCAGCTTTTGCACTTTTGTTGGATGGTATCGTCATTAAAGATGCTGAGGTCGTTACTAAATCGTATCCAACATTTTGGGAAGATCTGAATGCCATTGGCATTCGCACACAATTAATGTGACACTGCTTTTAATCCTACAATAGAGGCAATTAACGTTACAATAAAAAACAGACGCCAAAAATCTGCGGGTTCTTTAAAAATAAAAATACCTACTAATACTGAGCCTACAGCTCCAACACCGGTCCACACGGCATAAGCAGTTCCTATAGGAAGTGTTTGAGTACATTTGTAAAGCAGGTACATACTAATGCTTAGGCTCACAAAAAAACCAACCATCCACCATGTAGCGGAAGAACCACTTGTTTCTTTGGCTTTACCCAGGCAGGTTGCAAAGGCAACTTCAAATAATCCTGCAATACATAATAAGATCCAGTTCATCGTTTTTTTGTTTATGTAAGATCCGGATCAGAATAATAAATTGGTTCTTGATCTTTTGTCTTTTATATCTTCAATAAATAATTCGTGTACGGCAATAAAACTATTGTTTTGCTGTATGGTTTCTAAGATAGTGTGGTTATATAAATACCGGTTGTCGCCTTTTATTAAAAGTAAGTAATCGGTTTTATCGAGCTCAGGCATAAGCCTCGTGGTTTGTTCTACTTCTCCGGCAAACAAATCAGTAGCTTGTTTCTTTTTTACAGTGGGCTGAAAAGAGCTTTGATTTTGTAACAGGTTAAATTCAATGTTCAGTTCCACATGCTGGAAACTATATACCGGAAAATAAAAATCTTCGCCTTCTTTATGTGTATAATCCAGGAGTTCGTTCAACTGCAAATCTATATCCAGATCGTTATTCAATTCATGTATTACTCTGTAAATGCTTTCGTTACAGGTAATAGAGAAGAGGTCGAAATCAAAATGCTCTTCCGCGTGAATATCTAAACTGTATGTTGCCAAATCAATTTAATTACAGATTAATTTGTTACGTCGAGCGGAGTCGAGACGCAGAAAGATAAAATTTGTAAAGTTCTCGACTCCACTCGAACTGACAAGAATAGAAATTATATAAGTTTAGCTACTATCCCGAAATTTTCTCGATCAGCTCCGTGCTGATTCCTGTAGAGCTGTAACCGCCATCGTGGTATAAGTTCTGCATGGTAACCATACGTGTTAAATCAGAGAATAAACTTACGGTATAAGCTGCACAATCATCTGCGCTTGCATTTCCTAAAGGAGATTGTAAATCAGCAAATGTGTAAAAATCAGAAAAGCCTTTAATACCGCCACCTGCAGTTGTTTTAGTAGGTGATTGTGAAATGGTATTGATACGCACTTTCTTTTGTTTACCATAATGATAACCAAATGTACGGGCAATACTTTCCAACATGGCTTTAATATCAGCCATATCCGTATAGAATGGGTATGTGCGTTGTGCGGCAATATAAGTTAATGCTACTACAGAAGCATGCTCGTTCAAAGCATCTAATTTGTGAGCAGCAGCAAGCATTTTATGAAACGACAAGGCCGAAACGTCAATTCCTTTTTGAAAGAAATCGTAGTTTAATTCTGTATAAGGAATGTTTTTACGAATGTTTACACTCATACCAATTGAATGTAATACAAAATCAATTTTACCACCCAATACATCCATCGACTCAGTATAAAGTTTGGTAATATCTTCCATATTGGTTGCATCTGCAGGGATAATTTTTGCACCTGTTTCTTCAGCCAGTTTATTGATCTCGCCCATACGCATTGCAATAGGCGCATTCGTTAAAGTAAAAGTAGCGCCTTCTTCGTGGCATTTTTGTGCCACTTTCCATGCAATAGAATTTTCATCTAATGCACCTGTAATAATTCCGCGTTTTCCTTTTAATAAGTTGTATGCCATAAGTGTTTTTTTTAGTTGTACAAATATACTGATTATGAGAGAATATTATGCGTTCAATAATTCTTTCGCATTCTTTAAGGCTGTCTCTGTAGGCGTGCCTGTACTTAGCATTTTAGCAATTTCGGATACACGTTCCTCTTTAGTAAGCAGTTTAATATTAGACGTTGTTTTATCGCTTGTGTCGGATTTATATACAAATAAATGAGTGGCGCCTTTGCTTGCCATTTGTGGTAAATGTGTGATGGTAATAACCTGCATGCGCTTACCCATCGTTTTTAAAATGTTCCCGATTTTATCAGCCACATCGCCACTTACCCCTGTATCGATCTCATCAAAAATAATAGTTGGTAAAGCGGTATGTTCAGCCAGTAAAGCTTTTAAGCATAAGGTTAAGCGCGATAGCTCTCCGCCCGAAACTGTTTTATGAAGCTCTTTAAACTCTGCTCCTTTATTAGCTGTAAATAAAAACGATACGTTATCTAATCCTGTTGAGCTTAAATTTTCCTGCGGACGTAATTCTATTTTAAACTGTGCATTGGCCATGGATAAACTTGCCAGCATAGTTTTAATGTTTTGTTCAATGCCTTCGGTAGCTTTTTGCCGTTTCTTTGAAAGGTCTGTTGCTAAAGCCTTGCATTGCTTTTCCTGAGCAGTAATTTCTTTTTTTGTTTTGTCGATATTTACTTCTAAAGAAGAAAACTGTTGCAGCTTTAATTCAATATCAGCTTTTATCTTCAATAATTCCTCTTCCGTGAGTACACCGTGTTTTTTTAATAAACGGTTCAGTTTATCTAAACCTGTATTTACTTCTTCAAGGCGATTGGCATCATATACAACGTCTTCTTCGGCCTGTTCAATGTCAGAAGTAAGTTCCTTTAATTCGATCACTACGGAATTAATGCGTTCAAAAAAATCGTTGAACTTAGTGCTGAACTTAGCTACGCTTTGCAATTGCTGTTTAATAACTGCTAAAGCAGAAACAATATTTTCGTCGCCTCCTGAAATAGCTCCCGACGATTTTGATAAGTTACTTTTTATAAATTCGGCATTTTCCAGCGTTTCACTTTCTTCTTCCAACGTTTTTAAAACGCCTTCTTTAATGTCTGTTTCTTCCAATTCATTAAACTGGAACTGATAATAATCCAGGTCCTTTTTCGCCTGTAACTCCTGGTTTACCAGGTCTTCCAGTTGTTTTTTTAGTTTTTGAAGCGCGCTGTATTGCTTTTTATAATCGGCAAATAAGGCGGTTGTTTGTGCAAATGCATCTACCAGCTCAAACTGAAAATTGGTTTCTTTTAATAACAGGGTTTCGTGTTGCGAATGAATATCGATCAGGCTATCGCCCAATTCTTTTAAAACAGTAAGCGTTGCAGGAGTGTCATTTATAAAGGCCCGTGATTTTCCTTCGGGAGTAATTTCTCTTCGTATAGTTGTTATATCTTCAAAGTCAAGTTCATTCTTTTCAAAAAAAGAATGGAGATTGTATGCCTTTATATTAAAACGGGCTTCAATGATGCATTTTTTGGTTTTGTCGTGCAGGCTTCCTACATCGGCGCGGTTGCCAAGAGTAAGACCCAGTGCTCCTAATAAAATGGATTTTCCGGCACCTGTTTCGCCTGTAATAACGGTTAAGCCATTTGCAAAATCAACTTCCGTTTCTTCAATTAAAGCAAAATTCTGTATGCGTAAATAATGTAACATATAACGCCTTAAATATCGGAAATTAATTGAGGAAGGGTTTTGTTTTTATGGCTAATCTCTTGGCTTTTTTTCAACACACCGGTTTTTTTGTGATCTTCAACTAAGTTAAGTTCTATGCTCAATCATTAAGGTTGTTTGTTTACTCATTTCGCTGTAACTAAGATCTTTAAATGGCGTATACAGATAACAAGTATGGCATAAAATTGTATATGTTCTGTTTAAAGTAGTTTATCGGTATCATTTAAATTCTAATATCATGAGACAGCTAAAAATAACCAAACAAATAACCAATAGGGAAACTGCATCACTCGACATGTATTTGCAGGATATTGGGCGCGTAGAACTTATAACAGCTGATGAAGAAGTAGTACTTGCACAGAAAATAAAGGCCGGTGACCAAAAAGCACTGGATAAGCTTGTAAAGGCAAATCTGCGTTTTGTGGTATCGGTATCCAAACAATACCAAAATCAGGGTTTAAGCCTGCCTGACCTTATTAATGAGGGAAATATGGGTTTGATCAAAGCTGCTCAGCGTTTTGACGAAACGCGTGGATTTAAATTTATTTCTTACGCTGTTTGGTGGATCAGGCAGAGCATACTGCAGGCATTGGCCGAACAATCGCGTATTGTAAGGTTACCACTTAACAAAATAGGGGCAATCAATAAAATCAATAAAACCTTTGCTAAACTAGAACAGCAGCTGGAAAGAGAGCCTATAGCGGAAGAAATTTCAGAATTGTTGGATATTTTACCTGAAGATATCAGGGAAACTATGAAAAACCAGGGTAGGCATATGAGTATGGACGCTCCTTTGGGGAATCTGGAAGATGGTGGCAGCATGTACGAATTACTGGAAAATACCCATGAGGTTACGCCTGATAACGAATTGATAAAAGAAAGTTTACGAAATGAGATTGACAGGGCTTTAACAGGCCTTACCTCCCGCGAAGCAGACGTTGTGCGTTTATATTACGGATTAAGCGGGGGCCATTCCCATTCATTGGAAGAAATAGGCGAAAAATTTGAACTGACCCGTGAAAGGGTAAGACAAATAAAAGAAAAAGCCGTGCGACGCTTAAAACATGCTTCTAAAAGCAGAATTTTAAAAGATTATTTAGGATAGTTATAGTTTGTGTTTGTTTGTGAAAAGGAGGCTTCTTTGCTCGGAGGCCTCCTTTTTGTTGGCATAAAGTTTTGTTATTCCACTGTATTAGAGTTTTTTAACCGGGCGTTCTCCTTTTGTTTATACAATTTTCTGGAACACTCCTGATAATTTTTTATTTTTGGATCTCAATTCATTGTAATTATGTCGCACATTGTAGCCCCCTCTGTTTTATCAGCCGATTTTGGCAATCTTCAAAGAGATATAGAAATGATTAACTCTTCGGAAGCAGATTGGTTTCATGTGGATGTTATGGACGGATTATTTGTACCAAACATATCGTTTGGATTTCCGGTGCTTAAAGTGTTGCAGAAATACGCTAAAAAACCATTGGATGTTCATTTAATGATTGAAGATCCTGACCGTTATACCCAGGCATTTAAAGATGCGGGTGCTCAAACATTAACTGTGCATATAGAAGCTAGCAGGCATCTTCACCGCAATATCCAGAATATTAAAGCTGCGGGAATGAAAGCAGGTGTAGCTTTAAATCCACATACCAATATCCATTTACTGGATGATATTATCTGTGATATTGACCTGGTTTGTGTGATGAGTGTGAACCCGGGATTTGGCGGACAAAAATTTATTGAAAATACATTTGCCAAAGTCATTGCCCTTAAAAAATTACTGACCGAAAAAAATTCAAAAGCATTAATTGAAATCGACGGAGGCGTGGATCTTAATAATTACCATAAATTACTGGTATCCGGTGCTGATGTACTGGTGGCGGGTAATACGGTGTTTGCAAGTGAAAATCCTGTAAATACGATCAAACAATTAAAACTAAAACAAATATAAACCTATAAACAACTAAAATTATGTCATTCGAATTACCAAAATTAAATTACGCGTTTAACGCTTTAGAACCACATATTGATGCTAAAACAATGGAGATCCACCATGATAAGCACCATCAGGCGTATGTTACTAATCTGAATAAAGCAATTGAAGGCACAGATGCAGAAAAATTAAGCATTGAAGAGATCTGCAAAAACATTTCGAAATACCCTGCTGCTATACGTAACAATGGTGGCGGACATTACAACCACTCTTTATTCTGGGAAATTATGGCACCCAATGCAGGTGGTATGCCAACAGGAGATTTAGCAAAAGCTATTGAAACAGATTTAGGAGGATTTGAGAAATTTAAAGCAGATTTTTCAAATGCAGGTGCTACACGTTTTGGATCGGGTTGGGCCTGGTTATGCGTGAAGGAAGGAAAATTATGCGTATGCTCTACTCCAAACCAGGATAATCCTTTAATGGATATTGCTGATTGCAAAGGTACACCGATCTTAGGAATGGATGTATGGGAGCATGCTTATTATTTAAATTACCAAAACCGTCGTCCTGATTATATGGCTGCATTTTTTAATGTGATCAACTGGACTAAGGTAGCTGAGCTTTATGCTGCTGCTAAAAAATAATTTTAATTTATTTTTTGAAACAAAAGAGGCTTACAATTATGTAAGCCTCTTTTGTTTAATATGATTTATGGTCAAAAGTAATTTATCTTTTATCTCGTTCAAATCAGCTGCACTATTACCAAGGTATGCGGTAATTTGAAGTGCTTAGCTTTTTAATTCTTTACAACACGAACTACTTTGTACGATGCATTGCTGATGAGTCTTACATTATAAATTCCTTTTGCCATATCTTCCAGAGATATCAGTGTAGTTGGTGTAACGTCCTTTTTAGCTAACACTAATTTTCCAATAGCATCAAATACTTCTACCGTAATTTTATCAAGGTTTGCATTAAAATTAACGGTAAAGCTACCCGATGTTGGATTTGGATAAAGAACAAATGCCTCGTCTGTTAATTCGTTAAGACCTGTGCATAAATTAACTGTAATGACTTTCTGTGAAACATTTGAACAGGTATTGGCATCCGTATAATTGTAACTTACGGTAAATGTTCCTGCGCCTGAAGTAGCCGGGTTAAATGTATTGCCCGTAACTCCTGTTCCCGAATAATTACCACCCGCAGGTGTACCGGTTAAATTGATGGCAGATTCATTTACACAAGCTGAAGTTGCTGAGGTAACCAAAGATACAATCGGTAAAGAATTAACGGTAACATTCGTTATTTCAGTATCTGTGCAACTGCCATTAGATCCGGTAACCGTATAACTTGTTGTTGCAGATGGCGAAACCGAAATGCTGGCGGTTGTTGCTGAATTACTCCAGCTATAGTTTGCAGCACCTGAGGCCGTTAATATAGCAGGGCTTCCAGCACAAATAACCGAGCTATTTACGGTTACCGTAGGCGTAGAGTTAATCGTTACCGTAACAACTTTAACACTTGTACAGCCATTGCTTGTACCTGTTACTGTATAATTTGTAGTAGTAGACGGCGATACAGAAATGCTTGTTGTTGTTGCCGAATTGTTCCAGCTATACGTAGTAGCGCCTGATGCTACTATAACAGCCGGATTACCATCACAAACGGATGGATTATTTACGGTAACGGTAGGGGTAATTTTTACAGTTACTGTTGCCACTTTTGTATTGGTGCAACCATTGATTGTACCTGTCACCGAATAATTTGTTGTGGTATTAGGTAATACGGAAATGCTTGCTGTTGTAGCAGAAGTAGTCCAAACGTAGCTTGTAGCACCCGATGCATTCAATACTGCGGGATTGCCCGAACAAATGGTTGAACTTGTTACAGCTACAGTTGGTGTTGTATTGACAGTAATGGATTGAGAGGATGTATTTGAACCCATAGTGTTTTTAGAGATCAGTGAAATAGTATAGGTTCCTGCATTTGCAAATGTTACCGTGGGGTTTTGCGCATTTGCATTTGAGAACGTAACTCCTGTTGAAGAAGTAGCTGTCCAGGTCCATGAAGTTGGTGCATTTAAAGACTGGTCACTTAATGAGATCGTAGAAGTTGTACATGGATTTGAAGCCGCTACACTAAAATTAGAAACCGGAATGGCCGGAGGGCCCGGAACAACGTTAATGTTGACGTTATTAATATCGTAAAAAATATTTCCTGCACCACGCACCATCACTCTTCCTGTGCTGGTAATATTGGGTGGAACGGTAATCGTTCTTGAACCGTTATTGGCAACATTTGTCGCAAGAGTAATAGGATAGGTATAACCTCCGTCGATTGAAAAGAAAATATTTACGCTAGGTGTGTTTACAGCGCCTGTTGATGTACCGGCCACGTTCCAAGTAATGGTTTGTGTGGTGGAAGCCGACCAGGTAGTTGCTGTTCCCTGTGATGTGATAATAAATGGACCTGCTGTACCGTTAACGGTTACAAGCATTAAATCGGAAGCTGTTTGGCCGCCGCCAACACTGTTGTCTCTTACTACAAAAGAGAAATTTAAAGTACGTGCTACCGAAGGGGTTACTTCCCAGGTGGAAGCAAGTGTGTTGTTTAAAACAGTTGCTAATGCCGGCATGTAACGATTTGGCGAAGTAAGTGGAGGAATAGCTCTGTACATAGGGCCAACTGCATAGGTAGAAAGCGGAGCTGCATTTCCCGGAGATTGAGCAGGATCGTTCTCACTCCAGTTATAGGTTAACGACGCATTCCCATCAATATCGTTTCCTGTTCCTTCAAGGATAAAAGCAGTAGATTTAGGAATAACGTAATCGGCTCCTGCGTTTGCTGTTGGCGGATTATCAGTTAAAGAAGTAATGACTGCACAGGTACTGTTTCCTGTTTTAATGTTGGTGCTGATATCACGAATGTTTACGTAATTAAAATCGTCGTGACTGTTGCTTTGCACATTTGAAGAGCAAATACCTGCATAGCCCATAATAGAACTACCGCTGGCAGGTTCTACTTCTGTAGTCCCGCTCCCGCTTCTGCTGCAGGTATTCATGACGTGGTAACCGCCATACTGGTGTCCCATTTCGTGAGCTACATAGTCAATATCAAAGGCATCGCCTGTAGGGTTTGCACGCCCGGTGTATCCTCTTCCTTTATGTGTATTTGTTTGCGATGTACTTTGACATACACAAGCTATACAGCCGGCATTACCGCCGCCCGTTGTATTAAAGTTATGGCCAATGTCGTAGTTTGCTACACCAATTGCTGCATCAATGGTTTGGGCCGTTTTGGTATTCCATTCGTTTGTCCATGGATCGGTAGAGGCATTCATGTAAATCAACAAATCGTTGTTGGCGATAAAATTCATATGAATGGATAGGTCTCTTTCGTAAACTCCATTTACGCGGTTCATAGTAATAGCCATTTGAGCCTGCACATTTGCTTTTTGCTGTATAACGGTTCCTGTACCCATAAAAAGCGCTCCGTATTCACCGGTGCAGGATTGCGCTAAACGGTAAGTTCTTAATTTTTGATCATTAATATTTTGCGTTGATAACGGAGAAGCAGTGCTTCTTTGTAATGATGGTAAAGAAACTGCATCGTCAGTTAAACATTCGAAGCTTTGCGGATCTGCTCCTAAAGCATTGCGGTCATATATAATGCAAGTGGCAAGGTCTGTGGTATATGGATCAATATAAGCAGTGCTTTTTTGTCCTGATAAAACCATCGTATGTAAACCAAACTGTGTTACACTAAAGCGCATCGTAGCGGTGGGATCGTCGATACCTTGTGCGGCATAGGTTTTGATCATAGGGAATTTTGCTTCTAGAACGGGATCCATAATAGTTGATTCGTATACCGCAAATTTCTCAAATTGACCTTGCGGATTAGGGAATTCAATAACCAGAGAGGATGCATTTGCGCCGGTATGTATAACCGGTGCATTCACTAATTTTGATTTCAATAAATTAAGATTGATCTGTGCCAGATAATATTGAGAAGGAAAAGAACTTCTTTTGGTTTTTGCTCCTGCCACATCTTTAGAAGAGAGAATGGTCCACACGCCGTCAGATGAGGTTTGTGCTACAAAGCTTGCAGCAAGCACAACACATGAGAATGTGAGAATTGCTTTTAAGTAATTTTTTTTCATTGTTTTTAATTAAAAGGGTTATCTATAAAAAACACGTTATTGAAGTTCGACTTCGGTAAAATTAAAATAGTCGCGAGTAATTAAGAAAAATACATTGCATTTGGCTTAAATTACGATATACATAAATATAAGAAACGAATCTGTAGATTTCATGAAATCTAAAGTGTTTAGGGGATTTTTTCGACGATTTGTCTGTTAAATTTTCAATTTAAGTTGTTTTCAGAACAGTTACAATTGCTTCGTTTAAGGCATAAAAAAAACCGAAGACTAAGCTTCGGTTTTAATTTTTTTAAAAGGAGTTCTTTAATAGAACATAATTTTTTTAACGGAATATTCGCCGCGTTCGTTAACGGCTTTTAAAAAGTAGATTCCATTTGCCAAATCATTTTTATGAATGATGTAGGTTCTTTCTTTTGTTCTTTCTGTCTGAATAATTTTCCCGGTCATATCAGTTAATGTGATGGTATGATCATCACCGGCATTTTTAAATACCACGGTTACAAACTGAGAAGAAGGATTAGGGTATAGTTCTTCTAAAATGGCATTGTTCTCATTTTCTTTTATGCTAACATCGCAAGCCATGGCAACGTTAACGGTGCAGCCTGTGTAAGCATATGGCACAACAACTCCTGCCGGAGTGTTAGGCAATAATAGGGGTGGGTTTGTACATGCTAAACGCGAAATTAAATAATCTCTTACAAATTTTTCAGTAGTGTCCATATACGCAATTTCAGTAGCGGTTGTTCCTGCATAAGGCACGTGATCTGCACCATACCATGTATAAAAGCTATGAGCAACGCCTGAAGCACCAATTCCTGCCTGAATCATACGGCTTCCATCCATATATAATGTAGGGAATCCCGGATTGGCTTTGCCTTGTCCGTAGATTACGGTTCCATCCGCAGTACCATGCATTGAACATAATGGCACATCGCCTGCTTCGATCCAGCCATATTTTCCTAAGGCTCCGCATAAGTTAATGACACCTTTTACTCTTGATGAGTAACATTGGTTTCCACTTGTGCCATTGATGCCACCTGAAGCTGTTAATGTTGTTTGATTGATGTACGGATTTATTTCACATGTTTTATTTAAATAAGCTACATGCAATGCTGTGATTGCTCCTGCAGAACTTCCACCGATAAAGATATTATTCGTATCAACTTTATAGGTGTTTGTGGTAGCTCTGTCTTTATAAAAGAAACGAACAGAAGCTTTCATATCCTGTACTGCTCTTAATAAAGCAGGCACAATTCCTGTTGAATCGAAAGGGAAAAAACCGGTACGGTAATTAATAGAAGCACAGATAAAGCCTCTTTTAGCAAAACGTTGGCATAATTCGGTAACATCCTGATCGTCTTTAGTACCTCCTACGAAACTACCGCCATGCGCCCAGATAATGAGTGGTCTGAAATGAGCTGTATCACCGGCTGGTTCATAAAAGTTTAAGGTCAGCGTTTGAGTAGAACCCGAAAAGGCCTTGCTTGCTCCATAAGGAATGCTGGCTGTAGAAGAAAGGGTAGTGTATACACTGCTAGAATACCGTCCATTGTTGCAAACGGTTTGCGCAAAAGATACTACACTAAATAAGGCAGTAATAAGCGTTAAGTAAATTTTATTCATGTTGTTTTTATTTATTGGTTAATTTAAAGTTAAGCTTTTTTTATTATGGAAAAATAGTTCCTCTGTATTTTATGGCATCAACTTGTAGAATTGTTGAATTATAGGTTTTATTAATGGCTTTTATAAACTCATTGGCGAGTAGGGCATTCCCAATGGGATTAAGGTTGAGGCCATCCAAAGAAAACGCGCCGCCTTTTACAAACTGGGCATTAACACTTACACCATTATATACAACTCCTGTATTAACGGTATTAAAAAAAGCGTTCATATCTACATATGCTAATCCTTTGGCTTGCGCCACCGCCTGTAGTTTTGCATTGTAACCGGCTATGGCTGTTCTGATAGATTGTATTTCGTTAAGGGTTAAGATATCTTTATTATGAAAAGGGTTAAGCGACCCCAAAGAGTTACATTTTACGGAGTCCAAAGGAGTGGTTAGGACAATCAGTTCCCCTTCGTACATTGGCCGGATTCCTATAGAAAATTGTGAATCATATATCACGAAATTATTAGCGCCGGCTTTAAACACATTAGGAAATACAGTAGAATCAATTGGCGTATAAACGGTATTTAAAGAATTGGCCTGTGTTTGATCGAGCGTTAGGTTATTATAAGGTATAGTTGTAAAGAAGGGGAATTTTGTCACATCAGGAATATTGCCTATTACACCTTTAGCGCCATTGGCTGTTAATTGGTTTACAATATTATCAATGTTTGCGTCAAAACGTGCCTGAGTAGTAAGACTATCGGCAGCGCCACCTGCTAAGGCATAAGACAAGGCATCATTGATGCCAATGCATAATGAAAAGAAGGTTGGATTTTGATCTAAAGCATCAGACAAAACGGAAGCGCTTACCTTATTTGAAGCCATACGTTCGAAATACGGATTGTAATAACCGCCTGTTGCTACGGAATTACCATAACCGGCATAAGTTATATGAAAACTTTTGGCATCGGGAACTCCCATGTTTTTAAATGGTCCTGAGCTATAAATATTAGTTGAAAAAACATTATAGTTTTCTGTTGCCGATAAACGGACAGGGGATAGAGAGGATACATTTTTGCAGTCTGTTTTATAACCCAGCTTAAATTTCGCTGCTACGTTTGTGGTGTTATTAGGAATTAAGGCAAAGCCTGCAGAGTTTTCTGAAACATAAGGTGTGGTAAATTCTCCGCCGCCAACTGCTTTCATCTGTTCTGCCAAAATATTTACAAAAGAGGTTTGCTGGCCTTCATAATATAAAGCACCGTCAGAGAAACCGGCTGTCATAGAAGAGCCTATGGCTACAAAGCGCGAAGCATCCATACTGCCTTTGTCAGGATCGGGTACATCAAACTTTGGTTTACAGGCCCCTATTAATAAGGTGACTGCAATTAAAAGTGTATAAAGTAGTTTGGTTTTCATTTTGGGATTTTATGTTTTGAAAAATAGATTAATTAATTTTTTAGAAATTGTAAGAAACGGCAATACCAGGAGCACATACATTTGTTTTGTAAGTGCCTGATAAGTTAGTTTCCAGATTGGTGTCTTTTCTGTTTAAGTGTGTAAACAAAAAGGAAACATCTACTCTTAAATGTTTTCCGAACTCGTAGCCAAGCCCTGCTGTATAGTTTATGCGGTTAGCATCCGGTGTTTCGGGCGTTACATAACCGTTTTGTACGGGACTAAGGCCATAGGCTAATCCTAAACGTGCTGCAAAATGTGGTGTTACTTTATATTGTGCTCCGCCACGAAAAGCAAAGGTGTTTTTATACTTTCTTGCTGATTTGGTGTCAACTAAAGTAGGCGTATTGTTTTCATAATCGAAAGAGAGCGTATCATAAGCTTTCCAGCCTACATAATTGATATCGAGGGCAAAATCCAGTTTGCTGTTTGCTTTATAAGCGAAGCCTAATGTCCCCACATTTGGTAAGGGAAGTGTCGCTTTGAATTTGCCATCAGGGAAATTGTCTTTCACTGCAGAAGGTACATTAAAGGTAGCTTGCCCGGCTTTCACACTCATATTTACTTTGGAACGGTAGGTTAATCCAATCGATAATTTTTCTGTGGGTTTATAATATATTCCAACGTTATAGCCGAAACCGTTAGCTTTTCCGCTTAGTTCGGCATGGCCATAATTTCCGGTAGCATCTATCAAAGGGATGTCTTTTTGTAAATTTACTTTTCCATAGCTGTATATAAATCCTGCGCCAACTCCCCATTTTGGACTTATTTGGTAGCTAAGTGTGGGTTGAATAAAAATCGCCTGCAACTGTAAATGTGTTAAGGCAAAGCGCCCCGCCCATTTATCTTCCCAATCCACTGTACTTCCAAAAGGTGTATAAACGGCTAAACCTACTTTTAAATTATTGCTGTCTTTTAATGAGAACAATCCATATGCGGCAAAGGGCGTTCCTACCGGATCTTTGGTTTTATAGAGTTGATGTGTATTGTCGTCCAGAAATAATCCTCTGGCAATGGTTGGCGTAACACCTAAATTTATGGAAGTACCTTGTACAAAAGAAGCGCCGCCCGGATTAAAGAATAGGGAAGAGGCATCCTGCATACATGCGGTTCCTGCTCCGCCCATACCTTGTTGTTTCTGACCCTGCAAATTTACCTGGAAACCTTGTGCCCATGATAGCATAGGCATGATGCACAGGCAAAGCCACGTTAGTTTTTTATATGACATATATTGTGGAATGTAAATGTGTTATCAAATAATTAAAATCTTTGTATTAATTAAAAATACATATTTTTTTTAATTATTTAAATAAGTTCGCGAATAATTAGAAAATCAATATCCGATGAGGGTCTGATTATGCTATAGAAAGGAGGAAATTTAATATATCGGTTTGTGTGTGCTGATGTTTGAAAGGTATTCTTTATACAATTCTATTTGATGCGTTCTTTCTTCGTCTGTAATGCGGGCAGGAGAAAAGCAAATAAAAGGGGGAAGCACTTTCATGCCTACAAAATAGAGCATGCCATGTTGAATCGGGTATAAAATAGTATCGAGGCTTCCGTTTTTTCCGGTTGGGCCATAAGCTACTTCGGACCCACCTGTGGTAAATGTACAGAAAGCAGTTTTGTCTTTAAATGTTCCGTTATCGTAAACGCCTTTACCGGCACCATAACTGAAGCCCATTGCAAACACTCTGTCGACCCAGCCCTTTAAAATGGCAGGCAAGCCAAACCACCATAAAGGAAAGTTGAAAATAAGTGTATCGCACCATTCGAGTTTATCCATTTCTTCTTTTAGCGAAGCTTCGAACACATTATTTTTATAGGCGTGAACTTGTTCCAACTGGTATTTAAAAAAGTCTGGATTTTCGAGTTGCGTAAAATCATGTTTGTTGCCAACGGGATCAAATCCCATGGCATAAAGGTCGGATACTTTTACTTCTGCTCCCTGCGACTGAAAATAGGCAACCGCTTCATCTTTAAGAGCACTGCAAAAAGAACGACTTTCGGGATGGGCATGTATGATCAATACCTTTTTCATGTTGGATTATTTACAATGTTTTTTTATCAGTTCATTGACTTCGTCTCCGTACATTTTCTCAAAACCGTAATCTACTGCATATTTAAGAGCGTCGCAAGCCTCACTCCGTTTTTTTGTGGCGATATATACCAATGCCAGATTACGATAAGCATAGGAGTTTGTAGGGTAAAGACTAATAGAATAATTGATGTCCTTTAATGCAGCATTGTAATTTCCTTTTTTATAGTAAACATGCCCCCTGTTACTGTACGTGAGCGGATCCTGGGCATTTATAAGAAGTGCTTTGTCAAAATAACTGATTGACAAGTCAAGACTATCAAGCTCTGAATAAATAAAACCCAGATTAACATAAGGCCCGATAAATGTTTTATCTATGCTAATAATCTTTTTGAGTGCTGCAATGCCTTTTTGTTGCATACCCAGTTCCGAGTAAATAGCTGCAATGTTATTTAAAGTAGCAATGTCATTGGGATTGAATTGTAGTGCAATTTCATAATCGGCTTTGGCACCATCAAAATCTCGTACATCATTTTTTGCAGTTCCACGGTTGAGGATGTACATATGTTTTGTTGTATCGTTGGCGGCAAATTTTATGGCTAAATTATAGAAGTAGACAGCAGAGTCGTTTATGCCTGCGGAATTATAATACATACCTGCCCGGTTATAACACTCCGAGTTTTTACGATTCACGGCAATAGCTGCAAGGCTTGTTTTTATTGCTTCTCTTGGTCCATAGAGCTTGAATTCGATGTCGGCTTTGGCTAAACGATACCATTGGTTTGTGTCGTTTTTAGCGATAGCTTTATCAATCATGATAAGAGCATATTTATAATCTTTAGCTTCCGCTTTTTTAGCCGCCATTTCTGCAAATTCTCTGGCAGTTTGCGAAAAACAAAAAAATGTGCTGAAGATCATGAAAAGCGTGAGGGCGTATGTTTTCATAAATATTGTCTTTATCCTTTGAAAATAGAATTACTTCCGCTAAAAATTTTATCTATTTCAGAAGCAAGTTTGCGGTCTTTTTCTGTGACAGTGTTTCCTGCATCATGTGTAGAAAGCATAATCTCAACTTTGTTATAAGTATTATTCCAGTTTGGATGATGGTTCATTTTCTCGGCTACCATGGCTACTTTTGTCATAAAGCCGAAAGCATCTATAAAATTATTGAATTGAAAGTTGCGTTTTAACTGGTTGTTCTCTTCGTTCCACATAGTGTTTAGTTTAGTTGTTTAAAGCTAAGAAAATAATTTTATTGATTAAGCTGTAAGCGAAATAATGTTTATTTTTAAAACTTAATGCGCAAAGAACATAACATCGAATGGATCACTAACTTAAGGGTATTGGCTACCATTTTTGTCATTGTGGTTCATGTATCGATGGAGAGCAGGTATAATGGAGCATTGTATGCTGATTTGATCTATGGTGGCTTTGCCCGCTTTTGTGTTCCGGTGTTTGTGATGATTTCAGGAGCTTTGCTTCTCCCGCGTGAAGTGCCCTTAGTTCCGTTTACGAAAAAATGGACAATGAAAGTATTGCTGCCTTTTTTATTTTGGAGTATCCCTTACATTCTTTATAATTTCAGACAAAGGATTTACCTCGGTGAAACATTTACGATGCTACAGGCATTTAAAGAAAGTTGCAAATACATTTTGCAAGGCACTACTAACTTTCATTTCTGGTACATTTATATGATCATCGGTATTTATTTGTTTATTCCCATTATTGGTAAATGGGCCAGAGCTGCCACAGAAAAAGAACTTCTGTATTTCCTTGGTATCTGGTTTGTGGCCATGTGCCTGCAATTGCCTTTTATATCCTGTTTTAAACCGGGGGTTGAGCTCTATTATTTTACGGGTTATCTTGGTTTTTTAATTCTGGGATATTACCTGTCGATTGCGAGCTTTAATTACAAGTTATGGCATGCAGCACTCCTTACTTTTGTGGGGTATGCTGTAACAGTTCTACTTACCTGGAGTCTTACAAAAGAGAATGCTGTTTTTACACACACATACTATGATTACCTGCGCCCTAATATTATTGTATTGTCGGCCGGTGTTTTTTTACTCATTAAAAAAATGGACTTTGGATTTTTTCGTTCAGGAGTTCTTTTAAAGATCCGCGATGGCATTGCAACATATAGCTATGGCATTTACCTGGTGCATTGGCTGGTTATTTTAGCGTTGCTTAAATTCCATGTTGATTGGCAGCTGTTCACACCTTTAGTGGGGATTCCGCTTACGACACTATGTTGCCTGGTAATATCGTTTGCCTGTGTGTGGATCGTGAATAAATTTCCGTTTGGGAAATATATTTCGGGTTAGGTTTTGTTTCGTTTTGATATAGTTATTTTAACTTGATAAGTGCCTGATTTGAGCCATTTACTTTGTTTTTCACAACTATATATTTTCCTATGTTTTCAAAAAGATTCGTAAGATTTTTAAAGCCATAAGATCTTGGATCGAAACTTGGATCAATTTTTCTTAAGGAAGAGCCAATTTTAGAAATAGAAGTTTCTTCTTCCTCGTTAGTTGAGATTTCGAAAGCCTTATCAATAATATTTAAATCGAGTTTCAGAAACTCTTTTTTAACTTCTTCTTTTTTCGTTTTTTCTTCTTTTACAATTTCTTCGGTTTTTTCAATTTTTTTACTCTTAGCTTTTTCATTTGCCAGAGAAGTTTCAGGAACAAGGTTTTCGGAGAAAGTAAAAATTTCGCAGGATTGCACAAAGGCTACGGGCGTTGTTCTCCGCCCAATTCCCATTACAAAGAGCCCTTCTTCTCTGATTCTTTTAGCCAATCCGGTATAATCGCTATCACTCGAAACAATACAAAAGCCATCTACACTATCACTATGCAAAATATCCATTGCATCAATGATCAGGGAACTATCTGTTGAATTCTTTCCGCTTGTGTAAGAGAATTTTTGGATCGGGCTAATAGAATATTGATTAATCAAATCTTTCCAGCTGTTCATATGAGAACTGGTCCAATCTCCATATATTCTTCGTATGGTTGCTTTCCCGTATTTGGATACTTCTTCTAAAATTTCTTTAATTAATTTAGCCTGGGCATTGTCTCCATCAATTAATACGGCAATATTAAATTTATTTTCGTTCATGAAATCAAAGGTTAAGTATGTTCATTTATAAACGGATCATTAATATAAATATACGCTTTAAATGAGAGTTATTGCCTCAAGGTTATAAATTTGGTAACGTGAAACGTTTTTAGGAGTTTCTATGCTTTTATATATAGTTTATTGAATAGTGCATTCTCCTTTGCCTGTGTTTGGACAGTGAATAAATTACCCTTTGGAGAATATATTTCGTGTTAATTAATATATAATTTTGTAAAACAATTTAATTTAAAATAGCATGAGACTTTTAATTCCGATTGCACTGTTTGTTGTATTTGCTGTTTGGTTTCTTTACAGGTGGCTTATTAAACGTGATGTAACCGAGCATCTGGATACAGTTTATCCGGCTTTATTCTTTTTTGGAGTCTGGGCCGTTTTGTATTTTACTGTTTTTAATTGATTACTGTTTTAAACAAAAAACCCTCACATCTCTGCAAGGGTTTTATATTTCGATTTATTAAATGATTAATCTACATTATCGTGTAAAAACGAATTATTAGGACGAATCTCAATATTTTTGTTTTCGTCGGTTCCCAGAGTATAACGCGATACCTGTGAATCGGTAGATGGCGTAGAGTTAGTATTCTCTAAATTAATTTGTTTACGCTGCCATGCCGATTCTTTTTCCAGATGCGCTAAACCTTCCGGAGTTTTCATTTTCAACGTTAACTCTTTTAATTTTTTAATACGCTCCTGTGCCAAACGAATTTGCTCTTCACGATTTGTAGTTGCTGTTTTTTCTTCTGTTTGGTTATCATCTTCAGAGGTGATATCATTGATCACAAATTCCTGCTTGTTGGTATCAGCGATAGAAGTCGTTTCGTTCGATATAACAGATGTTTCAGCTGTAAAGGTTTCTTCTTCCAGACTAAATATTTTTATCTCCGGTTTTGTATCTTCTATTTTGTTTTCAATAGGTTTTACTTCTTCTTTCACTTCATCCTGAACTTTAGTTACTACAGTTTCCTCAGATTTAGTAAACACGAACGGCTCATTGGTTTGAATCTCATCAATGATAGAGGTCTGTACAGGCTCTTGTTTTGTTACGGCAGGCTCATCTAATTTTACAATTTTACGTTCCTGGAAAACGGGTGCTTCGTAACCTGAGTTCATTTTAGAATTAAAGCCTGTAGCAATAATGGTTACTGATACGTTATCGCCCAATGAAGGATCTGTGCCGTAACCTGTGATCAACTCGGCTGTTCCGCCAGCAGCTTCCTGTATGTAGTCTGTGATCTCACCAAATTCATCCATTTCAATATCATCACTCCCGCTCATGATATTTAATAAGACGTGACGTGCACCACTGATATCGTTATCATTTAATAACGGAGAAACCAAAGCAGCTTCTACCGCACGTAAGGCGCGTTTTTCGCCACTTGCAATAGCAGAACCCATAATGGCAACGCCGCTGTTTTGCATTACTGTTTTCACATCATTAAAATCAACATTCACATGCATATGTAAGCTGATGATTTCTGCTATACTTTTTGCAGCGCTTGTTAATACATTATCTGCATGAGCAAATGCTTCTGTCATTTTTAAGCTTCCATAGATCTCACGTAATTTATCGTTACCGATAACGATCAATGTATCTACGTATTTTTTCATTTCCTCTAAGCCTTTTTCAGCTTGCTCTCTGCGTTTTTTTCCTTCGAAAGAGAAGGGGATGGTAACGATACCAACCGTCAAAATTCCTAATTCTTTAGCAATAGAAGCAATTACCGGAGCAGCACCAGTACCAGTACCACCACCTAAACCTGCAGTAATAAATACCATTTCGGTGTTAGCTGTAAGTAATGATTTAATTTCATCAATGCTTTCCAAAGCCGAATCGCGCCCTACTTCAGGGCGTGCTCCTGCTCCTAATCCTTTGGTTAAAGAATTACCTAATTGTATTTTATGAGGCACCGGACTTTTTTCCAATGCTTGTTTATCTGTATTGCAGATTATGAAATCGACACCCTTTATGCCCAAACGGAACATATGGTTCACAGCGTTACTTCCGCCGCCACCTACGCCAATTACTTTAATAATTGAGCTTTCGTCTTGTGGTAATTCAAATTGCATCATGGTATTTAGTGTTAGTTGATTTGTATTATTATTTGTTGTATTGTCCATTTTAAATGGTGTTGGTACTTTGTTTATGTTTTAATGTTTGTTGTAGAATTGTCCCTTGTTTATTGTCCAATGTCTTTTGTGTGCTGTCTGTAAGTCTGGGTTTGCTAATTAAATTGTTCTAATGTACTCAGTCTTTTGTTCTACAAGGGACAACTGACAGCTTACAGTGTTCTACTCCACGTCGTCACTCATCCAGTCTTTCGCTTTTGTGATTAACGAATCGAAGAAATTGCCCACTTTTTTTGTGGAGTGTCCTACTACTTTTTTCTCTTCCTTCTTTTTAGTTTCAGGAGTTGCAGACACCAATACTTTTTCTTCGTTAGGTTTCGATGAATTCAATCCACGTTTTGCTTCTCTTTCGTATTTCTCAATTCCTTTCATCACAAGACCCACGCCTGTAGCATACATTGGGTTTTTTAATTCATCGTCGGCACCTGCTAAATGCTCATTCGGTGTGCCAATGCGGCAATCCATACCGGTTGTAAGCATTACCAGTTGTGGTAAATGTTTTAACTGAGAACCACCACCGGTTACGACTATCCCGCCTGCCAATTTGCGTTCAAAACCTGAATTTTTTATTTCGAATAAAACGAACTCCAGAATTTCTTCCATACGGGCCTGGATAATTTGCGCCAGTGTATTTACCGAAATTTCTTTATGTGGACGTCCTCTTAAACCCGGGATAGAAATAACTTCATTCATTTGATTTTCCTGTGCCAGAGCAGAACCGAAACGCATTTTTAATTGCTCGGCCTGTGTTTTAATAATACCACAGCCTTCTTTAATATCGTCTGTGATAATATTTCCACCGAAAGGAATAACAGCAGTATGGCGGATAATGCCATCGTAGAAAATTGCTACGTCGGTTGTACCACCACCAATATCAATTAATACAACACCTGCTTCTTTTTCCTCGTCGCTTAACACGGCATCAGCACTTGCCAATGGCTCCAAATGAAGATCAACTGTTTTTAATTTTGCACGGTCAACACATTTGAAAATATTTTTAACGGCAGATACGTGTCCTGTAATAATATGGAAATTTCCTTCTAAACGGATTCCTGAGTGCCCAATAGGATTACGGATCCCGCCTTCGTTATCAATAATATATTCCTGCGGAATAACATGAATGATCTCTTCGCCCGGACTCATTACCAAACGGTGCATGTTGTCAATCAGTTGATCTACATCATTCTGACTCACTTCATCTTCTAAGGAACGACGGGTAACCATACCGCGGTGCTGCATACTTTTAATATGTTGTCCGGCAATACCAACAATTACCTCTTCAATATCAATGTTTGCTTTATCAGACGCAATTTTAATAGCGGTTTTGATAGACTCGATTGTTTGCTCAATATTAGCCACTACACCACGTTGTACGCCCAATGATTCGGCTTTACCAATACTTAGTATCTCTACTTTACCGTATTCGTTTTTGTAGCCGACAATTGCCGCAATTTTTGTTGTACCAATATCCAAACCTACTACTAGTTCAGCATTTTCGGGTATGTTTCTGTTTGTTGGTTTATTGTCCATAAACTTATTTTTTAGTGCAAACCACCTGGTTCTTATATTTTATATTAATGGTGGAATATTTATTCCAGCCATCTGTTTTATTTAATCCTTCTGTGTAAAATAGTTTCAGTTTTTCAAACTTCTCTTTCACATCTTTTACTTCTCCAAAAATGATCTTATGTCCTCCTATAGAAGGGTATAATTCAATTTCCTTGTCATTCGTTACATTTATTTGATGTATCAGGCTCGTTAATACCGAATCTTTTGTGATGTAATCCGAAAGTGTATAAATATCATCGAGTACACTTAATTTATGAAGCGCTTCATTTTTTATAATATCGCTCATCGTAAATTCGTATCGTTTTGCATAAGGTTCGTTAATAGCTCCTGTAGCGATCAATACACGGGCAGTGTAGGTATCATTCAACGGCATTAGCTTTTCCTTAGTGTCAATGTAATAGCTTTCTCCATCTGTATTAATAACTCTTACAATGGGAGTGCGCTGTATAACATTCATGGTTACGTCTCCGTTAATATCTACAGCTACTTCTGCATTTTCGATAGCGGGATGTGAGTTAAGCGCTTTTTCAAGGTCGGTAACCTGTATGTTGCCAAGTTGTGCTTTTACAATGGAATCTTTTCTTTCTTTAAAAAATTCCTTTACATCTTCTTCATCAATAAAACTATTTTCATCTGTGTTAAGGATAGAAACGGTTAAATTGTCTGCCACAACTGTTTTTTCTTTTTTACTCACAAAAGCCAGTGATGCTAATAATCCTGATAATCCAATAATCCAAAGAACGACTACTATTATTTTTCGTATGTTCAGTTTTTTCATTTTAATGAGGGCAATGTCTCTTGTATATTGTCCGTTGTACCTTGTCTTTTGTCCCTTTTATCTCTTGTTCTCGACTACGCTCGAACTGACACTTCGCTTTTAAAATCTCACTTCTCAGACCTTTCTTTCAACAACTGCTCTATCGGTGCAATTAAGGAATCAATATCTCCTGCTCCTAATGTCATCACTATTTCACAAGGATGCGTTTTCAGAAAATCAATGATATTTTCTTTTTGCACTAAAAACTTTTGCTTCAACTTCATTTTATCCAGCAGCATTTGAGAGTTAACTCCTTCCATTGGTTTTTCGCGTGCAGGATAAATCTCCAGTAAAATGCATTCATCCAACAGGTCAAGGCTTTCTGCAAACCCGTCGGCAAAATCGCGTGTGCGTGAAAACAAATGTGGTTGAAAAATGCCTGTCACTTTTTTATCCGGATATAATTCTTTGGCAGAGCTAATAGCTGCTCTTAATTCTTCCGGATGATGGGCATAATCATCTATGTACACAATCGATTTTGATTTCACATGGTAATCAAATCTTCTTTTCACACCTTTAAAAGAACGGAGGGCTGTATTTATAACATCCCCTTTAATTCCCAATTGCTGGGCAACAGCAGTTGCTGCAATTGAGTTTTCTACATTATGAAAACCAGGCAGGCCAATAGCTACATGATTTACAGCCTCAATCGGGCTAATGATATTATAACGGAATTCGCCTTCGCGAATGTGTATATCATCGGCACAATATTCAGTACCTAAATTTAGTGAGTAGATAAGCCGTTTGCCGTTGAGTCTCAAATCGTTATCAACATTTTTTTTAACAATCAGAAACCCGTCTTTTTTTACCTGTCCGGCAAATTGATTGTAAGCGTCAAGCATCGTTTCGTGATTGCCATAAATGTCGAGATGATCTGCGTCAACGCTTGTTATAACTGTGATGTAGGGAGTTAAGGTTAAGAATGAACGATCGTATTCATCTGCTTCAACCACCACAATAGCATCTTTATCAGAGGCATCTCCCAATAATAAATTGGTTTTATAATTTTGAGAAATGCCACCTAAAAAGGCAAAACAGTTAATGCCGGCTGTTTTTAAAATGTGTGTTACAAGAGTAGTAGTGGTCGTTTTTCCATGTGTACCCGCAATAGCAATAGTTTTAAAACTTTTGGTAATCTCGCCAAGTACCCACGAGCGTTTTTGTAAATGATACTGATTGTGTTGAATGTAAATAAATTCGGCATGTTCTTTTGGAACGGCCGGTGTATAAATGACAAGAATCTCTTCTTTACTGTATTTTGAAAAAAGTTCTTTTACCAGAGCTTCATTTTCATGATAATGGATCTGAATTCCTTCATTTTCCAATTCGCCGCAAAGTGCAGTTTTAGTTTTATCGTAACCATATACCGTTTTACCGTAATGATTAAAATACCTGGCTAAAGCACTCATGCCAATGCCTCCAACGCCCAGAAAATAATAGAGTTTATAGCTAAGAATGTTCATCAGGAGATCTGGTAATTGGCTAGTTTTAATACTTCAAGGGCAATAACGTTTGCCGAATTATGGAATGCCATCTGACTTATGTTATTGGT
>JAZJZF010000023.1:47569-50785 GCA_040389965.1 Bacteroidota bacterium
ATTACACTAAAGGTAAAGTTATAAGTGTAGGAGGTGCTGTATTATTTAATAAAGTGATGGCCGTTGTTGCTAATTGTTCCTGCGCTTCGCTGTCTTTAATTATAATGGCCGCGTTTTTATTTACCAGAGCCATCGCATTTTTGGTTTGATGATCTTCGGCTACGTTAGGAGAAGGGACCAAAATGCTTGGCATACCAATATTACACAGCTCTGATATAGAACTAGCTCCGGCTCTTGAAATCACAATATCTGCAGCAGCATAGGCCAAATCCATTCTTGAAATAAATTCAAGGGGATATATGGCATCGTTCGTAAACGGTTTGGCTTGATCTAATGCTGTTTGATAATACGTTTTTCCGGTTTGCCAAAGAAGCTGAATATTTTGATCAACCAGTTTTTGAAGACTGCCACCCATGGCTTCGTTAATGGTTCTTGCACCAAGGCTGCCACCAATTACCAAAATGGTTTTTTTGTTTGGACTTAATTTAAAAAAATTTAAAGCCTCACTTTTTTTGTTTTTAATATCGTGAATGTCTTGACGTACAGGGTTTCCCGTTAAGAGAATTTTTTCTTTGGGAAAGAATTTTTCCATACCCTCGTATGCAACACACACTTTAGTTGCTTTTTTAGAAAGTATTTTATTAGTAATTCCTGCATAGGAATTTCCTTCATGTAACAGAGTAGGGATATGGTTGTTTGTTGCGGCTCTTAATAAAGGCCCGGAAGCGTAACCCCCTGTGCCAATCACTACATCGGGCTTAAAATCTTTAATGATCCTTTTTGTTTTTAATAAACTGCGGATAATAAGAAATGGTAATTTTAAGTTAGCCAGTGTCAATTTCCTTTGTATGCCGGCAATGGGAACGCCTACAATTTTATAACCGGCGTTAGGTACTTTTTCCATTTCCATTTTCCCTAAAGCACCTACAAATAAAATTTCGACATGCGGCACTAATTTTTTTATTTCGTTGGCAATAGCAACGGCCGGAAAAATATGTCCGCCTGTGCCGCCGCCGCTTAGTATGACTTTTAATGGTTTCATTAAATCAAAATTTCTTGTTCGTCATCCTGAACTTGATTCAGGGTCTCATGAGATGCTGAATCAAGTTCAGCATGACGGATGATATATTACAATTATTCCGTGATTACTTCTTCTTTCACTTCGTTTGCCCTGCTTACGCTTAATATAATACCAATTGCCACGCAGGTAAACCAAATGGATGTTCCTCCCATACTTACTAATGGTAGGGGTTGTCCTGTAACCGGAAATAAATTCACAGCAACAGCCATATTTATGAGTGCCTGAAATACCAGGCTAAAGCTAATGGCTACTGCCATTAATCCTCCGAATGTTTTTTCTGAATCCCGTAATATTCTGATCCCCCTAAACAAAAGAATCATGTACAAAAAGAGCATGATAAAACCTGTGAATAAGCCATATTCTTCTATAATGATCGCATAAATAAAATCGGAAGAGGCTTGTGGTAAAAAAGCTCTCTGTGTACTGTTTCCTGGTCCTTTACCAATAACGCCTCCTGTAGCGATGGCTATTTTTGCCTGTTCGCTTTGGTAATTGTTTTTAGCGTCGCCTTTATTAAAATTTTCCAGACGAGCTCTCCATGTTCTTCCACGTCCTCCCGGAATTGCGTCCGGCGCATTCCATACCAATACTAAAAACAAAACTGCTCCAACCAAACACATGCCTAGTATCTTCAGGATAATTTTTATATGAATACCTCCTACAAACATCGTAAACAGGCAGCATACAAATAACAGGGATGCTGTGGAAAAGTTAGCGGGAAGAATTAATGCACAAATAACACCTACAGGGAGAATGATATATCTTAGAACAGATTTTAAATCATTTAACTGACCTTGTTTTACAGTGATGGTACGTGCGACATAGATCAGTAAAACGATCTTGGCAATATCAGAAGATTGAAATGTTAACCCTAACCCCGGAATTTCAATCCACCTGCTTGCGCCGCCGGCACTCACACCTTTTAACAAAGTAAATAATAACAAAGGAACTACTAAAAAGATACCTATCTGCCCGATGCGTGAAAACAAAGTGTAACGCAGTTTATGAATGAAATACATAATAAAGATTCCACCCACAATAGTAATGGCATGTTTTATTAAGTAAGATTCTGCATTACCTTGCTTATACTTATTGGCAAGGGTTACCACCGAACTATATACAACAAGTATAGATAGCAATGATAACAGGAACACGATGGTCCAGATAACCCTGTCTCCTTTTAAGTATGCAAATTGTTTCATTTTGTTGTTTTAGTTTAAACCCTTACCGCAAAGATGTAGAGGAGCTGCAGAGAACACAGAGTTATGTGTCTCACGTCTCTTATCTCAATTCTCCTTCAGCACCAGTTCTTTAAATTTATTACCTCTGTTTTTGTAATTGTCAAAAGCCTCGTTGCTGGAGCAGGCGGGAGTAAATAACACTGCCTGATTTTGTATTGCTTTTGTTTTGGAAAGCTCAACGGCGTTTTCCAAATTATCAACTACAATTACCATTACATGCTGTCTGAATACATTTTTTATTTCAGCAATCCTTCTTCCGTAATAGATAACGGTTCGAATGTTGTAATAATTGCTGAACGTAAACCATGAATAATCGGTTTTAGTATCGTCTCCGCCAATGATCAGCACCAGCTCAGCATCAATAGAATTAATGCTTTCGGCAGCTAATCGGGCGTTAATGGATTTTGAATCGTTTATATAGGTTACGTCATTTATCACAGCAACTACTTCCATGCTGTGCTCTGTATCTCTCGTAAAAGAATTTAAACTATTGAATGTATGCTGTTTAACAATCTCTTTCATTCCTGGTAATGGTATTTATTTGATTAAAATTTATATTATAATGCTCTTACAGCGGCTTTAAATTGTGCACCTCTGTCTTCGTAATTCTGAAACATATCAAAGCTGGCGCAAGCAGGTGATAATAAAACTGCGTCACCTTTAGTTCCCAGTTTATAGCACATAGCTACTGCTTCTGCAGCAGAACCGGCTTCCATAATGGTTTCAACCGAACCTTTAAATGCTTTGATAATTTTTGAATTATCAACACCCAGGCAAACGATGGCTTTTACTTTTTCTTTTACAAGATCAACTAACTCATCGTAATTGTTTCCTTTGTCTTGTCCACCAAGGATCAATACGGTTGGTTTTTGCATGCTTTCAAGGGCATACCAG
>JAZJZF010000023.1:50795-81463 GCA_040389965.1 Bacteroidota bacterium
ATACCAGGTAGAGTTAATATTAGTTGCTTTAGAATCGTTAATAAATTCGATGCCATTTATAGAGGCAACAAATTCCAAACGGTGTTCTACATTCACGAAGTCTTCTAAGCTTTCGCGAATAATGTCTTTTCGTATATCAACTATACGAGAGGCTAATGACGCAGCCATTGAGTTGTAAACATTATGTTTACCGGCCAATGCTAATTGTTCAATTGTCATGGTTAAGGGTTTAGGGTTATTATTATAATTAAGGGTTATTTCATGTTGGTTTAAAAAAGCACCGTTGCCTTCAATTTCCTTTTTAATACTGAAAGGAATCTGTTGGGCATTTACAGGGTGTAGTTTCATGTATTCTTCCATCACAGTATCATCGGCACAATACACAAAAAAATCTTCTTTAGTTTGGTTTTGAACGACGCGGAATTTAGAAGCGACGTAGTTTTCAAATTTGTAGTCGTACCTGTCTAAATGATCAGGCGTAATATTCAATAAAATAGCAATGTCTGCTTTGAACTCATACATACCATCGAGTTGGAAGCTGCTTAGCTCAAGTACATAGTAATCAAAATTTTCTTTAGCTACCTGGTAAGCAAAGCTTTTTCCTACATTCCCTCCAAGGCCCACATTATAACCAGCTTTCTGTAAAATATGGTAAGTCAGCATGGTGGTAGTTGTTTTTCCGTTGCTACCTGTAATGCATATTTTTTTGGCATTTGTATAACGTCCGGCAAATTCAATTTCAGAGATTACCGGAATGTTTTTCGCTTTCGCCTTTTGTACAAGTTCTACTTTGTCAGGAATGCCGGGGCTCTTAATGATCTCAGTCGCATTTAAAATTAAATCTTCCGTATGCTGTCCTTCTTCAAATGCAATGTTATTGTTTTGTAATTCGGTTTTGTATTTTTCCTTGATTGCACTTTTGTCAGATACGAACACGTCGAAGCCTTTGGCCTGCGCTAAAATAGCACTGCCAACTCCGCTTTCGCCGCTTCCTAATATGACAATTCGTTTATTCAAATTCTGTTATCTTAATTTTAATGTGATGATAGTGAGTGCCGCGAGCATGATGCCGATAATAAAAAAGCGCATCACAATTTTTGATTCATGGAACCCTGACTTCTGGTAATGGTGGTGCAAGGGCGCCATTTTAAATAAACGGTTGGCTTTGGCAAATTCCAATCCATGTTTACGTTTTTGGTATTTGAAATAATATACCTGTAGTATTACCGATATATTTTCCACTAAAAACACACCGCATAAAATAGGGATCAATAATTCTTTACGGATAGCAATGGCGTAAACGGCAATGATACCACCAATGGCAAGACTTCCGGTGTCGCCCATAAATACCTGTGCAGGAAAAGCATTGTACCATAAAAAACCCACGCAGGCTCCCACAAAGGCGGCCATAAACACCACGAGCTCGCCGGTATTGGGGATGTACATAATATTTAAATAATCGGCAAAAACGGTATTACCACTTACGTAAGCCAGTATACCCAGCGTTGTTCCAATAATGGCACTCGTTCCTGCAGCAAGCCCGTCAATCCCATCAGTAATATTGGCACCGTTAGATACAGCAGTTACAATTAAAATAACAAAAGGGATAAAGATCAACCAGCCATATTTCACAGCATTATCGCCCATAAAGGATAATACTTTGGTGTAATCGAACTCATTATTTTTTACGAACGGAATCGTCGTTTTAATTGTTTTAATTGGCTTTGAAGCATATTTTGGAATAGCAAGTTCTTTTGGTTTACTTGTTAATTCTTCAAAGTTATTTACATAAGATATTTGGCTATTAGAAGTAATACGCTCCTTAATCACTACATCCGGATGAAAATAAAATACAGCGCCAACAATTAATCCTATTCCTATTTGACCTACAACCTTAAATTTTCCTTTTAAACCTTCTTTGTTCTTTTTAAATACTTTAATGTAATCGTCAATAAAACCAATACTTCCCAACCATACAGTGGAAATAAGCATGATAACAATGTAGATGTTGTGGATCTTTGCAAATAAGAGAGTGGGAATAATAATGGCTGCCAGGATAATTAAACCTCCCATAGTAGGTGTCCCTGATTTTTCATTTTGTCCTGCTAAACCTAATTCACGCACTGTTTCACCAATTTGCTTACGTCTTATAAAATTGATAATGCGTTTACCAAATACCATGGTAATGATCAATGAAGTAAGCAAAGCCAATGCAGCTCTAAAAGAGATGTACTGAAAAACTCCCGCTCCCGGAAAGTTAAACTGTTGGTCTAAGTAGTGGAATAAGTAGTAAAACATATTATATATCCAGTGTTTTAAAGGTTTCTTTAACTATTTCAAAATCATCAAACGGGTATTTTACACCGTTTATCTCCTGATATTTTTCATGGCCTTTACCGGCAACCAGTATAATATCACCTTGCTTACCAAAAGATGCGGCAGTTTTAATGGCTTCTTTTCGATCGCTGATGCGTAATGTTTTTTTAGCATTTGCCGGATCAATTCCTGCCTGCATTTGATCAAGAATTGTTTCAGGATTTTCTGTTCTTGGATTATCGCTCGTTAAAACAACCCTGTCGCTATACTCACAGGCAATTTGTGCCATAATAGGGCGTTTAGCAGCATCTCTGTCTCCGCCGCATCCTGCAATCGTAATCACCTGTTCGTTACCTGTGCGAATATCTTTAATGGTTTCTAATACATTTTTCAAAGCATCAGGCGTATGTGCGTAATCGATAATGGCAACAATACCTGTTTTCGATTTAATATACTGGAAGCGTCCTTCAACCGAATTTAAATTGCTTAATGTTGTTAATACCTGTACTTTATCCTGTTTCAATAATTGTGATATAGCGTATACTGCCAGAACGTTATAGGCATTAAAAGACCCAATTAGTTTTACCCACACTTCCTGGTTATCTATGTTTAACAGCAAACCGTTCAGGTGGTTTTCAACTACACGGCATTTAAAATCAGCTACGGATTTAAGACCGTAAGAATATTTTTTAGCTTTCGTATTTTGCAGCATTACCATGCCATTACGGTCATCTTTATTGGTCAGCGCAAACGCGTCATCTTGTAAATTATCGAAAAATTGTTTTTTTGCTTTAATGTATTCTTCAAACGTTTTGTGATAATCCAGGTGGTCATGTGTAATGTTAGAAAAAGCTGCTCCGGTAAATTTTAAACCTGTAATACGGTGCTGAACAATAGCATGCGAGCTTACTTCCATAAAAGCATACTGACAGCCCTGTTCCACCATGGTAGCCAATAATTCGTTCAGTGTTAATGCATCAGGTGTTGTGTGTGTAGATGGTATAACCGTATTGTTAATCTTGTTTTCTACAGTGGATAATAAACCAACGTTATAGCCTAATCCTCTGAATAAATTAAATAATAAAGTAACAGTAGTCGTCTTACCGTTAGTTCCGGTAATACCTACTAATTTTAGTTTCTCAGAAGGATTGTCGTAATAGTTACAGGCAATATATCCTAAAGCTTCCGATGAATTTAAAACCTTAACATAAGTAATCGTGTCGCGTTGCACTAAAGGTAACTCTTCGCAAACAATAGCTACGGCACCACTTTCAATGGCTTTGTCAATAAATTTATGCCCATCAACGGCTGTACCTTTAGTAGCTATAAATAAAGAATCTTTTTTTACCTGTCGCGAATCAAACACAACCGATGAGATCGCTACATTTGTAGAACCAATAACTTCTTCAAGCCTTGTTTTATAGAGTATGTCGCTAAGCAACTTCATTTTTTAAATTTTATCTCTTTTAATATAATTAGTGTCCGTTTTTTTGTTTCTTACGTTGTCCCTTGTCTAATGTCTCAAGTCTGTTTCTGTTATGGCTGTTACACGCAGTCTTGATACATTGGACATCGGACAATGCCCTTCATTTTTTCCTTTAACTTAATATCAATGTTATCTTATCGCCTTTATTAAATTTTTGTCCGGCTTCAATGGATTGTTTTTTTACTGATCCCATTCCAAATAATTTCACATGGAAGCCCGAATTTTCAAGTAAAAACAAAGCATCCTTTGCAGATAAGCCGTTTAGGTTTGGTACAATTCCTTTTTTTAACTGGCTTTCCAGATTAGAAGCTTGCAATACTATTTTTGTAGAATCGATTCCGTTTCTGGAAACATATTCTTCGTCTGTTCCACTTGTTTTTACAGGTAGTTTCAATGCTTTAGAAGCAATGAGCATTTCGTTGTTTTTAGACTTAATGCTTTCAGGTGCTTTGGTTAACAGGTTTTGTTTGTTATTAACCGGTTCTAAAAAATCAAGGCTGCTGGAATAAACTTTCTCTGCAATCTCTTTAAATACAGGCCCTGCTACTACGTTCCCATAATAAATACCATTGCTCGGAGAATTAATAATAACGATGCAGGTATATAAAGGATTATCGGCCGGAAAATAACCTACAAACGATGCCTGGTAATTTCTGTTTCCTATTTCTCCATAAGCCGATTGTCCTTTTGCACGATTAGCACCTGTATTGGCGATTTGCGCAGTTCCTGTTTTACCACCCACCTTAAAGGCAGTGATGTTTAAACCTTTTCCGCTTCCATTTTGTACTACGCCTTCCAACATCTCCTTTGCCTTAGCTATCGTTTCTTTTTTAACGATTTGTTCTACCAATACTTCCGTGGTGAATGTTTTAACGGTCTTACCATTTTTTCTGATCTCCTTTTCGAAACGAGGTTTTACCATTTTACCTCCGTTAGCAACTGCATTATACAATGTCAGTGTCTGCAAGGGTGTAATCAAACTTTCATAACCATAACTCATTTGAGGCAAGGTTAATCCTGACCAATCATTACTTTTTGTTTCTTTAATTAAAGGACGGGCTTCTCCGGGAATAGCTAATCCTAATTTTTGATTCAAATGAAATGATTTTAGTTTGTCAACGTATTTTTGTGGATTCTTAGAATAGTACTTCATAATAGTAAGAGCAGCAGCCACATTAGAAGAAGTTTCGAATGCTCTTTTTAGTGTCAGGATCGGTGTTTCAGGTGTATGCGAATCTTTAATCGTTTTATTATAGTAGGTTACTTCTCCATTTCCAACATGTATTTTTTCTTCCAGACTTACATTGTAATCGTCCATTACTGCCAGGTACGAAGCCAGTTTAAATGTTGATCCCGGCTCTGTTGCGTAACCAATAGCATAGTTCAGACTTTCAGTATAAGATGTTGAGTCTTTGCCATTCCTTGCAAGGTTTGCAATGGCTTTGATCTCGCCTGTTTTTACTTCCATTAAAATAGCGCAGCCATGGGATGCTTTATTTTTAAGAAGTGTTTTCATCAAGGCATTTTCAGCAACATCCTGTATATTAATGTCAATAGTGGTATATAAATCGCTGCCGTCTTTTGGTTCAACTTCGTTCTCATCATTAATAGGTCGCCATACATCGCCCGCAATTTTTTGCATCAAACGTTGTCCGCTGATACCCATCAATAATGTATCATATGCACCTTCTAATCCAACAGGTTTAATGCCGGTACGGGACATGCCAATAGTTCGGGCAGCCAGCATTTTAAAGGGAAGTTCACGTTTGTTAGTTTGTAGTGTTACCAACCCGCCGCGTTTTCCTTTTTTGAAAATAGGAAAGGTTTTAAGCACCTGTAAGTCTTTATAAGACACATTACGTTTTAATACCACATAACGGTCTCCGCTTTTACGGGCCTTTCTTAATAGTTTAGTGTATTGCTTAACCGTTTTGTCTTTAAATAAATCGGCGAGCATAAAGCCTAAGGAGTCAACTTTATTTTCAAATAATTTTGAGTCGATAGAAGGGGCGTTAATATCAACAGCTATTTCATAGTAAGGAAGTGAAGTGGCTAATAAATTACCGTTAACATCAAAAATATTTCCACGAACGGCTTCAATCTCAAAAACCTTGGTATTAAAGGCTTCCGCTTTGGCTTTCCATTCGTCGCCTTCTTTAAACTGGATAATACATATCTTATAAAGAATAGCCAAAGCAAATACACATAAAAATATGTACACTAAATACGTTCTTGATAATATGTCTTTTTTGTTTTCCAATTTTATATGTTGTTTGTTATTTGTTTTTGGTTGTTTGATACATTTCTAACAACCAGAAACCAACAACTTTTATTCTTTACTCTTCTACACTACCAACAGATGCTTTAATACTGTCCATTTCAATTTTCATCGGTGCTACTACAGGTTCCTTAAGTCCCAGTGTATCTACCGCTGCTGCTACCTGGCTTTGCTTACTAATAAACATCAAATCCGATTTTGAGGAAATGTATTCTGTTCTTAATTCTTTTATCTGGTTACTTATTTTATTTACTTCCCTTATCTTATCATCGGCGTAATAACCGTTTGCTATATATAAAATGGCTATAAAGGCCAGGAACAGAATAAAAGGAATGTGTTGCGTTGTTCGGTCATCACTTAAAAACGCGCCACCAAAAATTTTGGAAAGTCCTTTTGCCAGTACTCCTTTCTTTACCGGTTTACCGGGTTTCGTAACAGGAGTCGGCTTTTCCATTTCCACAAGTTCTTCGAGCTCTTGTAGTTCTTCTTTTTCTGCTATGTCCCTGAATTTGTTTGCCACTCTTTAAAGTGTTTAATTCTTAATTTTTAGTTTTTAATAATTTTCATTGCTACTAGGGATTAAACACTAATAATTATAGTTTTGCTGCTACTCTTAATTTTGCGCTTCTTGCCCTTGGGTTTTCAGCAATTTCCTCTGCATCCGGAACAATTGGTTTTGAAGTGAGCGATTTAAAATACCTGGTTACTTTTCCAAATACCACATCCTTTTCTTCTTTACCTTCTATATTTCCGGTTTTAATTAAATTTTTTACAAGGCGGTCTTCCAAACTATGATAACTCATCACTACCAGATGGCTTCCGGGTTTTAACAGGTCAACACATTGTGTCAGGCATTCTTTTAAAGCTTCCATTTCCTGGTTTACTTCAATACGTATGGCCTGGTATACTTTTGCCAGATAGCGGTTCTCTTCAAATTTCGGAGTGCAGGCTTTTATGGCTTCCTTAAACTGATCAGTAGTTTCAATGCTTCCATGCGTTCTTGCTTCAAAAATGATATTGGCCAGTCTAAAAGCATTATCCACTTCGCCATACTCTCTAAATACCTGTGTCAGTTTTTTTACATCATAAGAATTGATGACTTTTTTTGCAGTGAGATCGCTCTTCTGATTCATACGCATGTCGAGTTCTGCTTCAAAACGAATAGAAAACCCCCTTGGACCTGTATCAAACTGATGTGAAGAAACTCCCAAATCTCCCAGTATCCCATCTACCTTTGTAACGCCGTATAACCTTAAGTAATTAGTAATGTACCTGAAGTTATGTGGTACAAATGTCAGGCGCTTATCATCCGGCACATTGGCTTTAGCATCTTCGTCCTGATCAAAAGAAAATAATTTTCCTTTGTCCGACAGGTGCTTTAAAATTTCTTTCGAATGTCCGCCGCCGCCAAAAGTAAGGTCCACATAAACGCCGTCGGGTTTTATGTTAAGGCTTTCAATACAAGGTTGTAAAAGAACGGGGATATGATAAGGAGTATTACTCATCATCTCCATCATTAAAATTTAAGTTGCCTAACACGTCTTCAGCCAGTTTTTCTATATCTACATCCTGCGTAAGGAATTGGTCGTATAATTTTTTGTCCCAGATCTCAATCACATTATTACTCCCCAATACTTTTATATCTGTTGTTATATCGGCATAGTCCACTAACGCTTTTGGTAACAATACACGCCCGGTAGTATCTGCTTCGGCAGCTGTTGCACCACCTGTAAATTTTCTTACAAACACATCGTTTGCTTTTATAAGGCGGTTAAGCTTACTTAATTTTTTGTTTAGCTTATTCCACTCGTTAATCGGGTATAGCACTAAACATTTTTGATGAAGATTTCTGTTGATCACAAAGCCTTTTTCAAACACCTCTTCCAGCTGCTTCCTGAGATTCACAGGAAACATGAAACGCCCTTTAGCATCCACTTTACAATCAAATTCTCCTATAAGGCTTGTCATTAGCGGTTTTCGTTTGAATTGGTCAAAAATATCAAAATTTCACCACTTTTTACCACTTTTAACCCTTTTTTACCACTTTTGTTGAAAAATCAAAACGCTGTTAATAATTATGTGGCTGAATTTTTGTAAGGAATTACAACAGTAAAAGGATGAAATGGCCATATTTAACAGGCTATTTCGCAATTTTTGGAAAACTGCTTTTGTTTAATTTCCCGCTTTTTTGATATTTGAGATATTAACAATTATATTATCTTTGGCAACCTTAATTATGGAACAAGCAAAATTTATAGATATAGAAAAGGTTTTAAAGGAAAAAGCTTACAAACTGTATAGATGGTTGCCCCGTTTTATAATTAACTGGCTAAAAAAGAAACTGCATGAAAACGATATTAATGCAGCAATGGATGCCTTAAAAGATGAGCGTGGGTTGGAGTTTAACTCTAAAGGACTTAAATTATTAGGTGCAGATGTGGAGTCCAAACACTCCGAACTTATTCCAAAAACAGGAACCGTTATTATTGCCGCTAATCATCCGTTAGGTGGGCTTGATGGCATGGCACTGATTAAAGCGGTTGGTGAAGTAAGATCAGATGTGCGTTTTTTTGTGAATGATATTTTAAGCAATATTAAAAACTATGGAGAAATATTTGTTGCGGTAAATAAAGTAGGTAATTCGTCAACCCGTTCGCTCAGAACGATGGAAGATGTATTTATGTCTGAGACCGCTGTACTGTTTTTTCCGGCAGGTCTGGTATCCAGAAAACAGAATGGTTTGGTAAGAGATCTGGAGTGGAAAAAGAGTTTTGTAACTCAGGCAATTGACCATGAACGTATGATACAGCCTGTTTTTATTGAAGGCGAAAACTCAAAATTCTTTTACAATTTTGCTAATTTCCGTAAGAAGCTGGGTATCAAAGCAAATATTGAAATGTTATTTCTGCCGGATGAAATGTTCATGGCAAAAAAGAAACATATCATCATTCATTTCAGTAAACCATTTGATTCGGCCTTATTACATAGCGGTAAATCACATAAGCAATGGTCAAACCTGATCTATCAATATATTTATTCGCCTGAATTTATGAAGGGAATTCCTTTTGAGGAATACATGAAAGGCAAGTAAATTTATTGGGTAAAAGTTTTTTGGTTGTTGGATATGACATTCTCAAACAACTTATTTCTAAAAACAAACAACTAAACATATGGTAAACATAAGAGTAGGATTTGGATACGACGTACATCCTTTAGGTGAAGGCAGAGAACTATGGCTTGGTGGCATTAAACTCGAATTCGATAAAGGTTGCGTAGGCCACAGCGATGCCGATGTATTACTGCATGCTATATGCGATGCACTTTTAGGCGCGGCAAATTTGCGCGATATCGGGTTTCATTTTCCAAACAACAATCCAAAATACAAAGGCGCCGATAGTAAAATGCTTTTAAAAGAAGTAGTGGCGTTGTTAGATGAAAAAGGCTATGGAATAGGAAATATAGATGCTACGCTAAGTCTGGAGGCGCCAATGGTTAATCCACATATTACAGCCATGCAAATTATTTTAGCTCCTATTATGAATATTACGCCAAACGACGTTTCTATTAAAGCCACTACCAACGAAGGGCTTGGCTATGTGGGCCGGGGTGAAGGTGTAAACGCCTATGCGGTTGCTTTGATTTATAAGAAGTAAAGACTTTAATTTAGGTACGAAAATTGTTAATTTGTAACTGACCTAAATTTTAGCATATGATGAAAAAGCTATGTTTTATATTTTTTATAGGCATATTCGTTTCTTGTAAAACCAATTTGGTTTACATTCACACAACCGATCCGGCGCCTGTAACCATTCCAAATTCTGCTAAAAATGCAGGTATTGTAAACAGATCAGTCCCAACGGATGATAACAAGGCACTTAATACGATGCACCAGGCCCTGTCGGTCGAAAATTTAAAATTAATTAAAGAAGCAGGGGCAGAAGGTATAGCAGGTTTAAATAATGCCTTGACTGAAAATAAATGTTTCGAAATGGTTAAATCCCTCAACCAATTAGACCTTCGTACTCCTGTTGCAGGCAGTTTTCCATCACAATTGCCATGGAAGGATGTTGAAACTATTTGTAAGGATAACGGCGTGGATATATTGTTTGTATTAGAAGTTTTTGACTCACAATTAAAAGTAATTCCTTTAACAAACCCCACAAAAATTAATACCGTTACGGATGTGATCAACAACGTCACCCAGGCGCAGGTAGATATTGTTACCACTGTTAAAACAGGTTGGCGCATTTACGATCCCAAAAATAAATATATACTCGATGAGTTTCCTCAGGCTCAGGATATGGTTGTTACAGCCAATGCCTCTACAGCCATAAATACCGTGGAAGCCATGCTTGGACGAAAAGAAGCGATAAAACAAAGTGCTAACAGGCTCGGGCGGATCTATGCAGATAGAATTATTCCATACCGCATTACCATTACCAGGGATTATTACGTAAAAGGAACCCAAAATTTTAAAATAGCCATGCGAAAAGCAAGAACCGGAAACTGGGAAGGAGCCGGCGAGCTCTGGCTTAAAGATACCCAAAGCGCCAAGCGGAAAATTGCGGGAAGGGCTTGCTACAATATGGCAATTCTTAACGAAATTAACGACGACCTGGAAGCTGCCATTAAATGGGCACAAACAGCTTATGAAAATTACAACAATAAGTTGGCCCTGGGCTATGTCAATAATCTTAAATACAGGTTGCAGAAACGTCAAAAACTCCAGTACCAGCAACAAAATTAAAGGATCACATCTTTGGTCTTAATGAATCCTGTTTTATCATTTTAAGCCCTTTTTGTCATAAGGTTTAAACTCTTAACACTATTTAAGACGAAATAACCCTATAATTTGTAGTATTTCGGCTAAAAGCGTAAATTCGTCGTTCTTAAATAAAATGACTCAATTGGAACTGATAGACAAGCAAAATGTGCCTCAGCACATTGCTATCATAATGGACGGAAACGGCCGTTGGGCAAAGCAACAGGGTGAAAACCGCATCTTTGGTCATTACGAAGGAGTAAACTCGGTAAGAGATGTGGTTGAAGGTGCGGGCGAAGCAGGTGTTAAATACATTACACTTTATGCATTCAGTACCGAAAACTGGAACCGCCCCAAAGAAGAAGTAGATGCGCTTATGGAATTACTGGTATCTACTATCAGTATGGAAACTCCCCAATTAAATAAAAAAAATGTTTCCTTACAGGCTATCGGTAATTTAAAAAGCTTGCCACCCGCTTGTTTGCAGGAGCTAAACGAGTCCATTGAAATGACTTCCAAAAACACAGGCTTAAAATTAATACTGGCTTTAAGCTACTCGGCAAAATGGGAATTAACAGAAGCCGTAAAACAAATTGCCGAAAATGTTAAAAACGGCAAGCTGGCTGTGGAAGATATTACAGAACTGGCAATTCAAAACGAATTGTGTACAAAAGATATTCCGGATCCTGAATTAATGATCCGCACCAGTGGCGAACACCGCATTAGCAACTTCTTATTATGGCAGCTGGCTTATGCGGAGTTTTATTTTACCGAAAAACTATGGCCCGATTTCCGTAAAGATGACTTGTTCACAGCCATATTAAACTATCAAAACCGCGAAAGACGCTTCGGTAAAACAAGTGAGCAACTAACTCAACACAAATAAATGAAATTTATTAAACTCTCCCTTTTATGTTTTTTGTTGGTTCTGAGTCATGCCGGTATCTCACAAATATTGCTTGAATCAAGCGGTAATACAGAGCCCATCGACTGGGCAAAGCCAAAAGAATATACATTGGCGCCTATTGAAGTAGAATGTTCAAAATACACCGATAAAAATATTGTTCGCTTACTCACAGGATTAACGGCAGGTGATAAAGTACAAATTCCCGGCGATAAAATTTCTGAAGCCATTAAAAACCTTTGGAAACAAAGCCTTTTCGAAGACATTAAAATTTACCTGGTAAAAATAATCGGTAACGATGCATTTTTAAAAATTGTAGTAGTTGAAAAACCAAGGCTCTATGGATTTTCTTTTAAAGGAAATGTAAAGAAGAATGATGCCGATGATATTAGAGCTAAAATAAGATTTGTACGCGAAAAAGTAGTAACAGACTATACCTTGGGTTATATTAAAAATATTGTAAAAGATTTTTATGTAAATAAAGGGTATTATAATGCCGTAGTAACCATTACCACCGAGCCCGAAAAATCTTCTAAAACGCCCCATGTCAATGTATTTATCGATGTAAAAAAAGGTAAAAAAGTTAGGATCAAGAATTTAAGATTCCATGGCAATACAGTAGTCAAAACCTGGAAATTAAAAAGAGGTCTCAAGGATAGTAAACCTTTCCGTATATATAATCCTTTTAATTCAGGTAAATACCTTGAGGAAAATTTAGAGAAAGATCTTCCAACGGTGCTGGCAAAATATAATAGCCGTGGATACCGCGATGCGCGCATTAAAAAAGACACCGCCTATTTTGTAAGAAAAAACCGTGTTAATATTGATGTCTATATTGAAGAAGGAAGTAAATACTATTTCGGTAATATTAAATGGTTAGGAAACTCCAAATACAGAAGCGGGCAATTAGATACGATCCTGAACATTAAAAAAGGCGATATTTTTGATCAAAGCTTACTGGATCAAAAATTATTTATGAATCCTAATGGTTTCGATATCTCTTCGCTTTATATGGACGATGGATATTTATTTTTCAACGTTACCCCACAGGAAGTAAATATACACAACGATACCATTGACCTTGAAATACACATATTTGAAGGGAAACAGGCTACCATTAATAAAGTTACCGTATTAGGGAATGCCAAAACAAACGATCACGTTATTTACAGAGAAATTCGCACAAGACCGGGGCAGTTATTTCGCCGTTCAGATATTATTCGTACGCAACGTGAGTTAAGTCAGCTGGGTTATTTCGATCCTGAAAAACTGGGTGTAACGCCAACACCAAATCCTGCCGATGGTACAGTAGATATTGAATACAGAGTAGAAGAAAAACCATCCGATCAGGTAGAATTATCCGGTGGTTGGGGTGGTGGCCGTGTTGTAGGAACTCTGGGCTTGTCGTTCAACAACTTCTCCATGCGTAATATTTTTAAACCTTCATCATGGAGCCCTTTACCAACAGGTGATGGACAAAAATTCAGTATCCGTGCACAAACAAATGGAGTATACTATCAATCTTATAACGTGTCGTTTACAGAGCCGTGGCTTGGTGGTAAAAAACCAAATTCATTAACCGTTTCTGCGTTCCACTCTTTATTTAACCAAACCGGTGAAGGTAAATATGTCAAGGATGCTGAAGGAAATAAAATACCAAATCCTAACCGTAGTACCCTATCTATTACCGGTGGTTCATTAGGCTTTGGAAAACGTTTAAAAAAACCGGATGATTTCTTTTCCCTGTATACAGAGTTAAGCTACAACTATTACGAACTTAATAATTATTATGGGGTGTTTACTTTTGGTGATGGCTACTCTAATGATTTTAATGGTAAAATAAACATTACCCGTAATAGTGTCGATGCACCTATCTTCCCTAAAAATGGTTCTAACTTCTCTTTGTTAGGGCAGTTTACACCACCATATTCTTTATTTAACGGTAAAAATTATGAAACCGCTACTCCTGCCGAAAGGTTTAAATTTATTGAATACCAGAAATATAAATTTACAGCAGAATGGTTTACACAGTTAACTAATTACAGACCTAAAGGCGAAGGTAAAGAAGCGCGTAACCTTGTGTTACGTACAAAAATCGGTTACGGTATCTTAGGAATGTATAATAAGAAAGTGGGGGTTTCTCCTTTCGAAAGGTATTATATGGGCGGTAGCGGTTTAAGTGGTTATCAGAATTTTGTGGCCCGCGAAATCATTGCTTTACGTGGTTATTCCGATAACTCTGTATCCAGCGCCAATGGAGACCCTATTTGTGCAAGATATACCATGGAGTTACGTTACCCTATTTCCTTAAATCCGCAGGCAACCATATTTGTTTTAGGTTTTGCGGAGGCAGGTAATACATGGGCAAAATATAAAGATTTTAACCCTTTCCAGGTTAAACGTAGTGCAGGTTTTGGTTTAAGGGTATTCTTACCTATGTTTGGTTTATTGGGCTTGGATTATGGTTGGGGCTTTGATAATATACCCGGCAATACGAACTCAGGAAACGGTAAAGGACAATTCCACTTTACACTGGGAGCACAGCTCGGAGAGCTTTAAACTAAAAAACGTTAATCCGCAAAATATATGTAAATTGGCACACGTTATGATTAAAAATAAAAACTATTAAATTTAATAATTATGAAAAAAATAATCTTAACCTTAATTGTTATCACAACGAGCTTCACCGTTTCATTGGCTCAAAAAATCGGATATGTAGACAGCGACTATATTTTATCTCATATTCCGGAATACAAAGCTGCACAGGCTGAAGTTGACAAAACATCGGTTGACTGGCAAAAAGAAATTGAAGTGAAATACGGAGAAATCGACAAATTGTATAAAATCTACCAGGCAGAATCAGTACTGTTAACAGATGATATGAAGAAAAAACGTGAAAACGAGATCATTAATAAAGAAAAAGAAGTAAAAGAGCTTCAAAAATCGCGTTTTGGCGTGGATGGCGAGTTATTTAAAAAACGCATGGAATTGGTGAAACCTATTCAGGATAAAGTATACAGTGCCATTAAACAGGTTGCTGAAAGAGGTGGTTTAGCCTTTATTTTTGATAAAGCCGGACAAGTTTCTTTACTTTATTCCAATAGTAAGTATGATAAAAGCGAAGATGTGCTTACCTTTATGGGCTACAATAAAAAATAATTAACCCCGATAATCTTAAACATATAAATACAAAATAACAAAAACAATGAAAAACTTAGTAAAATCAATTGCAATTGTCGCCTTAACGGTAGGATCTGTAACGTTTGCAAAGGCTCAGAAAATTGCTCACATTAGCCTGGATTCTTTAATTACAGTAATGCCTGAAAGCAAAACAGCTCAGGAAGTAGCACAAAAATATTTGAAAGAATTAGAAACTCAGGTAGCAACAATGGAAACTGAATTGCAAACTAAGTACAAAGATTATATGGACAATCAGGATAAATATTCTCCTATTGTAAAAAACTCGAAAGAAGGCGAATTGCAGGATCTGAACAAACGTATTGAAGATTTTAAAGCGCAGGCTCAACAGGATTACCAACGTAAATATGGCGAATTATCTAAACCTATTTATGATAAAGCTAAAAAAGCCATTGAAGCAGTTGCAAAAGAAAACAGTTACAAATATGTATTGGATACAAGCTCAGGTAACGTATTATATACTGAACCGGCCGACGATATCACGGGATTGGTTAAGAAAAAATTAGATTCTATGCCTCCTGCTGTGATCCCTGGAACCAATGGTTCAACTACACCAAAAACCAACACACCGGGTACACCAAAAACAGGTGGAACAGGAACGAAAACTCCTGGTACAAAATAAAAACACTTTCAGAAGTTTGTCTAAGCTCCGGATTATTTAATCCGGAGCTTTTTGCTTTTAACGCCCCAGTGTTGATAATCATTTCCGTTTCATGTTAAAAACGTTAATAAAATAATGAATTTTGGTTTATATACACAATTCATTTTTTATGAATTGATAAACCGTTTAACATGCAAAAATTAAAATTCTTGTTATTTTTTAGCGTCCTTTTATCTTGCTCTGTTTTTGCACAGGATAAAGACTTAAAAGACGATGCGGCATTTTTTTATGATAATAAAGATTTTAAAAAAGCCTATGAATTATACGATAAACTTTGTTCGCAGAATCCAAAGAACCTCGAATATAAATTTAGGCTAGGGGTATCGTCAATTAACTATCCTGAGAAAAAAGCAAGGGCTGTTGATATTTTCGAAGAGCTTAAAAAAGTGGATTCATCGCCCGAAATAAATTATTACCTGGGTAAAGCGTATCATATCAATTACCGTTTTGATGAAGCCTTGACTGCTTACGATCAATATTTAAGCATGAAGCAAAACACTAAACTTAAAGAGGAAGATAAAGCATTGGTGCAGGATGCCACTCTTGGCGTTGCGAATTGTAAAAATGGAAAAGAACTCATTAGCCAAAAAGTAATAGCCGATATTAAAAATATAGGATTGCCTATTAATACTTCCGAACTGGAAGGAGTGCCTGTGATCTCAGCAGATGAGTCTGTAATTATTTTCACCTATGCCGGCAAAAAAAGTACCGGAGGTTTATTGAATGACGAATTAAAACCGGATTTACAGGGTGGCGATTATCACGAAGATATTTTTATAAGTGTAAGAACAAACGATTCAACCTGGTCGGAACCTACCGGCATTGCAGCTTTAAATACAAAAGCAAACGATGCGGCTGTTGCTTTATCGCCCGACGGACAAACGTTGTTTTCTTTTATCAGTAATAACGATGCCGGCGATTTGTTTATGAGTTCTTTGAACGGAAGCGAGTGGAGTAAACCGGTACGTTTAAATAAAAATATTAATACCGCAGAATGGGAAGGAAGTTGTTCTATTTCATCTGACGGAAGATTTTTATATTTTGCGTCTGAACGCTCCGGTGGATTAGGAGGAAGAGATTTATATGTTTCCGAAAAAATAAACGGCGATTGGGGTCCTGCTAAAAACCTGGGACCTGGCATCAACACACAATACAATGAAGATGCGCCTTTTATTCATCCTGATGGTATTACATTATTCTTTAGTTCGGAGGGTCATAAAAGTATTGGAGGTTACGATATTATGTATTCTATTAAACAGGATAATAACTGGATAGAGCCTATAAGCATGGGAATTCCTTTAAATACAACCGAAGACGATCGTTTTTATGTAATTAATGCCAAAGGCGACAGAGGGTACTTTTCTTCTAACAGAGGTGGTGCCGGTGGTAAAGGAAAACAGGATATTTACTCGGTTGAACCGGGAATATTGGGAGAAAAACCGATTCTTGCTTTACTAAAAGGAAACATTTATGCAGATGATAAACCAACCGAAGCTAAAATTGAAGTCAATAAAAAACTGACCAATGAAGCCGTAGGGCCTTATTACGCTAATGCAAAAACCGGGAAATACCTGATGGCTCTATCTCCGGGTAATGGCTACAAGATTCGTATTTCGGTAAACGTGCCGGGTTATGAGCCTATTGAAGAAGAAATTGATGTAGAGAAACTGCAAAAGTTTGTAGAGATCAGAAAAGATTTTTATGTGTATTCGCCAGCATATGCCAATAAGAAAAAACAAATATCAGTTAAATCTATTTTAGATAGTTTACTGGGTAACTCAACCAATGCAGAGGATTTTAAAAATGATGCTGTAATAAATAATATTGTGGATGCCAATACAACTACAAAACCCGATGAGGTAAAACCAAGTTTAACACCTTGTAATGGTACTGCGGCTCCTGATCTTTCTGCACTTAAAGGCAAGTCATTAAATGTTCCCGAAAACTATAAAAAATTACTGGATGTAGCCGGTATGACTTGTGCCGAAGGCCTTGTGTTTAAAGTGCAAATAGCAGCCTACAGACATCCTGAAAATTATAAATATAAACACCTGAAAGAATTTGGAGAACCGGAGATCATTAATTACCCGGATGGTGTTACACGTTTTACGCAGCTCAAATTCTCAACACTTAAAGAAGCTGAAGTAGCCCGTCAAAAAATCATAGCTAAAGGCCAGCCTGATGCCTGGATTACAACAATTGTAAATGGCAAACGTTATACACTCGAAGAATTGATTCTTGTAGATTTTATGGGTAAGGCGGTTAATTAATTAGTTAGTACGTTACAACATATTATATAAAGGCATCGCTGGTTAGCGATGCCTTTTTTGTTTTCATATTGCCCTCTTATTTTTAAATTATGTTAATAGTCAATAGCAGGGAGTTAAGAAATTTTAAAATGGGTTTTTCATAAGAATCATTTTTTTAGATATGAACTACCTTTGTAGTATAATTATTAATAAAGGGGGAAACATGGGCAAGATAAACTGGGATGACGTTGCCGCTTTGGAGTCTATAGCTAATCAATGTATTAATAAAGGTAAAGAAGTAGGACAGGCAAGAGCAGCCTTAAAAGCAATTTATGGGTACAATGTTACCTATAGCGATGAGTTGGATGATAATGACTGTGTGAAAGAAAGGGATAAGCCGGATGAGAATGATCACGCAAGGTATCAACCATAAAAAAAGGTGTCCGTTAATTAACGGACACCTTTTTTTATTTAAAATAATGAGTTTAGTTATTGAGCATTACCGGCATTACCAGCATTAATACATCTTCTGCAGGGTTTGCTTTTTGAGTTGGAACAATAATACCTGCACGGTTAGGGGCGCTCATTTCAATAGTTACTTCATCGCTTTCTAAATTAGTAAGCATTTCGAGTACAAATTTAGAATTGAATCCTATTTCCATGTCTTCACCAATATATGTACACATAAGCGTTTCGTGGCCTTCATTAGCAAAATCCAAATCTTCAGCAGAAATGGTTAATTGACTTCCGGCAATTTTTAAACGGATTTGATGAGTAGCTTTATTGGCAAATACACTTACACGGCGGATAGCTCCAAGAAAAGAAGCTCTGTCTACCGTTAATTTATTAGGATTTTGTTTTGGAATAACCGCTTCGTAATTAGGATATTTCCCATCGATTAAACGGCATACCAAATTAATATTTCCAAAGCTAAAATAAGCGTTGGTTTTATTAAACTCTACTTTAACTGCATCATCAATACCCGCTAATAAATTCTTCAATACATTTAACGGTTTTTTAGGCATGATAAAAGCGGCAGATGCGCCTGCTTTAGCATCGTTACGGGTATAACGCACCAACTTATGTGCATCTGTAGCAACAAATATCGAGTTCTCATCATTGAACTGGCAAAACACGCCGCTCATGACTGGTCTTAAATCATCATTACCGGTAGCAAAAATAGTTTTATTGATGGCGTTACCTAATACATCACTTTTAATGATAACAGATGTAGGCGCTTCTACTTTCGGTAATTTAGGATACTCGTCGCCGTTGTGTCCTGTTAAGGTATAATCGCCGGTTTCGGTTTTTAATTTAGCGCTGAATTTTTTTGAATCAATGATAAAAGAAATAGGTTGCTCAGGTAGGTTACTTAAAGCTTCCAGTAAGGTTTTTGCAGGTATAGCAATATTACCATTCTCTGAAGAGTCCACTTTAATGCTTGTAGTAATGGTCGTTTCCATATCACTTGCAAATAAAGTCAGGGTGCCATTCGTTAATTCAAATAAAAAGCAATCCAGAATAGGAATGGTGTTACTTGAGTTTAGTACGCCGCTTATTGATTTTAAATGTTTTAGAAGAGTAGAGGATGATACTACAAAATTCATATAATTTTACTTAGGTTGTGATTAATTGATCTTTCAAAGAAATAAAGTTTCCGGATATTCCCAAAACTTTAATACCTATCAAATTTAGCGATATGCTTATAGCAAAAGCGATTAACGGCTGTCTATTTATAAACTACTTTTTAACATCACTTTCGGGGAAGAAAATACTGGTACGTTTGCAGCATTTTTCCGAACACAAAATACTGGGCAATGCCATAATCCGCGCCGTTATTATATTTTACAAATAACCTGTCGGGGTCATATTTGTAATCTACACCATATTGCTCATTTTTGGAAGTCACAGGGTATTTGTGGTAAAACAGTGTTACATTTTGTTTATTGTTGCGGTCGGTAATGGTAAGCGTAGCAAAAGGTACCGCTGCTTTGTTGATAGAATCCACCAGGTGGTCTTTTTTCTCCAACACGATCTCACAGTTCACATTCTGGAAATAAGCAATGTATTGTTTAATTTTTTCCTCGTCAAAAGGGAGTTGCTGACCGTTTTTTGTTTTTAAACCAAAACGCTGCATACTAAAAAGATCAATAGCAAAAGAAGAGTCCGGCATTTCATTCAGCTCCAGTTTTATCTGCTTAATTTGCGGAGGTCTGTAGTTTAGCATTAAACGGTCTCTCCAATCTACCTCATCCGTAAAATAGCGCGTATTTAAAAAACCGTCGAAACCGGGAATGTGCGTAATAAAAGGTTCTGCATAATTCTCATCCGTTTCAAGATTGGTTAATAGCATATATGTTCCTGTATGGTCCTGGGTAGTATGTCCTACATAATATTGCTTAACCTTTGAGCCTTTGCTGTATAGCTCAATTTTAGTGGATTTACCTGCCATTACTTTAATCACATTACCTCTGCTCGTTTTGGATACCGGCGATTTTACTTCTACCATGCGTACGGTATATAATAAAAGTTCAATGGCGTCGGGTCTTACACTGTATTTTCCGTTCAGGATCCAGCCGGTGGGTTGACGTTCCAATAAAACAGATTTCCCCTCTTTATCAACTAAAAATATTTTATCAACGGAGGCTGTATCTTTCAAACCAAAATCGCTGGCTTCCTTGTCTATCGTGGATTTTTTACCTTTGCTTCTGTAAACAAAAATAGCAGCAATGGCCAGGACAACTAAAATTAAAATAATAACGATCGAATTTTTTTTCATGTTGTATTTATCTTTTATAAGGGGAATTTTTTATATACAGCAAAACCACCTGCAAATGTGCTAAGATTATTTACTGTATTTTTTCTTACGGATATAAAACTGAATGGACCCGAAAAGTAAAATGCAGAGTAGAGGAAGACCTACGTTCATAAATTTCCATTTGGAAGGTTGCAGAGCTATTTTCTTTTTATCCAGTAAACGAAGCTTTACCTCGCGCGAACGAAGCTGCAAAAGGCCTTCATCGTCTAATAAATAATTCATACAATTCAATAAAAATGTTTTGTTAGCAAACTGTTCGTTCATATAAGAGTCGAAACCAACAGGGTAAATTCTTCCTGAACTTCTCTGGTATTCGTTTTTAGCGATGTCTCCGTCTGCTACAACAATCATTCTGGTGGGCTTACTTTTAGAGAGTATATCAAAGGCACTATCCTGTACAAAAGCACTTGGAATCCTGTTTTTGTAAACGGATTCAAAACTTCCCTCCAATAAGCAAGCCACATTCTGAAAAGAGTTATTATACTGTTTTTCATCAGGTTTGTAACGGATCATACCCACATTAACACGGGTGGGTGTAGGTTGCGTTTTGGTGTATTTGGAGGTTTGTAACAGAATGGTTTTCTTCACATCGCGCGCAAATACAGTATCGAGTGTACCAATAAATTCGGTACGGATCAGGTCAAGATTTTTTACAATCGGGTGGTTGGAAACCGGTAAAATCAAAGGATAATAAACCCACGGAAAAGGCTGGAAATCGGGTTGATTCTGTTTAAAACCTACATTAATGGGAACCCTTGCACATTGCAAATCCTGAATCATGATAGGGTTTAACCTTACACCATATTTAAAGAGGATTTCATCTAGATTCAATTCGTTTTTAAAACCGAGAGTGTAGCCTTTGGTGTTAAGCGTATCGCGGTTCACATATACAGGATCAATGAGCCATAAGGCTTTACCGCCATGCATAATAAACTGATCAATCAAATAAATTTCTTTTTCAGTGTAGGCCGAGTCGGGCTGGGCAATCACAATGGCATCCGCACCCTTTAAGGCATATAGCTTATCATTCATCACTACGCGGCTTACGTTGTAGTACTCTGATAAAGAAGTCATAAAATCAGCGCCATAAATAGTATCCAGTTCGCTATGGCCTTCTATGAAAACAACTTCCGGTTTTTTATAGATCTTGGTTTTACGGATACTGTTCGATAAACCATATTCCAGTTCCTGCACAGAGTTATTAATACTTTGTTCCTGTTGAAAGCCTACCTGCCTTTTATAGATCTGCCAGACAGTTTCTTTTCCTTTATAGGAAACAATAGCCCCCGGCCAAATATAGGTTTCAGATATCTTTGCAGAACTCCGGTCAATGATTTGTTCCGGAACAATTCCTTTTTGATAAAGCTGTTTTTCTATTTTATCAACCTCTTCCTTATTAGGATTTTCGAGCGGGTTTATAAATTCATATTCAATTTTATCGTCCGAATAAGCTCTGTATTCATCCAATAATTCTTTTGTTTCGTTACGCAAACGTGTAAAACTCGGATTAAAATTTCCCTGTAAATACACTTTGATGTAAACGACATCGTCGATTTCTTTTAAAAGTTTTTTGGTTGATTCAGATAAGGTGTAGCGTTTTTCAGAAGTAAGATCGAAGCGTTTGAATAAAAACGAAGCCACAAAATTAAATAACAGCAAAATGGCTACTACTACCAGAAGCATTAAAATATCCTTTTGCTTTTGCGATGTTTTACTTTTTACCATTTCCTGCTTTGTAAAACTAATTTTGATAATAAATTAAAGAAAGCAATAATGCTTATAAAATAGATAACATCTCTGGTATCAATTACACCGCGGCTCATGCTAATGTAATGATCGTTCATGCCAATGCCTTTTACAAATGCATCGTACTTACCAAAAATACCTGAAGACGATACAAAATCAAAACCTATATAAGTGATAAAACAGAGTAACAAAGCCATAATAAAGGCAATAACCTGATTTTCGGAAACGGCCGATGCAAAAGTGCCTACCGCCACAAAGCCTGCGCCTAAAAATAACAGGCCAATATAAGAACCCCACATGCCGCCCGTATCAATGTTTCCTTTAGGGTAACCTAATTCGTAAACGGAATAAAAATAAATAAGGGTTGGTAATAAAGAGACCACAACTAATACAACGCCGGCCAGGTATTTGGCCATCACAATCTGCATTTCAGTTAAAGGTCTGGTTAAAAGTAATTCGATGGTGCCTGTTTTTTTCTCTTCCGAAAAGCTGCGCATGGTAATGGCGGGAATTAAGAATAAGTAAACCCAAGGTGCCAGTATAAATAAGGGGTCGATGTTAGCAAAGCCATTATCCAACACATTTGATCCTGCGCTTTCGGTTGGAACCAGCCACATAAAAGTGCCTATGCCGGTAATAAAAACACCAATGGCAATATAACCTATGAGGGAGCTTAAAAAACTTCGTATTTCTTTTACCAGTAAAGTAAACATATAGGTTTCAAAAATAGCAATAGATTTTAAAATATACTATCTATATTACCGGTAGAACCCAAAATTTAGTTTAATTTTACATATTTCCCTTTTAGTTGTGTTAAGACCCTTTCTTCCTCTTAAGAAGCTTCTTCCGGCGCTTATAGCTCTTGTTTTATCTTGTAGTTTATTTTCTCAAAACAGCCTTAAAGGAACAGTTGTGGATACCACAGGTAAAAACTTTCCCTTTGTAAGTATTGCTTTGCTGAATGCAGCCGACACTTCGCAGGTAAAAGGCACTATAAGTGATGAAGATGGAAAGTATGAGTTTTCAAAAATAAAATCCGGTAATTATATCTTAAAATATTTTTCTGTTGGCTATTCGGAGCAATATAGTCCGCAAATTACTGTAGATAGTACTTCCCAGCTTATTATTCCCTCCATAATTTTAAAAGCGGGAAGTGTAAATCTAAATGAAGTCTCGGTAACTTCCTTTAAAAAAGTAATAGAGTTTAAAAACGGGATGACGGTGCTTAATGTGGAAAATAGTATTATGGCGGCCGGCAACACTGTATTAGATGTTCTTAAACGCATTCCCGGAGTTACAGTTGACAACAAAAACAATATCTCCATTTCAGGAAAGCAAGGCGTAAGAATTATGATGGATGGCCGTATGCAGCAATTTTCTATGGAGCAAATAGTTTCTATGCTTAGCGCTATGACAGCTGATCAGGTTTCTAAAATTGAAGTGATGAAGAGCCCGCCGGTTAAATATGATGCTGAGGGCAATGCCGGTATTATTAATATTGTAACCAAAAAAGTAAATACAAAAGGTTATAGCGGAAGTGTGAGTTATAACCCGGGTATGGGGCAGCGGTTTGGGAATTCAATGTACGCTACTCTCAATTTTAAATCGAATAAGCTAACGGTATTCAGTAACATTAATCCTATGTATAAAACATTTTATGACCGGTACGATTATCATAAGAATGTCACTTACCTTGATCGTACAACCATTTTTGACCATACAGGTGATCATGAAAATTTACGTAAATACATTAGTGGTAAAATAGGGGCAGATTACATGCTTACCAAAAAAACGACCGTTGGGATGTCGGTAGCTAATACTATTAATAATACCGATGCTGTTGAACACGGTTATGTTGCCATTAACGGATATGATGATTTGGGTTTTGATCATTACAAATACATAACCGATGATAAAAGTACATGGAGTAATCCGGCCTATAATTTTAACGCTGAACATAAGTTCGATACACTTGGAACTAATTTAAGTTTGTTGATAGATTATGCCAATTTTGATAGCAAATCGGATAGAAAAAGTGAATCTGTGTTTTTAAAAAATGATGATAGCTACGCTAAACCACCTCAGGCCTATCAATCCAATAACAATACAAGGATCAGTATTTTTACTCAGAAGCTTGATTTTCAAACGTACATTAAACCATCGTGGTTAATGGAAGTGGGGGGCAAGACCACCTTTGTGAATAATAATGCTGATTTTTTATTTGAACGCGAAGATACTTTAACAGGGATTTTTAAAACAGATACAAGTTTTACAAATTTATATCGCTATAAAGAAAACCTTATTGCAGGATACCTCAATTTTAGAAAGGAATTTAAAAAAGGAAGTGTTGGTTTGGGTGTAAGGGTTGAAAACACAGAGATAACAGGGCATAATATTACCAATGGATTTCAACTCACCAAAAGATATTTGAATTTCTTTCCTAATCTGTCTTTTGATTATGAGTTAAATAAAAAGCAGAGCATTCAATTGAATTATAACAGAAGGTTGGAAAGGCCGGATTATTCGCAGCTTAATCCGTTTAAACACTTCGAAGACCAATACGCCGTTGGGGCAGGTAACCCCTATCTTAATCCACAATACAGCGATAATTTTGATGTGGTGCATACGTATAACGAGTGGATTACTAATAGCGTTGGCTATGCCCATTTCACAAGTGTTTTTTCTGAGGTTTCTTTTCAGAACGACAGTACTAAGGTTACTACGTTTACATTAGTCAACCTCAATAAAGTAGAATATCTTTACTACAATTTATTTCTTCAAAAGCAACTAAAACCGTGGTGGAATGTAGAGTTTTCGCTTAATGTTTTTTATATCTCCAATAAAAGTAAAATTGGAGGTATTGCTTTAAATACTGATATGGTGTCATCGAACATCTATTTTAATAATGATTTTATTTTACCAAAAGATTTTAAAATTCAGTTAACAGCTCATTATAATTCACCCTCAAAATACGGCCCAAGCTACAATAAAGCTAACGGGAGTTGTGATTTCGGGATCAAAAAATCTATGCTGAAAGATAAATTCAATATTATGTTTCAATTCCTTGATATGTTTTATACAGATATCAGCAGAAGTAAGTATGATTTCGGTAACCAATATTATACCTTTAATTCGCGCCCCGATACCAGGAGATTTAGATTAACTTTGAGCTATAAATTCGGAAAAATGAATATTCGTGTTAACGAAAAACATAGCAATGAGCAGGAGAACGGACGTTTAAAGAAAGATTAAAAAATTAAGAGGAACAGCATATCCCGTATAACAAAAAACAACAGCATCCACCTATGAAATAGTCATATTGCCAACAACATAAACCCCAATGAAGATAATATGACTATACCATATGATCTTAAAAAACAATAATATCTACATATGAAAAATTTCGCCAATTTCATTTCCTATATATTTCATCCTTTGCTAATAGCAACCTATGGCTGTTTGTTGATATTCTTTGGATTAACAGGAAGCATCTATTATGTATTTACACCCTTAAAGCTAAAACTCATCATTACGGTAACTGTTTTTGCATTTACTTTTTTATTACCGGCATTAAATATGCTCATTTTATATAAGCTCAATTACATTTCTTCGCTAAAGCTTGATAAACGCAAAGAGCGCATATTTCCTTTAATGATGACAGCTCTGTGTTATTTTGGGTTGTTTTATATGGTATACGATCTGGGTATTTGGCCGGCTGTAAAATTATTTATACTGGGTGCAGGAATTTGTATTTTATGCACTGCTATTATTCATGTATGGTGGCAAATTAGTGCACATATGGTAGGTTTCGGTGGTTTAATAGGAGCATTGCTTGCATTAAGTTATTTTCTGCAAATGCCTTTGTTTGCGGTGCTTTCGCTTAGTATTGTGGTAGCAGGAACTATAGGCTTTTCAAGACTTTACTTAAACTCTCATACACCTGCGCAGGTTTACACAGGCTTTATTTTTGGATGTTTAATGCAGTTTTCTTTATTTTTTCTAGCGCAAAGCATTACATTTGTTTAGAGAATAACCCTATATGAACTTAATTACAGGAGCTACAGGATTAATAGGTGCGCATGTTGCTTTGCAACTCCTGCAGCAAAACAAACCTGTAACAGCTATCAAACGCGAGGGTAGCGATGTCTCAAAAACCAAACAACTGTTTTCGTATTACGTTCCTAACGCAGAAGAATTGTTTGATAAGATCAAATGGATTGATGCTGATATTACAGATATTTATTCGGTATTAGATGCACTCAATGGTATTGAAACCGTTTACCATTGTGCCGGTTTTGTGTCTTTTGATAACAAAGACAGAGACCGGCTGCATGCCATTAATGCTATAGGAACAGCTAACGTAGCCAATGCCTGCCTCGAAAAAAAGATTCAAATCCTTTGTCATGTAAGTTCCATTGCCACCTTACAAAATCCTGATATTACAAAAAACATTGATGAGTCGGTTTACTGGAAGTCTTCGCCGGAAGCCAGCGATTATGCCATTAGTAAATACAATGGCGAACGTGAAGTTTGGCGTGCTATGGAAGAAGGATTAAAAGCGCTTATTGTTAATCCCGGTTTAGTGATAGGCCCCGGTTTCTGGAACCAAAGTTCAGGAAAACTGGTTAGTACCTGTTATAACGGAACACCATTTTATACTAACGGTTCGAGTGCTGCTATTTCGGCCTGGGATACTACAGCATGTATGCTGGCACTGGTAGAGAAAAAAGAATTTAATAAGCGGTTTGTATTAACATCAGCTAACTATACATTTAAAGAATTGCTTTCCTTGTTTCATAAAGCCTTCGATAAAAAAGAACCTTATATGGAAGCAGGAAAAGTATTACTGACGTTAGGAATGTGGTTCGATTCGCTGAGGTGTGCAATTACAGGCAATGAACAACTCATAACAAAAGCTACTGTTCACGCCGGTCTGGCGCGAAATACATTTAATAATGCCCTGATAAAGAAAACCCTGCAATATGAATTTGCACCTTTGTCCGAAACCGTTCGTTTTGTGTGCGATGCTTATTTAAAAGAGAAGAAACATGCCTAAATTTTTTTACATATTTTTTTCCGGCTGCCTGGTTTTATTATTTGGCAGTACCTGTAAAACACCTGAAAAAACAAGTACTACAACAGCAAGCCCCCAACCGGTTACTACAACTCCTTCTGCTACTATACAGCCACAACCTATTAAACATGGAATACAGTATATTCCACCACCTAAAGATTCGGTAGCAGATATTACCATTAATTTAGTGGGAGATCTTATGTGTCATTTGCCGCAAACCAATAATGCCAGGCTTTTGTCGGGCGAGTACGATTTTGCTCCCAGTTTCGAATATGTAAAACCGTATTTGCAAAATGCAGACCTTACGATTGGAAATTTGGAAACCACTTTTGCCGGAACAGGTCAGCCCTACGCCGGTTACCCTGCATTTAATTCGCCCGATGCCTATTGCAAAGCCATTAAAGATGCGGGCTTCGATTTTTTGGTCACTGCCAATAACCATAGCATGGATACCAGAGAAGCAGGGCTATTGAGAACGATAGATATTATTAAAAAGAACGGATTGGGTTACGCGGGAACTTACCTCAATCAGCGCGACCATGATTCAATAAGGATTTTAAACATAAAAGGCGCGCGCATTGCCATATTAAATTATACCTATGGTACAAATGGCTCCTATCCCTCATCAGATCATAAATACATGCTTAACGTAATCGACTCGGCAGGTATTACAGATGCTGTACACACTGCCCAAAAGAAAGGTGCTGATATGGTGTTGGTATTTTATCATATGGGAGTTGAAAATGTAGTAGAACCAACCCAATCGCAGAAGGATGCGGTTAAGTTTGCCTTACAGGCGGGTGCGGGCCTGGTTATTGGCGCACATCCTCATATGATAGGGCCAAGTAAAACCCTGTATTCTGAAACCCTTAAAGACACGGTTTTTATTGCTTATTCCCTGGGGAATTTCCTATCTAATCAATACTGGAGGTATACAGACGCCGGAGTAATTTTGAAAGTAACCGTTCAGAAAAACTTTACAAAGAACAAAACAACTTATAAAGAGGCAAGCTTCATTCCTACCTGGGTATACAGGGGAGACGGATCAAAAAAAATGCACATTGTTTTGCCGGCGCAATTATATTCGGATTCGGTGCATTTGCCTGATTTTTTAAATGCTTCTCACAAGCAAAAGATGGAAGAAGCATTTCAGGATACAAAACATGTGCTCACAAAGTACAATCCTTACATTCTGCTCAATTCTATAAAATAATTGTAATTTTAACATTTACCAAAAAAAAGGAAAAAAAATTTTGTATAATAACAGAAAGCTGTATCTTAGTATATTATAAACTGATAATTTTTTAGAGAAGAGATTTATGCACATAGCAATTGCCGGAAATATCGGTTCAGGAAAAACAACATTAACATCATTATTGGCCAAACATTATAAATGGACCCCCCATTACGAGGATGCTGACGACAATCCTTATTTAAATGATTTTTATGACGATATGCAGCGTTGGTCGTTTAATTTACAGGTTTACTTCCTAAATTCACGATTTGGGCAAGTACAGGAAATACGAAACGGGAAGCAAAAAGTGGTTCAGGATAGAACAATTTATGAAGATGCCTATATTTTTGCACCAAATTTGCATGCAATGGGTTTAATGACTACCCGCGACTACGAAAACTACTTCAGCCTGTTTAAATTAATGGACAGTTTGGTAAAAGCGCCGGATTTAATTATATATTTAAGAGCATCAGTACCAACATTAGTAAAACAGATTCAAAAGAGGGGTAGGGATTATGAAAACTCTATTCGTTTAGATTACTTAAAAAGGTTAAATGAACGTTACGAAGCATGGATTACGACTTATGAAGGAGGAAAGCTTCTGATAGTAGATATTGACGAAATTAATTTTTCGGAAAATAAAGAAGATTTAGGCAAAGTATTACGTATGATTGATGCGGAAGTAAACGGTTTATTTAAATAATATCATTGAGCGCAGATTTAAATAACGAAAAGGAGTTTGTAAAAGAACAGTATGAGCATTTGCTTAAGCAATATGGGCAGGAACAAGCTGTTCTCTTATCTCACCATGGAGAACTGTCTCAAAGCGTTATTTCTAACCTCGAAGAAACGGTTGAATCGAAGGTAGCAGAGCTCGAAATTGCAAAAGGACCTTTAAAAAAGATATTTTTTATTAGTGTGGAAACACTTCAAAATATGCTGATCCACGGGCATAAAAATAACCAGGGCCATCAGCATAACTTCTTTATCCTAACTAAAAACGGGGTAAAAATGAACGTTGTTTCTGCTAATTTAATTGCTAATAGCGCTATTCCCGCTTTAGAGAAGCAAATTGATACCATTAACTCCTTCGACGACGAAAAAGCTTTAAAAGCGTATTATTTAGAGCACCTCGAAAATAATACCATGAGCGATAAAGGCGGTGCTGGGCTTGGATTTATTACCATTGGCATGAAAAGTGGAAATAAATTAAAAGTGGATTTTCAGAAGATCAATGACCAGTTCTCTTTATTTACATTGACGTCTACGGTTAGCTTAGGCTAATACCTTTACCGAATAAGTCCCTTTTTCATTACTGATTACATTAATTCCCGGGTTTTTACCCTTTTCCAACAGGCCGTAAGTGTTTTCCATTCCCAAAAAGGTGGCCCCATTGTATGTGGCTGCTTTTAACAGTAATTCTAAAGGTATTGCGGGTTTATATGCTAACAGGCAGTTTATTTCGTTTATAACAGATAAGCCTGAATTGCTGGCTAAACTATCTGTACCAAGTGTTAAAGTGCATCCGGAGCCGCTTAAAATGGCCGTATCAGGCAATGTGTTTTCAATATACAGGTTAGCATTAGGACATAAGCACCAATATAAGTGTGGATGGCTTTTTTGAGCTATGTTTAAGTCTTCCTGAGAGGCAAAGGTATTATGAACCAAAAGCATATTTACTGCCTTATGAAAGGTCGGGAGCACAGTTTGGAGGCTGCTTTTGCCTGATGCGGTAAAATAAGTAACGGGTAAATTAAGGGTTTCGTAAAGCCTTAAATAATTGCCGGTTTTGGTCATAAAAAAATCGTTTTCGGCTTTGCTTTCCTGGTTATGAATACTGCTGGGCTTATTAGTCAGGGCACAAGCGTCTGTGATTTTTTTTATTAATTCTAATGAAGTGCTGTAAGGCGCATGTGGCGCTAAAGAAGCAGCTAAGCCTTTA
>JAZJZF010000023.1:81473-115914 GCA_040389965.1 Bacteroidota bacterium
ATCTCTAAACCGGCATCAAACACCAGATTGGCCCGCTCGGGATTTAAGGCTATCAATTCTACAAAGGTGTGGTAATAAAGCTTTGACTGTTTTTTGGTCCCGGCAGAAAGGGCTGAATTACTGATATCGCCCACTGCTACAATTCCCGCAGCTTTCATGTCTTTGTCTGCTTGTAGCATATATTCCTGTTGTTGCTCGGCAGCAATGTCGTTGCGGTGCTTAATAACTGATAAGCCAAAATCAACAATCCCTGTATGGCGGTTAATTTTGTCTTTTAAATGACTGAGTTCGAGGTGGCAATGTGTATTAATAAATCCGGGAGTAAGTATACCGTGATAGTGCTCGATCTTAGTATTATCAATGCTTTCAGCGGCTATGAGGTCTGTAATGGTGCCGTCTTCTTTTAAAACAAGGACTGTATCTTCTTTTAAAAATTCTTTACCCGAAAAAATCTGAGAAGCTGATATAAAGCGCATGATGATTAAGTTAGAGTGGATTGGAATGCCTGTTCTAAAGCGGTAGAACAGGTTGAGCGGATTGGTAATGAAGAACAAACACCCCGTCTGTCCCGATCCCGATATTCATCGGAACGGGACAGCCACCCCTCTGAAAGAGGGGAATGAGAACTGGTAAAAGCCAGTAAGGAGTAGTATAACATGCTTTGAATTGAGGACTAAATATAAAACTTTTATCATGAATTAAACTTATCTTTGTAGCCTAAATCATGGTTACGAAAAAAGACATACGCGCCTTAACGGAAGAACAGCTCATTGAGATCCTGAAAGAAAAAGGAGAGGCGAAGTTTCGTGCAAAACAAATTTATGAGTGGCTTTGGAAAAAAACGGCTCATAATTTTGATGATATGTCGAACCTCTCAAAGCCGCTGCGCGATTGGTTAAAGGAAACCTTTGTGATTAATGCGGTAGCTGTAAGCGATATGCAGGTAAGCAACGACCGCACTATTAAATGCGCTATGAAATTGTGGGATGGTAATGTTGTGGAAAGTGTATTGATCCCCACAAAAACACGCATGACGGCCTGTATCTCTTCACAGGTAGGGTGTAGCTTAACCTGTAAGTTTTGTGCAACCGGTAAATTAAAACGTTTACGTAATTTAAATGCGGATGAAATTTATGATCAGGTAGCACTTGTCAAAAATTTATCTGAAACCAAATACGACCAGCCACTTACCAATATTGTGTATATGGGCATGGGAGAGCCTTTATTGAACTATGCTGAAATGATTCGTTCGGTGGATAGAATTACTTCGCCTGATGGATTAAATATGAGTCCGAGCCGCATTACAGTGAGCACTGCGGGTATTGCCAAAATGATCATGAAGCTGGGCGATGATAAAGTAAAATTTAACCTGGCGCTTTCATTACACGCAGCAAATGATGAAAAGCGGAATCACATCATGCCTATCAATGAAAGTAATTCTTTAGATAATCTGGAAGAAGCCCTCAATTATTTTTATGAGAAAACAGGATCACGTGTAACGTTTGAATATATTGTGTTTAAAGACTTTAACGACGGAATACAGGATGCACGTGAGTTAGCCGATTTCTGTAAAAAAACAACCGCCAAAGTAAATATTATCGAATACAATCCTATTGATGATGGCGAATTTAAACAAACGACTCCTGAACGTTTGGAAGCTTTTGTGAAGCACCTTGAAAGTAAAGGAGTTATCGTAAATGTTAGACGTAGCAGAGGTAAGGATATTGATGCTGCTTGTGGCCAGTTAGTTAATAAAAACAAAACGGCTCAACCGGTGTTTAAGTAAATCATATCGTTCTATTCTGGTATTACAATATATTGTCTAACTTTTTTTCTTGACAAAAAAAGTTACAAAAAAGTCAAGGTGAAACGCCAACCACCATTTTTTAGCGCACATGCCTGCCCAGGAAACGGAGTGAAAAATGGCGGTTCGCACCGTTTCACCAAATCAGCCGCACCATTACTAAAGTATGCAGTAGCTTATCTAGTGATTATATCAGGTAATAATACGGGTAATTAAAGCTTTTTTACTACTTCTTTTAATCCTATATTTACGCTACTTTTTAACGTGGATATTGTTGATCAAATAAAAGCCCCCATTAGTGTAAACATGGATGAGTTTGAAGTTAAATTCAAACAATCGATGAAAAGTAATGTGCCTTTACTGGATAAGATAACTACTTACATCGTTAAAAGAAAGGGCAAACAAATACGCCCTATGTTCGTTTTCCTGAGCGCTAAATGTGCAGGGGAGTTTAATGAAAGTACTTATCGTGCTGCTTCTTTAATAGAATTATTACATACTGCAACCTTAGTGCATGATGATGTCGTAGATGACAGTAACGAACGCCGAGGTTTCTTTAGCGTGAATGCTTTATGGAAAAATAAGATCGCTGTGTTAGTAGGCGACTTTTTGTTATCTAACGGATTATCCCTTTCACTTGATCATGATGATTTTCATTTATTAAAGATTGCCAATAATGCTGTTCGGGAAATGGCGGAGGGTGAATTGCTTCAGATTGAAAAAGCGAGAAAGCTTGATATTTCTGAACAAGTGTATTTTGAGATCATTACCAAAAAAACGGCAACACTTATTGCTGCCTGCTGTGCTGCAGGTGTAGCCTCGGTTAGCACAGACACAAAACTGATTAATCAGTTTAAAGAATTTGGAATAAATACGGGTATTGCTTTTCAGATAAAAGATGACCTGTTTGATTTTGGAGATGATACAAGCATTGGGAAGCCTACAGGGATTGATATTAAAGAAAAGAAAATGACTTTGCCTTTGATCTATGCTTTAAATAATTGTACCTGGGTAGAAAAACGAAAGATCATTAATATTGTAAAGAATCATAATAACGATCCTAAAAAAGTGGCGGAGGTTATAAACTTTGTGTACGAAAAAGGAGGGATCAAATATGCCGAGGGAATTATGCATCAATACAAAGAAAAAGCACTGAACCTTTTAAGTGCTATTGCAGACAGCCCTTCGAAGCAAAGTTTGATTCAGCTTGTAAACTATTCTATTGAAAGAAAAAAATAAGGACATGAATAAATTAATGTATAGCGTTATTGCATTGGCGGGGTTTAGTTTGCTATTTGTAGGTTGCAGAAGCAACGAAGTAGAAAAAGACGCAAAACGAAAAGAAGATTCTATTAAAGCGGAAGCTGCCAAGCCTAAAGAAAATAATGCGAACAGCCAGTTTGCAACACCTGCGCCTGATGCAGATTACACGGGCGATTACGTAGATAAATACCCCAACGGCATTATCAGGGCATCGGGCTTTTTCAGGTTCGGGCAAAGACATGGTCAATGGATGTATTTTTATGAGAATGGTATTAAATGGAGCGACTGCTTTTACGATAAAGGAAAGAAGCATGGAGAAACCATTGTTTATTTTCCTAACGGACAAATTCGCCAAAAAGGCTGGTACAAAAATGATCTGCGTGATAGTCTCTGGTTCTATTATGACGAAAGCGGTAAAGAAATTGACAAGCGTGCTTTCCGAAATAATGAGGAAACAGGATTAGTGAATTAAGAGTATTAATAGACGGACTTTCTGATTTATCGGGCATTAAACAACCATCCACTTGGATCCATGGTTTTTTGGCCTTTCCAGAGTTGAAGGTTCATGCTGGTTTTGCCGTCTTCATCTATAATTGTTCCAATAATTTGTTTAGTAGAAACTTTCTCTCCTTGTCTTACAGCAGGCTTGTCGATATTACTGTACACACTTAAATACTCGCCATGTCTTATTATAATGAGCCAACCACCTGTTGGCGAAGCAGCCACACCGGTTACTTCTCCCTCAAATACGGCTCTTGCTTGTGAGCCTTTAGCAGTACAAATATCCACACCATTATTATTCATCATAAAGCCCTTAATGGCAGGATGCTCATATTCGCCATAAGACTGACATATTACACCTTTTACAACAGGCCATGGTAGTTTACCTCTGCTACTCGAAAAGTCTGCTCCCAAAGCCTCTGCCTCCTCTGTTAACTCAGGTGCTGTAGGTTTAACAACGGCAACCGGTTTAGGCTCTGTTTTTGTTTTAGATTCTTTTGTTTTGGCTTTTGTTTTTGCAATCTTTTCTGCTTTGGCGGCTTTATCGGCAGCTATACGTGCAGACTCATCGAGCTTACGTTTAATTTCTGCTTCAATCAATTTTTTAATGGCAATCTGTAAATTCTCAGCATCACGTTTTTTCTTTTCAAGCTCTTCTTTTAGTTCTTTTTCCTGTTGTTGTAATTCGCTCAGTACAATTTCCTGTTGTTGTTTCTCTCCATCGAGCTGCACTTTTTCATCTTTTTCGTTACCCAGCAGCACATTTTTTTGGTGTCGCTCTTCTTCCAGTTCTTTTAGTTTTCCAGTAAGCACCAATTGTGTAGAAACAATTTCTTTGGCTTGTTTCTTACGAAATGCCGTGTATTGCTGAAAATATTTAAGTCTGATGTAAGCCTGATTAAAATCTCCCGAAGCAAATAAGAACATGAGCTTAGTGTATGAATCCTGGTTGCGTTGTGCAAAGTAGATCATCTTGGCATATTCACCTTTCAGTTTTTCGAGGTTTAATTTCAGTGAATTAACTTCGCCCGTATTTTTTTTGATGCTTGAATTAATACGGGAAAGCTCTGTGTTAATAGTACTGATAAGCTCTTCACGAACTTTTATTTTGGTATTGATAACCACAATGTTATTGATCTGCGATTTCTTATTAGCCTTTGTCTGGCTCAGCTGATTATTAAGCTGCTTGATATCGTCGTTGAGTTTATTTTTTTTACTCTGAAGATCTTTTTGTGAAGACACTTTAGTTTGTGCAACCAGTACCACATTGCAGAAAACTATAAAAAAGAAAAATAGCCCTAAGTAAACAAGGTTATTTTTTTTCTTTTTTAATAGGGATAGGATCATAACTTTTTGGTATGTTCAGCGGCATTTTTTGCGGCTGATTAATTTCTATGCGAACATAGTTAATTTTAAGGTTTATTTTCTTCTCTGCACTAATATCAATATCAACATGATGTGGTGCAAAAACCGAGTCAATAGCCACAAATTTCGAATAAGTAGCGCTGAACTTACGGTTGGTGGTTACATCGATGAAGTCATTATTTATAATTTTAAACGTTTCGGGGTCAAGCGTCATGGTTTGTAACGATCGTTTTAAGGAATCCTGCCCGGTAGTTATACGTTTCAGTTTGCGTTTTCGTTCGGTACTTAACAAATAAAGACAGTTTGTTCTGTCGGCCGATGGTTTCATTTTAGAGTCATCATCATCAAAATCGGCGCTATTACCAAATAAAGCGGCCTGTAACAGATCAAAATCGAGGTCAGCATTAAGCAATTGGTTTATATAATTGAAATCGCCTACAAAGTATTGCTTTTTTATATACACCACCATTTTAACGGTATCGCGGGTTATTAAGAGCTTGGCAACATCAATAAGTCCTATTGCCTGTATTTGTATCCATATGGCACTGTCTTTTCTGCCTCTTATTCTTACGTCGAGGTTTTGATCTTCTCCGTCAACAAGTGTTTGTACATCGGCCTTGGCATAGATCCATTTGTAAGCCAGTTCTTTTTGCTTTAGATTTTTAGTTAAAGCTTTAGATGTTTTATACGATAAATGACATCTGCCCTGAATGGTATCTTCAGTTTGAGTAACAGGTGTTTTCTGAATGTTTTTTTTGGTTTTACAGGCAAATAAGAACAGGGTTAGTAGTAAAGCGCCAAGAAAGGGAATATAGAGTTGTTTTTTGTAATTCATTTAATTTTAATACGTTTTTATGTCAAAAAATTATTCGTATAATTTTTTGTCGCTGATTTTTTTATCCAGTAATTCAGAGCCTTGTCCACTTTCTTTGGCTTGTTTCCAATAGATCAAAGCTTCATCTTTTTTACCAAGCTGAAACAAAACATCGCCGTAGTGTTCACTAATAGCACTTCTTTTACCGCTTTTTACAGCAGCGCCAAGCCATTCTTCGGCCTGTGTGTATTTTCCTTGTTGGTACAGGATCCAACCGTAAGTATCCATAAAAACGGAATTATTAGGAGACAGCTCATTGCTGCGTCGTGAATATTTTTCTGCTTTTTCCAGATTCTTTTTGCGTAAAGAGAGGAAGTAAGCATAATTATTTAAGATCGTGGTATTATCGGGATCTGTCTTTAAAGCATCATCAAAAGCTTTATCTGATTTTTCGTAATCTTTTAAATAGTTGTAGGCCGTTCCCAGGTTCGAATAAAAATCGATCAGTAACTGGTTATTTGAATACACGAACTCGAGTCCGTCTCTTAAGGCTTCAACGGCCTTTTCATATTTTTTTAGTTGTATGTTGGCAATACCATTAAAAAAGTATGGCGAAGCCTGATTTGGGAATAGCTCAATAGCTTCGGCACTGTGTATTTCCAGTTGGTTGTAGTCATTTAATTCCGAATCAAAAAACATCAGTTTATTCCAGGGGTCGAAATGATTTTTATCATACTTCACTGCTAAGGCATACTCGTCGCGCGATTCTTTTATTTTTTTATCGCGGTACAGAAATTCGGCATAAATGCTGTGTGATTCCACTGAGTTTGGATGCACCTTTAACATGATCTGGCAGAGCTCATAGGCCTGTTGTTTAAATTCTTCGTTTTTGGCTGAAAGATCATAATAGGAACCCATGATCTTATATTTTGTTTCTACTTCAAGCTCAGGATTCTCGAAAGCGATTTTCATTTCTTTGAAAAAACTTACTTTATCGTTTATTGATTTGTAATAGTCGGCCAAAGCCAGATGCACCATGGGATTGTTTGGATCGACCTTTAATGCTGCTTTGTAGGCTTCGAGTGCTTTATCGTTTTGTTGATTTTCCTGATAAAATTCGGCCAGGTAAGTATAGTAGCGCGGCTCGTTAGGATTAAATTTGATCAGTTTTTTTAATTCTTCTTCGGCTTCTGCTGTTTTTTTAATTTGCTTAAGCAGCTTTATTTTGTTTAATGAGAATGCTTCGTTTGCTCCAAATTTCTTTTCGAGCTCATCGTATATTTTATACGACTTCTCGTAAGCACCGCCATACATATACTCCGCGGCAAGCCCTTCATAAAAATCAGGTCTGGCAGGATAGTTTTTAATTAAACGGTTGTAAACATCAGCTGCCTGAAGGTACTGGCGTTTGCTGTGAAGGCATTCGATGTATAAAAGCTGGTACCATTCGTTTTTAGGATCGGCAGCTGCGCAGTCTTTCCCATATTTAATGGCCAGGTCGTATTGCGCGCTAAAACGGTAGATGTTTCCAAGTTCATATTTAACGGCCGAAGAAGTAGGATCTATTTTCAGGCACTCTTTGAATCGGTTTTCGGCAAGTTCTACATTGCCTTTCATCCGTTCCTTGCAGCCATCAACAAAAAAATAAGCAAACTTAGTCTGATCTTCTGTCGACAAGCCTTTGGTTTTTTTTGGATCGGTTGAAGCACCTGCCTGTTTTTTTGATTTGCACGATGATGTAACTACTGCGAGGTTAAGCAGTAAAACAAAAAATATATAAGTTGCTTGTCTCAAATTCGGGTTACATCAATCGCTTTTCTTCGGCAATTTTAAATTGAAATGGTTGTATAATCACTCATGCTAATGTCCAGCGCCTTTCCTTTTACTTCTGCGCCTTCGCCTATCATACTATTGGAAATATTGATGCCGTTTAATTTTGTGTTAGTCTGTACAATACTGTTTTTAATAATAACATCAGTGAGTTTACAGCCTGCACCAATGGAAGCATGAGGGCCTACGATTGAATTTTTAAGGACTACATTGTCTCCAATATAACAAGGCTCAATGATAAGGCTGTTTTCGATGACCGTATTTTTGCCTTTAAGAATTGCTTTGTCTTTATCAAATTCCAGTACACGTTGGTTGGTATAAACAGTGGCATCTTTATTTCCGCAATCGAGCCATTCGGTAACTTTGCCCGGTGTAAAGGCGATGCCTTTTTGTTTCATGTTCTCAAGGGCATTGGTAAGCTGGAACTCTCCTTTTTCGGTAATGTTATTATCTAAAAGGTATTGTAATTCTTTTTTAAGATTGTCGCCATCTTTAAAATAATAGATGCCAATAATGGCGAGGTTACTTACAAAGCTTGTTGGTTTTTCTACAAAATCGGTTATAACACCGGCGCCGTTTAATTTTACCACACCAAACTGGCTAGGGTCTTCAATACCCTGTACCCAAATAACGCCTTCCTGATTGGTATCCATTACAAAATCAGCTTTAAAAAGTGTATCGGCAAAGGCTACTACGGTTTTCCCGGTAATGGATTCTTTGGCGCACATAATGGCGTGAGCAGTTCCAAGGGCTTTTTCCTGGTAGCAAATGGTTCCTTTTGCGCCCTGTTCGTTAGCTATTTTTACAAGGTTTTCTTCTACCTCTTTTCCAAAATCGGGGCCTATGATAAAGGCGATTTCGTCAACTTTTTCGCCACAAACTTTGGTTATATCTTCTACAAGTCTTTGTACTATTGGTTTTCCGGCAACATGGATTAAGGGTTTAGGAACTGTAAGGGTATGAGGCCTCATACGTTTACCTTTTCCAGCCATAGGGATAATGATCTTCATAATTTTGTTAAAATCTGTAATAAATAGAAACAAATATAGTATTAAAAAGCGGAGAAAATACCAAATTTATAAGGCTTGTAAACAGGCTAGTGCTCACATCCCGAGTTATTTGTAAATTTTAACAATTAACAAGTTTGGCTGGTTAAAGACTAATTTAAATGGTATTTGAAATCTAAAAAAGCTACTGTTTTTTCAGTAGCTTTTTTTAAGGAGAATGAGAAATTAAAGATTGGCAGTTCTCCCACCATCAACGGGTAAATTGATACCGTTAATGTAAGAGGCTGCAGGTGATGCTAAAAAGGCAACTGCATTGGCTACTTCTGAAGCTTCTGCAAAACGACCCATAGGGATTTCTGACAGCATTTCGTTGGTTACTTCATCTAAAGCATGTCCGGTTTTTGTGGATTTGTTTTCGATGATTGTTTTCAGTCGTACTGTAGCTGTTGCACCCGGCAGTACATTGTTAACCGTTATGTTAAATTTACCAAGCTCGTTGGCCAGAGTCTTACTCCAGTTGGCAACGGCAGCACGTATCGTATTAGATACTCCAAGGTTTGGCAAAGGTGCTTTTACGGAGGTTGAAATAATATTGATAATGCGCCCGTATTTGGCGTTTTTCATATGCTCTACGCAGGCCTGTACCAAAATGTGATTACAGATGAGGTGGTTATTAAATGCAGATAAAAACTCTTCTGTTTTAGCTGAGGTAATAGGGCCGGATGGCGGGCCACCGGTATTATTTACAAGAATATGTACTCCCGGTTGACGTTGCAGATAAGCTTCTACAATTTGTTTTAATTCATCGGGTTTAGAAAAATCAACACATAAGTATGAATGCAGTTGGCCTGCACCGGTGCTTAATTCCAGTTTGGTGGCTTTTAAGGCTTCTTCGTTGCGGGCTACTAATGTTACTGCTGCGCCTAAATTTGCCAGTTCAATGGCAATGGCTTTACCTATACCTTGTGTGCTCCCGCATACAATGGCTTGTTTATTTTTTAAATCTAAATTCATAGAGGATACAAATAAGTTACGAATATACAAATTGGATTACGAATTATATAAATTAGAATAAAGAAGCTGCTTCTTATTTCTTTTAAATTGATTGTTTTGGTTCTCGACTCCGCTCGCGATGACGGAAAACTTCGACATTTTGACCCTCTGCTTGACAATATTCTATTATTAAAAAGGTCGAACAACATTGCTCGACTTTCTCATTTTTCTTTGCAGTTAATTTTTCCTTTTTGATGCAAAAAACTCTTTTAATATTGCGGAGCATTCTTGCTCTAAAACTCCATTAATCACAGTAGTTTTAGGATGGAGTATGTTTTGGGCAATTTTTGTAAAACCTCTTTTTTCATCGCTGGCGCCATATACTATTTTTGTAATATGTGTCCAATGCAAAGCGCCTGCGCACATAGGGCATGGTTCAAGCGTTACATAAAGGGTACAGTCATTTAAATATTTTCCGCCAATGGCATTGGCAGCAGAAGTAATAACCTGCATTTCGGCATGCGCTGTTACATCGTTTAAGCGTTCGGTATAATTATGAGCCCTTGCAATAATTTTATTATTGGCTACTATTACGGCGCCCACCGGAACTTCATCGGCCTGAAATGCTTTCTGTGCTTCTTTCAGGGCCTCGTTCATAAAGTATTCATCCGAATAGAGTTCCATCTTTTAATGTTCTGTAGGTGCTTTAACGCCTGCTTTAATTTGAACAGGCAAAGTGTTTTCGATAGGTGTGATAGGGCAGGAAAAACGATCAGAATAGGCACAGTAGGGATTATAGGCTTTATTAAAATCGCATACGATCGTTTTGCCGGCTGGGATAGTAAGGTCTATAAACCGACCGCCACCATAAGTTTCCACGGAATTGGTAAGGTCTTTAAATGGCAGGAACAAATAGTTTTTGTAAGCTTCTAATTTTATGAGATCAAGGCTTTGGTACACATTCAGCTTCATGTTTTTTCCGTTAATGGAAAATGACACTTCTCCATATTTCAGATAGTCTCTGGCTTCTCCTTTGGTAGTAGTCATCTTAAACGGCTTTTCGTTTGGTGTTCTCAAAAAAGCAGCGGTTACGCGATAGGTGAGGTCAATAGGATAAAAATCATGACCCTTAAATATAAGTCTTTTTTCTTTGGATAAGGGAGAATGCAGGCTATCCATATAATCTGTATTCAGTATGTTTTGAAAAGAAAGGATATCTTCCTTTTCATTCTGTGCAAAAGAAAAAGAAGAGATAAAAAACAGAACTGCGAGTATAGGATATTTCATAGACTTACTCTTTTAATACCATATCAATGCACATGACAGCCGCCATGATCAGAATGCGTGTATTGTCTTCTTTTTTTGTAGAATCATTAATAGATAAAATATAATTATCTGCTGTTGTAAATAATTCTTTACCAATACCGGCCCATTTTTTTGTAACCTGTGCCAGTTCTGTATTGCCCTGCATAAATTTAAAATCCCAGCTGGTCCATTTGCCTTTTAAAGTACATAATACATTGTCCTGAGGATCGAGCACATCAAACTTCCCGCCAATAGAAAAGAATTTTTGTTTAAAGCGTCCTACAAGGTTATGGTGTTCATCAAATACTTCTACAGTAGACAGAAATAAAGAAAAGCCACGTTTCACTTCAAGCACAGGTTCTCCTTTGGCCGATTTAATTTCTACATGAAAGGGGGTCATCCTTTTATAATCGGTAAAGCGGAACATTTTGGTAAAAAAACCTAATTGTTCTTCTCGACAGTTCATTAATAATTCTTTGGTATCCGGATTATAAATATCAAAGTTATTGGCTGCTTTAAACATACCAACATGTTCCTTAATAAAGAACAGATTTTGTTTTAATAATGAATGCATACGTTTTAAATTATAATTTAGATAAAGCCGTTTTTAATCGTGCAATTACTTCGTCTTTTCCCAGTAATGCCAACATGTCGAATAACTGTGCACCACCGGCAACACCTGTTGTTAATACGCGTACTAATTGCATATCTATTTTACCTAATTCGGGTTCAACTGCGGCAAATAAATCATGAATGGAAGTAATGCTCCAAACATCCAGAGCAGCTAATTTTTCAGTTAATTTGGTATAGGTAGCTTTGGAGTTTTCATTCCATTTTTTAGCCATTACTTTTTCATCGTAGCTTGTTGGTGTTACAAAAAAGTAAGACCCCAAATCGTAAAACTCATTTACAAAATGTGCTTTTTCTTTTATCAGCCTGCAAAATTCAGCTACAAATACTTTGTCTTTTTTAATGCCTTTGGCTTCCAGTAATGGGCTTACGGCATCGGCCAATTGCTCATCGGTTTGCATTCTCAGGTATTGCTGGTTGAACCATTTTGTTTTTTCAGGGTCGAATTTAGCACCTGATTTATTAACGCGTTCAAACGAAAAATTCTCGATCAATTCCTGTTTGCTCATAATTTCCCTGTTATCGCCGGGGTTCCAACCAAGCAGGGCAAGCATATTAATAAAAGCTTCCGGCATAAAGCCCGATTCTTTATAGCCTACATAATCTGTTTTATCTCTTGGATCGTGCCAGTTTAAAGGAAACATTGGCAACCCTGATTTATCGCGTTTCGATAATTTCCCGTTGCCGTCAGGCTTTAAGATCAATGGTAAGTGTGCCAGTTGCGGCATCTGATCTTCCAGACCTAAATAACGGTAAATTAAAATATGTGATGGAGCACTTGGCAACCATTCTTCACCACGCACAGCATGCGTGATCTTCATTTCAATATCGTCTACAATATGCGCCAAATGATAGGTTGGCATGCCATCACTTTTTAATAATACTTTATCATCTACCTGTGAGGAGTTAACGGTCACCCATCCACGGATAATATCATGAAAACGAATCTCCTCGTTGCGGGGTACTTTTAAACGTACTACATGAGGTGCACCACTTTCTATTAATTTTTTTACTTCGTCCTCAGGTAACGTTAATGAGTTACGCATGTTTTGACGCGTAATGGCGTTGTATTGCGGAGCTACTACTTTGGCAGCTTCCAGGCGTTTACGCATCTCATCCAGTTCTTCGGAGGTATCAAAGGCAATATAGGCATGACCTGGTGCAATAAGTTGATCGGCATATTTTTTATAAATGCCTAGTTCTTTACGTTCGCTTTGGCGGTAAGGGGTGTAGGGGCCATCGCCAAAACCCACACCTTCGTTTGGTTCTATACCACACCATTTAAGCGCGCTTATGATATAATCTTCGGCACCTTCTACATAGCGTGTCTGGTCAGTATCTTCAATACGCAGCACAAAATCGCCGCCATGTTTTTTTGCAAATAAATAACTAAATAGGGCAGTGCGTACACCACCCATATGTAAGCCTCCCGTTGGACTGGGAGCAAAACGTAATCGCACTTTCTTTTCCATAGGGTGCAAAGATAATTATAAAATTTAAGTTTGATAAGTTTATGTTTATTTCAAAAAAACCACTAGTTTTAGATGAATGAATTAGTAAAAATTTAAATAGCTGATAAAAAACTACTGCCTCTATGAAAATGTACACTAAAATCCTGAAATATATCTTCGTGCTTTATGGTATGTGTTTTTGGGAAGCATCATTTTCGCAGGATTTAAATGTAGATTCATGTCTCCGGGTGTTGCCAACTTTAAAAGACGATACCAACAAAGTTATATTACTGAATAAAATTGCCTGGGATATCGCGTATACCAATCTCCAGAAAGGAATTGACTATTCGATACAAAGTTATGAGCTGGCAAAAAAATTAAATTACGAACGCATTTATGCCCGTATTTGTAATACGCAGGGCTCTATTTATGCCGATATGGCTGAAGTTCCCAAAGCCCTTAATATATACCTGGAAGGGTTAAAGTATACCAAAAAGTATAATCAACAGGGACTGAGCGCGGCTTTATATAATTCGCTGGGCAATTTATATGGAACAACCGGAGAGATGAGAAAGGCACAGTCTTATTATCTTTTGAGTGTGGCTGCATATGCAAAAGGGCATCCCGGCAAATTCCCTGTGGCGGCATATAGTAATATAGCGGGGACTTATACAAAGCTGGATATGCTGGATAGTGCCATGTATTATATTAACCTGTGCCTGGATTATCATTTAAAAAATAAAGATAAAAGCGGCCTGGCTAATAATTACATTTCTCTTTCCGAGATTTATTTTGAACAAAAAGAGAAAGAAAAATGTTTAACTGCAGCCCGCGAGGCCGTTAATACTGCAAAAGAAATGGGTGATGAGTATACGTTATCGCACGCCTATGTGCAGTTGGGAAGCGCTTTAGATTTGAACGATAAAAATCAGGAGGCTTTTGAAGCCGTAAATGAAGCTATTACCTCTGCCAAAAAAACGGGCGATATGCCTGCGTTAGAGCTGGCTACCCAGTATTTAAGCCAGATTTATGAGAAAACGGGGGACTATAAGAATAGCCTTAAATTTTATAAAGAATATAAAATATACCAGGATAGTTCGTTGAACAAAGAAGGTATCCAACAGGTTAAAAATGCGGAAGCAAAATATGAAAGTGAAAAAAAGCAAAAAGAAATTGAATTGCTGGGAGAGAAACAAAAGCTGAACGATGCGGAAAGCCAAAAGAGAAAGGTATACCTGTATGCCGCATTCATAGGCATTATTGCACTTGCCTTTGTATTGGTTATTTTGTACAGGAATAATTTATTGAAGCAGAAAACAAACAAAAACCTGGAAGCATTTAATAAAGAAATTAATCATCAGAAAGAACTGGTTGAAGTAAAGAATAAGGAAATAACCGATAGTATTAATTACGCCAGGCGTATTCAGCAAAGTATTTTAACAAGCGATCAGTATTTTAAAAAACATACAGCAGATTTTTTTATTTTATTCAAACCAAAAGATATTGTGAGCGGCGATTTTTACTGGGCATTGAATTATGAAAATAAATTAATGGTAATGACCGCAGATTGCACAGGACATGGTGTGCCTGGCGCGATGATGAGTATGATGGGTGTTAATTTTTTAAATGAAATTGTAAACGAGAAAAAAATTACGGATCCTGCGGCTGTTTTAAATCAGCTAAGAAAAGATATTGTAAAGGCTTTAAACCCTGAGGGCAGTTTAATGGAAGCTAAAGATGGCATGGATTGCAGTTTCTGTAGTTTTGACATGGGTAAGCTGAAATTAACGTATGCCAATGCAAATAATCCTTTTTATATTATTCGGAACAACGAAGTTATTATTTCCGAATTAAATAAAATGCCCATTGGTGCCGGACATAATTCTGATGAGTTGTTTAAGGATTTTGAAATAACGCTTCAAAAAGGAGATCTTGTGATTTCCTTTACAGATGGCTATGCCGACCAGTTTGGCGGGCCTAAAGGAAAGAAATTTAAATACAAGCAACTGGAAGAATTACTTTTAGTCAACGCACATTTACCAATGAATGAGATCAAGCAAAAGTTGAATGATACTATTGAAATGTGGAAAGGTAATCTGGAGCAAGTGGATGACATTTGCCTGCTTGGCATCAGAATTTAAGGATAAACAATTAACTAATTTAATACGATTTTAATATGGCGTCAGCAACTACCAATGGTTTTAATCCATTCTTATTTTATAGTGCTCAACTGCAAAACTTACTCACTAAAGCCGCAAAGCAAAAAGATCCTGCTTTATGGCTTTATAAAAACGGAGCGCGTTCTACATTGTTTATGCTGGAGTCTTTAACAAGGCTTCATAAAAATGCGTTCGAGGAAAAACTGTTCGAAAAATGGAACAAGCGGTTTAAAAAACTGGAAGATGTTTTGGGGCAAATAGATGATTATGATGCATTGGAAAAAACCTTTAAATCAAATAAAAAAGTTTCGAAAGAAGTTATAAAGTATTATACGGTACACAAAGAAAACTACCTTGAAAAGCTTAATAGGCGCCTGGCAACAAAAGACTGGCTGAATGAGAAAGTGCTTTCGTTTGACCAAAAACTAAATGAATTTGAAGTGACGTATGACGAGCATTATATAAGCGAACTGCGTATTGCCATGGAAGATGAAATTGACGAGATTTTATATTTCACTTTAAAATCGGATTACCGCTTTACTAAAATTGAAGAGCAGGTGCATGAAATCAGACGTAAGCTGCGTTGGCTGAGTATATACGTACAAGCCTTGCGTGGCTTAATTCAATTGAAAAAATCGGGCAAAAGGAAAAAATTTGCCATCAATTATTTCACGAAAGACATTCTTAATTCGCCCTATAATAAAGTAATAGCGAAGCCAAAAAATGCTGCTATCGTTGAATTTGACAGCGATTCTTTTTTTGCCTTAAGCTGGATCATTAGTGAACTTGGGAAACAAAAAGATATTCTATTAAATCTTTATCAGTTAAGAGACGCTATTTACGTAACGGAAGAGCTTAATAAGGAAGATGCTACGAAAAAAGCCATTGCTATCATGGGATTGAAAGCTACTGTAGAAGAAGATGTTTTAAAAGAAGCATCCCGTTTAATTGAAATATTTATTGCAAAAGATAAAATGCTCGACCATTTGATCGTTAAATGATCTAACGCATAATAACCAGTTTTCCCCAGCCTTTTTTAAAGTAAGAGTCTGCTTCTGTTTGTCTTTTTTCAATAGCATCGCCATTAAAGCGTGTGATCACTCGGTATAGGTAAACCCCATTTCCGAGCTTATCGCCAAACTGATCTTTTCCATCCCAGGCATAATCTGTAATATTGCGGCCAATGCGAATATTTCCCAATTCGTTTTTTGTGATCTCACGAACCACTTTCCCCGTAATGGTCATAATCTGAATGATAAATATATCCGGCATTTCGCTGCCAGTAAGTGTGAATACAAAGCGGGTAGAAGTACTGAAGGGATTAGGATAATTTAATACTTCCGTAATTGTTTGCTTGTTGATGATCTCAAAGTCTATTGTATAATCATTATCGCCCGATACGTTGCGTGTCCTGTCTTTGGCTTGTACAATCAGTTTATATTTTCCATCCATCGCAAATTCGGGTTTCCATTCAATTTTGCAGGAGTTGTTAGGTAGTTGTGCAGGCGTAAATAATAAAGCATTGCTAAAAAATATCCTCTTTTCAGAAGCCTGATCGGGGTATTTGATAAAGACAGCAAAATCGGAAGTATCGTTTAATGCCAGAAATCTGTTTTCATCTTTTAATGTAACCAATATATGGGGTTTGGAAGAGACGATATCGCCATTTAGGATGTGTGTTCCGTCAAAAGTCACGTCCAGCAAAGGATTTATATGGTCGCTGTTTACTTTAAATGGAATACGTGCGATGTTATTAAAGTGGTATTGCTCTTTTTGATACCTGATGTGTGAAGGCGGATTTACATCGATCCACAAATAATTTTGCCCGGGGTATTCATAGCTGTTAAAGGTTATTGTATCTATTAATACCTGCGTAGGAACAAACGGCCTTGCTTTTAATTTTTGCGGAAGAAAATGTTTAATACGGTCTTTATCTTCTATCCAATAAGTTACAATTAAACTATCATTAAAAGGTAATATACCTATGTTTTCTATGGGGATATTAACCGCTAATTTTTCGCCTTCCTGTAAGGAATCGTTTGTGATCGTGAATCCCTTTTTAGGATTAATAGCGCACTCCGGAGCCATGTCGTATAACACCTGCCACTTTTTTAATTGAGGAGGCGTTTTATAGACATCATCTCTCATCAATGCTACCAGTTGCATATAAGGATATACCTGAGCATCGGCGTAAGTATCCAGATTATAGACATCTGTCATGTTAGCCGTAAAAGAAGCAACTGTATCTCTTGCACCGTTTACCTTAATACCAACTACTTTTAAAACAATAGTATCCTGGTTTGGAAGTTCAACCGGCCATTGTTTCCAGTGCAGGCTATTCCATTTAGCAGAAGGTCCTATGATTTCTGAGGCAATGTATCCGTTAGACCAATTGGTTTTAATGGAATCGTTCAGCACAACGATGTCATTGTGATGGGTAGCAAATTCTTCATGGGCTTGTCCAATACTCATGCCCTTTCTTCCAAAAATAGCAATACTGAGGCTATCTGCAATGGTTCGTATATGGGCACTCCCAATACTTTCGAAGGCAGTGTACAGGGCGTTAGAATAGGTAGAAGCCTGGTGGCTTTGCTGTGAATAGGCCAGTACTTTAGTGTTTACAGGCAAGCTATTAAATAAGGAGAGTAAATCGCCTTGCCATATATTGGCAGCAAAGCCACAATAATTTGAGGAGCCAAAATCAAATGCATATAAAGGCCGTGTTCCGTCGCAGTGGCAATTATTGTATGGACCCGGCCCTGGATTAGGTGCATTGGCTGATATGGATTGCCTTGGTAAAGCACTGGTAGAATCAAAGATAACGATAGACCATCCATCCTGAGCGCAGCTCCATACAGCCATCTGAGAACTGTTAAGCGAATAAATGATCTGATCCCAGCCAATGCCGGATAGAAAACCGGTGCGGCACATAAGAGAGGACACGTCGTTTTCGAAATCGAATCTCCGTTGCGCTTTTTTGTATTTTACAAACTGATAGGTGTCATTTTTAAACTGATGAAAATGCGATTGTCCCCAGCCCGATTTATTGTCTATGACCTGGAAAGAACTCTCCCGCCATTTGTACGAATCCGTTATAAGTGTCGAATCTTTCGAAACACGCCAGAAATAAACGGTACTGTCTGCCAATGGCAGGTTAACTGTCCATTCTATAACGCCACCCGCACTGCTTATTAATGTTGAATTAATGGGGTTTACAAATCGGTCGCAGGTATCGAGCTGGATCCTGTAATTTGTGACGGGTGCAAAAGGATCGGCAGTAGTTGCTTTTAATGTAATTTGGGGTACTTTGGGAACAATGGCATATTTGTATGGATACACAGGCACAACATCTCCACCCGATATAAAAAGATCGACTGTTCCGGTAGTAGCATTATTATTTTCCGATAATTCTGAGATCTCGTTATAAGAATCGATGTATACCCTAAAACTGTTCAGTCCTATGCCATTATCATAATCTTTTAAAATATTAAAATGCAAAGTGTCAACGTTATATGGTGCTTTAATTTTGCGGAAATAGGTACTGGAATCTCCTGTTGCGAAATACCGTTCTACCCTTACAACAAATGTATCTCTGATGGCTTTTCCGAAATTTCTGATGATCACATTAATTCCAATAGAATCAACAATGGATTGTATATCGAAATAAACACTTGAGTTATTGATCTCGTAATCGGGCTTTGCAAAGGCATTGAGCTTAACCGCAGGATCTCCTTCCAGAGTCATTTCGAGTGATGTAATTTCCAGAAGTTGGTCGCTGAGTACGCTATTTTTAGTACAGGTATTTTTAATGGCGTCTCCAATGCCTTTATAATAAGTTTCGTATGCAATGGATTTATATAACTGCGACGAATACATGTTGAGCGGGTACACAATACCACTCGATGAGGAAGCAATAAAACCAATGCTTCCTTTATCCTGGATCATGGTGAAATTTTCGCTCGCGCTGTTTGCGTTAAGTGTGTGTATGTCGCCCGAATAACATGAGTTTGCAATAAAGAGCGGGTATTTATCTTTATTGCTGTATGCATTAGGGTCATCAATGGCCTGATCAAAACCACTTATCGAGCCATGCCCGAAAAACGTAATCATAGAAGCTCCATAATCGATCAGGCGTTTTACTGAATCACTTATTGTAATTTGAATGGGAGCAGTGGTTGTTTTTTTAAAGTTATAGACTGTTCCTCCGTATAGTGTATCACAAATGGTTACAGAATAACTTTGTAAATAGTTTTGAAACAACTGCTGCTGGCTCAAATCTGTACCTCCTGCAAAATGTAGCACATGCTTGTGCCAATCATCCGGTACTATTTTTTTTAATCCTGCTTCGTGCGACTTTACTTTATCAAGATAATAGTTTGCCTGCAGATCTGTTTTTGCTGAAATGCGACCAACCGGAATAAACGGAGCAGATGACTGAGAACCGTGAATGCCGGCCGTGAGTAAATTATCTGATGGTGGAATACCCATGGTTGGTATATTACTGGCATTCCAGTATACCACATCTGATTTTACTTCTCCGTTTTTAAGTGATTTACCCAGCAAAAGCAAATACTTTGGAGGTGTAGGCAAACTATCGCCTAAATAATTGCAAAAGTTTTTTATAGCCAGGGGATTTTTTTTGTTTCCGTAGGCGAACTGGTCATACAGCTCATCGATATAAGCAAGAATGACGTTGTGAGAACCACCATCTATACTTTGCCTGTAAGCTTTATAATCATTGGCAGATTGCTGGAGACCTTTATGAGACACGATCAGGTAAGCCGAATCGAGATTGCTACTCTTGTAGTCTACAAAAAAGCCTGACTGGTTTACAGGTGCCAGCGAAGTAATAGTGGTAATGTTGGAAGTATTACTTAAAAAACATTTTTTTTGCCCGGAAGAATTAGGAATAAGCGCTTTTACATTTGTGCCTGATACAATAGTTGGAATGTATTTATGATTGCTGAGATCATACAGAATGACCGAACCTGAAACAGAGACGTTTTGCAAATCAAGAAATGTTTTAGAGCCCGAAGAACTATTGTCGACATACATGGTTTGTTCGGAAGATCCGCCAAAATTGGGCGATTGGGGGTATTTTAAATAAATGTAATGGATGTTGGATGCACTGGTAATGCCGGTAAATAAAGAGTTGTTTACACTTGTAGCCCGAATATATGAACTATTCTGAAATTGATCTGCGGGGATCTGCCGTTCAATATTAAATTGCTGAAAACCCAGAAAAGTAGTGTCATGAATGCTTACAAGAGAACCTGAATTGTTATAATATTCCAGTTTTATTTCGTGGTCGTATCCTGCGGTTAAATAATTTTCCGTGGTGCCCGAATAAGCTGTTTTTAAAAAGACGGGCAATGCTGCAGAAGGATATATATTGAAATACGTAAAAGCAGTTTGTGTCGACTGGCCCTGTTGCAGGCCTATTCCATAGCCTTCGCCGGTTACATACCGTGGATCGGAAACAATATCAATAAATGTTCTTCCCAGCGAATAAATGTTGTTTGATGTGTGAACCCTTTCATTATAAAAATAATTTGCCGCAGTGTAACCGCTGAAATTAATATCTGTTTCGATAGTGTTGCGCTTATTATTCAACGCATTGTTCCAGGTTAGGAAGGCATAATTGGTATCGTTAAACAAGGCTATGTAAGGATTTGGCAAACGGCTAATGCCTGTGTATACTACCGAATCGGTACTACAGTCATTCTTTTCAGCATAAAATTCTATATAGTCGGTGGCATTAAACACATTATCGCTTTCGCCTGCAACGGTAATGTATTGCTCAACACCTTTTATAAAGAGCTGTAAATTTTTAGGATTGATAAAGTTTAACGGAATGCCACTATTAATGAGCGTTGTGGAATCTATTCTGTAAAGCCCGGTTTTGGGAATGTTAATGCGATAATGTTTCTGATTGTAATTGATCCATTCATTTCCATATTTCTGCGCCTGTAATGATAAAACAGTTAAAGCGAAAAAACACAGAGTGAATAAACGTTTTATCATTTAATCAGTTTTTTAGTAATATCGACCTTTATCGTAAAAATGTGGGAGTAGAGAGAGGTGGAAACATTCCCGATATTGGTCATCGCGTAATCAAGAGCAAATACTTTGTATTTGATACCTACGCCTATATTTGGCTGTACGGTAGTAACATCATTCCCCAATACGTTTTTCATTTTTTGAACATTACCGATACCACCGCGTAAAAAGATAATGCCTTTGTAGCCCGCTTCCAAACCAAAAGCCGGCTCCATACTCCAGGGATCTGTTTTAATAACCGTATTACGGGGACCATCAAAAGTGTTGATCAGGTTTAATTCGCCACCTACAGAAATTCTGTCACTCCAAACAAGCCAGGTGCGACTAACACCAAGAATTAATTTTGGAACGGTCACTTCCAATGAATTTGTAGGGATTTCGTTACCTGTTACGGCAAAGGTATTTTTTACATCGTCTGATAAAGTATAACTCCAGGCATTGAATGTTCCTGTAATATCACGGGCCATAGCGGCAAAACGCCATTTTTTATAATCGTACATAGCACCCACATCGATCCCAAAGCCCCAGGCACCGCCAAATTCGCCCAGTTTACGACGTATGATTTTAGCATTGGCACCAATTTTTACACCTTTTAATTTGGGAATATTACGGGCGTATGATAACAATACAGCGGCATCCACAGCATTGAAGGATTTTAAACGCGAATAATCCACATTGCCATTGGCATCGATCAATTCGGTAGTATTGGGAATATTATCAACCCCGAAACGGATAAAGGTTAAGCCCGCTACACTATTGCTGTCAATACGTTTGGAAACACCCACGAAATCATATTTGGCAATACCGGCAAAATATTCGGCATGCATTAGGCCTACCTGAACATTGCTTTTCTGCAATAATAAACCCGATGGATTCCAGTAACCGGCCGTAACATCATTTACAGAAGCCACATTGGCATTAGCCATAGCCAAGGCACGAGCCCCAACACCAACACTTAAAAATTCATTACTGTATTTTGCTATTTGTGCAAAGCTCAGCCCTGATATAAAAAATAAGAGTACAAAAATTAAGTGCTTCATGTTACGTGTTAATCTGTTAAAATTACGGAAATTTTCCCTGAATTTGTATGCTTAACAACGCAATTTAAGGGACAATATTGTTAAAATCGGAAGCGATTTTTCGGGTATAAAGCCTCGCTCCGGAGTAAAGCATATGATAGTCATCGTCAAAAAAGGTGTTGTGTCCGCAGATGCTGCTATCAGTACTATAGTTGAAGAAAGGAATATGAGAGCGTTCGGCAATGTTCCGGTATTGGGTGATAATATATTCCCGGTTGACCATTTCCTTTCGGGCATCTTTGTAAACGGGCGACATGGTAAAGATCAGCCGGCAATGATTGTCCTTGCAAAAAACGATGATTGAATCCAGGTAATGCCGGTTTTCCGGATGAATAGAGCCGTAATAGGACGCGGTATAGTAATGGTCGTAATGTCCCACCGGGTTTTTATAAAAGCCATTTTTGTATGCTTCATCATCGCTGCCGGATTTTCCTGTCCAGCCGCGGAGAGCCGTACTGAGACCATGGATGCCGGAATAGGGCAGGCTACAAAAAGGATTGTATTTAAATTGACCGAAACGCGGATCTATCTCTTTAAACCCCCTGTACAATACCCGATTGGAGAGGAACGGGAAATAACGCGGAAAATTAAAGATGGTATCGGTTTTTAAATGGCTGATATGGAAATCGCATTCCAGGAAAACGGTTTCAGGCAGCTTGCTGTGTTGCAGATAAGATTTCAGAATCACATAAGCCATGCGCGTGGTGCCACCCGAGACACCAGCGTTGAAGCTATGCAAGCCCGTCAGTGAATCGAACAATGATACATCGAAATGCATTTCGGCCCTTGAAGAGCCCAGCACCAAAGTATTGTACGAATTATTTTTTAAAAAAATAGTCGCATATTTTTCATAAACGCCTTTCGGATTACGACGTCTGCCTTCATTGACAAACCATTGCAAGCTATACAACAGCAGAATTAATACAAAAGCATATATGGCAATCTTACGGATCAAAACTGGAAATAGATAAATTGGTTAGCGTTAAAATTACCCAGAAGGAAAATTCCCGCGAGTGCTAAAATAAAAAAAGCAGCTTTATAAAAGCTGCTGAAACCTCTTATTTTATTAAGGAAGGCATATTCTTCGTTGGCTTCTTTCAGAAACATCAAAGCGATAAGCAGTACGCAGACCATTGGGAAAGATATACCGTTAATCGGTGTTAATTCATTAAGCAAAGATCCCGGATGAAAGGCCGTAAAAATCTGTTTGTAAATATATCCCAGATCATGCATGGATAAAGCCCTGAAAGCAATGAGAGATAAAGTGTGAAAACCTATGAGATAAATCCAGCCAATAATTTTAGGTGCTTTAAAATCCGGAAAACGTTTAAGAATAAGGGTTTCAGCAATGAAGACAAGTCCATGCATGGAACCCCAAACTACAAAGGTGAAATTTGCGCCATGCCATAAGCCGCTAATGAGGAATACTAAAAAGATATTGAGAAGCCAACGTCGGTAGCTTACGCGATTCCCTCCAAGGCCAATGTATAAATAATCTCTGAACCAGGTAGTAATACTAATGTGGTTGCGGGTCCAGAATTCATGTAAAGATTTTGAAAATAAAGGACGACGCCAGTTCAGACTCAGGTTAATCCCAAAGAGTTTTGCCACACCGGTGGCAATATCCGAATAACCGCTAAAATCCGCATAGACCTGTACAACAAATAAAAAACCGGCTACCAGTAAGGTTGAACCGGAATAATGTTCTACATTATTAAAAATGGGTGTTACAATAGACGATAAATTATCGGCTATGACCATTTTTTTAAAGTAGCCCCAAATAGTTAGCTTGGCAAAAGCTTCCCAATCGATCCGTTTAAAATACTGCACTATTTTTAACTGCGGCATGAGGGAATTATACCTAACAATAGGCCCTGCTACCATATGTGGAAAAAAGGAAACATACAACAGGAAATCGGTGAGCGTATCATCGGCTTTGTATTTGTTCCTGTAAACATCAATGGTGTAGCTGATAGACTGGAAGGTGTAAAAAGACAAACCGGCGGGAATAATCAGGGAATGTAAAATGGAAAATTGAGAATGGAAAAGGGTATTGAATGAATTGTAGAAAAAAATAAAGTATTTGAAAATAAACAATACACCTATATTACAGCCAATGCTAAAGGCTACTAAAGCTTTCCTCCGTGTGGGTTGCTCCGAGGCTGAGATGAGTTTAGCTACATAAAAATCGAGTGCCGAAGTGCCCACCAACAGCAATAGAAACCATGGGTTATAGGAAAAATAAAAATAGTAAGATGCAATCAATAAAAATACGTTCCGCCATTTTGGAACCAGAAACCAGTATATCATAAATACACAGGGCAGGAACACCAAAAATATGAGCGAATTAAATAACATCTTTTGTAAATATACAAACGATTTAATTTATATATATTTACACTGTAAAAAATGAATCTTAAAAGACACATACCAAATGCTCTGACTTGTTGCAACTTGTTGTGCGGTTGTGTGGCTATTGTACATGCTTTTGAAGGTAATCTGGTCTACGCTGCTTATCTGGTTGGGCTGGCAGCCGTGTTTGATTTTTTTGACGGTTTTGCGGCGCGTATGTTGCGTGTAGCTTCGCCTATTGGTAAAGACCTCGATAGTCTTGCAGATATGGTAACGTTTGGCTTAGTGCCCGGTATCATTATGTTTCAACTGTTTTTACAAGTCATAGAAATGAGAGAAGGACGTTATTCCGACAGGAGTTGGGCCTCGGATCATATGCATTACATGGCTTACACGGCTTTTATTATCCCTGTTTTATCTGCTATACGTTTGGCTAAGTTTAATAACGATACACGTCAGACAAGCTCTTTCATTGGATTACCAACACCTGCAAATGCTATTTTAATCAGTTCATTTCCGCTTATTCTGGTTCATACAAACTGGACAACGATTCAGGATGTTATTCAAAATCCCTGGTTTTTAGTTTTTATATCGGTATTGCTAAGTACTTTATTGATTTCTGAGATCCCTTTATTTGCGCTTAAATTCCGTACTTTTTCTTGGTTAGGAAATCGTACGCGTTATATTTTTTTAGCTTCAAGTCTTTTATTGTTGTGTCTATTCCAATATGTGGGCATTCCATTGATTATTGTGCTGTATATTTTAATGAGTATTAACAGCAATTATTTTGCGAAACGCAAAGAACGTGGCTAGGGTCTACCCTTAGTAAAACACCAACGTTTATTTCAGAAAATTCTTCACGTTTTTTTTAGCTTTATGCAATATGGTTAAGAAATCTTAAATACTCCACAAACGCATGTTTTCGGATATAAGCGGTTACGCCGTTTCACATTATAATACCTACTTTTAATGCCGTGATAAAGCTGGAACAAATCCGAAAATCCTATCAGTTAAACGATACTTCTTTTGAAGTATTAAAAGGAATTGATATACATATTAGAGAAGGCGAGTTTGTTTCTATTATGGGTTCTTCGGGATCGGGGAAATCAACTCTTTTAAATATACTCGGGATTTTAGATAACTACGATTCGGGCGATTATATTTTAAATGACACACTCATCAAAGATCTGTCGCAAACCAAAGCGGCGCAGTTGCGGAACCGGTTTTTAGGATTTGTATTTCAATCGTTTAATTTATTGTCTTTTAAAAATGCGATGGAAAATGTAGCTCTGCCATTGTATTATCAAAAAGTATCGCGTAAAGAGCGCAATGCAAAAGCAATGGAATACCTCGAAATGGTTGGTTTAAAAGACTGGGCAGAACATTTGCCAAACGAAATGAGCGGTGGACAAAAACAACGTGTTGCTATAGCCCGTGCGCTTATCGGAAATCCGAAAGTTATTTTTGCTGATGAACCAACAGGCGCTCTGGATTCGCAAACCTCTATTGAAGTCATGGATATTTTTAAAGACATCAATAAGCAGGGAAAAACAATTGTGCTGGTAACACACGAAAATGATATTGCTGCATTAACAGACAGAACCATTCGGTTAAAAGACGGACTCATTATTTAATTATAAGTGATGAATTATAAGTTATGAGATATACAATAAATGTGCTTTAGCTTAAAACGGAAAAAAATAAATTGATAAAATACTAAACTCATCATTCATAACTTATATCTTATAACTAAACAAGATGTTTGACCTCGATAAGTGGCAGGAAATATTAGGAACCATTAAAAAAAATAAACTTCGTACAATACTTACGGCGTTTAGCGTAGCGTGGGGGATTTTTATCCTGATCATTTTATTGGCTGCCGGACAGGGCTTAAGAAACGGAGCACAATTTCAGTTTGGAAATGATGCCGCCAACAGTATCTGGATAGATGGCGGGCAAACCAGTATGGCTTATGAAGGCTATAAGCCCGGAAGAAACATACAACTGAAGAACGAAGATTTTTTTGATATCAAAGATAGAACAAAAGATGTGGATCATGCTTCTGCAACCTTTGGCTGGCGTGAAAATAAAACACTTTCCTATAAAAATGAACATTCGGGTTTTTTAGTACGTTCCTGCGCTCCGGATCATAATTTACTGGAAAAAGCAAAGATTATTAAAGGCCGTTTTATCAATGAATACGATTTTAATGAATTCAGAAAGGTATGTGTATTAGGCAAACCTGTAGAGGATTTTTTATTTAAAGGAGAAGACCCGATCGGAAAATTTATTGATGTATCAGGAACAAAATATAAAGTAATAGGTGTTTTTAATGATCCGGGAAAAGGAGATAACGAACGTATCTATATCCCTTTGCTTACAGCTCAGCGTATTTATAACGGGAAAGATAATGTAGGAGTAATTTGGGCTACTACGGGCAATGCAAGCCTTGAGCGGAGCGAGCAAATGGTAACGGAGATCCGTAATAACCTTGCCAAAAAATACCACTTTAATCCCAATGATATGAATGCCATTGGCGTAAGAAACAACAATGCAGAATACAAACGTATTATGGGAATGCTGGATGGAATTAAATATTTTATTTATGTGATTGGCATTTTAACTTTGCTGGCGGGCGTTGTAGGCATTAGCAACATTATGATGATTGTAGTAAAAGAACGTACTAAAGAAATAGGGGTGCGTAAAGCCCTTGGCGCGTCTCCCTTTTCGATCGTTACCTTAATTATACAGGAATCTGTTTTTATTACGTCCATTGCCGGCTATGTTGGTTTAATGCTTGGTATTGTTGTTGTTGAGATCATAAAGTATTTTAAACTGGAAGGCGATTTTTTTAAGGATCCTGATGTGGACGTTAATATTGCTGTATCAGCCGTTGTATTAATTGTGATTGCAGGCGCCCTTGCCGGATTATTTCCCGCTATAAAGGCCGCCAGAGTAGAACCTATAACCGCTTTAAGAGAAAACTAGATTGGTATTTGAACGCGATAGCTGGCAAGAGATTTTTGCAACCATTCGTAAAAATAAATTACGAACCTTCTTAACCATGTTAGGAGTGTTTTGGGGTATTTTTATGTTGGTAATTATGCTTGGGTCCGGCAATGGCTTACGGAATGGTATTTTAAAGGACTTTGCTGGTACAGCAACCAATAGTTTTTTTACCTGGACACAACAAACTTCCAAAGCGTATAAAGGCATGAAGCCCGGCCGTTCTTTTAATTTTAATACAGGCGATGCCGAAGCGTTAAAGCAAATTCCTGAACTGGATGTGGTGTCGCCCTTAAATCAGTTAGGTGGACATGATGCTGCTAATAATGTAGTGAGAGGTTTAAAAACGGCTGCATGTGGCATACAGGCCTGCTATCCGCAGGTTAGCAAAATTCAGGAAGTGAAAATAGGGAAAGGAAGATTTATTAATGAGCTCGACATAAAAGAAAAAAGGAAAATTTGTGTGATAGGCCCGCGTGTAGCGGAGCTTTTATTTAAAAAAGGAGAACAGGTTCTGGGAGAATATATTCGAGTAAATGGTGTTTATTTTAAAGTGGTAGGATTAACCAGTCCTACAGCCAGCGGGCAAGACGGGCAGGAGCAGGCAGAACGTATCAATATTCCTTTTACGACTTTTCAAAATGCGTTTAACTATGGCGACATTGTAGGATGGTTTGCTATTAAATCAAAAGATAATATCCCTGCCGAAGTATCAGAAGAAAAAGTATTGAGTATTTTGAAAGAACGTCATAAAGTTTCGCCCGACGATCTTTCTGCTCTGGGTCATTGGAATATGGCAGTTGAATACAATAAATTGAACGGATTATTTACAGGAATCGAAATTCTGATATGGATAGTTGGCACCGGAACCTTACTGGCGGGCGTTATTGGCATTAGTAATATTATGCTCATTGTAGTAAAAGAGCGTACTAAAGAAATTGGTGTGAAACGTGCTTTGGGCGCAGTGCCTTATCAGATTGTTTCGCAAATTATTGTGGAGACTATTTTTCTCACCTCCATTTCGGGATACTTTGGTTTGGTTGCTGGCATTGGCTTACTGGAATTATTAAACGCTGCTATTGGCAGTTCGGGTGAGATGTTTACCAACCCTACAGTAGATTTGAGTGTGGCCTTAAAAGCATTAAGTGTGTTAATTGTAAGTGGTGGCATTGCCGGGTTTATCCCGGCTTCTAAAGCTGTTTCCATAAAACCGGTTGATGCCTTACGAAGTGAATAATGTATATAAATAAACTTGAAAATAAATAAAACAGTAACCTCTCTGCGGGCTTTGTAAATTATAAAAACTATGAAAAAAAAATCAATCGGAAAACAGATCTTCAGAGCATTAGGGCTTTTGCTCATATTTGGTATACTGGCCTGGACAATTCTTTTCTTTTATAACAAATCACAAACTCCGCCGGTAACCTTCCAAACCGTTATGCCCTTCGATACTGTGATCATTAAGAAAACAGTAGCTACCGGTTCTGTTACACCCCGTAAAGAAGTAAATATGAAATCGCAGGTAAGCGGCATCATTGAAAAATTGTATATTGTTGCGGGTCAGGAAGTAAAACAGGGAGATATTATTGCTAAAATTAAGATCATTCCTAATATGCTTAATATGGCAAATGCCGAAACACGTGTTAACACCGCGCAATTGAATTACGATAATGCGAAACTCGAATACGATCGTAATAAGCAGTTGTTTGACCAGAGCGTCATCGCTAAATCTGAATTCCAGGTGTATGAACTAAAAATAAAAGCAACCAACGAAGAGTTAATGGCTTCTCAAAACCAGTTACAGATTATTAAAGAAGGTGTTTCTAAATCGAGTGGCACTGCCTCTAACACATTAGTAAAAGCAACCATTACAGGGATGGTATTGGATGTGCCTGTAAAAGAGGGCGGACAGGTTATTGAAAGTAATACGTTTAATGAAGGAACAACCATTGCTTCTGTAGCTAATATGGGAGAGATGATTTTTGAAGGAAAACTGGATGAAAGCGAAGTAGGTAAAGTACACGAAGGAATGGATATTGTGCTAACCATTGGTGCTATTGATAAAGAAAGCTTTAAAGCCAAACTCGAATACATTGCGCCAAAAGGTGTGACCGAAAACGGTGCTATCCAGTTTTTGATAAGAGCTTCTATCAGCAAGGATAACAGCTCTTTCCTGCGTGCCGGCTATAGTGCGAATGCGGATATTATTTTAGATAAAAAAGAAAAAGTATTATCCATTCCTGAAAGCGTGTTGCAATTTGATAAGGAAAAACCTTTTGTAGAAATAGAAACCTCGTCTCAGAAATTTGAGAAACGCTTTATCAAAACGGGTTTATCGGATGGTATTAATATAGAAATACTGGAAGGTGTAAAAAAAGGAGATAAGCTCAAACTGCCGCAATTGGCTGAAATGCCTCATTAATTGAGCAATTTTTTCCATAGGATATAATCCTTTAAATGAAAATTTCTGTTTAATCGTTTTGTACTATAATGAAGCAAGAGGAGTTCAATTTGTTTTTCTGTAATGTGCATGGCTTGCTCCAGGGGAACTTCTGCTCTTTGAGCATACCAACCCTGACTCATTAAATTATGTTTGCGCTCGTCTTCGGTTAATTGCTGTTCTAAAGGATGTGCCTCCGGATTTACGCTTTCGTATTTGGCCCTGGCGTGAGGATGATCCCAGCCAAATAAATGACCTAGTTCATGAGGAATAGTCCGGGTATTTTTATTTAAAATAATATCGGTGATGGCATTCCGGTTCAACTTAATGCGTAAGCCTTTAAAATCGGCCTCGGCGGGGTTATTACCTGGAATCGTATCTACTATCTGAAATAAAATATTTTTTGCCGAACATTGGTTTACATGTTGTAAAATATGAATGTTCGTGTCTATATCAAGGCTGTATTTGCCTATAGAGGCGTGATACACATGTGCCAGTTGCGATACAATAGATCGTTTTAATGCGGCAAGGTCAAAGGACTGTGAACTTGTATTGATAAGGTCTGCATGCAGACTGATCTTTAATAGATTGTTTTGTTGCGTCAGGAAAATCATTTGGTACTTGCAGGGCTGCCTCCATACATTTTTAAAGCTTCATCTACACAATAGCCTACATCCAAGGGTGTATGGTCTTTCCCACGTGGCCTGCGTTTTCTGGAGAGCCTGCAAATAACCAGGTCTTTTTCGGGAATACACATTACATATTGTCCTAACATGCCCTGCATATAATAAATACGCATGCCTTTATATTCGGTGAGCCACCAGGCATAGCCGTAAGTGTGGTTAGGTGTTCCGTCAGTTTCCTCGCAATCAAATGGAACAATAGATGTTTCTACATAGGCACTGTCAATTAATTGTCTGCCTTCCCATTTTCCGTGGTGCATGTAGAGTTTGCCCATGCGTGCAAAATCCCTGGCATTACTATTAATACAGCAAAATGCTTTTTCGAGTCCGTCTTTTTTGTCAAGACTCCAGTATGCCGTATGCTCACAGCCTAAAGGTGTCCAGAGTTTTTCACTTAAATAATCAGCTAACGGTTTCTTTACTGCCTTTGTAATGCAATAGCCTAATAGGGCTGTGTTTCCACTTAAATACTTAAAAACACTGCCCGGCCTACTGAGGCTATCTTTATAACTTGTACTGGCTTTTAGTAAGTCAGAACCATAATACCCCTCGGCAGGAAAAGAAAAAGGATTTCCGTAGCTTTCGTCAAATGCAATGCCTGAGCTCATGGTTACCAAATGTTTGAGCGTGATATTTTTGCGCCAACCGTCTTTAAACTCAGGAATATAGGCACTCACAGGCTCATCAATATGTTTAATGTAACCATCTTTTATAGCACAGCCCAGTAATGCGCTTACGTATGATTTAGCCATGCTAAAAGAGTTAGTGTGCGATGTGTCACTATATCCGTCCCAGTATTGTTCATGAATAATACTGTCATTTTTTATGACAACAAACGCATGAGCTTCTATTAATTTCATTAAACTATCGAAACGAGGACTAACTTTTTGAGAATTATAACGTTTGGAAATCAGCCATGGCGTTGGCTTTAGAGCCTGTATGGGTCTGTTATCGAAGATTTGGTATTCTATGGAACTTGGCCCCGTTTGACCTTTTAAATACGTATTTGCAATGGCTTTATATAAATACCAACGACCGGAAAATAAAATAATAAGGTTTAGTAAAATGAAAATTACCAGGACGGTTTTTAATAAAAATTTTAATACTTTTTTCATTCCGTTACCAACATGTTCCCTTTATAACCGGGAATTAATTCACATTCGAAAAGTGCACAAAAATGTTTTTTTAATTTCTCTTTTATCTCAGCCATGTCTACATCGTGACCAAGCTCTTTATTTAAACTGGTTACAGCCTTATCCTGTATACCACAGGGTACAATATTTGAAAAATAATCGAGGTTTGAATTTACATTAAATCCCCAACCGTGCATGGTTACCCAGCGGCTGCAACGAACACCAAAGGCGCAAATCTTGCGGGCTTTAAAGATATTGTCTGCATCCAGCCATACGCCTGTTTCTCCTTTACTTCTGCCACCTTTAATGCCATATTCGTCAAGTGTTAAAATAATAGTTTCTTCGAGAAGCCGTAAGTATTTATGAATGTCTGTAAAAAAATGATCAAGGTCTAAAATAGGATAGGCTACCAATTGGCCCGGGCCATGGTAGGTAATATCGCCACCACGGTTTATTTTATAATAAGTGGCTTTTTTTTCCTCGAGCTGATGCTCATTGATTAATAAATGCGATACATCTCCGCTTTTACCAAGGGTATACACGTGAGGGTGTTCAACAAATAAGAGATGGTTTTTAGTTTCAATTTGAAGATCAGGACTTAAATCTCTGTTGGCTATTTTTTGAGCAATGGTTTTATTAAACAGGCTTTCCTGGTATTCCCAACAGTCTTTATAATCCATCAGGCCAAGGTCTTGAAATAGAACCTGCTTATTCATGTGTGTATTCTATTACTTTAGTTTTGCCAGCTCATTTTTTAAGTTGGTAATAACATCTACTTCTACCGCATCAATATTTTTAAGATCAGCCAGATCAACAGAGATCCAGTCGCCCATATGTATCAGGTAAAAGTATTGTTCCAATTTAGAACTTCCTTTTGCGATAACATCTGTTACCGAAGAACTGAATTTTGAAAACAAAGGTTTACAAAGTTCGTAGCGTTTAACTGTTCTTTCGTAATCAAAAGATGTACGGAAAGTGATAACAGCCAGCATATCATTTTTTTCTGTCCAGCCCACCAATTCGTTATGGTTCATTTCAGGAAACGTATGATGCCAGCAAAGCATTTTACTGTTTTCGTTTATTTGTTGTCTGAAACGTACTGCCGTGCCTTCGCAGGTACCTAACGAATAAATAACGGGGATCTTATGAAATAAGAGCTGTGCAATTTTTTTAGCTTCCGTTTTCATTGCTTCTTTTTCGGAAGCTAATAAGCTGATACTACCTTTTACTTGTGCCAGTAAATCTGTTTTCACAAAGCCGTTAAACTGAATGATTTTTAACAACTGAATAAATGAATACCCTATGCAGGAACGTGGCGGGTGGCCACCGGGAATAATAATTGTATCGTAATTATTTTTTAGAGAGAGTTCTTTTATTTGTCCGCCACTGGTTACACAAACAATTTGCGCTTGCTTTGAAATAGCTTGCTTCATAGCAGAAAGCGTTTCTTCTGTATTACCACTGTAAGAAGAAATAATTACCAGCGAATGTGCATTTACAAATTCAGGTAAAAAATAATCCTTATTCACAATAATGGGAACGGTACATTCGCCCTGAACCAATTCAGATAAAATAGTTCCGCTGATACCTGAGCCTCCAAGCCCGGTAACAATAATATTATGTATATTATTTTTTTTGGTTAATGTCGCTGAATCAGCGATAATTAACGCTTCTTCTAATTGTTTTGTAAATCCTTCTACTAGTGTCCTCATAAAAAATAGCAATAAAGTAAAAGTAAGCAAAAAAATGAAAATACAGGGCGTTAATTATTTTAAAAATGCACTGAAATAATGGCGTGAGGGATGTAATTATTTAAGGATTCCTTGTTCAAATTCAGTAGAAGTCACTATCCAGTCTTGCGGTACATTTACAGTTTCCTTTTTTTCGTAATCCATGCAAACCAAAATACTTTTTCCGTAAGCACGTAGCTCGTATCCTTCGGCCGTTTTAGCGGCCAGCACATTTTCCATATCAAAGCTTTTTGTACCAAAGCGACTTACTTTTGTAAAGCAAAAAATAGTGTCTTCGAGAGTAATGGGTGTTTTATAAGTAACTTCAGTATGAGCCAGAATCATCCCTGTTTTATTCCAATCGTTTGTTTTACGAAAGATCTCTTTAAAATAGTCGGTACGCGAAATTTCGAAATACGTTAAGTGGTTGGCATTGTTTACATGCCCCTGTTTATCTACATCTTTAAAACGTACCTGAATTAGTGTTTTAAATTTATATCCCGAAAGTAATTCGTCAATGCTCATGCTAGGTGTGCCTGTTTAATAACTGAGATGCAAATTGTTTTAAATGTTCTTTTTTTAGGCTATCTGCTTCAATATCGTCGAGGTGTTTGAGTGCTACATCTGTATGGATATTTGCTTCATGGGTGGCAATATCTTTAATGCCTAACGTATTATATAATGCGGTTACTTCTGCCACTTTATCGGCATTGGAAATCGTTTTATTGTTTAATAAACCGGTGAGTTGCTGCTTTTGACTGCTATTGGCTAATTCGAATGCTTTGAGTAATAAAAATGTTTTTCTGCTGCATGGTATATAAGTTACGTATATATGA
>JAZJZF010000023.1:115945-122965 GCA_040389965.1 Bacteroidota bacterium
TGGAAATGATGTCGCCACCAACCTGCTTGCCAAATTTATCATGATCGGCATACACATCTAATATATCATCTAGGATCTGAAAAGCAATACCCACATGCTTCCCAAATTCGTAAAGGTGTGTTTGGTTTTGAACCGATGCATTTGCACAAATAGCACCCATTTGCAGACTGCAACCCAAAAGCACAGCTGTTTTAAACGTAATCATATGCAGGTAATCATCTACACTTACCAGTTCCTGTGTTTCAAAATAATTTAAGAAGGTCAGGTACGTGATTTTTATCGCAGGTACTCAGAATCTCAAAGGCTTTTACCATCATACCATCACCGCTTAACAGGGCAATGTTAGAGTTCCATTTTTCATGTACGGTAGTGCTGCCTCTTCGTAAGGGCGCATTGTCTAAAATATCATCGTGGATCAGCGAAAAATTATGAAATAATTCTACAGATAAAGCTGCTTTTATGGCATTTGCAGGATCTGCATTAAACAGATCGCAGCCAACAAGGGTCAGCAAAGGCCTTACTCTTTTCCCGCCCAGGCCAATGATGTAGCTCATAGGCTCATACATTTGCTTGGGAGAAGATGCATTTAACGAAGCCTGTTCTTCGTCGAGAGCCTTGTTTAGTAACTGAAATAAATGAGAGTAAGCCTGCACTTTTGTCATTATTTGGCTTCCGCCATTTTTAATAAATAAGTTCCGTAGCCGCTTTTGGTTAAAGGCGTTGCGATGGTAATAAGTTCTTGTTTAGTGATAAAGCCCATTTTAAAAGCAATTTCTTCAATACAGCCAATCTTTAATCCCTGACGTTCTTCAATAACCTGCACAAACTGACCTGCCTGCATCAACGAAGCAAAGGTACCGGTATCAAGCCATGCAGTACCACGGTCTAAAATGGATACTTTTAATTTTTTACGTTTTAAATATTCTTTGTTAACGTCTGTAATCTCGTATTCGCCACGTGGCGATGGTTTTAGGTTTTTGGATATTTCCACTACCGAATTGTCGTAAAAATATAAGCCCGGTACAGCATAATTGGATTTTGGTTTCTCCGGTTTTTCTTCAATGGAAAGTACATTGTGGTGTTCGTCAAAATCAACCACACCGTAACGTTCAGGATCGCTTACGTGATAAGCAAACACAACGCCTCCATCAGGATCATTAATTTTTTGCAGCATACGGCCAAGGCCTACGCCATAAAAAATATTATCCCCCAAAACCAGGGCTACTTTATCTTTTCCGATAAATTTTTCGCCTAAAACAAAGGCCTGGGCTAGTCCGTTGGGTACTTCCTGCACCACATAAGAGAATTTGCAACCCAGTTTTTCCCCGGTTCCTAAAAGTCTTTCAAAATTTGGCAGGTCCTGAGGGGTAGAAATAATCAAAATTTCATTAATCCCGGCCATCATTAATACTGATAAAGGGTAGTAAATCATAGGTTTATCATAAATAGGCATCATTTGCTTACTCATGGCTAATGTCAGGGGATGTAAACGTGTTCCCGAACCTCCTGCTAATATTATTCCTTTCATGCTGTATACTGTTTTAAAGAGGTTTAAAAATAGGGTTTTTATTTTATATGATCTCATATTTTATTGGTGTTTTTAGTCGCTAAATTGCCAAATGCTTAGTAATTTCGCCCCCAAATTCTTTCATCATGATTTCTAAAAATCCTCATAAATCGGTTATTTACTGGCTTCTTACCGGCTGCGCTTTAGTTTACATCATGGTGGTAGTTGGTTGTATTACGCGTTTAACGCATTCGGGACTGTCTATTACCGATTGGAGCTTTATGGGCTCTATGCCTCCTTTATCAGAGCATGCCTGGCAGGAACGCTTTGCCAAATATCAGGAAAGTCCGGAGTTTGTAAAGATCAATTACATGATGACGATGCAGGAATTTAAACACATTTTCTTTTGGGAATACATTCACCGCCTGATTGGCCGTGCTATGATGTATGTATTTGCCATTGGATTGGTTATTTTACTGATCCGTAAAAAGATTAAAAAAGAGATGCTGCCTTCGTTAATATTATTGTTTTTTATGGGAGCAATGCAGGCTGTTATTGGCTGGTGGATGGTATACAGTGGCTTACAAGATAAGCCTGCCGTAAGCCATTTCAGACTGGCAACTCATTTAATGAGTGCCTTTACGTTGTTTGCTTTTACCTTTTGGTTTGCGCTTAAATTATTGTATCCTAAGGAGTCTGTAGCACCTAATAATGGCTATAGACTCAAGGGATTATCCGTATTGTTTTTTGTTCTGCTTATTGTTCAGATTATCTACGGGGCTTTTACAGCAGGCTATGTAGAAGGAGATGCTGCTAAGATCCGTCCCGGACAAATATTTAATACCTGGCCAAAAATGGGAACAGATTGGATACCTGAACAGGTAACCATGAAAGACAGTTTTTATATGAACTTTTTTGAAAATGCCAGTGGTATTCAGTTTGTGCACCGTACACTGGCTATTGTACTGGTTTTGGTGTTTTGCCTGATCTGGTATAAATCCAATAAACTGAACTTAACCAAACCGCAATACAGGGCGGTTACTTTTTTAATTTACGGAATTACAGTGCAGTTTATTTTAGGTGTTTTCACTTTATTGTATCATGTACCTGTGGTATTGGGTGTATTGCATCAAACGGGAGCTTTCTTTTTGTTTGGAAGCTGTATTTACCTGCTGTTTGTCGTGTTCAGGAAGACTAGAGAGAATCATGAAAGTAGTATATAGTCATGCTGAACTTGATTCAGCATCTCATAGATTTTTGTCTATAGCTACTTTTTCTTGTTCCATAAATTTTATTGATAATTACCTCACTCCTGTGATCGTGTTTTTCTTCCTCTGCCTGAACAAGCCGTTAAACTTATATTCCAGGCCTTCGCTGGGAGCCAGCGCCGGCGATTGTGCCAGGATCATTTGCTGGTTAATAAAGAAATAACCCGATAAGGTTTTAATAGCATAGTTTTGTTTGGCGTTTCCGTTTCCTTGCCATAAAATGATCCAATCCTGTTTTGGATTAGCTTTTAAATACGTTTTATAGGTCTTTACACTATCATCAAGACAAATACTTATAAAGACTACCTTATCATTAAATTTCTTTTTAATATCACTTAACTTTTGCATTTCCTTTAAACTGTTGTCGCTTTGTGTGGAAAAGAAATTCAGGTAAATGTATTTTCCCTTGTAGGTGGATAGATCGACTTTTGCTCCTGTTTTGTCATATGCCGTAAAATCGGGCGCATTAGCTCCGTTCTGCAATTGGTAGGTAGTTTGCAGCATATTGAAAGCAATTTTTTTATTCTCGGGATATTTACTGTCGCGGTATAATTGTTCAATGGTAGCTTGTACCTGTTTTTTATCAAAATCGGGACTATAATAAAAATCGATTAATCCCTTTAATATCAAAAGTTCCCTTAGCGTGTCGTTTGTAATGGATTTATCTGCTTTGAACTGATTTTTGAGATCGTTATAATCGCCAAAGGCATTAATACTATTGTAGATGTTACCTCCGTTTTTAGTAGAAGCAAATGCTTTTAAATAACCTTTAAAGTGCGAATTAAAAAAGTCCATATACTCGTAATTGCCATATAAAATAGGCCTGTTTTCAATAAACTGTTTATACAAAATAGTTTTACTGCGCGAAATGTTTGAGAAAAATCCGGCAAAGCTGTACTCCACATATTTTTTAAAATAAGGATTTTTAATGTGGGCATATCTTTTTTTAGAGCTTACAAAAAAAGTGTCGAGTAGGATATTTATTTTAGCGGGGGATAAATAGGTAGAACTTGACTTGGTAAATAAATTATTATACTGTGTATTAAAATCAATGATCAGGGCATTTAATTCGGTGCTGTCTTTGCCATACACCGTAATATCTACAAGTGTTTCAGTGCCTTCCTGGTTGTTTGTCAACGAATCTTTTCCGGGGAAATAAACACCATACACGAAATTAGGCTGTACGTATAATTTACCGGTAAGGTTGCCAATACTAATATAAACTGGTTTTGTAGCCGGCGATTGGATCTTTAATTCGAAGTAGCCGTCCTTATCAACCGTATCTATACTTTCTTTAACTCTGGCGTAATTAATATAGTCGGCAAAGTCATTTAAAATAACTTCCTGGCCAACATGTGATGGATGTGCTTTCCCTTTAATGGTAATATTTTGGGACTTAGCACTTACTGTAGCTAAAATTGAAATCAGGATAAAATACCAATAGTTCATATAAACTTATATAATACCAAATATAGGATTAGTTACATGATAAATACAGGGCAAAGCTACTAAGATTTGTTAAGCGGGATTTTGAAAAAAGCTAAAATTGACGTTGCCGTATTTCCTGGTTTCGAGGTAAAACGGTTTGTCATCGAATTTTGTTTTTGGTCCGTGCTCTATAATCAATAAAGCTTCCGGTTTAAGCCAGTTATTGGCAAATACCAGGTCGTAAATTTGAGGAATGGTTTCAAGCTCGTATGGAGGATCAGCAAAAATCAGGTCAACGGGCGCATAGGCTTTTTCGAGGTATTTAAACACGTCGGCCCTTTCAGTAGCAACCATGCTGAGTTTCAGGGTTTTTGCCGTATCTCTGATGAAATTAATGCAGGGTGTATGTTTATCAATTGCATATACTTTAGCGGCACCCCGCGAAGCAAATTCCAGTGTAATATTTCCGGTTCCGGCAAACAGGTCGAGAACCGTTATGCCTTCAAAATCGACTTTATTATTAAGAATATTAAATAATCCTTCTTTCGCAAAATCAGTCGTTGGCCTGACCGGCAAATTTTTAGGAGCTATTAATTGCTTGCCTTTATATGTGCCGCCTATGATTCGCAAAATATCCTGTTTAATAAAGAATAATTAAAATGTTGAGGCATGCCTTCAACTTGTTGCCAGTTAATAGATCTGTGACCAATGCCTAAATGAACATGCTTCACATATTTTTTTAAGGTGAGTAATAAGTCAGAGTTGCTGTCTGTATTACCGGTAACACATATTGTAACAGCGGTGGGGTTAAGCTGGTACTGCTCTAAAGCAAATAAAACGTAATACAACACATCTTCCTGCGTTTTTACCGCAAACTGGTTTGCCAGCAATAGTTTTCCATCCTGCTTTATCACCAGCTCCATATAATCCCTGTGCACATTTATGAGTACCTGATCTTTGGAAAGGTCTTCGGTATGAAGCATCAATTGCGATAAAACAGATAAACTGTGTTTTATTTTGTGATGCGGGAAAATAAGGTCGAGCGCTGATTTTAATTGTTCATCCAGCCCGTAAATTAATTTAATGTCGTTAGTTATATCATCATTTAAAATGACGGTATCCGTTGTTTTTCCTGCATTAAACTCCAGCAATTGTCTCACGTTTTCAGGATCATAGAATGCCGCAGGGCATAAGGTAAATAACTCTGTAAAAACATTCACGTATACGTTGCGGTAATTTTTTTTCGAAAACTGAAAATGTTTGATCGCGCTTACAATGTGTTCTTTAATCGGTAAAGCAGAATTTTTATCAATGTCGTAATGAACGGTATATAAGGGTTGGTTAAGCGTATTGTCTAATTCGCAAAAATCAATGCCATGCTCCGATACCTCCACAACAAGCGCGTCTGCCTGTTCGGAAAGCCTGCCAAAGGAAGTTTGATTTATATGAATTTCAGAAGACATTATCATTTACAAAGCTAAAATTATTTCTGCATCTGTGTTGGGTTAAAAACATGTGGCGGAAACTTTTCTACAGTTTTGATATTGTAATACTCTTCCTGCTGTTCAATCTTGCCATTATCCCTGAACGTCACTTTGGTTTCAACGTAGCCCTTACAGTGTTTTTGGTGCTCATCGAATGTCATATCCATGGTGTGACCATCTTTCATTTTTTCGATAATCCTTACGACGCGCCAGCTTTTTTTACTGATCCATATTTGATTTGAAAGTGTATCGCCGCTTTGGGCGCCAATCACATAAACCGATTGTTTCCTCCATTTCTGGGTGCTTAACACTGCCAGCTGATAATTTTCTTTTTGAAGTCGTGTCATTACATCTTCCAGACTTCTGTAATACATGCCGCCAAGGAGCAGGAGCAAGGTATTTGGACTGTAATTTGTTTTTGTCAATGCAAAATGTTTGTAGTTATAGGAGCTATCATTTTTAAAAATGACAAAATTTCCGGAAACCGCATTTCCAAAGTCTATCCTGAATTTATCAGGAAATTCAATAGATTCGAACCACTCGGATGTCCCTTTAACGGTATCATTTACATAATGTTTGTTTTTTTGCGAAAAGTTGTAAGCCTTGCATGGAGCTTCTTTGTATTTCTGATGAATATAACTTAGCACATCGTTCCCTGTTTTAAAGGATAGTGAAGGAGAATCAGTGTCTATGTCAAGACTAAGGATCTGTGCATTTAAATACAACACACTAAAAAAGGCAAATACTAAAAAAAGGTGTTTTTTCATGCGGTATAATTTAATTGCCTGTGAAACTCGCTGCAAATAATAGCGCAGGCATTGGCTGCATTTAATGATTCGCTACCATTATGCTGTGCTGCCGGTATGGTAATAGGGTAGCTGAGCTTAGCCATAACGTTTTCCGAAATGCCGTTGGCCTCGTTACCTATCACTATAATTCCTTTTGTTAATTTTGAGGTATAAATGTTTTTGCCATTTAATACTGCCCCATACACAGGCAATTGACCTATGGCAGGCAGTAATTCCTCAAAATCCATATACACCACATTTACTCTTAATACAGCACCCATACTGGCCTGTAAGGTTTTTGGGTTATAAAGTTCGGTAGTGCTTTTTGAACAAACAATTTGTTTTATACCAAACCAATCGGCAATACGGATAATGGTTCCCAGGTTTCCCGGATCCCTTATATCATCGAGAAATAAGGTAGTTTCTGTTTGTAATAATTCTTTGGTTAGAAATTCCTCTTTTTTAAAGATAATGGCCAGTACCTGATTTGGTGAGGTTTGCAGGCTTATCTTCTTTAATTCTTCAAAGGTAATTTCAGTAAAAGC
>JAZJZF010000023.1:122975-144660 GCA_040389965.1 Bacteroidota bacterium
CAACTCTATCTCCACAAATATTCAACTTCAAAGAGACGAGTACTCCCTCTTTTAACTTTAGTGGAATATTATGAATTCCCAAATCTTTAATAGGATGTACTAAAGCAATATTCTTTTTCTCTAAAACAGCCTGGTATTGCTTTAAATAATCGGATGTAGCAAAAATATCTTTAACGATAACGGCATCATCTGATACAAATTCGGAAACCGATTTTATGCCTTCTACAATAAAAAGCCCCTGGCTATCCCTGTTTTTTTTTAGGTGGAGAGCCTGAATATATTTTATCTGGTTTTTACTAATCATTTTTTAAAGCTAAATTAGTAGGCTGTAAATGTAACCAAACTAGTTGAGCTTTAAGACGAATATTAAAAGTATTTTGCAAAATAAGCTGCCCGGGTATTATTCATATTTGGCAGCTTTTGCCGTATTGATAGCCTTAAATGCCTGTAATGTAAATAAGCATTTAAAGCAGGACGAATACCTGGTTCAAAAAAGCGGAATCAAGGAAAATGGCACCCACATTGATAATGGAGAATTAGAGGCATTTATCAGGCAAAAACCTAACCGTAAAATCCTAAAAGTTGTACGTTTTAATTTATGGCTCTATAACCAGATCGATCAGCAAAAAATGATCAAATACAAGGAAAAACGTAACCTTAGGTATGATCGCATTAATGCCAGACGCATCGAAAAAAATAACGAGCGTAACGAGAAACGCGTTGCCAAAGGAAAGAAAGCCAAAGCTCCTAAATTAAAGAACAAAGAAAAATCCACCTTAAGGGAAAGTATCCTCGAAGCGGGTGAACCACCGGTGATCCTCGATACTTTTTTAACCAATGTAACGGTTAATCAATTACAAAAATTTGTGTTTTCGAGGGGCTATTTTAACTCGAAAGTAAGAGATAGTCTTGTGTTGGATGTGAAAGGCAAAAGAGCGAAAACCTATTACTTTATTTCCAAATCTGTGCCCTATACGATACGTGGGATAAAATATAAAATTGAAGATCCGCTTATTGAATATTTTATTTATAACGATACGTCCTCCTGTTTAGTTAAACACCATAGCATCTATAACGAAGATATTATGGAAAAAGAAAGAGAGCGCATTACCGAAACACAATTAAACAACGGTTATTTTTATTTTGCACCTGAGTATATCTATTACCTTGCCGATACAACTCTGCCCGGGCCTAATGTCAATATCACTATTGGTGTTAAAATGTACTCCGAAGCATATAGCGCCTCCATCGATTCGCTTGTGTATAAAAACCATCCCCGCTTTTATATTCAAAACGTGTATGTTATTCCGGAGATAATTCCCGATTTCAGAGGGAAATCCAATGAGGTGTACATGAAAGACACTACCAGTTATCACGATATTAAAATACTGCATAGTGGTCGTTTAAAATTCAGATCGAAGGATTTATTGCGGGATGTTACTGTAGCACCGGGGCAGCTTTACCAGCAGGATAAGGCGGAGGAAACTTACAAAGGAATGTCGTCCTTAAGGGTATTTAGAAGTGTATTCATACAGTATGTTGTAAATCCTAATTATCCTGATAAGCTTGATTGCTATATTGTTTGTCAACCCTTGGTAAAACAATCCATTACTGTAGAAACAGAAGGAACCAATACATCCGGTAACCTTGGTATAGCAGGGAGTATTGTGTTTCAAAACAAAAACACGTTCAGAGGAGCAGAGTTAGTAGAGTTAAAATTAAAAGGATCTATCGCTGCGCAAAAACAATTCAATACCAATCAAACCACAAGTATTAATAATGTTCAAAGCACGTTCAATACGGTGCAATTCGGGCCTGAGCTTAATATTTATTTTCCAAGAGCCTTGTTCCCTTTTACCTTATTTTACTATAAAAAAGATGCCAACGAAAAACGGTATTTTACACAACCCAAAACAATTGTCAACCTCTCCTTTAACTACCAGTCAAGGCCGGAGTATTACAGAACCATTGCCAATATTTCTTACGGGTTTAAGTTCACAAATTCAAACAACTTGTTTGCCTACGATGTTATTCCTTTGGAGATATATAGTGTAAAGGCAAAATTGTTTGGTAATTTCAGAGAGAGCTTAATCGAAAGGAATGATTTTTTCCTGCTGAATTCCTTCCAGGATCACATTACCACGCTTTCGAGAGTTTCTGCAACATTCAACAATCAAAACGTTCCTAAAAGACGTAATTTAACGTACCTGAGAGTAAGCCTTAGTTCTTCGGGAAATATTTTAAGAGGCTTGTATAGCGCTACCAATCAGACTAAAGATGCAGAAGGGCGCTACCTGATCTTTAGTACACCTTTTTCGCAATTTGTAAAATTCGACTCCGATTACCGTGTGTATTTTAAAATAAGAAATACCAGTAAGCTGGTGTACCGCCTTGCAGGTGGTATTGGTAAGCCACTCGATAACTTATCGGTACTGCCCTATGAGCAAAGTTTTTTTGGCGGAGGCCCCAATGGCATCAGAGCCTGGAGAGCGCGTACACTCGGCCCCGGAGGATATAGCCAACCTGATTCGGTAAGTGCTAAATACGACAAAATAGGTAACGTACAAATTGAAAGTAACCTCGAATACCGCTTCCATATTTTTAAATCTTTTTATGGCGCCTGGTTTATAGATGCCGGTAATATCTGGCTTACATACGATGATCCAAATAAACCCGGAGGGGAGTTTTCTTTTCATCGTTTTTATAAAGAAATTGCTATAGGATCAGGTTTTGGATTACGTTACGACTTTAGTTTTTTTGTATTGCGTTTAGATGCTGCTGTTAAGATCAGGGATCCTAAATATGCAGAGAACGATCGCTGGACATTTGATAAAATGCCACTCAAATCAGCCGTTTTAAACTTTGGTATTGGTTATCCGTTTTAATACAAAAGGAGAGATCAAAGCCTCTCCTTTTGTATTTTCTTTTCTTTTTTTCGTTGTTTAATTGACGCTTACCGATTGGTTTTTGGTACTTAAATTAATAAAGTAATATTTTTTACCCGAAACAGTGGTGTTATTGAACTTGTATGCTGTAATGGTTAAATAGCCATAGGAAGTAGCGTCGAGTGTTCCCATTTCAGCCGCTGTAAAGGTGTGGGAAGTTTGGTTACCGGCCTTTATTTTATAAATGGTTTTGCTGCCTGCAGTAATCTGAAAACAGATAGAATCTGCACTCGAAATACTTGCTGTAGTCATCGTAAAGCCTGCTGATTTACTCACAGTAGTTACATTGTTAACTGTGGGAGTTCCGGGGAAGCCATATGCTGTATAGGTAAAGGCAGGTACTGTTCCATTTCCTGAAACATTCCATCTTGAACTACTGCTATAGCTTATGCCATCTGCAGATTTTGGATTAAAAATGAAAGCGTTATTAGATTGTTTCACTAAAGTTGAATCGTTTGCCTTGATTGTTCCTCCATCTACCAATACGGTGCCACCTGTTGCCGAATACAGAGAAGCTATGGCATTTCCAATAACGGATGTAACAGTAATAGTAGTGCTTGGAATAGCGGTGGTTACATTTAGTTTAGAGGCAATCAATACCCCATCGGCATCACTAATGGAAGGTGTTACAGCTGTTGGTGCCGTTTGCGTTCCTGTTGTTCCACCGGTTGTTGTTCCTGTTGTTGTTACCGGAGAATCCGGTATGATATCATCTTTCTTTTTGCAGGCGCTTACTAAAAATATCCCTGCTATCAATAGGGCGCTTAATGTTGTTAGAGTTGTTTTCATAATCTGTATATTCTGTTTAAGTTTAATTTCTTCTGCAAAATTAAAGGCAAGGTGCCCTGCAGACTTACCCATTAGCTGGTATTTTAGATCAGTGTTATTGGGTATTGTATCGGTATAAACTCAAGGTTTTTTGCTATCTTTACGGCTTCAATTTCACACTTAATGAGCTTTATAGAAGAACTTAATAAAAGAAAAACATTTGCCATCATTGCCCATCCCGATGCAGGTAAAACAACACTTACCGAAAAACTCTTACTATTTGGAGGCGCCATACAAACTGCAGGAGCTGTAAAATCCAATAAAATAAAAAAATCTACCACCTCCGATTTCATGGAAATTGAAAAGCAGCGTGGTATCTCGGTTTCAACATCCGTGATGGCTTTTGATTACCGTAATTTTAAAGTAAACATTTTAGATACTCCCGGCCACGAAGATTTTGCTGAAGATACTTACCGTACCCTCTCTGCTGTAGATAGTGTAATTATGGTGATTGACTGTGTGAAAGGAGTAGAGCCTCAAACACGTAAATTGCTCGAAGTTTGCCGTATGCGTAATACACCCGTGATTGTGTTCGTCAATAAAATGGATAGGGAAGGACAAAATCCGTTTGACCTGTTGGATGAAATTGAAAAAGAATTGAAGATAAAAGTACGCCCTTTAACCTGGCCAATTGGCATAGGAAAATCCTTTAAAGGAGTATACAACTTATACGAAAAAAAATTATCTTTATTTCAGGGAGATAGTAAAACTACTGTTGAAGAAAGCGTTGAACTGGGTAGCTTAAACGATGGAGAAGTAGAAAAATACATCAGCACGGATTTTGCCGACCAATTAAGAGCAGATGTTGAATTGCTTGATGGCGTATACGACGATTTTGAAAAACAAAAATATTTGGAGGCTAACTTAAGCCCTGTGTTTTTTGGAAGCGCCGTTAATAATTTCGGGATCAAAGAACTATTGGATTGTTTTGTGGAAATTGCACCAACTCCTCAGGGGCGTGATACAGATAGTGCAGGAGAAATTAAACCCGATGCCGCAAAATTTAGTGGATTTGTATTTAAGATCCATGCTAATTTAGATCCGAAACACCGCGATAGAATTGCATTTTTACGAATTGTTTCAGGTAAGTTTGAACGAAATAAATATTATTACAACGTGCGCGAACAAAAAGATATGCGTTTTAGTAATCCAACGGCGTTTATGGCTCAGCAAAAATCGGTGATCGATGAGTCATATCCGGGCGATGTGATTGGTTTATACGATGCCGGAAATTTTAAAATAGGCGATACCTTAACTGAAGGTGCTAAGTTTAATTTCAAAGGAATTCCAAGCTTTTCGCCGGAGTTATTTAAATATGTGACTAACCTCGATCCTATGAAAACAAAACAATTGCAAAAAGGTCTGGAGCAGTTAACAGATGAAGGAGTAGCACAGTTATTCACTAAAAAAGCAGATGGCCGTAAAGTAGTTGGTACTGTGGGAGCTTTACAGTTTGAGGTTATTCAGCACCGTTTAAAAAGCGAGTACAATGCCTCCTGTGGCTATGATTCTATTAACTTATACAAAGCACTCTGGATCGAATGCAATGATAAAAAGAAACTGGATGAATTTATGGTAGATAAAGCAAATCATATTGCTTACGATAAAGAAGAAAGGTTGGTGTTTTTGGCAGAATCGGCCTGGCTACTTCAAATGGCACAGGAAAAATTCCCGGAAATCACATTCCATTTAAAAAGTGAATTTTAACTTATACCATTAATTAAAGTATATGGCAATTCCGGAAGATCTTGATACGCTTAATGAATCATCGTCCAGATCTGAAACCGATATTGCTTACTTATCTTACCTCGATGATATATTGCTCATTGTAGTGAAAGAAGATACCACTGCAGTGGTTGAACATATGGAACAATTACTAAAAGCCTGTGTGGAACTTACAGAACACAAAAAATATTATTGTATTGTGGATGTAAGAGTAAATGCAGGTGCCTCCAACGGAGTAACAGAATATTATGCCAACAACCCGTATAATCAATACCGTTATGCCGATGCGTTTATTATAAATACACTGGCCATGCGGTTGATCGTTAACTTTTATATGTCCTTCAATAAACCTTCAGTTCCAACAAAAACTTTTTCCGACCCTGAATCTGCAGCCCAATGGATCAATAGCCTCAAACAAAACAACGCGTAATTTTAAAACAGATATAATGGCAAACATTTTTGAATTTAACGGTTATAAACCGGTCATTGATAAAACATCTTTTATACATCCTAATGCAACCGTTACAGGAAACGTAATCATTGGAAAAAACGTTTACATTGGCCCGGGTGCAGCTATTCGTGGCGATTGGGGACAAATTATTATTGAGGATGGTTGCAATGTGCAGGAAAACTGCACCATTCATATGTTTCCGGGAACAACCGTACTTTTAAAAGAAGCTGCACACATTGGCCATGGCGCTATTATACATGGCGGTACTATAGGTAAAAATGTATTGGTGGGAATGAATGCCGTTGTCATGGATAATTGTGTTATAGGCGATAACTGCATTATTGGCGCGCTTTGCTTTGTACCTGCCGATACTATTATTGAAGACAGAAAAGTAGTAGTTGGTAACCCTGCTAAAATAGTAAAAGACGTTAGCGATGAAATGATAGCTTGGAAAACCAAAGGAACTGCCTTATACCAACAACTCCCTGCCGATTGTTATGCAACGTTAAAACCCTGTGAACCTTTGCGTAGAATGCCGGCGTACAGACCCGATCAGCAAAACGAATACAAAACCTGGAACGAACAAAAAAGTAAAACTAAAAAATAGAATAGCAGGGAGGAGGCTTAATATTTAGTTTAATAGAAAGCGTTATGCCAAAAAACACATACCAGTCTTTTGTTCTGGGATTACCGCGTTGCTCATTAATATTACTTCCTGCATTTTTCGATCTGTCAGATAAGTTTTGACCGATCTCTGTTTTAAAGGGCTTTAGCGTTGGGTCCGGATATGTACCACTTACATCATCCAGGTAATCGGTAAATGTTTTACGCGGCCCCCATTCAAAGCCAATCCCTACCTGTTTAGATACATTCATCTTAACACCAATTCCAAACGGAATAGACATTTGCGTTAATTTATAACGTTTGTCTTCTCCTTCGGTTCTTAATGGCTGTAAGTCTACCCACTGATTATTAAAGTGTGCCTGCGGTTTGAACGAAAACACATCGAGCCCTAAAAATAAATAAGAGGTAAACTTATATTTATCATTACTGATACGGTATTCTAAAAAGTTGAATTCAGCAATAAGGTTAAACTCTGTAATACGCGATTTAAAATTTAAATTCCTTTGCAGTTGATCGTCATCACTACTTTGTGAATCGTCGCCCATAATACTGCCAAAGTTAACACCTGCTCTGAACGCATAGCGGTAGTTTGGTGTAAAACGATAAAAAATACCTAAAGCCGGTTGCGTTAAATTAAATTGCTTCCTTGGGTTAAGATCACCAATGTAATATGCACCTCCTAATAAAAAGCCGGCCTCATGTTGTTTAAAAGTACGTTTTCCGGCCTGTGAAAAAGCCTGGTTCACTAACATTAAAAAAACAATAGATATGCTAAGACAGAATTTCATTCAATATAAAACGTAACAAATTTAAAATTAGTATATTATTGGGTAAAAAGCTTACAAAATTAATATTTTTACCGTATGAAGCTCGTTTTTAGCCTCAGTTAATACTAAATACAAACCCGGTGCCAGGTTATTTCTTTTCAGGATAAATGTATCGCTTGTGCAAGTGTCTTTTAAAATAAGCTGTCCGGAGGAGTTATAGACTTTTACGGTTCTTAAATCTCCGGTCTTAAAAGTAATGGTAGTTTCATCCGTTAAAGGATTAGGTTGCACTTTGATAGTCTGATCAGCTTCAGTACTAGCAATTCCACTGGTGCTCATGTTACAGGTCATCGCTTTAAACCCGTCCAGTTTTCCATAGCCCCAGCGGGTGTTAGGCACTGTTGAACTTGTATATACATCGCTGTAAGCACAATTTATAATGGCCTGTTTAATTTGCTGATTAGTTGCCGTAGGGTTTTTTTGAAGGTACAGGGCTGCAAAACCAGCTACTACAGGGCTTGAAGCAGATGTGCCTCCTGCGGTGATATGATAACCCCCCTGGGCGACTACCTGTGGAGCATTTGCTATTAAATTAGGAAGCATACCAAGGGCGGCGCTCGTTAAAATAGTAGCCCCCGATGCCGTAATATCAGGTTTTACTTTATTGTCGCGCGATGGGCCAATGCTACTGCTTGCAGCAATTTCTCCGGGTACTTCGGTAGTTATTTGAGTAGTTCCGTTTACATCCACATACTGATTTCTGTTCACATAATTTGCTACCGCAATCACTTCATTACTGCATTGAAAACCGCTTACAATGGTTTGCGCTGTATCTGCTTTTTTATAATGACTCATTCTCGCGTATTGCGAGCTATTAGGTAATCCGGAAGTCACATAATCAAAATTCCACGAATCAATGTGGCCTGAACCTGTATGCTCAACGCGCCAGAAATAATTGGCGCTATCGGGTCTTATTTTTAAAGATAATTCATACACGCCAAAGGCATTAATGCTTGCAGAAGATTCAACAATACCAATGCGTTGTAAATTATGGTAGATCGTATCGCGCTTCAAGGTATTTAACGCATAATTGTATGGTTTGAAGGAGATTCTCCCTAAGTCATGAAAACCGGGATTATCAACACCAACAGAATATTTTACGTTTTTTATTTGAAGCGTATCGGCATACTCGTCATTAAAAATAGTACCCGAACTGTTGATCCATGAAAAGCTTGTATCACCGGGTGTTACAGCATAACCCACATGAAAAGGAATGTTGCCCGCATTTCCTGCCGAAGCAACCAATGCCCTTCCCGACATCGCCGTAATTAAATTATTGATAAGCTGTGTTTCCAGATCCGTACCATCATGACTGCCGTCATAATCACCTACACTGGCGTTAATAACCACCGGCTTACCGGCTTGTTGCGCTTTTGTAAAAATGTATTGAATGGCATCAGAAATGGTATGGTTAGGATTCCCGAAATCAAGCGCTACAACAATAATATCGGCCTTTGGGGCCATGCCTTCAAAGTGGTTAATCGCTAGGCCGTTTCCTGCCGCAATGCCGGAGCTGGCAGTGCCATGGCCATAATGCGCCAAATCATCGTGCGTGCAATTTCCAAGGTCAATCTCTGTATTGGGCCATTCCTGCCCATAACCGAAAAGGGTAGGTGTATTCACTGCCACAGGTTTGTTCATGTCCCATAAAAAATTGATCCTGCTTTTTCCATTGGCATCTTTAAAATCGGGATGATTAAAATCAGTGCCACTGTCAACAATACCAACAATAACACCACTTCCATCATATGCCTGCGTTAGCGGTAAAGTTCCTGTTTTAATGTTTTGTATCCGGTTTCGTACCACACAGGTATCGCTCATTAATTGATAGTGATGCTCTGTAAACTCGACTCTGACAGTGTTTTTTAAATGACCTACTATTTTTATGGAGCTCAGACTTGTTGTAAGAGAATAAATGTTTCCTGCCTTGTAGTGCACCGTTGCATCCGGAATGGTAGAAAAATCAATCTCCGTATGTGGTTTTACCTGAATAAATACATGTAGTTTTTCCGATACATTTCCTTCATCTATTTTTTGGAGTAAGGTGTTATTGAAAACACTTTGTGCCTTTATAATAACAGAGAAGATGAGGAGTATAAAAAATGTAAAATATCTGGACATCGTAAAATTTTATCACATTAAGTTACAAAAAATTTAGATATTTACAAGATGCGATTTGCTTTATTTTTAATGCTTTTGTCCTGTATGTTATGCAAAAAAAGCATGGCTCAGGATTCTGTGGCATATGCAGGAGATTTCAGGTTATACGAAGGGCTGTACCTTAGTTACGATGAGTTTCGCTATAACTGGCCCATCCCCAAAGAAAAGATCATTACAAAAATTAATAAAGATCAGCTCGATTTTTACTCCAAATTAATAGAAGAAGAATTTATAGACTATCAGGAGCGCGATGGATCTATCTCTAAGATTCGCTCCGAAAAAGTGTGGGGCTACTGCCAGAACAATATTATTTTCATTAACCAGAATAAAAACTTTTTCAGGGTTCCGGTTTTTGGTGCCATCAGTAATTTTATTGGCACGGTTGAAGTAGTTGGTTACTCTCCCGGTTATAATGCCTTTATAAATGCTCCTATTGGCAGCTCGCCAACCAAAACCATAGAAATGAGGCAATTCCTCTTTGATTTTTACAGTGGGGAAATCATGCCTTTTAGTGTAGAACAGCTTGAAGAATACCTAAAGAGAGATGATGTAGTATACAAAGAATACATGGCGCTTGGGAGGAAAAAGAAAAAAGAGTTCGCTACAAAATACATTCGTATGTACAACGAAAAGCACCTGGTGTATTTTCCTAAAGGTTAAAAAATACTCTAAAAATGGGAACTATATTAAGGTAATTTGTTTTAATTTTATAAAAGTCAAAACAGGTATTAAATTCAAGTTTTGGCTTGATTTTTTTGTTTCTTTTTCATCAGAAAAAAAGAAATTAAATATCGGTTCAGTTTTTTATGAATACGCTAAATAAAAATATACTAAAACCTTTAATTATGAAAAAACTAGCTTTACTTCTTTGCACAGGCTTATGGATAAGTCTTGCATCACAAAACACCGCTAAAGACCTGTTTACTGCCAAAGAAATTGTTTGGTATGGCTTAAATTTTACGGAAGCAAAAATGGTAGGTCAGTTTGATCAGGCCATGGGAGCGGCTCCCGCAACAGCTGCAGAAATTAAAACAAAATGGATGTCGGCATGGAATGGATTAATGATTGCAGAGCCACAAAACTTTAAGATTAAAGAAGCCTTTGAAAAAGAAAGTGTTTTCTATGATATTGGCCCTGTAGAAAAAGCAAACCAAACCATAAAAACAGATAACTTAATGATGGTAAATTCTTATGTGTTTGCCGATGCACAAAAATCTATTAAAAGTGCTGTCGCAAAATTAACCGGTGGCGAAAAGCAAGCAGGAGTGGGAGTAACCTTTGTTGTAGAAAGCTTTAATAAAACCTCCGATGAAGCAATCGTATACGCTGTGGTTTTCGACATCAAAACAAAAGCAATTTTGATCAGTGAAAAAATAACAGGTAAACCAACAGGTATAGGCCTTCGTAACTTTTGGGCGGGTGCTATGAAACATGTCATTAAACAGATCGCAAAAGAATATTACGGAAAATGGAAGTCTGCTAACTAAATAGGCTCAAAACAGCTGTAAAAAGGCATCCTCTGACCGATGGATGCCTTTTTCTATTTTATGCCAAACTTTGGTTTTTTATCTTAACTTTATAGCCTTAAAATTCATCAGATATGTCAGAAGTAGGAAGACAAATTATTTATAGTATGGTTAATGTATCCAAGATACATCCGCCACAAAAACAGGTTTTAAAAGATATTTATATCTCCTTTTATTATGGAGCAAAAATAGGGGTACTCGGTTTAAACGGTTCAGGTAAATCGTCTTTACTGCGTATTATGGCGGGTATCGATAAGGATTACTTAGGAGAGATCCACCAGTCGCCGGGTTATTCTATTGGCCTTTTAGAGCAAGAACCAAAGCTCGACGAGAATAAAACAGTCATTGAAGTAGTGCGCGAAGGCGCGCAAAAACACGTGGATATTTTAAATGAATTTGAAGAAGTGAATAATAAATTCATGGACGAAGAAATTTTAAATGATCCCGATAAAATGGATAAACTCATCAATCGCCAGGCGCAACTGCAGGAGCTCATTGATCAGTTCGATCTTTGGAACCTGGATACTCGTTTGGAATTAGCGATGGATGCCTTACGTTGTGCAGAAAGTAATACCCTGATAAAAGTATTATCAGGTGGAGAGCGCCGCCGTGTTCGGCGTGCATCGCGAGCCCAATCAGCACGTCAATGGTGTCCTGATTGGTCGCCGGGCCAGCGCCGGGGCCGAGGTTGAGCGGTTTTTCGTAGAACACCGCGTCGATCTTGCCTAGCGCGTTGATGCCGGACATTTCGCCGTGGAGCTCTATGCCGTTTATTGTTACAGGAACCGGATATTTTATTACTCGATGAGCCTACCAACCACTTGGATGCAGAAAGCGTTGATTGGTTAGAGCAGCACTTGCAACAATATAAAGGAACTGTTATTGCAGTAACCCACGATAGGTATTTCCTTGATAATGTAGCGGGCTGGATTTTGGAGTTAGATCGTGGAGAAGGTATTCCATGGAAAGGTAACTATTCATCATGGTTAGAACAAAAAGGAAACCGTTTAAAACAGGAAGAGAAAACAGAAAGCAAACGCCAGAAAACATTAGCGCGTGAGTTAGACTGGGTTCGCCAGGGAGTGAAAGGACGTGGTGTAAAACAAAAAGCCCGTTTAAATAACTACGATAAAATGATGAGCGAAGACATTAAGGATAAAGAAGAAAGACTGGAGATCTTTATTCCTAACGGTCCGCGCCTTGGTAACGAAGTTATTGAAGCCATTGAAGTATCTAAAGGGTTTGGTGACCGTTTGTTATATGAACATTTGAATTTTAAATTACCTCCTGCTGGAATCGTTGGTATTATTGGGCCAAATGGTGCCGGTAAAACAACCTTATTCCGTATGATCATGGGAGAGGAAACTCCTAATGGCGGAGAATTTAAAGTAGGACCTACGGTTAAGATCGCTTATGTAGATCAAAATCATAAAGAATTGGATCCTAACAAAACAGTATACGATGTATTAAGCGGAGGTTTGGATAATATCACCCTTGGTGGAAAACCAATGAACGCCCGCGCTTATATATCGCGCTTTAACTTTGCCGGTAGCGATCAGGGAAAAAAAGTAAGTGTATTATCAGGTGGAGAGCGTAACCGTTTGCATTTGGCAATGGCACTGAAAGAAGAAGGTAACGTGTTATTACTCGATGAGCCTACCAATGATTTGGATGTAAATACCTTACGTGCTTTGGAAGAAGGTTTGGAGAACTTCGCCGGCTGTGCGGTTATTATCAGCCACGATAGGTGGTTCCTGGATCGTGTGTGTACACACATCCTGGCCTTTGAAGGCGATAGTACAGTATATTGGTTTGAAGGTGGTTATAGCGAATACGAAGAGAACCGTAAAAAACGTTTAGGTAACGTAGAGCCAAAACGCCCTAGATACAAGAAACTAACGGTTTAAAAACTGCTGTTTCAGGAATTTAAATAAAAAGGGAGAATTTATTCTCCCTTTTTATTTGGTAACTATTTTTTGCAGCCGAACGCTTATAAAAAGTATTCTACTAAATGCCACCAGATCCAGGTAGTACCAAAGGATAACAGGATACTGACACCAATAATAAGGTTAGTAAAACGAGGGCTTAAATTATACCTGTCGGCTAAAATGGTAGCAGACAAAAACACCGGCATGGCAGCTTCAAACACAGCAATTTTAGAGATGGTTCCATGCAGATTTAAAAGAATAAGAATGCTTAATACAAGGGCAGGAGCAAGGAATAATTTGTAGCTTAATACAATCAGCATTGGCTTCACTTCCTCTTTCCAGCCTTTAAGCGATAATTGCAGGCCAACAGAAAACAACGCTAACGGTGCTACAGTAGCAGCAAGCATGGCAAATACCGGTTCTATCAAAGAAAGGTCGCTTTCTTTAGGAATAAGCAATGCGGCTATACAGCCCAATAGGGGTGGAAAAGTTACCACTTTTTTAAATAACTCGCCGGTACTTACTTTTCCACTTCCGGTAGAGTTTACTGCAATGGCAATGCCAAACAGGGAAAACAACAAAAATGTGACCTGGTCACAGATAATGGCAATGCTGATTTCTTTTTCGCTGAAATAAGCCAATATTAAAGGAAAGCCAACAAAGGACGTATTACTTAAACCGGAGGTCAGTTGCATGGCGCCATGTTGCGACTTGTTCATTTTAAAAAACTTCCCAACTAGAAATATGAACAAGATGGCACCTGCAAATACTACTAAAGGCGAAATAGCAGGAATAATAAGGTTAGAAGAAAGATCGAGATGTGTGAGGTATTTAAAAGAGACTGCAGGTAAAGCAATGTTAATGATCCAGACATTGATACCCTTGTGCGTATCTGACGGAACGAGTTTTCTATACCTGAATAAGACCCCTGCAAGAATACAAAATCCGATCAGTATAAAATTCGCCATTTTTTATCCGTTTTATGGTGTAAATGTACAGGATTGTTCCTGACATAAAAAGAAAAGGAGATCATTTTAAAGATCTCCTTCGTATTTATTTTATGAGGCAAGCTATTACTTCAATAAAACGAGAATGATGCCAATAGCTGCAGGAATGGTTTGAATAAATAAGATTTTTTTAGAAGCTGTAATAGCGCCATAAATACCGGCAACTGCCACACATCCTAAAAAGAACAAGGCTACGTTATTCTGCCATTCGGCATTAGTAATAAAGAAGCTCCAGATCAACCCTGCCGCCAGAAAACCATTGTATAAGCCCTGGTTAGCTGCCAGTGTTTTGGTTGGCTTAAACATTTCGGGTGCCAGCGATCCTTTAAAAGCTTCCTTCCCTTTGGTTTCCCATGCAAACATTTCGAGCCACAAAATGTAGCAGTGAATGGCTGCAACTAATCCTATAACTATTTTTGCGGCTATATCCATTATGCCTGAGCTGTTGGTCCGCCAAAGTTAAGAGGCAATGCATTCATTTCACTGTCTTTTATTTTACCGTTCATTTGCTCAAAGCGTTGCACATTTTCAGATAAGGCTTTCATTAAACGCTTGGCATGCTGGGGTGTTAACACAATACGTGATTTCACTTTTGCTTTAGGCACACCCGGCATTACTTTAATAAAATCTACCACAAACTCTGTTGGAGAATGTGTAATAATAGCTAGGTTAGAATATATTCCTTCCGCAATCTCTTCAGAAAGCTCTATGTTTAACTGGTTTTCGGGATTTTGATTTTCCATAATGGTATTTTTATTAAAGGTAATGTTTTTTGCTATTGTTTTATTGCCTGTCATGCTGAACTTGATTCAGCATCTCATGAAGTAACAATATTAATTAATCATCTCAACAGAGCGCTTGATAAATCTAGTAAGCTCTTCGCCTTTCAACAAACCTTGTGATAGCAAGGCCAGATCAGCAGCTTGCTTCGCTAATTGCGTTTGCATTTTTGCATCTTTTTCGGCCAGTATTTTCCCGATTAAAGGATGGTTGGCGTTTACTACTAAATTGTACATGTCGGGCATAGAACCATAAAAATTCATTCCACCGCCGCCACCCATGGCACTCATCTCTTTCATACGGCGCATAAATTCAGGGCGTGTAATCAGCATTGGAGAATCCGTTTCGCTTAAGCTTTCAAATACAACCGTGTATTTTTCTTTAGCAACCACCCCTTCCACAATTGGTTTCAAGGTATTTTGTTCTTCTTCGCTTAATTTGCTTACCTGTGCATCGTCTTTTTTGATCAATTTCTCAACGGTGTCGCTATCTACACGTACAAATTGTACATTGTCTAATTTGCTTTCCAGGTGGTTAATGTAATGCGCATCTAATGGAGAATCCATTAACAAAACATCATAACCTCTTGATTTTGCTGCATCAATGTATGTATGTTGTTCATCAACATTGGTAGCGTATAAGTAAATCGTTTTATTGTCTTTATCCGTTTGGTTTGGTTTTACATGTGCATTGTATTCTTCAAAGGTAAAGGCTTTATTATCGGTATTTTTAAGCAGGGCAAATTTTACGGCTTTTTCGTAGAATTTCTCATCGCTGATCATACCGTATTGTACAAATATTTTAATATCGTCCCATTTCGCTTCAAAATCGGTACGTTCTTTTTTAAAGATATCTTCCAGCTTATCGGCTACTTTTTTAGTAATGTGTGCTGATATTTTCTTTACGTTACCATCCGCTTGTAAATAGCTACGGCTCACGTTTAACGGGATATCCGGACTATCGATCACACCACGCAGCATAGTTAAGAAATCAGGTACAATGTTTTCCACATTGTCCGTCACAAACACCTGGTTACTGTATAACTGAATACGGTCTTTAGGCGCTTCGAACTTGTTGGATAATTTAGGGAAATATAAAATACCGGTTAAGTTAAAAGGATAATCCACGTTCATGTGAATGTGAAACAAAGGCTCTTCAAATTGCATTGGATACAATTCGCGGTAGAAAGCTTTGTAATCCTCATCTTTAAGATCTGCCGGTTTTTTAACCCATAATGGTACAGGATTATTGATAATATTTTCTACCTGGATCTCTTCTTCTTTCTCATGTCCTTTTTCATCTTTTTCGCCTGTAGGAACCCAGGATGATTTTGTTCCGAAAACGATCTCTACCGGTAAAAATTTACAGTATTTGGTTAGTAAGGTTTGAATGCGGGAATCTTCTAAAAACTCTTCACTGTCATCGGCAATGTGTAATACGATACTTGTTCCACGCTCTTTTTTAGTATCATTCTCTTCAAGCGTATATTCAGGACTACCGTCACATTCCCAACGCACTGCTTTAGAGCCTTCTTTGTAGGATAAAGAGAAGATCTCTACTTTTTTAGCCACCATAAAGGCAGAGTAGAAACCTAAGCCGAAATGGCCGATTACCACATTTTTGTCAACTTTATCTTTGTATTGGTTCACAAACTCTTCAGCACCACTGAAAGCAATTTGCGTAATGTATTTTTCAATTTCCTCGCCTGTCATCCCAAGCCCTTTATCTTTAATGGTAAGGGTTTTGGCAACTTTGTCTAAAATAACTTCAATTTTAAGATCCCCTAAATCGCCTTTAGCTTCACCCATAGAGGCTAATGCTTTTAATTTTTGGGTAGCATCGGTGGCATTACTTACCAACTCACGTAAAAAGATTTCGTGGTCGCTGTAAAGGAATTTTTTAATAATGGGGAAAATGTTCTCTGTTTGTACGTTAATCTTTCCTGTGCTCATGTGTCGTGTATAATTTTGATTAAATATAAATACTTTGAGCCATATAACAGGCAAAGGTTATACCAAGAGGGCAAAAAATGACAAAATGGCAAGTCTGGAATCAATAACTCCACTTCAAATAAAGCCCGCCCCAGGTAAAGCCTGCACCAAAAGTGGTAAGCACCAAATTATCTCCTTTTTTGAGTTGATTTTCCCACTCTGCCAGGCAAATTGGCAAGGTGGCAGAAGTGGTGTTACCGTATTTCTGAATGTTTAGCATTACTTTGTCCATGCCAATACCCATGCGATTGGCTGTGCCTTCAATAATACGTTTATTAGCCTGGTGAGGCACTAAAAAGGCAATGTCTTCGGCTTTTAAATGATTGCGCTGCATAATTTCTTCAGCAACGTCCGCCATTTTAATAACGGCTACTTTAAATACTGCCTGGCCATCCATTTCTACAAAGTGTTGTTTGTTGGTAACGGATTCAACAGATGATGGCACTAAGCTGCCACCTGCAGGCTGGTATAAATATTTTTTACCGCTTCCGTCAACGTACATTTTGCTGTCCAGTATACCTGTACCATCAGTGGTTGGTTCCAGTAACACAGCACCTGCGCCGTCGCCAAATAAAATAGAGGTTTTACGATCGGTATAATCAATAATACTGCTCATTTTATCAGAGCCAATTACTAATACTTTTTTATGGGCTCCTGTTTCAATAAATTTGGAAGCGGTGGTTAATGCATAAATAAAACTGGAGCAGGCCGCCTGCAGGTCAAAACCCCAGGCATTGGTGGCACCTATCATATCTGCCACAATGTTAGCAGTAGCAGGATATTGATGATCGGGAGTAACCGTGGCTACAATGATCAGGTCAATATCCAAAGGCGACAAATTCTTTTTAGCCAGTATTTTTTTAGCAGCTTCCGCAGCCATAAAAGCGCTGGCCTTGTCTTTGTCTTTTAAAATGCGTCGCTCACTTACACCACATCTGCTCATGATCCACTCATCGTTGGTATCTACCATTTTCTCCAACTCTTTATTAGATAAAATATAGTCGGGGAGATAAGCCGATACGGCTGTAATAGCTGCGGTAGTTTTCATTTTAAAGTAAATAGGTGATTATTCATGCAAAGGTATTCGAGAGAAGACAGAATACAGAATTAAAATAAAAAAGTGATACGAAATATAAATACTAATATTATATCATTAAATTTGATATAATACTTGTAAATAAAGAAAAAAATACTTTTTAAATATACGATGTCTAACGTAAAATCTGATCAATTATTCAACCTGATTAAAGCCCTTTCAAAGGGAGAGAAACGCTTTTTTAAATTATACGTTTCCCGCCTGGGTGATATTGAAGATAAAAAATTCATTATCCTTTTCGATGCCATTGAAAAACAAAAAATATATAACGAAGATAAGATCCTGAAAAAGGAAACGGCTTTGCTGCCGCAGCAATTACCAAATCTTAAAACCCATTTGTATTTTCAATTGCTTAAAAGTCTCCGGCTCTGTAACAGCAATAGTTTAAGAAGCATTAAGATCATGGAACTGATCGATTATGCCCGGCTCTTATACAGTAAATGTTTATACAGAGAATGTGTAAAGATGATTGACAAAGCAAAAAAAATGGCTGTAAGTAACGACCAGTCTATTTTTTTACTGGAAATTTTAGAGATCGAAAAACTGGTTATTTCAAAAACATTGGGTGCCGGTAACGAAGAGCGTGTAAGCCACATTATAGAAGAAACAGTAAAGGTTACAGAGAGTATCAAAAACATTAATATTTTTTCTAACCTGTCTTTAAAGCTTGATTCGTACTACAACAAATCGGGTTTTGTGAGGAATAAATATGACCTTGAAAAAGTAACACAATTTTTTAATTCGAGCCTCCCGAAATATAAAATCGAAAACCTTTCCTTTCACGAAAAACTGCACCTTTACAAATCATATGTAGGGTTTTACTTTTTTATTCAGGATTTTAAAGAAGGATATGTCTACGCCAACAAATGGGTAAACCTGTTTGAAGAGCAACCCGAAATGAAACCCCTGAAACCCGAAATGTATATTAAAGCCCTGAACAGCTTACTGGCAGTACAAAACAAATTATTGAAATACAACGAGTTTTCTGAAACGCTGAAACGATTAATAGCCATTAAACGTGAAAAAAATATTATTCTTACCGAAAACCTGAACCTCAATTTATTTAAAGCCATTTATATTCATGAAATGAACAGGCACTTTATGTTGGGCGAATTTAAATCGGGAACCCGCATTGTTGTTGCCTTAGAGAATGAGCTGAATAAATTTGTAACAAGGCTCGATAAGCATTCTATTTTATTGTTGTACTACAAAATTGCCTGCCTGTATTTTGGGAGTGGCGATTACAGAACAGGTCTTACCTGGCTTAATAAAATTACCAATGAACGTGAAATAGCTTTGCGGGAAGATCTGCATTCCTTTGGCCGTATTCTCTCACTTATTAGTCACTTCGAGCTGGGAAATGATGACCTTGTAGAATCCTACATTAAATCTACCTACCGTTATTTTAAGAAAAAAGGAGACTTGTCTTTATACCAAAAATACATCCTCGATTTCCTGAAAAGCTTATTAATGGAAAAAGAAATCAAGAATGTTCAAAAGCGATTTGTATTGCTTAAAGCTCAGATGGAATCGCTGCAAAAAAATAAATTTGAAAAGCGGGCTTTTTTATATTTTGATATTATTTCATGGCTCGAAAGTAAGATTACACACAGGTCGGTTCAAACCCTGATCAAGGAAAAAATAAGCGAACGCTTAAAACTGGCCTCTTAAAATGTTAAATAATGAAAGACTTTTTGTCGGATTTTTGAACTGCAGATAGAAAGAGAATTTTAATCTTATCTTTATATATAATATAAATACAAGCCCTCATCATGTACAAAATCGTTTTTACGCTACTTTCGTTAGCAACAGTTTTTAGTCATAATATAAAAGCCCAAAGCTATAACTATTACTTTGGTAATATCCATGCGCACAGTTCCTACTCCGATGGTAATGAGGATAGCGCTACGTCTATGATGACAAAACCCATTCAGGATTTTAATTACGCCAAACAGTCGCAGCATGTTGATTTTTATGGTATTTCGGAGCATAACCATTTTAGTGCAGGGATGACATCGCCGGCCAATTTCCATAGAGGCATAGCAGATGCCAATTCGGCTAACAATGATGGTACTTTTGTGGCATTGTATGGTATGGAGTGGGGCGTTATTTCAGGTGGGGGACATGTGATCGTATATGGTTATGATTCTTTGATGGGCTGGGATACCAACGATTATGATGTGTATGTGGCTCAGGACGATTATGCTTCCCTATGGCAAAAAATAAATGAAAAACCGGGATCCTTTGCTTACCTGGCTCATCCGCAATCATCAGACTACAGTAATTTATTTACAGGAGCATCTACTATTATGGCTGATAATGCCATTGTAGGAATGGCTGCAAGAAGCGGTCCTGCTTTTTCAACCAATACAAGTTATTCTGATCCCTCATCGGGCAATTATATTGCGAGGTACAATGATGCTTTAAAAAGAGGATACCATTTAGGAGTTGGCTTGGATCATGATACACATAACTCTGTATTTGGTCGCCAGACAGATGGCCGTTTAGCGATACTTGCACCGGCATTAACGCGGGTAGATGTTTTAGATGCCATTCGTAAAATGCGGTTTTATAGCACCGATGATTGGAATGTGAAAGTGAATTTTTCTGTTTTTACCCAGCCTATGGGAAGTATTATAACACATACAGGCACGCCGGTTATTACGGCTTCAGTCACAGATCCGGATGCTGAAAATGTATCTTCCATTGCCATTTATTACGGAGTACCCGGCAGTGGCTCTAATGCTACGGTTTTAACCACAGTAACCAATACAACTACTTTATCTTACACACATAGTATTGCCAATAACACGACATACTATTATTATTTAAAAATCACACAAACAGATGGCGACATTGTATGGACCTCACCTATATGGTATACCCGTAACGATGCTATTACCAATACACCTCCTGTTACCAACTTTACGGCCTCTACAGCAACTACCTGTATAGGCCAGCCAATAACACTTACAGACAATACCACCAATGCACCAACAACCTGGAACTGGACTTTAACCGGTGCACTGCCTGCTACATCTACCAATCAAAATGTAGTGGCTACCTATTATACTGTGGGAACTTATACGGTTACTTTGGATGCGTCCAATTCTTTTGGATCGGGAGCAACTATCACCAAAGTTATTACAGTAACTCCTTTACCGGTTTTGAGTGTTAATTCACAAACAATTTGTACAGGAAGTGCTGCTACACTTTCTGTGACAGGTGCCAGTACGTATTCGTGGAGTACAGGAGCCTCCGGTGCTTCTATTGCTGTAACACCAACGGTTTCTACACTTTATACCGTTACGGGGATGATCAACGGCTGTTCAAAAACAGTCAATACATTTGTCATAGTACAACAGTGTGTAAATATTGAAGAGCAATTAAAACAAACTGTAAAAATATATCCTAATCCTGCAGATCAGTTCCTGACTATAGACATGGCTCAATTAACGGGTACAAAAACGCTGGAATTATATGATATTATGGGGAAACAGGTATTTCTAAAAACAGCTACCGACGCTTCATCAACACTCGATCTTTCGAAATTTGATAATGGCATTTATGTTCTAAAGGTAACGCTTGATAACAGCGTTTATATGACAGAGCGCATTGTGGTGGAGAAGAGGTAGAATGATGCTCCGGAATTATCCTAATAAAAAAGCCCTGAAAAATCAGGGCTTTTTTTGTTTTTTCAAATCGGCTTTAAATGCCTGATTCTTAGTGTTAGTTGTTGTCCGACTAGGGCTCGAACCTAGACTCTACTGAACCAAAATCAGTCGTGTTGCCAGTTA
>JAZJZF010000024.1:0-46473 GCA_040389965.1 Bacteroidota bacterium
CTATCAAAACAAGTTTTAGCATTGGAAATGCAACCTGCTGATTATTCTGCTGAAACAGTTGTCAAAAAAGTAAAACGAAAAAAAGCTGCGGCTTCTGTTATTGGTTTTTTTGATGAAGTAATTGCAGACCTGAGAAAAAACAACAGAATTGGAAACGCTGATATTTACCAAACTTGTAAAAACGTGATAAACACTTTTACAGGCGAAAAAGATTTGGCGTTTTTTGATATTGATTATGCGTTCTTAATAAAACTAGAAAATTCTTGGAAACTAAAGGGTTGGAAAGAAAGCAGCATCTCAACATATATGCGAACATTAAGAGCCTTATTTAATAGAGCAATCAAAGAAGACGTAATAGAGGCAAATGTATATCCATTTAAAACATATAAAATTGGCAGCCTAAATACTGTAACACAAAAACGAGCATTAAACAGAGCGCAAATAACAGCTATCGAAAAATTAAAATTGCAAAAGGATTCTGCAATTTTCCACGCTAAAAATATATTTCTTTTTAGTTATTATAGTATGGGAACAAACTTTGTAGATATGGCAAACCTTACTAAAAAAAATATTGTAAACGACCAACTACAATATACAAGAACCAAAACACATAAACTATATAACACGCCGTTACATCCAAAAGCAAAAGCAATTTTAAATTATTATATATCCATCCAAGTTGACAAATATATCTTTCCAATTTATTCGGAAAGCAGACATAAAACAGCACAGCAAAAAGCAAATCGATTACATAAGGTTTTGCAAATAGTAAACAAGAATTTAAAAGACATAGCTGAAAAATGCAGTATAACAGAAACATTAACCACCTATGTTGCAAGACATAGTTCAGCAACTATATTGAAACGTGAAGGAATTTCAACCTCAAAAATAAAAGACTTACTAGGACACGAAACAGAAGAAATTACACAAGTGTATTTAGATAGTTTTGAAAATTCGGAATTAACAACGGCAGTAAATTTATTGTAATTAAAAACTCTTTTAAACTATGGATAATCGTATAAATTTTAAATTACCACTAATCGAAAACTTTGAAAGTGCCTACGATATATGTAAAAGATTTCTTGAAACCAAACCTGTAAACGACGCCAAGAGTATTAAAACATTTCTTGAGACTGGACTTAAAGACGAAGCTACTATATTAGCCATACTTAAAAAAGAATATGAACAAAGAAAAGAAAAAGCGGGAGATAATGGCAAAGAACATATTATAAAAATAATGCGGGACGGTGCTTATTCTATAATAGATTTCAATGCAATGAAATTCGAACTATATCAAAAAATAGAAGAAATCAATCATTATCAATTAGTAGATAAAAAAGTTAATTTCTCTGGAGCTTTCGAAATTTATAGTAAAATACTGGACAAAAAAGAAAAAAGGAAGTTGCTCATTTCAATTGCTATTGATAAAGGATTTAGAGCGTTTATAGAATTTCTCGATGAAGAAATTGAATCATTTACAACTGAAGAAGAAAATATTGAATCCGAGCAATTATCAAATGATTTTGAAAACAATATAAAAAGTACAAGAATCAAATTAACAGATTTACATCAACGTGATTTCTTGAAATTAATTTATGCCTTGCATTATGCTGGTAAAATAAATAGTGGGACTGGTGAAATAACAAAAATTGTTGAAGAAATTGCCGACCGATTAGATTATAAACTAGGGAAAAGTTGGCAATCTAATATTTCTAAAGGAATACATAATTCGAATAATGATTTTGAGACGGGGAAAATATTTGATGAATTAAAAACAGCATTTAGTAAGAATTATCGTGATGATAAAAGAAAGAAAACTAAGAATCAATAAATATTTGAGGCAAGTTCAAGGCAACTTGCCTTAAAGTCTTATCAATAGTTCTCATTTTTGGTGAAAATATAGAAGATGGACAATATTATCGTTACCACTAAGAATGACCTTGAGAATTTAATTCAATTATGTGTTAATAAGGCACTCACAAGCTTTGGAGTTAATAGTTCGAGCAATGAAGAGGATAAAATTCTCTCTGTTGAAGAAGCTACTATTTTTTTAAATCTTGCACGACAAACTTTATATGGCTTTACGTCAAAACGAGAAATACCTTTTATAAAAAGAGGCAAGAAATTATATTTCAAAAAATCAGAATTAAATGCTTGGCTATTGGAAGGAAAGAAAAAAAGCAAAGGAGAACTATTGAAAGAATTACAATAAAAGCTATTTGATAATAATATAACTAGATAATTATAACAACTACTAATCGCAAATTTAACTTGAAAAAAAGACAAATTATTGAAATGCTAATACAATGTAAAAGCATAGCGGAAGTTATATCCACTTTAAGTGAAAAAGATAAAGCTATTTATGAGATGCTGAAAAACGGCAAAACGTATAAGGAAATTGAAAACACCTTAGACGTTTTCCCTGCTGATATTACGTTTATCAAAAAGTATTTAATAGAACTGCCAAGTAGTATTACTAATAGTACTGCCGAAAAGCCAAGTAGTATTACTATTAGCGACCCTGAAAAGCACGATAATAGTGCCGTATCTCCCGAAATTTCATTAGATGTTGCCCCACAAATAATAAAAAAAGGAACTGGTTTTAAAGGTGCTAGAAGGCAAAGAGAAGAAGAACATCAATTAAGAGAACAAAATATAAAGTATATCATTGAATGAAAGCCTTTTTGAAAATTACTTTAAGAGCAAATTAAGAGAGTAAGGACTTATATTAACATAAAATGAAAGCTAAATGGTGCACGTTTAGTTTATAGTGCGCTTTTTTGAAATACATATTTCAAAAGAGTAGAAAGAGAACCCCCCTAATTATTTTTTTCAGTAATTCCCTGTTATTCAGTTAGGAGGTGTCCCTTGGTAAAGTTTCAAAAACAAGAGTTTACAAATGTTTGCATAGTTTACAATAATAGTTAGGAGAAAAAATGGAAAACAAAAAAAAGAACCAAGATAAAATTTATAGTACATTTTATTGGGAAATGAAATTGGATAAAAATCATCCTGCAAATTACAGCCAAAAGGTTGACAATATGACGGGATATAGCAAATATGCAGGGCATGACGAAGCCAAGGATAAGGCAGAGCTATTGATGAGAAAAATAATTATGCTACATTCAAATGGTTATTTTGAAAAAACAATACTCATTACAATTTATATGAGGCAAGGAAATTTTTTAGATAAGTCAAATTCCATTGAATTAATAAAAATGAATAAGAAAGATTATTTAATAAATGATGTGTGTAAATCAGACCAAAGTTTTTATAATGATTTTTTTATAAAGAGAGGGGTTTTAAGTTTTTTAACTCGGTTTTATGATTTTAAAGCACTAGGTAAAGATGTGCAGTATTTATTGCCAAACTTTAAGCCGAAATTTTCTAAAGAAGATTATTTTGATATTTCAAAACATAACTTTAAAACTAGAAAACATCTCTATGAGTATTGTAATAAATTGGTAAATAATGGGCATCCATACGAAGCTGTGATGCACTTTCAAAGGAAATATGAATTGAATAAACCTTTTGATATAATATAACCTAATTAGACGAAATGAATTCAACTATTACAAAATCAGAAAGGCAAAAAATTAAGGCAAACTTAAAGTTTGGAGATATTGCATTGATTTCAAGGTTAAGCGGAAAGAGTGCCTCCACTATAAAAAGATGGTTTAAAAATGAAGGCGATAGTATTGAAATACCAAAAGCGATTATGCAAATGTATGAAACACGAGAAAAAACAGTGAAAAGCTTTAAAAATTCATTGAATTCGCTAGGTATTTGAGCCTAAATAGACCATAATTACAACAAGAAATTTTCAATCAAATTATAGTTATATTTCAATCAAATTAAGGTCATTTTATAATCTCTTACTGGCTAAACTATAAAGTATTTATATTGCTATTGTGAGAAACTAATAAAGAATAGACGCCCATTTAACCCGTTATATACTTTCAAAGGAAATATGAAGAGAATAAGATTTTTGTGATATAAAACCTACATCGTTATTTATTGAACCACAAAGGATAATCAAAGTCTTAACTATTTGAACAATTTTTTCGGATCAAATTGAACCTTTATTGATTTATTTTCACAATAAAAAATAGCAAAATCTATTTTGTCTGTATTTTGGTTAGTTTTTTGTTCTGTATTAGCTGAATGAACTAAACCAACACCGTAAAATATTTCCGAATATTCAAATTCTTCCAAAAGTTGTCCAATGGAATTTGAATAAAAATCATTATTTCTTAATTCTTGGACTTTAATAAAGTCATCCATTACAAACCTATCTTTATTTTCAAAGAAAATTACAGTACCATTTTTTATAGCTACAATATCAGGAATAAATGCGCCTTTATTTTTTGTTGTTCGTAATTCATCATTTGGATGCAATGAAACGCCTGTTCCACTTTGTGGAAAGTCAAAACAAATGATTTTCCATTCATTAGCTTCTAGCCAATTAAGTATAACTTTTGTTGCCTGTTCTTCAGTTATGCGTCTCTCCATAATGCTCCGTCTGGGAATAAAATTGCATCTGCAAAATATGAAAACACTCTGATGTGTTTTACTTTCGAAAACATTGAGCCATAGCGAACTTGCATATAATACCTTGGTATTTCGCTATTTGGAATATCATCATAATCTTTTGTCAATAAATTTTTTCCTTCGCTTGCTTTTACAGCATTTACAAAATCGTGAACAGTACTTTTATTACTGTCAATTGAAAATGTTTCTTCTTCCTCATCAATTTCGAGATTTCCCCAACACATTACAAGATTATATTTTCTCTCTTCAAATGTTTTCCCTTCTCTACATAATAAATAGTCTATTGCAGCCAAAGCCCCGGGATAAGGGTCACCCCTGAAAGTAGCATCTACTTTGTAGATAATAGTTTCTTCTCTACTTCTTAAAAGTTCGCCAATTTGATAATTTCTGCTTTCGTATTGTGATAAATGATTTAACAAGTATTCTGTTGGAATTTTAACCGTTGCAGTTAAAGGAGACATATTATTGTTGCCTCCTTTAGCAGAAAACTCTTGTTGCATAAATGATTTACGAGTATTTAAAATTCTTTTTCCTAGCAATTTCCCTCGACCTTCAATAACACCCGATTGTTCCACAACTGAAATTATCTCGTTAATTGCATTGAACATTAATATCATTTCAGAATGTGTACTGTCAGGGCTACCCGCAAAATTTCTGTTGCTATCGTATTTCAGTCCTTTATTCCTAATGTTAGGTGATGTTTGGGCATTAGCGTGTGTGCGGAAATCAGAAGGAAAATAGTAAAGTAATGCTGGAATTTTATAAATAGTCATTACATCTTCCATAGCTTTGAAAACTAGTGGATTTATTTTATCCCACTTTGGCGGGGTATTCTTTCTCTTAATAATTGCCGCTTCTGGATAAATATAAAATGCTGGCACATCATTTTCTACAGATGCTGCAAGTCTTGCAAATCGCTGAAATGCATTATGTCCTGTTCCTGCCTCAGTTGAAACTTCAATAGAAAATATTGGCTCTGTGTCAAGTTCAATAATTAAATCAGGCGCATCCAAATAAAGGATTTGTTTTATATGGTCTGGTAATGAATGAAAATTTCTTGCATTATTTGCATCGCTCTCATACATTTTTTTCTTGACAATATTTTTGCCACTAAGATTAGTTTTTGCAATTATATAATCTGCAAAACTTTCCGTGCTATACCAAACTCTGTAATTCATAAATATTTTTTTATGGCTAATGCAATTGCCTTTGCTAACAAAGGAGGAACCGCATTCCCTGTTTGAACTCTACCCTGAACAATGCCCCCACTAACAATAAAATTATCTGGGAAGCTTTGCAATCTGCACCTTTCTCTTATACTCAAACCTCGGTTGTCTAATGGATGTCCGAATTGAAATTGAGGTCTTATCCCACCAGAGACTTGTGTAGGACTTTGAATATCCCAAGCTAAACGAATTCTCTGTTTGAAATTTGGATACATAGGAGTTCCAGGCTTTGTGTTTTTAATTCTTTCAATTACTTCTTTTGGGTGATTGGGCGCTTTATGATTAGTTAATTTGTCATCTTTCAAATTTTTTCGCATAAATTTTTGATATTCACTAAACGCTTCTTTCTTATATTTAGTTATAATTTCATTTGGCTTTAAGCTTGGTAAATCGCCTATTGCGTCTTTAACTGTTACATAAGGTTTTTTAGTTTCTGGGCCGTGTGTTTTCTTAATTTCAGAAAAATTGAATTCTTCGCCATCTCTAATTCCAACGAAAACTAATCTTGTTCGTGATTGTGGCACACCATAATCGGGCGCAAAAAGCAACTTACTTTTCACTTTCATATTTCCTGCAAGACTTAAATCTTTTTCAATTGTTTTTACAAAATCACCAGTACTTTTCATTCCAGAAACATTTTCTAAAACAACTACTTTTGGTTTTAATGCCTTTATAAAACGAATAAACTCTTTGTAAAGTAAATTTCTCTCGTCGTCTTCGTGCCTCTTTCTATTATTTAATGAGAAACCCTGACAAGGCACGCCTCCAATTAAAACGTCAACTTGTCTTCCATCTAAAAGCTTTAAAAACGATTTTGGATTTACCTTTCTAACATCTCCCAAAACAGTTGAAACATTTGGATGGTTGGTTTTAAAAGTATTTATTGAAGGTTGGTGTATATCACAACCAATAGCAATTTCAAAACCAGCTAATTCAAAGCCTAAAGAAGTTCCACCACAACCACAGAATAATTCTACAACAAGTGGTTTGTTGTTTGTAGGAAGTTTACCTTTTGTTATAAATGGTTCACCATTCCAATAGTACCCATTTTCTTCAACTTTAACTGATTTATCCCAAATATTAATTTTATCGATAAGTTCTAAATCAATTTCGTCGGGATTTTCTCCGATTTTTAGCTGATAGCCATCTTCTTCAACTAGAGTTAGAATATCGCTATCAATTTCTTTATATGGTTTTATTTTTGTCTTAGTGGGCATAATAATTAATTTTTTACTTTTTTATAGTATTCAATTTTTTCTTCGGCAACTTTTAATATATCCTGTGTATAATCTTCCTCCATTATTTCATAGGCAATCTTATCGCTTAAATAGGAAACAAGAAGGGGCTTTGAGTTTATAGAAAACACTTCGGCAAATTTTTCAATCATTTCTTTATTTGCTATACGTTCATTTCTTTCAATTTTCCCAAGTGTAGACGGGTCTATGTCTAAACGGGCTGCTACTTTCCTAAGTGGAAGTCCACTTTCTTCTCGTAGTTTTCTAATTACTTCTCCAAATGTTTCTTTCTGTGCCATAAGTTATTTGTTTTCGGGACAAATATTGTCCAAATATAAAATGTCCTGCTGAATTAAGAACAAGAAAATTAAAATTTTATAAACACCTATTAAAAGCATTAATTTATCCAATGGGGACGATACTTCGCTCCTTTCTTTAGGTCAGAATACGTTATGACACGCTAGTTTGGCTCAAAAACATCTAATTAATAGTATTGTATATGTAGTGATGCATTTGATTTGTTTACACTATGTTTACACCAAGGTAAAATAAAAAAGCCTTTCAATTTCTTGAAAGGCTTGATTTTGTTGGTGGTGGGAGATACAGGGTTCGAACCTGTGACCCCCTGCTTGTAAGGCAGGTGCTCTGAACCAGCTGAGCTAATCTCCCAATATGTTATAAGTAATTCTAAAAAAACTGAACTACTTATGCAAAGAACTTTTTTGTTACCCTCCCGATAAATCGGGATGCTCTGAACCAGCTGAGCTAATCTCCCGATTTGGGATTGCAAATATAAAGGCTTTTTTTAAATCTCCAAAAAATAATTACATTTTTTCTAAAAATTAGTCTCTCTATGCCCCATAGACGCTCATTGCCCTGTTTTACAGGTGTTTATAGTCCGGACTGCCCTGTTTCCGGCAATTAACTCTCGTAATAATAAATCTTAATTTGCGCGGCGTCTTTTAAAAAATCTATTTTATGAACCGAATAGCGGTGCACATTAAAGCCTGTCCTGGTTTTAAGATCGGCTAGTAATTCTTCTTTTTTATCTGCTTTTATCAATTCAATGTTTTCGTATAAAATGGTTTTTACCACTTCTTTCTTCATGAGCAGGTTGCTTTCCAGCAAATATGTAATAACCAATACAACTATATTAATAGCAATTAAGAAAAGGTACTCCACATTATCGCTTGTGTCTTTTATTTTGGTAACCGCCGATACAAGGCCAATTGCAATAACCAGGAACAGATAGGTCATATCCTCAATTTCTTCGGTTTTGTACCGCAGCATACTAAACACCGCAAACAAACCAAAGGCTGCTCCCATCGACAGATCTACTTTGTTTAATAAAAAGGAAATAAGAAAAATAACGACATTAAAAATAAAATAGGTGAAAAATAATTCGCGGTGTTTATAGATGGGATAATAAATAATTCTTACCAGAATAAAAACAGAGACAAGGTCAATCAGTAATCTGAAAAATATTTTAGTGGAAATTTTTTCCAGTTCTTCATAGCCTGTTAATACAGGCACTATATCGTTTGTAACTTGTAAGAGTGTCATCATGGATTTATTAATTTGTTGATCCGTGCTAATTTTTGTTTAAAATTATTTGATTTTACGATGCTGTAAGAACTGGCAATTCCAAAGCAATATTTACTGATGGAGCCTTCGCGGATGTGTTTACTTTTCATAATAGCTACAAACGGAGAAGCTATTTTACTATCCTGTTTTACTTCAGCTATTACCAACTGATTCATTGTTTTTGTAGCCTCGTCTTTTTTAAACTCCAGGTTAAGGTCAATGGTTAAACGTTCTGCCGAATGTTTATTTACCAAAGTAATACGGCTGTAATTGATCCAGAGTTTTGGCACAAGGGTTTGCGGACAAAAAGGAAGTTGTTTCTTCAAAAAATCAAATGCTTTTCCTGTGTGTAATTCAGCCTGGCTATTTTCTTTAACCCGTGTTTTAATGGTGCGGCCCTTGTTGTTTTTAAATTTTACTTCCAAAAACCCAAGGTTACTTTCCACATAGGTTCTGTGTCTTATTTTATAGCGGTTCAGTTTTCCACTGTGATGTTTATTGTAGAGATCAAAACCGTCAGTATCATAATACAATGTTTTGTATCGGCTAATTCTGTTGTTTTCTACACTTAATATTTTATAAAACGGCCGCGTTTGTTCTAACACGTTTGAAAGTTCCGTAATATTAAACGTATATTTTGTATCCGTTCGTTCCATTAATTTAACGTTATCCATTTCGGCTAATGTAATAGGTTCAAATTGCGTCAATATATGATCTAGGTTATTCAAATTATTATTTAAACGTATAGCTGTATTTTTTGCTGCTTACTAGTTTTCCGGAGGCATCAAGGGTTTTACGCTCTGTTTTCAAGCCTTTATTATCGTAAACATATACATGCTTTTTTAAAAGCTTTTTGTTGGCATCGTATATCAATTCTTCTTTTTTATTTCCTAAAGCATTGTATTTAATAATTGTTTTTTGCTTCAGGTTATTTTTTTCATCATACTCTTCTTCTTCTACCACATCGCCTAAATTATTAAGCTTATTTTTCGTGGTTTTTTTCAATATGCCTTCTTTGGTATATTCTATTTTTTCAAGTTCTTCTCCTTTAGAATCGTAGCTTGTTTTTTCATCATTCAACACTTTACCGTCGGTCGTTTCAGTGATAGTTACCGACGAAATACCATGCTTTTTAATGTCTTTTTTACTTTGCGCATACGAGCATAGCGTTAAACACATCAAAGATACTAGGGCAAGGGGTTTATACATTGTAAACGATATTATTAAATTATTTTTTGATTGTTATCTGACCAACGTCGACCGATTGCTTTTTACCGGTAATAGTTGCTTCTACTGTAACGGCAACATCTTTAGAGTCGTTTGTAACTCCAATACGTTCCTGGCTAACTGCATATATTTTGTAATTTCCTTTACGTAAATATTTAAATTCAAATTCGCCGTCACCGTTTGTTTTTATTTTATCGCCATACGATGTTTCATCTCCATAAATAATATAAACGTCAATATCAACACCGGTGTATTGATATTGAATGATCGTTAGCGATTTGTTATAATCCTGCACCCACACATTTCCTTTGATGCTGGAATTACCTCCTGTACCGGCAGGTTTTTTACAGGCCCCTACCAACAATGAAACGCACAGGATACATAAAATGTGTAATTTTTTCATGAACAGCGTGGTATTATAATGTTAAATAATCTTTAAATTTAATCAAAATCGGGTTAATTTAATTATTTTGTGATTTTTAATGGGGTAAATGTTGGTATTTCCAGTGTAAATTTACCTTCGCATTTTATGTAAAGCAGTGACCCGCAAAACAACAAATAGTATTATTTATTTTTTTATCATCTGTATGGTTAGCCTAACCATGCAATCTACTGTTTTAAGTTTTAATAAGGCCGGCAAAGCTTACAAGTCACAAAGCACTACCAATAATCCTTTCGCTGAAGAAGAAGAAACTCATAAAGAAAAAGAATGTGCCGATGATGCTGATGATGTTGTTTTATTTTCTGAAAATAATTTAGTCTTTCCCGAATCTCAGCCGCTTTCTACATTAACGTGGCCAAGAACAACTTCCCGTTGTTTTTTTCACACGCCCGAAATTCTCATTCCTCCTCCCAAGTTTAACTAATTGTGGTTTATGGGTTTCCTTTATCAAGGAGACCTTTTATTATTTACAGTTACGTTAAATTAAATTTATGATTCAAAAAAATTTATTTGCCGATATTAAGGCAGGTGTTGTTGTGTTTTTAGTGGCCTTACCTTTATGTTTAGGTATTGCTATGGCGTGTAAAGTACCTTTGTTTTCAGGTATTATTGCAGGTGTTATTGGCGGTATTTTAGTTACCCTGTTTAGTGGTTCAAAATACAGCGTATCGGGCCCGGCTGCGGGTTTAACGGCTATTGTGTTAAGCTCTGTAACACAGTTGGGAAGTTTTGAAGTGTTTTTGGCAGCTGTTGTTTTTGCAGGAGTTGTACAGATCATCCTTGGAGCTATAAAAGCAGGTTCTATTGGAAATTATATTCCAAATGCCGTAATCAAAGGCATGCTTGCAGGCATTGGAATTATTCTCATTATTAAACAAATTCCACATTTGTTTGGCTATGATAAAGATCCCGAAGGAGATGAACAGTTCATTCAAATGGATGGAGAAAATTCTTTCACAGAGTTAGTGCATATGATTAATTTTATTACGCCGGGTGCCGTTATTATTGGTATTGTGTCTTTTTTAATCTTAATTATTGCGGACAAACCTTTTTATAAAAAAAACCGAATTCTTTCCAATGTGCCGGGACCATTGCTGGTAGTGGTTTTTGGCGTAGTGCTAACGCTTATTTTTAAGGGCTATACTTTTTTAAGCATTGACCCTCAGCACCTGGTAAATTTGCCTTCTATTAATACCTTTAATGATCTGCGTGCTAATTTTATACTTCCCGATTTTGGATTTATAACTAACAGCGGATTTTGGATCGTTGTATTTACGCTGGCAGTTGTAGCAAGTTTAGAAACCTTACTCGGCATTGAAGCCGTTGATAAACTGGATCCTGAAAAAAACGAATCGAAAACCAATAAAGAATTAGTGGCACAGGGTATTGGAAATATTGTGTGCGGTTTATTAGGTGGCTTACCTGTAACCTCTGTTATTGTAAGAAGCTCTGCAAACATTCATGCCGGTGCCAAATCAAAACTATCAACGATTATACATGCCGTCCTTTTGTTATCGGCCGTATTTCTTTTGCCACAATTATTAGCTTTAATTCCTAATGCATGTTTAGCGGCAATCTTAATTATGACAGGATTTAAATTAACTAAATTGGCTATCTTTAAAGAACAATGGAAATATGGCCTGGAGCAGTTTTTACCATTTGTTATTACTATTATTGTAATGCTGCTAACCGATCTTTTAAAAGGTGTTTGTGCAGGTATTGTAGTAGCTGTTATTTATATCATAAGAGATAATATCAAATCTTCTTTTGATTCGAGCAGCGAGCTGATACAGGGCCAGTTGTATCACCTGATAAAGTTGCCACAGCATGTTACATTCTTTAATAAAGGTTACCTGAAAAAGTTTTTTTCAACCATAGAAGCCAATAGTAAAGTAATTATTGACGGAACTATAAATAAAACTATAAACCGCGACTCAAAAGACGTAATCCTTAACTTTATAAACTCTGCAAAAAAAAGAAAAGTAGAAGTCGAACTTATTAAATTAAAAAACATATAATGGACAATTCATATCAAAAATTATTAGACGGAAACAGACGTTATTCACTTGAAAAAAAGTTTAATGACCCTGAATATTTTAAAAAATTATCTCTTGGCCAAACTCCCGAATACTTATGGATTGGCTGTAGCGACAGTCGTGTACCTGCCAACGAGGTAACCAACACCGATGCCGGTGAAATATTTGTGCACCGTAATATTGCCAATGTGGTAGTACATACCGATTTTAACGTCTTGAGCGTGTTAGAGTACGCTGTAAAATATATTGGTGTAAAACATATTATTGTTTGCGGCCATTATGGTTGCGGAGGTATTAAGGCATCCATGACCCATCAAAGACATGGCTACGTAGATAACTGGCTGCGTAATATTAAAGATGTATACAATAAATACGACTCGGAACTTAACAGCATAAAAGATTTAGATAAACGTGCTGATAGGTTAACGGAGCTTAACGTAATTGAACAGGTACGAAACCTGGCCAAGACATCGATTGTACAGGAAGCCTGGAAAACACGCGAATTGCATCTGCATGGTTGGGTGTATGGCATTAACAGTGGCCTGGTTACCGATTTAAAAATTATACACGACGGAAAAGAAGATATTGAAGATATCTATCGTTTTGAATAAGCATTAACAGACTTACAAATTTTGGATCCGGTGTTTATTTAAAGTACTCGCTCAAAGATGCTTCATAACTGCCACCTACGGGAATTTTTTTATCCAGAATTTGTAAGTTTTTATTTTTAAAGCTTTTTACTTTTTTAATAGGAATTATAAAAGACCTGTGAACACGCACAAAACCGCCCGAGGGTAGTTTTTCCTGCATGGCTTTCATCGTCATTCGGGCAACTATTGTTTTTTGCCTGTTAAGGTATATTTTTAAATAATCGTCAAGGGCTTCAATGTATAAAATATCTTCCAGGTCTATTTTCTGAAGAGAATAATCGGCACGTACAAATATATGGCCGGCCATTTTTTGGTTTCCTTTTAGCGCAAAATGATCCCGGGCCTTTTCTGTGGCCTGCTTAAACCTGTTTAATGTAAATGGCTTTAATAAATAATCAACCGCATTTAAATTAAACCCCTCTACAGCAAACTCATTGTGCGCCGTACAGAAAATAACTGCTGTATTCTGTTCTATATTTTTATAAAAATCTATTCCGCTCAACGACGGCATATGTATATCGAGAAACAATAGATCGACCGGAAATTTTTTAAGATACCTGAGCGCGTCATTAGGTTTTAAAAATGTTTTTTGCAAATCAATATAGTCCAACTGATTGCAAAAAGATTCAATAACACTAAGAGCCAGGGGCTCATCATCTATGGCTAATGCTTTAATCATAAAGAGTGAGTAACAGGTTTACAGTAAAACAATTGTTTTTTTGGGATATGGTTAAGGTGTGGTTTTCAGGATATATCAGGTCGAGGCGTTGCTTTGTGTTTTCAATACCCAAACCACTTTTGTTCAATGTATTGTTATTAGTTGGCACGCAGTTGTTTGTTACAACTAATAAAACATACGATTCGCACGACGTAATTTTTATTTCTATGTCAGAGTTTTCTTCAGAATTTACACCATGCTTAAAGGCATTTTCAATAAAGGGAATAAGCATGAGTGGTGCAATTTTTTTACCTGTCGTCTCTGCATCGCAGCTATAAGAAAGCTTAATGGCCGGGCTTAACCGCATTTTCTGTAATTCGATATAGTTAGAAATATAATCGATCTCTTTTTCGAGGGGAACAAGTTTTTCGTCGTTGTGATGCAACACATAGCGCATCATACCCGAAAGTTTTACAATGGCATCAGGGGTTTTATCACTTTTTAAAATAGCCAGAGAGTAAATGCTATTTAAGGTGTTAAATAAGAAATGGGGGTTTATCTGTGCTTTTAAATAAGATAATTCAGCTGTTAACTTTTCACTTTCTGTTCTCTTCAATTGTTCCCGTATCCTTAGCAATAACGAGAAAATAAGAATGATTAAAAATTGTAAAAAGCTATGCCTTAAAGAATACGGAAGCCAGTAGTGCCTCATCGGATGATCAAATCCCCTGATGTGTTGCGGTTGCTGCGGCGAAAGCCACATGAATAATTCGGGAACAAAAACAATAATGGCATAACAACCTAGTATGGCACCATAAAAAAGAGCATGCTTTTTAGTAACATAAAACCTGGGTGTTAAATAATAATAGTTAACATAAAAAAAGAGGAGCAACAATAAACTCAGACAAAAATCCCTTCTAAAAAAATTAACCTGTACCAGGTTTTTAATATCTCCAAAATCGGGCGAAAAGAAAACAGGCAACGATAAAAAAACGATACACCCCAGAATATGGATAATAATATTTCTTTTTCGGGACTGCATCCCCTAAAAATAAGGCACCCCACTTGGGAAGTCAAAAAAACAGGGTCAATTAGTCCTTTTTATAGGTAAATCAGGGCTTTATTGCCTGTTCAATGGAATTAGTAAGCGATACAAAATCAGCAACAGAGAGTTGTTCTGCTCTTTTATCTAAAAAAACAGATTCTACAACCGCATTACCACTTAATACCTTTACCGAATTACGAACCGTTTTTCTTCTTTGATTAAAAGATGCTTTTACCACTTTAAAAAAGAGCTCTTCATTGCAATCGAGCGCTCCGGTAGTATTTCGGGTTAAACGAATGACAGCAGATTTTACTTTTGGTGGTGGATTAAATACATGTTCGCTTACCGTAAACAAGTACTCTATTTTATAAAATGCCTGTAATAATACACTCAGAATGCCGTAAGTTTTAGATCCCGGTTTTTCGGCAATACGCTGTGCCACTTCTCTTTGAAACATCCCTACCAAAGAGGCAACATCATTACGGTGTTCCAAAACCCTGAACATAATTTGAGTAGAAATATTGTAAGGGAAATTTCCTACCACTTTAAATTTTCCTTTAGAAGCAAAGGGAGCAAGATCCGCTTCTAAAAAATCCTGAAACTGAACTTTATGAGCATACTGCGGGTATTTCTCTTTTAAGAAATCAATAGACTCCTGATCAATGTCAAAAGCCGTAAAATTATCTTTCTCTATCAGGTATTGGGTTAAAACGCCTGTGCCGGGGCCAATTTCAAGGATCGCCAAATCATCCTGGGGCAATGCATTCACTATTTTTTGTGCAATGTTTAAGTCCGTCAAAAAATGCTGGCCTAAATGTTTTTTTGCTTTTACGGGAGATGCCATATTTTTATTTCAAACTTAGATCTATTATTTTTAATGTACCGTGCCTTCCTATTCGTATTCTTTTTTTATTGGCGATATGTATTACCTCACCAACCGCAAATAAAATAGCTCCTGCAACCAATACCCTTTCTTTAAATATATGTGGTTCGGCGTTACCCGCACTATTAACCGCATCAATAGCAATATAACCAATACCTGCTACTCTGAAAAAACCGGATAGCATACGGGTTAGAAAATTAGAGCGGTCAAAGATCACTTTTTTTATCTGATCCAGCCTGATCGATTCTCCTGTTTCAATAAACAACACACTATCTTCCATATCCACAATCACATGCGTATGCCTATGCATACTTCCTTTCAGTTTGTAGGTCATGAGTTCATTCTGCATAACATGAAACCTTTTAAAATGTCCCAGTCTAAAAGCATCTATAGCAAGGTTTTTCTGGGCCTGTAAACTGCCTAATAAAAATAACAGGTATATTATAAGCAGGGATTTCATAAGGAGTGTATTAAACTATTTCAAGCAATGTTCTAAAGGCAACATACTTTCCTTCATATAATTCTTTCATGTCTGCCTGAAGGCGCGGCGCATCATGTTTTTGATACCCCTCAATATCCTGCATGGTATTAAATGTGTATTGCGTCGAATAGGTTTCTCCTTCGTCTTCTACATTTAAAACCTTACACATTTTATGATCTGTAAAATAGCCGGTTTCCAATACCTGCGGTATATGAATTGTTTTCATCCAATGGTACCAGTCTTTGGCCACTGCTTTATCTATGCTTACGGTTACACTGTATATGTACATAACACTATTATTGTTTTTTAATTTACGACATCTCCCCTTAAATCTCTGAAACGCTTACGGGCCTCTACCACATATATACTGCCCGGGTATTTTGTCAGTACTTCCTGGTACAATTGCTTTGCTTTTTCTTTATCGTTCAAATAACGTTCATATAATTCTGCCTCTTTAAATAAAGCATCATCGGCATATAATTCTGTAGGATAAAACTCTATGATGTTTTCATACATTTTAGCGGCTTCCGCATAGCGGTTCGTGTGTTTATAAATTTCGGCTTTCTTGTAATAAATATCATCTCCTAAAGTATGCTCACTAAATAAGGTATTAATGCTATCAAGTCTTAAAATGGCTCTGTCGTATTGATGTTGAAGAATCAACAGATCTGCCGAAGCAAACATACTCAACGGAATAGCGTTTGTATCAATGCCTATGGCATCGGTAATGATAAGAGAAAGGTCCAGTGCATCATTTGCAATAACTTTACTGGTAGCGCCTTTCAGCACATCGCATTGTGTTTTTGCCCATTTAAAATCCGAAGCATAATAACTTAGTTTCGCATTGCGGAATTTTGCATCCTGTCCAACAGGTTCGTATTTAAAATCTTTTTCTACCTGCGAATATAGTAAAGAGGCATCCCAAATCCTGCCAACCAATAAATTCATATCGCCAAGGTCGAGTTTTATATCGGCCATGGTGTTTTTATTAAAGGTGTATTGCGTGATGATATTCTCCAGATCCTGTATTGCCTCATCGGGTTTATTAAGATAATATGCTTTTAATAACGCCGATTTTTTAATAAGCGGTAATGATAAATTACTGATCCCGTAATCTTTAATCGCAGCCTCTATGTTAGCCTCTAAAACCAACACATCGGCCATTGGAGGATTGTTCCTTGCTGTCAGGCGTGTATAACTGGTATTCAATCTTTCAATAACCGCTAGGTCGTAATAGGGGTTTTCTTTTCCTTTGCTGATAATGTATTGGTAGCATTTTTCGGCAACCTCGTAATTTTCGTTACTAATACACAGTTTTGCCAGTTCCATGATCCGTGTACCATCTTCTTTTTGGCGTTTATCAATTGCTTTGCTTTGCGCAAAGGAACCTTCAAAATCTTTTTGCTGGTTTTGAAGAAAGATCAAAAACTCAGAAAAGATGATTTTATCTGGACTTTTTTGAATGCGCTTTTGCAATTCCTGTTTTAATAAAGGATTATTAAATCCTCCGTTTTTATCGTCATAACCTAACGACTGCTGTAAATTTGCCTGTGCCGTGTAAAGCTCGCTTTCTCTGAAATCAATGGCATCAAGGTATTCGTTGATCATGGCTTTCAAGTCGCCCTTCTTTTTATAGAGGTCCGCTATTTCGTAATAGAACGGGTAGGTTGTAGGAAATTCTTTTCTTCCTTTTTTGTAGGCTTCAATACCGTAATCATATAATCCGGCATCTTCAAAGGCATGTGCCAGGGCAAAAACAGAACTCTGTTCAGGTGGCAATTCTTTAATGGCTTTGGTATACTGCTCTTTTTCCTTATCAGCATTTCCCAGTTGCTTATAGATGTTTCCTAAACGCACATAGAGGTACACATTTGCTTCGTTTCTTTTTAGTTGCTTCTTCGTGATTTTTTCTGCTTTGCTGTAATCTTTTAATTCAAGAAGGCATTTGTAATAATTATTGTAGTATACGTCGGGCTGCTTATCAAACAGTTTATCAAAATAGACTACTGCTTTATCATATTCTTTTCTTTCATAGTAATACTGTGCCAATTGTTCATCATTACCCTTTTGAGCCTTAACATTGGTAAAAGCAGCAATAACAAATAATAATATCAGTCCTGTTTTTTTCAAAGGCTTTTTATCTCAGGTTTAATGATCACCGGCAACTCTCCCGAATTGATGTTTCGTATCATGTTTTCTATAGCAGGCAGCGTTTTAGTATACACTTCAAGGTGTTTTCGTATCAACGCAGTATTCACTTTCAGTTCTTCAATAATTTTTTCTGAACTTTTTTTCTCGTCATTTATAAATTCAATTGCTTCAGCCGTTTCAACACTTCCGTTTTTAAGATCGTTAGAAAGTTGGCTTACCTGCTTTATTCCTGTTTTTGCTTCACTGACCCATACAGACCTCATAGTTAAATAATCGTGCAGGGGTTTTCCTATATTAAAAAAATGTTGAAGACTTTCTGCCTCTTTTGCAGAAACCGTATCGTTTAGCCGCGCCGATAAAAAGCTACTGTAAGTATCCTGCTTCGCCCAGGCCTCATAACAGGCAAGACTATCTACCGTATTGAAATTATCCACGGCCTGTTCAACCACCACTTTAAGGCTATCCAGCTCTTTTATATATTTATCATAAGCATGTGCCGGTTTACACATAGGCAACAACAAGGTCGAAAAACCAAGGATGATAAATAATGCAGGCGTTTTCAAGGATTTGATTTAAAAATCAAATTTACATTTTATTGCTTAATAATAAAACAGCAAACACTGCTGCAAACTCTTAAAATATACTAATGTGCCATTGCTTTTGGAATCGCTTTAATAGCTATCAACAGGCAAACCACCGTTAAGGCTGCTCCCATCATAAAAGGCATTCCCGGAAAATAGACAGGCGCCTTGTCTTGTGTGAAAAAATAAAACAGGTTTGTCATCAGCAAGGGGCCAATAATTGCCGTAAGGCTTATCAGACTTGTTAATACGCCTTGTATTTCTCCTTGCTCGTTAGCCGGAATTTTATTTGAAATAACTGCCTGAACGGCCGGCATACCCAGTCCTCCTAAAGCATAAGGTATCATAAAGGCAAACATCATCCAACCCTGGTTGGCAACAGCAAATAAAATAAAGCCGATCAGGTAAAACGTAAATCCAATAAAAATGGCTTTTACTTCACCTATTTTAGGAATCACAACGCGTATCAATCCACCCTGCACAATGCCAATCGTAAGACCTACAAATGCCAATGAAGCGCCAACCATACCTACTGTCCAGTCAAACTTTAGCATTGTAATATATGTCCAGGTTGATTGGGCCGCGTGCCCTGCAATATTTATGAGAAAAATAATGGTAATTAACCCATACAACGATTTGTAACGTTTTAAATTAATAAGCATCCCTATAGGATTTGCCCGTTTCCAATCGAAGGGACGCCTGTTTGCAACATCTAACGATTCGGGTAATACAAAATAACCATACAATGCATTTAGCAACGAAAGCCCTGCTGCAATTAAAAAGGGGACACGTGTTCCAAAACCGCTGAAAATACCGCCAATTAATGGCCCTAAAATAAATCCAAGACCAAATGCCACACCAATCATCCCGAAATTTTGCGCACGTTTTTCAGGGGCACTGATATCTGCAATATAAGCAGAAGCCGTTGTAAAACTTGCTCCCGAAACACCGGCAATCATACGCCCTATAAACAGCCAGAAAATAGTTGGCGCCAAAGCCAAAAAAATATAATCAATGCCCAATCCTAATAAAGAAATTAATAACACAGGTCTTCTGCCGTATTTATCGCTCAGGCCACCCAGCACGCTCGAAAACAAAAACTGCATAACCGCATAAGCTACCGATAACCAACCACCATATTTAGCTGCATCGCTCACGCCCCCACCGGTTAGCTCTTCAATTAATTTTGGAGTAACCGGAATAATAATACCAATACCCGTACAATCAATTAAAAGTGTTATAAAAATAAATAAGAGGGCGTTTTTGTGATTTTTCATTCTGTAAAAATAATTTATTCTCGTAAGTCGCGTAAATTTAATTGTAAAGCTTTTGCAAAATTACCTGAAAAAGCAAATTATAATTTTGTAATAGGTATCTTTATCTCATTCTAATGCTAAACTTAAAACGTATTATCCGGCTCATTGTATGGTTTGTGTTAACAACGCAAATTGCGCAGGCACAATTGCCCGATAGCTCGCTGCTGAAAGATCAGAATCCAAATCATCAAAAAAGTAAAGATAAATACACAAAACCTAACCTGGATCCTGTTAAGAATAAAACGCCTGTTCTCATAACCGATACCATAAAACCGGTTATTACAAAAACAATAACTGTAGATAACACGTCAACCAAACACGAAACTTACTTAAAAAATTTAAAAGCTGCCGAAGAACATTTTGTAGCCAAAGGAAATTATAAGGATGCTTACGAAATTTCTTTGCAATTAAAAAAGGCTACCGATAGCCTTGCCAAAAACGAGATCAAACAACACATACTCCAGGCAAGGTTGAGTTACGATAGTTTACAGCAAGCCGAAAAGCAAAGAACCTATCAAAAAGACCTCTTACAAAAGCAGACGCAGATTGATAGTTCACGTAAACTCATATACCTTGTTATTACCGGCTTAGCACTTGCCCTGCTGCTCGCTCTTACGTTTTATAGGACCTATAAGAATACGCAAAAAACAAATCGCATCATTGAACTTCAAAAACAGGAAGCAGAAGAGAAAAATTTAATTATCGAAAATTCCCTGGTAGAAAAAGAAACCCTGCTCAAAGAAATACACCACCGTGTAAAAAACAATTTACAGATCATTTCAAGTCTGCTAAACTTACAGGCAAACCGCACAGATGATGAAAATTTAAAAAAAATTATGGGTGAAGCCAAAAACCGTATCAGCTCCATGGCACTCATTCATCAAAAAATTTATCAATCCGGAAACCTCAGCTCTATCGACTTTCAAACCTATATTGAGCAAATGGCTCAGTCTATGGAAGCAAGCTTTAACACTTCTAAAAAAGAGATTACCTATAGTATTAATACCAATGGCATCATTCTGGACATTGATACCTCTATCCCATTAGGCTTAATTATAAATGAACTGCTGACTAATATTTATAAATATGCTTTCGCAAATCAAAATACAGGGATCATTACCATTATTTTACAGAAGAAAAATGCAGAAGAAATGGAACTCCACATCTCAGACAATGGTGTAGGATTACCTCCCGGTTTTGATGTGAGTACCTTAAATTCTTTGGGCTTAAAACTAGTAAAAGGCTTGTCAAATCAATTAAAAGGAACTATACGGTTCGAAAATAATAACGGAACACATTGTTTTATTACTTTTAAAAATCCTTTAGTAAACTAATATGGCAATACGTGTTTTAGTTGTAGAAGATGAATTTATTATTGCTGAAGATATCAGCGAAACACTTCGTAGCCTTGGATACCAGGTTGCCGGAAGTGCCACCGGTTATAACGAAGCCATAAAGTTACTCGATACGCAAAACCCCGACATTGTATTAGTAGATATAAACCTCAACGAAAAAAAAGACGGTATTGATGTTGGAACTACGATAAGAGAAAAATACCAACTCCCTTTTATTTTTATTACCTCGCATGCCGATAAAACAACCGTTGACAGAGCCAAACATTTAAAGCCAAACGGTTACCTCGTAAAGCCCTTCGACAAAAACGATCTATACACCGGTATTGAAATAGCTCTTGCCAGTTTTTCTAAAAAACCACAGGAACAGATCACAGAAACCGAAAGCCCTGAAACAAAAGACGCGATCTTTATTAAAGACGGAACAAGCTTTATAAAAATAAAATATGAAGACATCTGGTTTCTGAAATCAGAAGCCAATTACGTGAGCATACAAACCGCGCAAAAAAAACATTTGATCCGGAAAACATTGAAGGAGTTTGCCTCTACGCTTCCTCCCGAAGTGTTTATGCAGGTATATAAATCCTACATTATTAACTTATCCTATGTAGAATCCGTGCACTCCGATCATGTAATGGTAAAAAAACAGGAAGTGCCCATTGGCAGAGAGTTTAAAGAGGCTTTTTTTAAGAAGGTGAACCTCTCATAAGAGGCTTTTTTGCAGTTTATGTACAAACTTTTGCAGTTTATCCCTTTTATTTTGGGATAACTTTTTTCCATAATACCTTTACATCAGCAAACAACAAAACGATTATTAAAATCACAGACCATGAAAAAATTAGCATACATCGCATTATCATTTTTATTGTATATGAATGTAAATGCTCAAAAAGATAGCGTAACGCTGTTGCCTGATCAAAACCCTAATTTTCAAAAAAGCAGGACTAAGTATATGGAACAGTCTGCTACCTTAACACAAAACGAAGGACAAACCATCCAACAAACCTATAAAGCCATTGATGACGTACAGGCTAAAAAAGAAAGAAAAGAATTAGCAGCAACCCGTCGTCAGGAAAGAAGAATGGCTCGTATACAATCACGCGGATACCGTCGTTATGGTGGATATAACAACTATAATAACTCCGGGTATTATGGTGGCTACGGTAACAATGGTTATAACAATTATGGATATGGTAATTATGGCAACAACAATTACGGATATAACAATGGTTATGGTAACTACAATAATTATGGGTACGGTAATGGATACGGCAATAATTATGGATATGGTTACCGCCCAAATTTTTGGGGAGGACCAACCTTCAATACCATTAACTCTGCCGTAGGTACAGCCTTACTTGGCTTAACATTATGGCATGTTTTAAAACATTAATACTATATTTGTCCAACACTTTTTTAAATTATAAATCCACATTCTTATGAAATAGCTCTTGCTATTCTACAAGACAGTTAAAAACAATAAAAATATATTTTATGAAAAAGATCATCATCGCTTCCCTTACTATCGTAGCCCTTATGAGCACTGTAGCATGTAACAGGAAAGTAACCCGTATATCAGAAAAAGAGCAGATAGATTTAAGCGGACGTTGGAATAATACCGATTCAAGGTTAACTGCCGAAGAAATCATTAAAGAATGTCAGTCAGGCGCATGGCTCGCGAGCCATGTTGAGAAAACAGGTAAAAAACCGGTAGTGATCGTTGGCTTCGTTACAAATAAAAGTCATGAACATATTGAAGCAGAAACATTTATTTTAGACCTGGAGAAATCGTTCATTAACCAGGGACAGGTTAAATTGGTTCAGGGTGGCGATAAACGTAATGCGATCCGCGGAGAGCGTGGCGATCAGCAGGATAATGCGAGCCAAAGCACAATGAAAGCCTTTGGTTTGGAAATGGGTGCCGATTATATGTTACAGGGCGATATCAATTCCATTGTGGATTCTTATAAAAGAAAAAAAGTGATTTATTACCAAATCAATCTTCAGTTAACGAATATTCAAACAAACGAAGTAGTTTGGATCGGTGACAAGAAAATTACCAAATACGTTAAAAACTAATTTATTATAAAACACTCTGCATTCCATACAAATATATTGTATGGAATGTTTTGTAATGTCATTTTCGTTTTAAAAAGCTTCATTTTATTCCCGGTATTTTCTTGAAAAAACAACTGTTTATATTTGCCTTTTTTCTTTCGCTGGTATCCTGCAGAACTTATTACGATAAGGTTTTAGGCTATCATGCCGATTTAAACAGAGGCAATTATAAAGCAGCGGAAAGAGATCTTTTAAATACCCGTTTTCTAAAACTTAAGCGTAATGAGATCCTTAATTATTTAGAACTCGGAAAAGTAATGCATTTGCAACATCTATACGATTCCAGTAATTACTACTTTAATAAAGCCGATTTGTTAATGGAAGAAAAATCGGTAGTAGCCGACGTTTCTACTTCTGTATTAGTAAATGAAGCCATTACCCGCTACCATGGCGAAGATTTTGAAAGAGTGCTTGTAAATTATTATAAAGCCCTAAACTATCTTTATCTCAACTTAAATGAAGATGCCCTGGTAGAAGCCAAAAGAATAAATATTCGTTTAAATGAGCTGGCCGATAAGCAGATAATGGATGGCCGCAAATACAAATCCGATGCTTTTGCCCATACACTGCAGGGCATTGTTTATGAGCGTCTCCACGATTATAATAATGCATTTATCGCTTATCGTAATGCCTACGAGTTATACGTCAAAAATAATGGCACCGAATACCTTGGTTCAGAATTACCTCAGCAACTAAAAATTGATCTGATAAACTCGGCACACAAATCGGGCTTTTATACTGAGCGCGACGAGTATTGTACAAAATTTAATATGCCTTTCAATACAGTAAAAGATACCTCAAAAAACGAACTTTTGTTTATTTGGGAAAATGGCCTGGCACCGATAAAACAGCAACAGGACATTATGTTGTTTTTGGTAAAAGGTGTTGGCGGGGACTTTGTGTTTTCTGACAAAAACGGCACCATCAACATTCCTTTTCCACTTCCCGAAAAACAAAAAAATAATCCCGGCAGTCTTTCCGATTTAAACGTGATCAGAGTGGCCTATCCTACTTATGTTGATGTTCCTCTTTATTTTAATAGCCTAATTATACAAAACAACGGAAATTCCTTTTCGCCCGGTATGGCTGAAAACGTTACCTATATTGCCCGCGAAAACCTAAAAGAACGTTTCTTAAAAGAAATGACCCTTACCGTATCACGTATTGCCTTAAAAAAATTAGCAGAAGCCGAATTAAAAAAGGAAAATGAAGCAGCAGGTGCTTTGCTTGGAATAGCCGGTGCTTTAGCCGAAAAAGCAGATACCAGGAACTGGCAAAGCCTCCCTTCTTTTATTTCCTACACCCGTGTGCCTTTAAATAAGGGAGATAACACAATCAGTTTACAATTTACGGGAGTTAACGGCCAGGTTCTAACCAATACCATCACTGTAAATCCTAAATCAAACCTGGAAATTATTAATTACTCTACCCTTCAGCATTATCCTCCTGTATTGCTGAACAGGTAATATCCTGTTTTTTACTCCTTATTTCTTTATCGTTCCTCACTGTGCCGATGAATTTCGAACGCTTATAAAACCGCTGAAACAAAAACCCTGTAAAGCATTATAATATCAAGTATATTTACAGGATGGTATTTGCCCTTTTAAAAGAAAGCATTTTATTTGCATGGGGAGCATTAGTAGCAAACAAGCTACGAACGTTTTTAAGCCTGTTGGGTATTACCATTGGCATCTTTGCCATTATCACCGTATTCACCATTGTAGATAGTTTAGAACGCAATATTCGCGGCAGTGTGCAAAGTCTGGGCGATAATGTGGTATATGTTATGAAATGGCCCTGGACCTTTGGCCCCGATTATCCCTGGTGGAAATACATGAACCGTCCCGTGCCCGCTTATAAAGAACTTGCCGAACTGCAACGCAAGTTAAAAAGTTCTGATGCCATTGGCTTTAGAATTGGTGCCCGTAAAACATTAAAGCATTTAAATAATACCGTTGAAAACGGAATCGTTTCGGGTTGGTCATATGGCTACGGACAGGTAAAAGCATTTGATATTGTAGAAGGCCGTTATTTTCGCGAAGATGAAGCTGAGGGCGGCTACAACGTGGTTATTTTAGGAAATACGATTGCCGAAGGATTATTTCCTAACAACGAATATCCTATAGGCAAAACCATTAAAGTAGCAGGCAGAAGCTGCAAAGTAATAGGCCTGTTTAAAAAAGAAGGCGAGAGTATGCTTGGTAACACAATGGATAACCAGGCCGTGGTTCCTTATAATTTTGCACGTTTGTTCATGGATGTAAAATCGGAGAACAGCGATCCTTTTATTGCCGTAAAAGCAAAGGCCGGTATAACAAATGCCCAGCTAAAAGATGAATTAACGGGTACCATGCGCAGTATAAGAGGCCTTAAACCTTTAGCCGATGATAATTTTGCTTTAAATGAAACCAACTTGCTCAGCAAGAACTTTGATGGCTTGTTTGATATTGTGGGTATAGCCGGCGCTATTATTGGTGGCTTTTCTATTTTAGTAGGCGGCTTCGGCATTGCCAACATTATGTTTGTATCTGTTAGGGAACGTACCAATTTAATTGGGATCCAAAAATCCTTAGGCGCTAAAAATTATTTTATCCTGTCGCAGTTTTTATTTGAAGCCGTGTTTTTATCTTTAATGGGAGGCGTGGTAGGACTCTTACTCATTTACCTGCTCACGTTTGTAGCAAACGGGGCAATAGATATGGAAATTACCTTAACCCGTTCTAACATTATTTTAGGATTGACCATCTCTGTTTTAATTGGCATTATCAGTGGCTTTATTCCGGCCTATGGTGCATCGCAGTTAGATCCGGTAGAAGCAATAAGAACCAATTAATATGGCACAGGTTTTAAGACCAAAAATAATAAGCGTTATCAGTGTAATAGCCATCGTGCTTATTCTCCTTGCGTTTCCTATGCTGTTTATGCCAAGCATAAAGCATATGGGCGATTTTGTACCTATGGTACTTGGCATTATTATTACCATGCAGTTCGTCTCTGTTATTGGCATATGGCACATGAAACGCTGGGGAGTGCAGTTGTTTATTATTATGTTCACGGTTAGGGTTATTACCTTTATGTACCTCGATATGCTGACTTTCCGGTTTTACTTTAATATTTTTTACTCGGTTATTTTTATCATCATTTTTTTAAGGCATTTTAAAAAAATGGATACTAATCTTTAGCATGCTTCTAAACCCCTAATTAAACTGCGCAAGCATCGATTTAAAATCTCTGAGCTCCATACTCTGCATCGATAACTGAACCACGCTTGTATCGCCTAATATAACCTCCTGCTGCCCTACAATAGCCTGTTTCGTTTTCTCATTAATACGGTAAGCCAAAATAGTAGCTGCTTCTCCTGAAGGAATGCCTGTGAACTCTGTGGTAAAGTTTGTAAACTGGTTGCCCGGTAAAATCGATTTCATATCTTTAAAAATAAGGGCTACAAAGGTTTTTTCAACCGAATCGGCCTTTACCAGCAGTTTAACCGGGTTTTTTGTTTCGTAAAAACGGTCGCAATTGATCCAGCCAAGTTTTGTCATGGTCATTAAATAAGTTTCTTCATATTCGTCCCTTCCTTCTACTCTAAACGATTCCACAGGGCCATCATAGTCTCCTAAAGGTAGTTTCTCTGCCGATTCAGAATTATCCAGCGTTAAACTGCCGTTTAGGCTCCAATCAACGATCCCGTCTTTTAACTTGCCTGAAAAAGATTTCATTTTAGTGTCCGATTCCGTTGCCGGCATTTTTATAGTTACACTTTTACCGTGTTTTAACTTTAATTTTTCGCCATGGCATCTTGCTTCAATATACACCATGCCTGCAGAAGCCAGGGTTCTTTTATTATCTGAGGTTGTAAGTCCCGACGCTATAATATCCGACATTGTATAAAACTCTGTGACATATACCGCCACCTGCGTGCATTTTATACAGCTCCCGTCTTCATATACAAAGGCATTGTCCGGAAACCGAATAACCGTTCCTTCTTTACAATAAATAGCGGCAGGGTTACCGGCATCAATCATGGTTTCCTCCGAAGGCTTTGTAGACAGTGCATTGTAAGCATTGAGCGAATACCCTGTAAATTTATAATTCAGCGGATTAGGCTTTGTTTTCCGGAACGACAGCCATTCGACATAGTAGCCGGACATGTATACGCGTTTTTGGATAGTACATGAAAAACATCCTGAAAGGAGTATGCACCATGCCATGGTTCGTATAATTATTTTCATGTGATACGTTTTAGTGGGGTTCGTAATTTTTTATAATGAATCTACCCTCAAAAAGACACAGACCTCAACATTAAAAATTGAACTAATGGGTCTTTTTTGCTTTAAAGCCACACTCGTTCATCGCTGTTATCCGTTAATTAATCTGAAAATCCGATTTAACCGTCAAATTGTTTTGTTTTATTCAAAATTTTAATTATATCTTTATAATGCGGTACATGAAAACCATTTACTCAGCAAAACATACATTTTAATCATCAAAACCATGGTTGCAGAAGTTGAAACCCATAATTTACTTGAGCCCCTAAAAGCGTTTTTTGGCTTTGGAGGATTCAAAGGAAATCAGGAAGCTATTATCAATAATATCCTCAATAAACAAGATACTTTCGTTATTATGCCCACTGGTGGTGGCAAGTCGCTATGCTACCAGTTGCCGGCAATTATGAGCGAAGGAACAGCTATCATTGTTTCTCCTTTAATAGCCTTAATGAAAAACCAGGTAGATGCCATTCGTGGGTTCAGCAACGAAACCGGAATTGCCCACTTTTTAAACTCATCGCTTAATAAGTCGGAAATTGCTACCGTAAAAAAAGACGTTTTATCAGGTAAAACCAAGCTATTATATGTAGCTCCGGAAACACTGAATAAAGAAGATAACATTGAGTTTTTCTCTGAATTCAAAATTTCATTTTTTGCCATTGACGAAGCACATTGTATTTCGGAATGGGGGCATGATTTCCGCCCCGAATACCGTCGTTTGCGCCCTATTATTGATAAATTAGGTTCTGTGCCGGTAATGGCCTTAACAGCTACAGCTACCCCTAAAGTACAACAGGATATTCAAAAAAACCTTGGCATGCTCGATGCCAAATTATATAAGTCGTCGTTTAACCGCGAAAATTTGTATTACGAGGTTCGCGCCAAGCAAAACGTTATTAAAGAAATTATTAAATACGTTAAGCAAAACAACAATAAATCGGGAATCATTTATTGCTTAAGCCGTAAAAAAGTAGAAGAAATTGCTGAGGCACTAAAAGTAAATGGTGTTAAAGCGGCAGCCTACCATGCAGGCCTTGATGCTAAAGAACGGGCAAAAACACAGGATGGTTTCCTTATGGAAGATATTAATGTGATTGTAGCTACCATTGCCTTTGGTATGGGTATCGACAAACCGGATGTACGTTATGTAATTCACCACGACATTCCTAAATCGTTAGAGGGCTATTATCAGGAAACCGGTCGCGCGGGACGCGACGGTGGCGAAGGAAACTGCCTTACTTTTTATAGTTATGATGATATCATGAAACTGGAAAAGTTCATGAAAGATAAACCTGTAAACGAGCAGGAAATTGGGAAACAAATGTTGTCTGAAACGGCTTCCTTTGCTGAAACATCTTCGTGCCGCCGTAAATTTATCTTACATTACTTTGGCGAAGAATTTAATGATGCCCGATGTAATGAGATGTGCGACAATTGCCGCCATCCGAAACAGAAATTTGAAGCACAAGAAGATCTTGAATTAGCGATTGAATGTGTTACTGAAAGTAAAGAGAAACATAAAGTAAAAGATATTATCAATATTTTAACCGGAACCTTGACCGCTACAGGCAAATCGTACAAACACGATGCTTTGGAAAGCTGGGGCAAAGGGATTGAGCATGACAAGGACGATAAATTCTGGAATGCGGTTCTTCGCCAGGCCATTGTTAACGGGTATCTTGCAAAAGATATTGAAAACTACGGCCTGGTAAAAATTACCGATAAGGGCAAAGATTTCCTTAAAAACCCTCACAGCATTAAATTTACACGTGATAACGATTTCAGTAATGCCGAAAGCGATCATGATGATGAGGTGGCGGGTGGAAAAGGTGGCGGTACCGACGAGGTATTATATGCTATGCTGAAAGACCTTACCAAAAAAATTGCCAAACAAAACAATTTGCCTCCTTATGTTATTTTTCAGGAAACATCCTTGGAGGAAATGTCTATCAACTACCCTATAACTATGGAGGAGATGACAAAAATTACCGGAGTTGGCGCGGGTAAAGCTGCAAAATATGGTAAACCGTATATGGAACTGATTAAAAAACATGTGGATGAGAACGAGATCGAAAGGCCGAGCGACATGGTTATTAAATCGGTTGTCAATAAATCGGGATTAAAAGTATTTATCATTCAAAATATTGACAGAAAGGTAAGCCTGGAAGATATGGCCAAAAACAAAAATCTGAAAATGAATGATTTGTTAACGGAAATAGAAACCATTGTTACATCTGGTACTAAGGTAAATATCAACTATTATATTGACCAGGTAATTGACGAAGATAAAAAAGACGATATCTACGAATGCTTGCGTGAAGCGGAAACAGACGATATTACGGCTGTTTTAAATGAGCTGGGCGAAGACGAATACAGCGAAGAGGAAGTACGATTAATGCGTATTAAATTTATCAGCGAATTCGGGAATTAATTTTTTTGAATAGGTAATTCATGAGGCCTGTAAATGCTGTCTTTGAGATTCTCAGACACTATTTACAGGCCTCTTGGTTATGAGCATATTTAAGTTAATAAAACATTACGTGGTTTATACCAAACCATTGATTTTTAGTATATTCGCAGGTATGACTAGCATTGGCAAAAAAGCAAAATCCGAACAAAAAACAAGCCTTGTAATTATTGGCTCTACGTTTAAATCTAAACCAGACTACTTTTTAAGTAAAGAACAAGAGCACTATATTACTCAGGAAATTAAATCAAACGATAAAAAGTTTATCAGCCTTAACGCTTTAAACCGATTAATTTTTGTCATTGTTATTCCTGAAAACAAAAACCATTATACCAATCTTGAGTTATTAAGAAAACATGGCGCAACGATTGCTGATGCTCTTAACGCCAATAAACACAAGGAAGTACAGTGTGTGAACGAAATTGGTGAAGCCGATTTTTCTTTAGCATTTGCCGAAGGAATTGCCCTGGCCAATTACCAGTTCATTAAACATAAGCCTACGGCTAAAAAACAGGTTAATACCTTAACTTCTGTTTTTGTGATCGATCAAAAAATTACGGCACAACACCTTTCTAATTTAAGCATCGCTGTTGATGCCACATTAAAAGCACGTGACCTTGTAAATGAACCCGTAAATTATTTAAATGCTGTTGACCTTGCCGAAGCGTTTAAAACAATGGGTAAACAAGCCGGTTTTAAAGTAGAAGTATTTAATAAAGCAAAGATCAAGCAACTCAAAATGGGAGGCTTGTTGTCTGTAAATCAGGGTAGCGTTGATCCTCCAACGTTTTCGGTAATGGAGTATAAACCAAAAAATGCCAAGAACAAAAAACCCTATGTATTAGTTGGAAAAGGAGTGGTATATGATACCGGTGGCCTGAGTCTTAAACCAACTGCCAACAGCATGGATATGATGAAGTGCGATATGGCCGGTGCAGCAGCCGTGGGATGTACCATGTATGCCATCGCTAAAGCAAAATTAAATGTACACGTGATAGGCCTTGTGCCATCAACTGATAACAGACCCGGTTTTAATGCCTTTGCGCCCGGAGATATTATTGAAATGATGGACGGAAGTACCGTAGAAATGCTGAACTCTGATGCGGAAGGACGAATGATACTGGCTGATGCCTTACATTATGCCAAACGCTATAAACCCGAACTGACTATTGATCTGGCTACACTTACAGGAGCTGCTGCCGCCGCTATTGGGCAATATGGCATTGTTTGTATGGGTAATGCTACCGATGAGCAAAAAACAAAACTAACGGTAAGCGGGCTGCGTATGCATGAGCGTTTAGTAGAGTTTCCGTTTTGGGATGAATACGATGAATTGTTAAAATCTGATATTGCCGATCAAAAAAACCTGGGCGGCCCATATGGTGGTGCCATTACCGCAGGAAAGTTCCTTCAAAAATTTACAGATTACCCTTACATGCACTTTGATATTGCCGGTCCGGCCTTTGTAACAGGAAAAGACAGCTATAGAGGAAAAGGTGGCACGGGATATGGTGTAAGATTATTGTTTGATTTCTTTTCCAATTTATAAGTGAAATTTTTTTCCTACATATTTTCTTTTTTTTACCTGACTGGCTTTTCTCAATCTGCAAGCGAATCGCTCATTGTAATACATTACGACGCCAGTAAAAAAGCGGAACTGGGTCAGTTTATTTACAAATATAACTATGTAAATAATGTATATGCCGGCCGCGAAAAAATTATGACGGTTACCGGCCGTAAAAACGAAAAAGATTACGTGCGCTGCGACAAAGGCGATAATGTATTATACAAAGACCGTTACCTGATTTCGGGCATTGGAAACATTATTGATCTAAAGGAGAAGAAGGTGTTATACGATGGATCTGCTAAACTGGTGCGTTGTTCTAACGACAGTATCATTTTTTTTACCAACGATATTTTTAAAGGAAAATATTATTCTTACTACGACCTAAAGACCAATGTTTATAGCGAAATTAAGTCACTTACCTTTAAGCCTATTGCTGGCCAGGATGTAGAATTCGACAGAGCAAAATCTCCCTACAAGCTTTATTATTATCCGCAAAGCAAAGCAAAAGTTTTATTGATGGACGATGCAGGCCATGGCGGTGTAAGTGCTACCTCCAATAAAGTGTATGATATTCCTATTTACTGGATCGATAACGATAATTTTTTATTCCCAAATATTAAAATCACTGATCTGGAAGGTAGTATTGTTAAATACACCATCTCTACAAAAACAATCAAATCAATTGGTACATTTAACTCAACTGCTAAAGTTCTTCCTACTTACAAAATTGTTAAGGGAGCCAATACCATCGTAGAGTTTTATTTTAAAGACAAGTTATTTCTGATTAACCCGGCAAAAGAAACCATGCTGCAAAGTTTTTACAAGGAATATGATGTTAACTTTTCTGTAGAAATGGAAGAGAAGCCCACAGGGCGTGGAATTTGGTACAAAGGCAAAGAAATAGGAAAAGACCATTTTGATATGAAGAATTTTAAATCGTCGGCAAATTATGCCGCCATTGTTAAGGAGATTGTCATGGGCGATGAATCTTATCAGCAGGGAATGTCTGTATACAATATTTACAAAGCCAAATGGGAACCGATAGATGGAGAGGAAGTGGCTTGTTTAATTGGCTGGATAAAACAATAACCTTTATGTATTTGTCAGTTTAAAGCAATACAATAGCTCATAAGATGGCAAAGAAAAAATATTTAATCATAGCTCTTGTCGGTTTCCTGTTAATTTGGGGAGGCGAAGAATTCTTCAGAAGAGTCATTGGTGGTTTCGCCGGAAGCTACCCCTATGTTGAAACCTGGGACTTTATAGCAACCGAAGACGAAGTTCTTGCTGCCATTAAAGAACTAAAAAAAGAAAACCCTTCTCTTCAGCCTCCTAATCAGGAAGAGTATCCTATGACCAGGGATACCGGGTATATCTGGAATTCATATGAAATGATGGAATACGTTAAAAAACATGAAACGGATTCATTAACGCCATTGCCCGAAAAAAATTACGATAACTCCTATCATGATTATTGGATTTTTGTAGACTTTTATTACCCCGATACTAAAGAGAATGTGCGGACATGGACGAGACCCGATTTTAATCCTAACATAACTACTTTTGCCTTGATAAGTATTAATGACCAGCTCATAAACAAAGACTTTTGGTATCTTGCGAACAAGCGCGAAATAAGGAAGTTCAAGAAAAACATTGTAGATAAAATACAACGTAAGATTGACCAAAAAAGAAAAAGGGGAGAAAACTAATAAACATTTATATTTGCTGATAGCTTATAACTTAAATATACTTTTAACATGATCGAAAATAAAATAGTAGTTGGTATCTCGCAAGGAGATTTAAATGGTATAGGCCTTGAAATAATATTAAAAACATTATCCGAACCCGGGCTTTCGGAAATATGTATTCCTGTTTTATTCAGTTCGCAAAAAACCGTTTCTTATTTCAGAAAATCGTTAGGCCTGGATGATTTTAATTTTAATCCCCTACGCGATTTTAACCAGGTGCATACTAAAAAACCGAATGTGTTTATTTGCTACGAAGAAGAAGTAAATATTGAACTGGGAAAACCAAGTGCTATTAGCGGGAAATACGCTAAAATATCGCTGGAAGCCGCTACCAAAGCTTTATTGGAAAACAAAATAGATGTATTGGTTACTGCTCCTATTAATAAATATACGATGCAGGAAGCAGGGTTTAATTATCCGGGGCATACCGAATACTTAGGCGAAACGCTCGGCGGAACACCATTAATGTTATTATGCTCTAACGATCTGCGTGTTGCTATTGTAACAGGGCACCTTCCTTTAAAAGACGTGTCGCAGCATATTACAGCAGAAAAAGTACTGGCAAAAATTCAGCAATTGCACCATTCTTTAAAACACGATTTTGGTATTCGTAAACCAAAAATTGCTGTTTTGGGCTTAAACCCGCATGCCGGAGAGAATGGTTCTATTGGCCATGAAGAAAAAACAACCATTGGTCCCGCTATAGAAAAAGCCAAAGAAACCATGTTGGTTTACGGACCTTATTCTGCCGACGGGTTTTTTGGAAACAATACACAAAGTCAGTTTGATGGTGTATTGGCTATGTACCACGATCAGGGGTTGATTCCTTTTAAAACACTGGCTTTCGGCCACGGTGTTAATTTTACTGCCGGTTTAAATTATATACGCACATCGCCCGATCATGGCACTGCTTATGAAATTGCAGGGAAGCAAATAGCCGATGAGTCTTCTTTCAGGGAAGCCTTGTATATGGCTATTGATGTATACAGGAACAGGCATTTGCAGGACGAGATCTCTGCTAATCCCCTGGCATTTACTCCTATCAAAAGAGAAAGGGGCTAATACTGTAAGAGTAGCCCCGTAAAGCCGGACATACATTTTTATAAAATCTTTATGCTCATTTAGTGCTTCGCATATGATACTTGCTGTACATTTGTAGCATAAAATGTATTAGCATTGTCTAATTTTCTTCTTCATAAGTTCAATAAAAAAAATCAATACCTCGTTAGTATCATTTTGATATTATGTGTGGCGGCTGTATCCTACGTCCTATCCGATTTTATAGAATACAAAGTGGTGGCTTTTTTATTATTGGTAACCGTATCGCTCATTGCCATGTTCTTTGATATTGCTCCTGTATTGGTTGCCGCCTGCTTAAGCGCCGTTGTATGGAATTATTTTTTCATCCCGCCACGTTTTACATTTGCTATTCAAAGTACTGAGAATGTATTGTTGTTTTCCATGTATTTTATTATTGCCATGGTAAATGCCGTGCTAACCTATAAAATACGGGAAGTAGAAAAGAAGGCCAACAAGAAAATAGAAAAGGAAACTACTTTAAAATTATACGATACGCTTTTAAATTCTTTATCGCACGAACTAAGAACCCCTATTTCTACCATTATTGGCGCAACAGATACTTTACAGGAAGAAAAAAATAAACTGACAGAAGAGAACAGATCGGAATTAATTTCGGAGATCTCGAAAGCCTCTATCCGCCTGAACAGGCAGGTTGGTAATCTTTTAAATATGTCGCGTTTAGAGTCGGGTTTTTTGAAACCTAAAAAAGACTGGTGCGATATTGGGGAGCTTATTTATGATGTGGTAAACCAATTAAAAGATACTCTGCAAAACAAACCGGTTGAAGTAAGCATTAAAGAAAATATTCCTCTTTTTAAACTCGATTATGGCTTGTTGGAACAGGTGCTGCATAACCTTATACATAATGCCGCGATTTATATTCCTAAATATGCTATCATTACAGTAAGGGCTACTGCTAACAAAGACAATCATTTAATTTTAGTGGTAGAAGATACCGGTGATGGTTTCCCTGAAGATGAAATTGACAATGTGTTTGAAAAATTTTACCGACTTAAAACATCTAAAACCGGCGGAACAGGCTTGGGTTTATCTATTGTTAAAGGCTTTGTAGAATCAATGAACGGAACCATCAGGCTGGAAAACGGAGAAGAATACGGCGCCATATTTACCATTGAAATTCCGGCAGAGTATACTTATTTAAAAGATCTTGAGCATGAATAATCATATGGAAATATTAGTTATTGATGACGAACCCGAAATTCGTAAGCTGCTCGAAATTACTTTACAAAGTAACGATTACAAAGTAAAAGAAGCCTCTAACGCCCGCGAAGGACTTTCGATGGCTGCCAGTCACCCTCCCGAAATGATCTTGCTCGACCTGGGTTTGCCTGACGAAAGCGGACATATTGTTTTAGAGAAATTACGCGAATGGTATACCAAGCCTGTTATTATTTTATCTGTGCAAAGTAGTGAAGAAGCCATTGTTAAAGCATTAGACAGCGGCGCTAACGATTACCTTGTGAAACCCTTTCGTACAGGAGAATTACTGGCCAGGATCCGATCGGTTCTGCGCAGCTCCGTAAGCGAATTTGAAAGTCCGGTCGTTTCAAGTAACGATCTGCAAATAGACCTCGCATTACGTACCGTGAAAAAAAACAACGAGCTTATAAAGCTTACTGCAACCGAATATAATTTACTGGCTTTGCTTGTAAAAAATGAAGGCAAGGTATTAACGCATCAGTTTTTATTGCGCACCATCTGGGGTCCAAGCTACATTAACCAATCGCAATACCTTCGGGTGTATGTGGCACAGCTCCGCAAAAAAATGGAAGACGATCATAACGCTCCATTACATATTATTACGGAAAGTGGCATTGGGTATAGGTTTGTGTAATGTTTTTTTTGAATTCATCTTGTTTTGTGGTCATGCTGAACTTGATTCAGCATCTCTAGCATAGCTTGCATTGCTTTATTATATCCTAAAAAATTTACTCATTAAATTATCTCAAGAACCATGAGATCCTGAATCAAGTTCAGGATAAAATCTTTATAAAATCTTTATGCCCTTCTTTATAATCTTTACGTAGCATTTGTGACCTTTGTATTACCTTTGCATTCATGAAAATTATTTCTACTTTATTGCTTCTTACATTAGCCCAGGCTGCTATTTCACAGGAAGACACACTAGAGCCCGTCAACAAACAAAAAGGAGAGTATTTAGAAGGTATGGATTGCTCGTGGTGGAATGGCGGTGACCGTCGCTCTAAACCCACACTGGCAGGAAAATACTTTACACCAACCGTTATGGTGGATGCCAATTATTCTTATTCCTTTAACGATCCTATTGATAATACCGTAGTAGGTTCTACCGCCATAGCACGTAACAATGAAATGCAGATTTCGGCAGCTCATTTAGGTGGCGACTTTAATTATAAAAATGCGCATGCGCACATTGTGACCCAATTCGGAACCCGTTCTACGGTTATTCCGCGTAATGATTACAGTGTTTATAAAGGACAATATAAAATGGATGATGTATACCGTTATCTGGCAGAAGCAAATGCAGGCTATCATTTTAATGTATTACATGGCATTAATATTGATGCGGGCATGTTTATGTCATACATTGGCCTAAACTCTTATTACCAGGTCGAAAACTGGGAATACCAGGCTTCTTTTACATCCGATAATACGCCCTGGTTCTTTAACGGAATCAGGTTGCAGATTTTCGTAAATAAAAAATTAAAAATAGAACCCTGGATCATTAACGGCTGGCAGAGTTACGGGATGTTTAATAAACAACCGGGCGTAGGCGGAAACATTACCTGGTGCCCTAACGAAAATATAAAAGTCCTAACCAATAATTACTATGGTGCAGATGCAGCAGGCATTCCGTCCAGAAAGCGTTTTCATTCGGATAACAGCGCATTAGTACGCTACTTTAACAGACCCAAATCAAGGGGCATTAGCAAAATGGCTTTTTCATTAACCGGAGATTTTGGTTTTGAAAAAGGCGGTGGTGTTAACGGTCTTAAAAATGGAGACTCTACACAGGGGCCCGCGCAATATTTTGCAAGCATTATGTTTTATAACCGCGTTTGGTTTGCTAAAAATCATTTTGCATGGACCTTTGGAGGCGGTTATATGAATAATCCCGGACGTTATCTGGTATTATATCCCACAGGACAGGCAAGCCCTTTACCAAATCCAACCAATCCTACGCAAACAGCAGGCGCTTACCCTTACAGTGCTAATCCGGGCGATCAATTCTCAGGCTTTGATTATTCCACTAATATTGACTGGATGCCAAATCAACACATTTGTTTTCGTTTAGAATATGTTCACCGCCAATCAAGCGTGCCTTATTTTGCAGGCCATGGCGGCGTAACATCTCCAACAGGTTACACAACAACACAATTACCATCCGACTGGAAACCGGATCTTGTAAAATCAGAAGACCGAATCATTTTTGCGGTACTGTTCAGATTATAAACTATTATGGAAAATAAGCACAACATCAACAAAGTTACGTTTGCCGGATTATTAGTTACACTGGGAATTATTTACGGAGATATTGGTACGTCTCCTCTTTACGTTATGAGTGCCATTTTTGGCTCGGGGCCTATTGATGCCACTATTGTAAAAGGAGCTATTTCAGCCATTTTCTGGACATTGACTCTACAAACTACTTTAAAGTATGTGATCCTGACGTTAAGAGCAGATAATAAAGGTGAGGGCGGGATCTTTTCTTTATTTACGTTAGTAAAACGCACAAAGTATAAATGGCTTATTGTTCCTGCCATTGTTGGTGGCAGCGCTTTACTGGCAGATGGTATTATTACACCTCCTATTTCGGTTTCGGCTGCAGTAGAAGGTTTAAGATTTTTTAAGCCCGAATTAAATACAGTACCAATTGTGATAGGAATTTTATGCGGCCTATTTTTTATTCAGCAATTCGGCACCAGTTTTATCGGTAAATTTTTCGGACCGTTAATGACCCTTTGGTTCCTGATGCTTGGAGTGCTTGGTGTATACAGGCTCACAGACGACTGGTCTGTTTTATCTTCTTTAAACCCTTACTATACGTATTTACTTTTAAAAACACATCCTTCAGGATTTTTAATTTTAGGTGCTGTGTTTTTATGTACCACAGGGGCCGAAGCGTTATACTCCGATTTGGGTCATTGTGGCAAAGAAAATATTCGTATTAGCTGGATCTTTGTAAAATGCATGCTGGTATTAAATTATTTTGGACAGGGTGCCTGGTTAATTTCAAATGAAGGTAAAACGATGGACATGTTCAAATCAACCAATCCGTTTTATGCCATGATGCCCGAAAGCTTTGTCCCGTATGGCATTGTGATTGCTACTATTGCCGCCATTGTTGCTTCACAAGCCTTAATAAGCGGTTCGTTTACCTTAATTAATGAGGCTATGCGTTTAAACTTATGGCCTAAGGTAGAAGTAAAATACCCTTCGGTTTTAAAAGGCCAGATTTATATCCCGTCGCTTAACTGGTTATTATTAGCCGGCTGTATTGGGGTTGTACTTTACTTTAGGGAGTCGTCGAACATGGAAGCTGCTTATGGATTGGCCATTGTGTTGTGTATGTTAATGACCACTACGCTGCTCAATTTTTATATGCATATGAAGCGTTATAATAAATTATTTATTTATACGGTCATAACCATGTATCTTATAATTGAAATTTCCTTTCTTGCTGCCAACCTTAGTAAATTTTCGCACGGTGGCTGGATTACTTTACTCATTGCTTTACTGTTAATGACGGTGATGACGGTATGGTTTGTTTCTAAAAAGATCAGGCAGCGTTATGTTGATATGGTTAAACTGGCCGATCATCAAAGTAAATTGATCGACTTAAGTAATGATGAGTCTTTAAGCAAATATGCCACACACCTGGTGTACATGACCAGTGCTAATAATCCAGAAGAGATAGAGGCAAAAATTATTTATTCTATTTTACAGAAACGCCCTAAAAAAGCCGATGTATATTGGTTTGTGCACGTAGATGTAATGAACGAACCGTATCGCATGGATTATAAAGTAACGCATGTAGCGGGTAATGACATTATCCGCATTGATTTCAGAATCGGTTTCAGGGTAGCACCAAAAGTAAATTTAATGTTCAGGAAAGTAGTGGAAGATTTGGTTAAACGTAAAGAAGTTGATATTACAAGTCGTTACGAATCTTTAAATAAAAACAATGTCATCGGCGATTTCAAATTTGTGGTCATCGAAAAATTCCTGTCTTATGAAAATGATTTACCGTTTTTTGAGAAATTAATTTTAAATGTCTATTTCTTTTTGAAACGTTTCAGTTTAAGTGAAGCCAAGGCTTTTGGGCTTGATAGCAGTTCCGTAAAAATTGAAAAGTTTCCTATGATCATTAGTCAGCCAAAAGGGCTTAATTTAAGGCGGATTGAGTAGTAGAGCAAGATTGTGTTGAATATACCTAAGGCCTCAAAGGCGTTGAATATATTCCCTCTTTATTATAAATTCCAATCAAAGATTTAAATAATTTTTTGTTCTTTATTTAGTTGTTATGCTTAATTTCATGGATGCACATTTATCTGCATTCAAACTAACCTTAAACACCTATTATGGAATCTACATCAAATAGCAGAAAAGAACACGATTTTATTGGCGAGCGCGAAATCCCAAATACCGTTTACTATGGTGTGCAAACATTAAGAGCAGTCGAAAATTTTAATATTACCGGCATTCCTATTTCTAAAGAACCTCTTTTTATACAAGCCTTTGGTTACGTAAAAAAAGCAGCGGCTCTTGCCAATCGTGATTGCGGCATTTTAGATGCAAAAATTACAGAAGCGATTGTATTTGCCTGTGATGAATTAATTACCGGTAAATATAAAGACCAGTTTGTGACAGACCTGATACAGGGCGGTGCAGGCACTTCTATTAATATGAATGCCAATGAAGTTATTGCCAATATTGGTTTGGAATACCTCGGGCATAAAAAAGGGGAATATGAATTTTTACATCCCAACAATCATGTTAACTGCTCACAATCTACTAACGATGCGTATCCTACAGCTTTAAAAATTGCCTTATATAAAAAAACGGAGCAATACCTTACCGAGATAGACAGTTTAAGAGAGGCTTTTACCCGCAAAGGAAAAGAGTTCAGTAATATTTTAAAAATGGGAAGAACCCAGTTGCAGGATGCTGTACCGATGCTGCTGGGCGATGAGTTTCACAGCTTTGCAAGTTCTATTGGCGAAGATGTGAAAAGAGTATTAGAAGCAAGATCGTTGTTTTTAGCTTGTAACATGGGGGGCACAGCTATTGGAACTAAAATCAATACACCCAAAGGCTATCCTGAATTAGTAACTAAATACCTTGCTGATATTTCGGGTATTCCTTTAACCCTTGCCGACGATTTAATTGACGCAAGTTCCGACACGGGCGATTACGTGCAGTTTTCGGGCGTTTTAAAACGGAGTGTTATTAAGCTCTCCAAGATCTGTAACGATTTGCGTTTATTATCTTCAGGCCCACGTGCCGGTTTAAATGAAATTAATTTACCAAAAATGCAACCGGGCTCCTCTATTATGCCCGGCAAAGTTAATCCTGTCATTCCTGAAGCAGTCAATCAAACGGCGTTTTATGTCATAGGCGCAGATACCACTATTACCTTAGCTGCAGAAGCAGGACAACTGCAATTAAACGTGATGGAACCTGTTATTAGCTTTAGTTTATTTACGTCACTGGAATATATGAAAAATGCCGTGCATGCACTTACCACAAAATGCATTGATGGTATAACTGCTAATGAAAAAGTATGTTCTGATTTTGTGATGAACAGCATTGGTATTGTAACTGCTTTAAATCCTATACTTGGTTACGAAATGTCTGCAGCTATTGCTAAAGAAGCACTCGAGACGGGCAAATCGGTACATACGGTTGTTGTAACAGAACGAAAATTAATTACGCAACAAAAATGGGATGAGGTATATTCCTTTGAGAATATGGTAAGGCCTGTGTTTATTAACCAGTAGTTCATGGAACACGAGTCCCTCAGATGACGCGGATTTTCACGGATTTAAATGCGGGAGATTATATTTGTTGTTCTCGACTCCGCTCGAACTGACATCTAGCCGTCACCCTGAACTCGCTTCAGGGTCTCATGAGATGCTGAAACAAGTTTAACATGATCTCAGAATTTTGACTCTCCACCTGACAGTATTTTACTGCTGATTTCGCAGCTTAATTTCTCTTCAAAGGAATATAGGTCTTCTCGTTCTCAATAACAATATGTTGTTGTTTATCAAGCAGCTCAATGATCTCCATCAACAATGTTTTAATGAGTGCTCTGTTTTCTTCAATAAAATGGGCCTGTACAGCCTTCAGTGTTTCTTCTATCCTTTCTATTTTCATACGGCTTATGCGCCCTAAATAAAAAATAGTGATCTCTGATTTTAATAGTAAATGATCTTCTTTTTTTTCAGGAACGGGTACTGGTGCAGGAGTTTGTTTTACAGAACTTAGCTTTGGTTCTGCAATGCCTGTTGCCTTCCCGTCATCAATGCGCTTTACTACCCAGCTTTTTTCGGTAGTAAGTGCTGCACACACAAATTTCATGTTATGTGTTTTTTCAATATACTTTACAAGAGTGCTTGGCCCGGCTTTACGGTTCCAGTCTTTTTGTTCAATTAAAACAGCTTCTCCTTTTTTTAAATTAATAATGGAATTAAAGAGTTCGGAACTTCTACCTTTTCCCTTTAAACTTAAAGCTTTGTATTCTTCTTCTGACAGCTTTTTCATGAGCTGCAAAATAAAAAAAGGAGAGGCTGTTTTGCGTTAAATCGCTATTAGCTTTTAACAATTCAATGTTTAATGTCTTAAAATAACGCCTTATTAATTCTTTATTTACTCTTTAATTATTGTTTAAAATGTCTTTAAAAGCTATTAAGTTATAGTTTAAGTTATTGAAAATTAAATTGATGGGCGTAAATAAAATGGTTCACTCTCTTTCATTAGGCTCTTTCTTCCCAGATAGCTGCTAAATGTACAATGGTTTGCGTGGCTTTTTCCATATCCTGCACGCTTACCCATTCCAGCTTGCTATGAAAAGCATGTTCTCCGGCATAAATGTTAGGGCAAGGCAAACCCATAAAAGACAAACGGGAACCGTCTGTACCTCCGCGAATACTTGATAACACGGGAGTGACACCTGTGCGCTTAATTGCCTCTAAGGCATTTTCTACTACAAAATAACAGGTATCCAATACATCTTTCATGTTGCGGTATTGTTCAGTTACCTTAAACTCGTAGCTCGATTTTTTATAATTGGTTAAAACCGCTTTCGTAATATCTTCCAGTTCTTTCTCCAATGCTTTTAATGTAGGCGTATCAAAAGCACGTATGATGAATTTAATTTCCACTTGTTCGAGGCCACCATTAATTGCCACAGGATGCATGAAAGGTTGTTTCTTTTCGGTGGTTTCCGGAGTCTTATCTTTAGGAATACGGTTAATGATTTCTGCAGCGATCTTAATGGAGTGTTCCATTTTATCTTTTGCAAAACCCGGATGCGTTGGAATTCCTTTTACCAAAATACTCACGCCATCTGCGCTAAAGGTCTCATTTTCGAGGTGCCCCAGGCTCTCGCCATCCATGGTGTAGCCATACTGAGCGCCAAGTTTTTTAATGTTCACTTTATCAGCACCTCTACCGATTTCTTCATCGGGTGTAAATAAAATACGGATGGTTCCATGCTTTACTTCAGGATGTTGTATGAGGTAAGTTGCCGCGTCCATAATTTCTGCAAGACCTGATTTATTATCAGCACCCAATAAGGTTGTACCATCAGTTGTAACAATGTCGTTTCCTATCTGTGCAGCCAGATCAGGATGCTCCGCAAATTTAATGATCTGCGTTTTATCATTTGGCAATACAATATCCCTCCCGTCATATTTTGTATGAATAATTGGGTTCACATTTTCTCCGCTGCAATCGGGCGATGTATCCATATGTGAGCAAAAACAAATAACAGGCACATCTTTGGTGGTATTAGAGGGGATCGTTGCATATACATAGCCATGTTCATCCAACTCCGCATCTTTAATCCCGATGGCTAATAATTCTTCTACCAGTAATTTCCCAAGGTTCTTTTGTTTCATAGTACTGGGGCAGGTTGGCGAATTAGGATCAGATTGTGTGTCGATTTTCGCGTAACGGATAAACCGTTCGGTAACTGTATGTTTGTAATTTTCGAAATTCATAAACCAGGTGTTTGTTAGAATGATAAAGTTCCGATAAAGATAAAAAATTGGATCAATTCATCCTAAGGACATTGTAGTTTCCCGAAAATTTATACTTTTATTTGTAGTATAAAACTTGTGATATACAATAGCACCTGCGCATTATTTAACCTAACCTTGCCATGAAATCATTCTTCTTGTTTTTCTTCTTCTTTTTAAGTTCGCTTATTATACGTGCGCAACAACCGGCCTTGTATCCTGTTATTCCCAAACCTACGGCGCTTATTCCTGCAAGCGGCACCTTTTCTCTTTCCAATAAAGTAATTATTATAAACAATAGCGAAGTAATGGCCGAAGCAAAATACCTCCAGGCATACCTGGAAAGCCATTATGGCATCATTACCATCATTAAACCCGATGATACTCCCACAATGTCAAGTAATACTAGCTATCAAACGGTATACATGCGTTTGGCAAATAATGCCCGTAAGCTACAAGAAGACGAATCCTATACACTGGATGTAACTCCAAAAAGTATTATCATTTCTTCACAGGATCCGGCAGGTGTTTTTTATGGGATCCAATCTCTTATTCAACTTATCCCTGCTAACACGCCTCTTCACATTCCCTGCGCTAATATTACCGATTCGCCTGCTTACAAATGGCGTGGCATGCACCTCGACTGCTGCCGTCATTTTTTTACAAAAGAAGAAGTCAAAAAATACATTGACTATTTAGCCTTTTATAAACTAAATACTTTTCACTGGCATTTAACGGATGACCAGGGCTGGAGAATAGAGATCAAAAAATATCCGAAACTTACAACCATTGCTTCCCAACGTAAACAAACGTTGGTAGGCCGACCCGGAAAAAAGAATGTGTACGATGGAAAGCCTTACGGCGGCTTTTACTCGCAGGAAGACATTAAAGAAATTATCGCTTATGCAGCTACACGGCATGTTACCATTGTGCCCGAAATAGAAATGCCGGGTCACGCATTGGCCGCCCTGGCTGCTTATCCTGAGTATTCGTGTAAAGGCGGAAACTTTGAGGTGGGCGATACATGGGGCGTGTATGATGATGTGTTTTGTGCGGGTAACGATGGCACGCTTACTTTTATGGAAGACATCCTTGCAGAAGTTTGTGCACTTTTCCCGGGAAAATATATTCATGTAGGTGGCGACGAATGCCCGAAAGAACGCTGGAAAACGTGCCCGAAATGCCAGACCAGGATCAAAAAGGAAAATCTGAAAGATGAGCATGCTCTACAAAGTTATTTTATTACGCACATCGAAAAATTTGTAAACTCTAATGGAAAACAGATCATTGGCTGGGACGAAATACTCGAGGGCGGCCTGGCGCCTAATGCCGCAGTAATGAGCTGGCAGGGAACCGAAGGTGGAATTATTGCAGCAAAGCAAAAACATTTCGCCGTCATGACACCCGGAAAACCTTGTTATTTTGATCACTACCAGGTAAAAGATAATACGAATGAACCTTTAGCCATTGGTGGTTTTAACCCCCTCGATTCGGTTTACAATTATAAGCCGGTGCCGGCTGCACTCACAGCCGATGAAAAACAATTTATACTTGGGGCACAGGGAAATGTATGGACAGAATACATATCTGATTTTAAACAGGTAGAATACATGAGCGTTCCCCGGATGATTGCTTTAGCAGAGGCTTTATGGACTCCTATAGACCAAAAAAATTATACCGATTTTATTTCACGCTTAACCATAAATGCCAAACTTCTTGACAAAATGAAAGTGAATTACGCGAGGCATTTTCTAAAACAACCTTAATATGAACGACAGAAGACATTTTATAAAAACATCCGCACTGGCTTCGGCAGCTCTTCTTCTGAATGGGTGTACAACTGATACTCTGACAGATCAACAAAAAGAAAAAAAAGATGAAACTTTAAAACCTGCGAGTGTAAAAAAACCGGTTGTACTCTCAACCTGGAGTTTTGGAATTCAAGCCAACGAAGCGGCATGGACGGTATTATCAGCTAATGGCCGCGCACTGGATGCTGTTGAAGCAGGTGTAAAAGTTCCGGAAGGTGATCCTACAGAACGGAGTGTAGGTTACGGCGGCAGACCAGATAGAGATGGGCGTGTAACATTGGATGCCTGCATCATGGATGAGTATTCAAATATTGGTTCTGTGGCTTGCCTGGAACACATTAAACATCCCATTTCTGTAGCGCGTGCGGTGATGGAAAAAACACCGCATGTGATGCTGGTGGGTGACGGCGCACTTCAATTTGCGGTATCACAAGGATTCAAAAAAGAAAATCTTCTTGTGGAAGAATCAGAAAAAGAATGGAGAGAATGGCTAAAGACCAGTGAATACAAGCCAATCGCCAACATTGAAAATCACGATACAATTGGCATGATTGCTTTGGATGCAGCAGGGAACTTATCAGGAGCATGTACTACCAGCGGCATGGCTTTTAAAATGCATGGGCGCGTTGGCGACTCTCCTATTATAGGCGCAGGCCTTTATGTAGATAATGAAATAGGTGCGGCTACGGCGACAGGACATGGTGAAGAGGTGATCCGTATTTCGGGTTGCCATTTGGTAGTTGAGTTAATG
>JAZJZF010000024.1:46483-84523 GCA_040389965.1 Bacteroidota bacterium
GAAAAACGCACACTAGTGGCCATATGATTATAGAGTTAATGCGCCAGGGGAAAACTCCGCAGCAGGCCTGTGAAGAAGCTGTAGCAAGGGTTTTAAAACTGATGGCCATACGGAAAAAAGATCCTAAAGATATCCAGGTGGGTTTTATTGCTCTTAACAAACTGGGAGAGCATGGCGCTTATTGCGTGCAGAGTGGTTTTAATTATGCGATTCATGATGCAAGCGGAAATAAACTAATAGATGCCGGATATCATCTGGCAGTACCCGCTTAACATAAAAGATGACACACTGCAAACTGGAAATAGCTTGTTTTAATGCTGATTCTGCAGTAATTGCAGAGTTGGGTGGAGCCGACAGAATCGAGCTTTGTGATAACATGACGGAGGGCGGAACCACACCGACGATCGAAACCATTTTAGAGGTAAGGGACAACTCTAAACTTGAGCTGTATATTATGGTTCGTCCGCGGGGTGGCGATTTCCTTTATTCTGCAGAGGAATTTACCGAAATGGAAAACACCATCTCTTATCTTAAAAACACAGGCATAAACGGTTTTGTATTTGGTGTTCTGCACTCTGATAAAACAGTTGATACTCTAAGAAACAAAGAATTGGTTGAACTTGCAAAGCCTCTGCCCTGTACATTCCACCGTGCTTTCGACCAGGTATCCGATCCATTGGCTGCGTTGGAAGAAGTGATCACTTGTGGCTTCCATAACATCTTAACTTCCGGAAATTATCCAACTGCCATAGAAGGTATCGATGACCTTGAACGCCTGATAGAAAAAGCGGCAGGACGTATTACTATTATTCCGGGTGGCGGTGTACGCTCCGGAAATATCAGAACACTCAAGGAAAAATTAAATACTTCTTTTTTTCATTCTTCTGCCATGACCGCTCATACAGGCTTTGCGGAACTTCAGGAAGTAAGGGCTTTAAAGCAACAACTCAATGCTTCGTAAAGATTATATAAGTTGCTTGTTTCAAAGGGCTACCTATTCTTCGGTATGGCTGTTGTTCTATATCACGAGTTCATTTGCTGTTTTCTCACAAAACCATGCAAGGCTTCTCAACGGGGGAAACTGGCACTTTCATAAAACTACCGAAAGCAAATGGTATCCTGCAACAGTGCCGGGAACTGTTCATACAGACCTTTTTAGGAATACATTAATTCCCGATCCGTTTTTTGCCGACAATGAAAAACGAATTCAATGGATTGAGAACGAAGACTGGGAATACAAAACAACGTTTTTAATTTCAGACAAAGAATTCGCCTCTTCACATATTGAACTTGAATGTGATGGGCTTGATACATACGCCACTGTTTACTTGAACGACTCCATTATTCTTCGTGCCGATAACATGTTCCGCACCTGGAATAAAGACATTAAACACAATTTGAAAATTGGAAAAAATGAGCTTCGTATCGTATTCGAATCTGCCGTAAAAAAGGGCAAAGAAGCAGCGGCAAAACTTCCTTACACGTTACCCGGCGATGAAAAAGTATTTACACGAAAAGCACAATACCACAACGGTTGGGACTGGGGTCCACGGTTTGTAACTTGTGGGATCTGGAAAAACATAAAACTTAATTTTTGGGATAAGGTAAAGATCCTTGATGTAAACTGCACTCAAAAAACACTGACAGATTCTTTGGCCCAACTTGCCTTTACTATAACCATGAATGTTGCTGTTGCCGGTGTATATGATCCCATTGTTTATCTGACTTATGATACTCCAAAAAACGGAAAAATGGCTTTACAAACAAGCTCTTCTTATTTTGAAAAAGGTGTTCATTCGGTTACAGTAAACTATACTATTAAACATCCTGAGCGTTGGTGGAGCAATGGTTTGGGCGAAGCAAAGCTTTATCATTTCAAAATAGCCATTAGTAAAAAAAGCGGGGCGCTTGATGAAAAAAAGATCACAGTCGGATTGCGCACCATTGAATTGGTTCAGGAAAAAGATAAGGCCGGTTCTTCTTTTTATTTCAAGCTAAACGGTATTCCTGTTTTTATGAAAGGCGCCAATTATATTCCTACTGATAATTTTTTACCACGCGTTCCGGCTGATACCTATAAAACATTGGTAGAACAAGCCAAAGAGGCTCACATGAATATGCTGCGTGTATGGGGCGGCGGCGTTTATGCCGATGATGAATTTTATAACGCATGCGACCGAAACGGGATTCTTGTGTGGCAGGACCTCATGTTTGCCTGTGCCATGTATCCGGGTGATCCTGCTTTTACAAATAATGTTACACAAGAAGTAGAAGACAATGTGAATCACTTGAAACACCATCCCAGTATTGCCCTCTGGTGTGGTAACAATGAAATAGATGAAGGCTGGAAGAACTGGGGATGGCAAAAGCAATACAAATACTCTGTAAAAGATTCTGCTGAAATTTGGAATAATTATACCAATTTATTTCATAACCTGATTCCGGAAGCGCTGCATCGTTCTTCGCAAAATGCCATCTACTGGCCTTCGTCGCCTTCCATCGGCTGGGGAAGAAAAGAAAGCTTGTTACAAGGCGATGCTCACTATTGGGGCGTTTGGTGGGGGATGGAGTCTTTCGAAATGTACGAGCAAAAAGTAGGACGATTTATGTCGGAGTATGGATTCCAGGGCATGCCTGAACTTTCGACATTAAAAAAAATAGCTTCTCAAAACGATCTTAACTTTTCATCCGAAGCTATGAAGAATCATCAAAAACATGCGACAGGTTATGAAACCATCAAAACCTATATGGCACGTGATTATAAGGTACCGGAACATTTCGAAGATTTTATTTATGTGTCACAATTAACACAGGCTTATGGCATGAAAACAGCCATCGAAGCACATCGCAGGGCAAAGCCATACTGTATGGGCACCTTGTACTGGCAACTGAACGATTGTTGGCCGGTGACCTCGTGGAGCAGTCTCGATTATTATAATAATCCTAAAGCCTTGCATTACGCGGTAAAAAGGGCCTTCAGCGAAGTACTCCTCTCTATTGAAAAACGGAACGACTCCCTTAGCCTGTATGTAATATCAGATAAAATGCAGGATGTGAGTGGTGAGTTATCTGTTCAGTTAATAGATACAGAAGGAAAAATTCTTTTTAAAGAAACCAACCCGTTAACAATAGAAGCCAATAGCAGTGCCATTAAACTCCGGTATTCGCCACAAACTTTTTCCAGCCAAACGGCTGAAGGCAAATGTATTCTTCATGCAGAATTTAAGAGTGGCTTATCTTCTATTGCTTCTGCAAACTATTTCTTTGTAAAGTCTAAAGAGCTTCTGCTTTCCAAACCCTCCTTTAATACTAAGCTTGACCTAAAGGCCGGCTTCCTGGAGATCAGCAGCACTGTCTTTGCTAAAGATGTATGGATAAATTCGGCACAGCTGGAGCTTTCCGATAATTTCTTTGACCTGCTACCCGGTGAAAAAAAACTGATCCGCATCAACCAGAAAAAGAACTCCGGTTCTGTAAAACCTTTGGTCATCAAAAGCCTGTATGATGTCAATTAAAAATCCCGGGTTTTGGGCCCGGGATCTCTTTATAAATTCTCAATAAAATAATCGGTTATTTTTTCCATTAAATGGCTTCTGTCTTTTCCTAATACATTATGCTCATGTCCCGGGTAAACATAGTAGTCGAGCTGAACGCCTTTGTCTACCGCTTTCTTCTGATACATAATGCTATGTTGCCAAACTACTACAGGATCCTGTGCTCCGTGGATCATTAATAATTTTCCTTTTAATTTATCTGTGTAATTCAATAAATTATTTTTTTCATAGCCTTCTTTATTATCCTGTGGAGAATCCATATAACGCTCTGTGTACATGATCTCATAATACGTCCAATCGATAACCGGCCCACCGGCAGCACCCACTTTAAATGTTCCCGGCGAACGGGTCATTAACGTTGTGGTCATAAAACCTCCAAAGCTCCAACCGTGAACCCCTATTCTGGCAGCATCTACATAAGGTAATGATTTTAAGTAATCAACGCCTTTTAACTGATCTTCCATTTCTTTGGTTCCTAACTGTCTGTGTGTTGCCTGTTCAAATGCTTTTCCTCTGTAGGAAGTTCCTCTGCCATCAACTGTAAATACCACAAAGCCTTTCTCTGCCATGTATTGGTACCAAAGCTCTCCACCGGCCATCCAGGTATTGGTAACCATTTGCGAATGCGGCCCGTTATATAAATAAACTAATACCGGGTATTTTTTAGTAGAGTCGAAATTTACCGGTTTAAATAAACGGCAATACAGATCTGTTCCTTCGGCATTTTTAATGGTAAATAAACTCCATGTACCCAATTTGTAATCTTTAACGGGGTTCTCTGCTTTAAAAATATTGATTGCTTTTTTAGTGTCTGAATTAATGATATTATACTCTCTCGGAATGGTTGAACTCGTAAAATTATCAACGATGTATTTCCCTTTAGCATCTAGTGTACACGTATGGAAACCGTTTCCGTAAGTCAAGCGTTTTACTTCGCCGCTTTTTAAATTCACACTGTAAAAATCCTGGTTAACCGGGCTTTGTTCATTAGCATGAAAAAACAAACGCTCTCCTTTTTCATCAAACCCGTTCTCCGCTTTTACTTCCCAGTTGCCTTTGGTTAATTGCTTGATCAACGTTCCATTTACATTATATAAATAAAAGTGTGTATACCCGTCTTTACGGCTTTGCCAGATAAATTGTGTGGGATTATTTTTTACAAATAACATAGGATGTAAAGGCTCTGTATATTTATCGTCGTTTTCTTCGAACAGTGTTTTTACAAAGTTGCCAGTTAAAGCATCATATTCATTCAGTTTCATATGATTTTGGTCGCGGCTTAATACAGCAATATACACGAATTTTTCATCAGGGCTCCAGGCGATGTTAGTCAGATATTGTTCTTTTGGTCCTTCTGTTTTAATGTAATGTGTTTTGTTATTTTTTACATCATATATTCCAAGTGTTACATAATGGCTTTTGTTACCTGCCATCGGATATTTAATGTTTACGTTTTTAGCCGGGCGAACGGTCCAGTCAATAATAGGATAATCGGTTACATCGCTTTGATCCATGCGGTAAAAAGCAAGATAATTTCCTTTCGGACTCCAGAAAGTTCCTTTGCTGATACCAAATTCGTTTTGATGCACATTTTTTCCGGTGTACACAATTTCGTAAGAACCATCCGTAGTTACCTGCGTCTCTTTACCGTCTTTCGACACATACAGATTATAGTTTTTACAATACGTGGTAATCCCTGTTACAGGCTCTTTTTCATACGCATCCAGACCTGTTTCGTCTTCCTTACGGTCGGTTTCTGCAATACTTTTTTTATCGAGTGAATAGATTAATTCTCCTTTTTTATGAGAGAAGTAAAACTGATTAGCATTTTTCCAGGTAATCGTAGCAATAGTAAACAAAGTGTCTTTTTGCGAAGATTTCAAATTTGCATTCAGGTCTTTTAAAGACACGATATCGGTTGTTTTACCCGAAATATTATCGCCCAGCTTTACAACATTATTATCAATATAAGAAAACTTATCTGTTCCTGTTACAAAACTAATGCCCTGCAAGCGTTTAGGGGCAAGTGTTGTACGACCTTTAGATACTGCTTCCTGAATGGTAAGGAGTTTGTTTTGAGCAATTGCCGTGCTAAATAAAAAAGCACTTGAAATTATACTTATAGTTTTCATTTTTATATGTTATCGTTTTTAAGTATCGTCATGCTGAACTTGATTCAGCATGACGGAACATTTTTGTAAGCCCTCTCAGGCCTCTTGTCTTTTTCTATTTCTTAATAGAGTTATATAGTTCTGAAATTTGTTTCTTGGTATCTGATACCGTTTTTAGTTCTGCTGTTAATGCTGTTACATCCTGATTTTCTTTTTTAGCTTTCTCTATTTTGGCATTCAGCTTATCTTCTTTGTCCTGCCATACATTCAACAGGTTATCTTTCATGACTTTTTGAGCTGCATATTTCACATACTTATTATCCGACTTGCCCATTTTTGCTATTTCCTTCGCACCATCCAAAGCTGTTTCAGGTTTCGTCACACGTTTCAAAAACTTACCATACATATTACCGTAAGCCATTAATTCGAAGCCGCTAAATTCTTTTTTTACTTTTTTGAAATAGTCGTGGTTCTCATCTGTTCCATTTTTAGAATACAGATCCATAATGGAATAAATAATTTCTTTTGCCGGTTCATTTTCCAAAGCTTTTGCTTTCTTCATAGCCAGTTCCGGATTTGTTTTAGCAATAGCATCAAAGCCTTCGGAAGCAATGGCATACGATTGTTCATTCAATGCTTTATCGTACAGGGCATTTAAATCCTCGCCTTTATAATTGGCTGCAAGCGCTTTTATTGCTGCTGCTCTTACTTTTGTATTCGCATCTGTGTTAGCAATATCTAAAAACAACGGTTTCAAATCTGCTTCTTTATCTTTTGCTACATCGCTTAACATGGCTATTGCTTTAGCCCTGAATTTACGCCATGGATCATTCTTTGCAATGGTTTTTACCAGTGCATAAATGTTGGCATCCGCCATATTATCTTTAAAATATTCTAAGGCATCGTTTCTGTCTCCCCACAATGGCGCATTTTTATACTGAAAAATATATTCGTCTTTTGTTTTGGTATAAGTCATTTTAGCCAGTAACTGTTTATCTGCATCAAAATTCACCAACTCAGGGTTTGAAGCGGCATCCAATGTAAAGGTGTTTTTTACATCGTCAATCCAAACACGTGTTCTTGCTTTTTTACCTCCTGCGTATACATCAATATATACAGGCAGCTTGTACAAAGGTGTTTCTTTAAAATCCTGTTGTTGCGTTACTACAATTTTTACTTTTTTAGCTGCTGCATCGTAAGACTTGGTAATATCCAGTACCGGGTGGCCTTTGGCAAAATACCATTCGTTAAAGAACCAGTTCAGGTCTTCGCCTGTTAATTTCAATGAAGCAAAAAAGGCATCATCTCCAACATATTTGCGTAACATGTGTATGATCTGTCCGCCTTTGTTATAGCTAAACGCATCAAACATATCTTCACGTTCGTCATAATCAAACCTTACCAGGTCAACCTGTTTTTGAGAAGATTGTGCAAAGTATCCAAAGCGGGACTGCGCACTATGATCGTCAGCTGCATCTTTTCCGTTTTCGTATTCTTCCCACAGGTATTCCCCGTAAGTGGCAAATGATTCGTTTAGTGTAAGGTTACTCCAGCTTTCGCAGCTTGCAAGGTCGCCAAACCATTGATGAAATAACTCGTGTGCTATCGTACTTTCGCCCTTAGCTCCATCAATAATTTCGCGGGTAGTCTGGTAACAAATAAAATCGCCATGCAGGGTAGCAGTTGTGTTTTCCATCGCTCCACTTACGTAATCACGCACCACAATTTGTGAGTATTTAGGCCAGGCATAAGGCACTCCCAGTTTTTGAGAATAAAACTCAATCATTTTTTTGGTCTTACCGAAAATAGCTTTTGCATGTGGTTCGTATTCTTTTTCCACATAGTAGCTTACTTCTTTTCCATTCCATGGCTCATCGGTTACTTTTTTAAATTCCCCAACCGCCATCATTACCAAATAGGGTGCATGTGGAAGATCCATTTTCCAATGATCCGTTCTTGTACCGTCAGCATTTTTTTTAGAGTCAGTAAGTAAACCGTTAGATAATGTAATGTATTTATCATCTACTGTCATGTAGATCTCATCTGTCATCTTCTCAGTAGGATTATCATTGGTAGGGAACCACACCGAATTGGATTGGGTTTCTCCCTGTGTCCAGATTTGTGGCATTTTATCCGGATCAGCCCCGGTAGGATTAATAAAATACAAACCTTTATCTTCGCTAATGGCTGCGCTTCCTCCCGCTTTTTTTAATTCTTCGGGTTTAGCAATGTATTCTATTTCAATGGTATATTTCTGATCACTGTTCATGGTTTGTCCAAGATCAATGCGTATAGAATCATTACTATACACATATTTCAGATTCAGTGGTATTTTGGTATAGGAGTCTGCCTCGCTTACTTTCTGACCAGGCTTTACAATGATAGGTTTATAGATCATTGCTGTTCCCTTAACGCTTTTAATTTCCATACCCCGTGCATTGAGGTACAACATATTGGTTGGATAGAAATACGGTTTTATTAAAAGTTCTGCTTTTCCCGCCATTTGTGACTTTTGCCAGTCAAAACTTACCCAGAGTTTAGTATGAATAATATCGTTCAATTTGGTTTCAGAAGCACGGTAAACCTGTTTTTTGGGCGGTTCTTCTGCTAAAACTTTTATAGTGTCAAGTGTTATCGACGGCTCATGCATCGTTACCGGTTCTGTCTGTTTACTTTTTTTAGTAGTAGAACAGGCCACTGCCAGTGCAACAACAGCCGAGGAAAAAATTAGGTGTTTAACTTTCATTTATGTGTAGTTTGAATAGTAAAAATGCGATTAATTTGATGATTTACAAAAGAAAAAGCCGCTTTTACATAAGCGGCTTCTTATAAGGATTTATGGGCTAAAGAGCCTGTTCCGGAGAGTTGCCATGACCGGGCAACTTTACAAAAAGATGTTTTAATCTTTTACCCTGCTAAATCTCAGTGCTTTTAATATAAAATTAGGCAAGGCTTTTTTAGGATCGCGTTTTCTCAAATCGAGGTACCAGCCTATTTTTTTAACAACCGGTAATTTTTTAGTCTCCACAAATTCTATCAGTGTTCCATCTGCATCCTCAATATACGTAAAATGTCCTGCCGCTTCGCCCATTTCAAAACCGGCTCCCCCATCTACGGTAAATGGTTGCCCGACCTTATTACAAGCCTCTTCCAGGGCTTTCATGTTTTTAATATCAAAACATAAATGAATAAAACCACAATCGCCCCACAAACGGTTTTCAAATATTTTTTTTGGTGTATACTCCAAAGCCTGAATCAATTCTATTTCATTATCTCCTAACAAAGGGCCAAAGCTTCCTTCACGTGGTTTCGAGTTTCTTAAAAGCACTCTTCTGAATTTTTTCTGAGAGCCTTCCACACCTTTCCAATCTTCAAATACAGTTGTTGTGTCGCTGATTACTTTATCGAAACCTAGTACCGTTTTATACAAGCCAATAGATTTATCAATGTCTTTAACCCCAATAACGGCGCCTAATATACCACCTGTCGTAAAATCTTTTTTCTGGTACCAGGATGTTTTTTCTTCAATCACTTCGTATACATTTTTCCAAAGATCATGGATGTAAAAATGTTTTCTGCCATCGGGCGATGTTGTAATGTCCGTTAGCATCTCTGCTCCGAATTTTTTTAAATGCTCGTATGAACCTTTAATATCATAGGATTTTATTTTACCTGCAAAAATGCCTATATCTCCCAGTTGTATAGTAAAATCAGCCTTTTGAGCCTGGCGACTGGTATATTGCCAGATCTCGAAACCGCCGCCGCCGTTCATACTGATTGCTAAAATGGCATGTCGCGCATGTGGTAAATTAGCCGTATAAGGCAGCATCAGTTCGGCCATAGCCGCTTCTTCAAAAATTTTTATATCTGTGCCAAAAGCCCTGCGGTACCATTTAAAGGTTTCTTTCACATCGGTGTTTCCAACACCTAATTGCTGTATTCCTGAAATTATATAGTCCATGTTTTAAATTGAAAATGTAAAAATAAAAATAAAAAAATGTCAGGCACTATTTTTTTGATATTTCATAACGACATAAGGCTCAGGCACGCTTAATGCCGAAATGCAATATTCCAGTTTATCCTGTATTTCCGGTGGGTACACCTTTACAACGCTAAACCCCAATGGTTCAAAGAAATCGGGAATGATACATACCAGATATAAAGGGCCTGTAACTTTATCGGTAAGTTCTTTTACCAATTGACTGCCAATTCCTTTATGTCTTCTGGGTTCAACTACACCTAAAGAACATAGCTCGCTACAGGTATCATGTTTTCTGATCCTTCCAAAGCCGTTCATTTCATTATCATCCGCAGCAATGAGAAATTGTCCCGCTTCGAGGCTCCGGTTATCCAACTCAAACTGTTCTATTAAACGACAGATTTCTTTAAAATCACGTTCAGATGGTGTTATAATCTGCATTTAGAAGAATGTGTTGTATAAATACTGAGTGAAAAAATTAAGGACAATGATACTAAATATTAAACAAACTCTTTCTCTAAATGAACCGGTTTCCCGATTCCCACGGGTATCAGGCTTTTTATTATTATTTTTAGCTTAAAACGTCTCTAAGCGCAATAAAACCTTATTTTTGTTTTATACCCTAAATCACATAAAGATGCTTAAAGAATATGATGTTGTAATTGCAGGAGGTGGTTTAGCGGGACTCACTTTATCTATACAATTAAAAAATGCAAACCCCGGTATCTCGATTCTTATTTTAGAAAGCAGGGATAAGGCTGCGGCTACGGCAGCTCATAAGGTTGGTGAATCAACCGTTGAGCTTGCTACACATTATTTCAGGGAAGTATTAAATTTAAAAGACTACCTCGAAGAATTCGAATTACCAAAACATGGTCTTCGTTTTTTCTTTACCGATCATATAAAAGCAGAGCTTTCAAATCGTGTTGAATTAGGACCACGCCTAAAACTTCCCGTACCAAGCCATCAGCTCGATAGAGGCACTTTCGAAAATTATCTGGAAAAACTTACCAAATCTTTAGGCACTGATTTTTTACTGGCAGCACGTGCAAAAGACGTGGTGTTTGGTACCAAAGGCAATTTGCATGAAGTAATTTATGCACACGAGCGCGAAGATAAAAAAATACACACCAAATGGTTGGTAGATGCCACCAGCAGAATTAGTTTATTAAAAAGAAAATTAGGCTTTCAGAAAGACGCGCCTCATAATGTAAACGCCGCCTGGTTCAGAGTTAAAGGTGTTGTGGATATTGATGACTGGAGCGAAAACCAGGAATGGAAAACATTTCTTGCCCCGAAGCTCCGGTACCTCAGCACCGTCCACTTTATGGATAAAGGCTATTGGCTTTGGGTTATTCCCTTAGGCTCTAAAAATACCAGTATTGGCATTGTGGCCGATGAAGACATACATCCTTTTGAGACTATAAATACTTACGAAAAAGCAGTTTCCTGGATTCAAAAACACGAACCGCAGGCTGCTAAATACGTTTGTCCGCCAAAAGAAGAGCTGATGGATTTCAGAATTCTGAAACATTTTGCGCACGATAGCGGCCGAATGTACTCCTCCGAAAGATGGGCTGTAACAGGCGAAGCCGGAGCATTCCTCGATCCTTTTTATTCGCCGGGCAGTGATTTCATTTCCTTAAATAACACCTGGTTAAGCGACCTGATTTTACGTGAACATAAGGGCGAAGATATTACCGTAAGGGCACAGATCTATGAGCAAACGCACCTGGCATGGTTTCAGAGCTGGCTGCCTATTTATCAGGATAAATACAAACTCATGGGAAACACACAGATCATGGTGTTCAAGATCTTCTGGGATTGGGCAATATATTGGTCTATCCCCTGTCTTCTTTTTACAAACAAAGGTTTTACGGATCTTAAAATTTTAAAAGAATTATTTGTTTCAGAAAAAAGCCTGGGAAGAAAGTTTGGTGTATTGAATAAAAACGTGCAGGATTTGTTCCTAGACTGGCAGCCATACGAAAACAGGAAGTTCACAAACCGTTATATTGATCCTCTGGACCTTAGCTATTTAAAAACCTTTCAGCAGGGTATTGACCATATGCATGAAAGTCCTGATAAAATTATTGCCAAAGTTGCCGAAAATATGGCTTTGCTCGAACAGGTTGCCGCTTCTATGTTTCAGCTTATTAGTAACCAGGTTCACAATACTCCTTTAACGATAAAGGTTGACCCTTATAAAGTAAATTTAAAATTTCCCTATTCGGAAGAAGAACATACAAATGGATTTGTACCCAACCCACATATCATAGAAGATGTTGATAAGATGTGGTTTTACACAAAAGAAGAAGCAACCGCTTAATACTGTTCCGTTTTCGTAAAGCGCGAACTGTAATTTATACCATTTGCAGCAGAAACAACGACCGTGTAAATACCTGCCGGCAGCTTACTGATATCAATCTGTTCAGTAAAAGTAGCTTGTAGGACGGTTTTCATATTCATATCATAAACCGTTATGCTTTTATACATGGCATCCGTTTCAGGTTTAATAAACAGCATCTGGCTTACAGGATTTGGATAAATTGACAACTTATTTTTATCCAGTTCTTTTATGCCGGTAGCATAATTAACGTATACAGGCACAGTGAACAAGGAGTCGAGAGTTACCGCCGAGGGAGAAAACGGCCAAACCACTACGGTATTTCCATTGCCGTTTTGTTTGTAATTGAGAGGCTTGATCGAATCTGTAAAAGTAATAGGTATAGTGTCATTAGGATTTATAGAAATGATATTTGTTGTATAAACCGCAGACGCCGACGTTTGTAGGGTCCCCGATCTTACTGCCCTCATAACTACCAAATTGCCATTAAAAACCGCGTTTCCTTTATTTTGCACATAACATTTAACCGTTATCGCGGTGTTATAGGAAACCCCCACCGTTTGCACGGTTGCAGCAGCCGGCGAAATGCTATATGTTGTGTGCATTCCGAGCTTAGCTTGCGAAAAGCCCGAAACAGAAATAAGAACCGATAGAATATATATTAACGTTTTCATTTTATAATGCTAAATAATACCCCAATTTAGTTATTTTTTAAATACATTTTTATTAAATTTAATATTTAATTACATATTCAAATTATGGATGTTTTACAAAATATTATAAAGTCTCTCGAAAAAGAAGAAATAAAGAGCTACAAATTATATTCTAAAAGAACTCATGATTTTAATAATAGGATAGATATAGAGCTATTTAACAGCATTAAGTCAAACCCCGAATGGAATGACGCGCAACACTTCAAGCTTATTTACAAGGCTGAAAAATCGGACAGCAGATATTACAGGCTCAAAAATAAAATTAGTGAAGATATAGGGGTAGTCCTTTCCAATTTAAACCGCAACGAAAAAGATATAGAGGCCCTTCACCTGCTGATTATTGCAAAGATCTTTTTTAAAAAGAACCAGGCGCAACTTGCACAACACTACCTTCGGCTTAGCGAAAAAAAAGCCATAGCTTATGAAGATTATACAACACTCGAAATTATTTACGAATTGTTCATTCAACTGAGTCTGCAAAATATAAAAGAATCTCCTGAAACTTATATTAAAAAACGCGAGGAAAACTCTAACCGTTTGGGCTTATTAAGAGAACTGGAAAATAATTTTTCGTTGTTGTCCTACAAGCTTAAAACTACCCAAAACCTTGCTATTACAAAGTCTTTTAAGGTTTGGATGCATACTACCTTAGAAAAAACGCAGGGCCTTGATTACGTAAAGAATAGTGCAACCCTTCGCTTTAAAGTATTTCAAAACATTTGCCGTTTATTATTGCTTTCGCAGGATTATAATGCCCTCGAAAATTACCTGATAAAATCAAATGCCGGTTTCGAAAAAGATCATTTATTTAATAAAGAAACGCACGAAATTAAAATTCAGTTATATATTTACCAGTGTAATGCATCCTACGTTCTAAAAAAATACCGTCAGGCACTCTTATACGCAAAGCAACTACAACAGGCACTACAGGAGTATAATAAGCTCTGGTACGAAAAATACATCTTTTATTATTACAACATCTTAGTAAATAATTACAGTAAAACAACTCCCGAGAAAGCCATTGAAACACTCGAAGAAGCCAGGAAACAATCGGTTATTAAAGAAACACCAAATTACATGGGCTTTGTTTTATTAAACCTCGCCATTACTCATTTTGATATGCATCATTATAAACTGGCCGGCAAACACCTGGTACAGCTATATGTAAGCGATGCCTTTAAAAATTACGATGAAGCTTTCCGCTTAAAAATATCTGTTTTTGAACTGTGTAATAAAGTAGATAGTGGCGAGATTGAACTGGCAGAAAAACTGGCTTTTTCCATTTCTAAAAAACTGGCCGAGCTAAAAAATAAAGAAACGCTTTCTGTCGAAATTGCCGTGTTACAACTGGTTCAGTATTACATCTCTAAAACCTTTCCTTCATGGCGTCAGATGAAAGACAGGATCAATACGTTCACTAAAAAGTTTTCTGACGTTAAAGAACAGGAAACCATTATTAATTATACCGAATGGCTCACTGCTAAACTTTAGTCAGGAGGCTGAAGTTTTTTCATTACAGATACAAAAAGCTGCACATAGTACTTCTTTGGCAGCACAGAGCTGGCCAGCGTAAGATAGAATATGTAAAAATTTCTTCGTGTCATGTCTTTTTAATAATTATTAAAGTCCGCCGGCTAACCTCCGGCAGACTTTAATAACGTTACTATACAAAAATTATTTTACGAGTTTTATCGTTTTTATAATTTTATTGTTTCCTGTAACAGATAAGAAATAAATTCCTCTGTCCAGATTACTTGTATTAATAACTGTTTTAGAAGATGCTAAATTATTTTTTGAAATAATTTTTCCTAAAGCATCTGTCATTACATACTGTAATTCCTGTCCTGCCTGAGTAAATTCAACTTCAAGCGTTACTTCATTTTCAATAGGGTTTGGATATACATTTAAGTTTTTCACTAATTGTTGTTCCTTCACACCTGTTGGACCGGAAACAACCTGTATACTGCTCATTAAATATCCTGATGCTACACGGTGTACGCTCGACGAGTCACAGCTGATATCAGTACATGTAACGGTTCCACTGGTTCCGGTTATAGTTAAGCAAACCACATATTGGCCGGGCGTATTATACTGGTGGAAAGGACTTGTTTGTGTAGAAGTAGTACCGTCGCCAAAATCCCATAAATAACTTACAGTTCCTGAAGCTGTAGACTGATTATAGGCAAAGTAATTTCCCGGGTGCGTTGTGTCTGCATACATGCTAAAGCTTGAGTTAGCCTGGCAGAGTGTGCCATTTGGCTGGCAGCCCGGAGCAGTTGTTGTGGTAGAATCACAAAATTGTCCGTTTGAATAAATAAATAAGGAAATCAATTGGTTTGCATTACCCAAACTTGTAGTGAAGTATTGTTGTGTGCTGATAATCGGGAACCCACTTACCGACATATTTCTCCATTCGTAAGTTAAATTTGTACCTGTAGATGAACTGTAAAAATAAGTAACACAATTTGCCGGATTTAAAGTGTGAGAAAATGCGGCATTACATGTAGTATTGGTTGTGGCACAGGTAACATTTATGGTTGCTGCTGCCGAATCACAAAACTGGCCGTTAGAATAAGCATATAACGCAATGGTGTGATTTCCCGGTGTAAGTGTAAGGTACGGGCTTGTTTGAGTACTAATTAATGTAAAAGCCGGTAATTCATACCATTTGTAAGTAACATTTGTACCTGTAGTACCATTGATCAAATGCGTGGTGCAGGTTGTAGTAACTGCTGAAAAAGCAGCATTACAGCCACCCGATGTTCCTGTGGTTGCTGTAGTAACCGGTACTAATGTGCAGGTAATAGATGAGTTACACATGAGCGTTGAATCATAATACGAAGCACATACTGTATACATTCCGTTAGCCGGAAACTGATACGATATCTGGTTAGCAAATTGTGATGTTACAGTAGCAGAAGGAAATACAGACCAGGTGTAAGATCCCTGCATGGATGTTGTGTTAGTCATCGCAGCGCCTATAGTTGCCACGCCTCCGTTACCCTGGCTAACGCCCAAATAATTTATTGTAGGGCATTGCGAAAATCCCGTTATGGCAAAAACACTCAATGCCAGTGTTGCCAGTTTTTTAATAAATGTTGATTTCATGATAGTAGTTTTAAGTTAATTAAAATGTGTTTTTCCCTGCACAAAATTGGACAATGCATTTTCAATAAAAAAGACAAAATTCTTATTTATTACACAATCAAAAACTGAAATAATGACGTATTATAGCATTTTAATACGAATTTTATGGTATTAATATTACACATTAACCTGTTAAAAATTGTTCTGCCGGCAATAATTTGGCTCGTTTTTCGTTACAATATGAGTTGCCGAACCATTTATTTAATACCCGTTTAGTACTATAAAATTTTATCTTTAAAGCCTTTAAACTAACTGTGTTTCCCCAAACCTGGCATCGCTATATCTTTTTAACAGGTCTTATTGGCCTGGCAACAGGAATGTTGTTTGGAACCGTGCCTACAAGTATCCCCCAGATTGTTCTTGCTGCAAACTGGGTTTTGGAAGGCAATTTCAAAAACAAATGGCAAAGCCTTAAACCCAACAAAATTTTCTGGCTGCTTATTTCCCTATACCTACTTCACGTAGCGGGCATGTTGTATACTTCCCAACTACAAAGCGGGCTCAATGACCTGAGAAATAAATTACCACTGCTGGTATTACCTGTTTTGTTTTTCTCCACAAAACCCCTGTCGGGCAAAGAATTTAAAACCGTTTTCTTTTTCTTTTTTTCAGGAGTTGTTATCAGCGCTTTTTATTGCTACATGGTATATGCAGGCTTTACCAAAAAAGTAATTTTAGATGTAAGACAGGCTTCCGTTTTTATGTCGCACATTCGTTTTTCGTTATTCATCGCCTTTGCCATAACGGGCATGATTTATTATGCATTTATTGAAAAAAGCAATCTTATAAAACTGCTGTGTTTGCTTTGCTGTTGCTGGCTTTTGTTTTTTATGTACAAGCTCGAAATGGCAACCGGCTTTATTTGCCTGCTCATTGTTTCTTTTCTATTATGTGCCGTGTATAGTACTATGCGCTTTAGCAAACGAATTGCGTTTGGCATATTAGGGGTGCTTGCTACTGTAGCACTCATTGTTTGTATTAAAGCGTACAGCAGTATCGGCATGTATGATCTGGATCGTTCTGCCACATCCAACAGCATCCTTAAAGCTACCATAAACGGGCGGCCTTACTTACAGGATACCGTTTTTAAATTGGCGGAAAACGGAAATTTAATTACCATAAATATCAATGACATTGAACTTAAAAAAGAATGGGAGAAAAAAAGTGCTTTATCTTATAACGGAAAAGATAAAAAAGGAAATGCCCTAAGGTATACGCTGATGCGCTATCTGGCCAGTAAAGGGCTTAACAAAGATTCCCTGGGGTTTAACACGCTTTCTGAAAATGATATTAAACATGTTGAAATAGGCGTTTCCAATTATAAATACGCAAACCATACAGGCCTTATTACCCGCTGGCATGAGCTCATTTGGGAATACACAAAATATAAGCGTGGCGAAAATCCATCGGGCCATACATTAATGATGCGACTTGAGTTTTGGAGAACCGCTTGTTATATTATAAGAAATAATGCGGTATTTGGTGTTGGTACAGGCGATATACAAGCCTCTTTTAATACGGCTTACAATGAGCTTGGCTCTTCACTGGATGCTGCCTGGCGCTTACGGTGCCATAACCAGTACCTTGCTATAGCTGTGGCTTTTGGCGTAGCAGGACTTATTTTGTTTATGGTGTATTTATTTTACCCGGCCATTGTTTTAAGAAAAAAGCTGCATACGCTTTATTGGCCATTCTTCCTTATTGCCTTATTATCTTTTCTTACCGAAGATACCCTCGAAACTCAATCAGGCGTGACGTTCTTCATCTTTTTTCAGACGTTATTTCTTTGGCTGGCTTCTTGTAAAAGCTCAGACTTAAAAGAAAAAAGAGATTGAAAGAACTTAAGAGATAAAAAACAGCTTGTGTCTTGCTCTAGTCATTCAGCTTCAACACCGCCATAAATGCACTTTGCGGGATCTCTACGTTACCTACAGACTTCATACGTTTCTTACCTTCTTTTTGTTTTTCAAGTAATTTACGTTTACGGCTTATATCCCCGCCATAACATTTGGCAGTTACATCTTTACGTATGGCACTGATTGTTTCGCGCGAAATGATTTTAGCACCAATAGCAGCCTGTATAGGAATTTCGAATTGTTGTTTCGGGATTAGTTCTTTTAATTTTTCACAGATCTTTTTACCAAATGTATACGAGTTGCTTCTGTGGATAAGGCACGACAAGGCATCTACGGGTTCTCCTTTTAAAAGGATATCGAGTTTAACCAGGTCAGCCTCACGCATACCAATAGGATGGTAATCGAACGAGGCATATCCTTTTGAAATGGATTTTAAACGGTCAAAGAAATCAAACACAACTTCTCCTAATGGCATTTCAAATACCAGTTCAACCCTGTCTGCCGTTAAATAGTTTTGCGTTACAATAATTCCTCGCTTTTCAATACACAGGCTCATGACTGGCCCAATGAAATCAGCTTTGGTAATAATGTTTGCTTTAATATAAGGCTCTTCAATATAATTTATCCTTGCAGGATCAGGTAAATCGCTTGGGTTATTAACTGTTACAATATCTCCGTTGGTTTGATAGGCAATGTACGAAACGTTAGGAACCGTTGTAATAACCGTCATGTTGAACTCACGCTCCAAACGCTCCTGAACAATTTCCATGTGCAGCATTCCCAAAAATCCGCATCTAAAGCCAAAACCCAATGCCAGCGACGATTCAGGTTCCCAGGTTAAAGACGCATCATTTAACTGAAGCTTCTCCATGCTGTAACGCAGCTCTTCAAAATCTTCTGTATCTACCGGATAGATTCCTGCAAATACCATTGGTTTTACTTCTTCAAAACCATGTATGCTTTCTGCGCAAGGATTTGCTACAGTAGTTAAGGTATCTCCTACCTTTACTTCTTTCGCTTCTTTAATCCCCGAAATAATATACCCTACATCGCCCGTTCTTACAACATCACGTGGTTCCTGTTTTAACCTCAACACTCCTATTTCATCGGCATTGTATTCCATGCCGGTATTTACAAATTTTACTTTTTCTCCTTTTTTAATGCTTCCGTTATAAATACGGAAATAAGCAATAATTCCCCTGAACGAATTAAATACCGAATCAAAAATCAGTGCCTGTAAAGGCGCACTTTCTTCGCCACTTGGAGCCGGAATACGGTTTACAATTTCTTCTAAAATTTCGTGCACTCCCATTCCTGTTTTCCCGGAAGCAGCCATAATTTCTTCTCTCTCGCAGCCCAATAGGTCAACGATCTGGTCTTTTACCATTTCCGGCTCAGCACTCGGTAAATCAATTTTATTTAAAATAGGAATGATCTTTAAATTGTGTTCAAGCGCTAAATACAAATTAGAAATGGTTTGTGCCTGAATTCCCTGCGCGGCATCCACAATTAATAAAGCACCTTCGCAGGCAGCAATAGAACGGGATACTTCGTAACTAAAATCAACGTGACCCGGAGTATCAATTAAATTCAAAATGAATTTTTCGCCTTTGTAGCTATAATCCATTTGTATAGCATGACTTTTTATCGTAATCCCTCTCTCCTTTTCCAAATCCATATCATCCAACACCTGAGCCTGCATTTCCCGTTTCGAAACTGTATTGGTATATTCCAATAACCTGTCTGCTAGCGTGGATTTACCATGATCAATGTGTGCAATAATGCAAAAATTACGTATGTTCTTCATCTATAAATTAATAAGTCTGCAAAGATACATATAGATATGATAATTTAAGGGCCTTTTTAACGAATGTATCATAAAAAAAGCCCTCTACCGGTTGGCAAAGGGCTTTTTAAAAGAAGTATAAGGTATTAATTTGTTCTTAAAACAGTTACATGGCCTACAAACGGGTGTTTGTTTCCTTGCGTGTCAAAAACCATTAATTTGTAAGTATAAACTCCTTGTTCAGCTATTTTACCGCTTCCTTTTACAGAACCGTCCCATCCTTTACGGAAGTTATTGCTGGTAAAGATGATCTCACCCCATCTGTCAAAAATATCCATACGGTAGTTATCTTCATTAATACCAACACCCATTGGCTGGAAGAAATCGTTCACATTATTACCGTCAGGAGTAAATGTATTTGGAATATATAACGCAAAGTCAGGAGTTATTTCTACTTCCAGTAAAGCTACATCCACACAACCATGGTTTGAGGTAGCAACCAGGTTAACATTGTATGGGCCAACAAAACTGTAGGAGTGGCTTGCATTAAATGTTGTAGCGTTATTAGTTCCGTTTATCGCTGCAGGATCTCCAAAATCCCATAAGTAGCTTGATGCGCCTATGGATGTATTGGTGAAATTAATTAACGGATCCAGGATGCTTGTTGTTTGCGGATTAGCAAAAAACGATGCTTTTGGTTTAGGATACACCGTTATATAATCTGTTTTAGTAAGCTGATTTTTACAGCCGGTTGCTGGATTGGTTACTACTACTGTTACCGAATATTTACCGGAATCTTTAAGCGTTACATTAGTAGGATTTCCGTTACCATGCACAGCATCACTCCATAAGAACGTGTTGTTAGGGCCGTCAGAAGCACCTGTTAATGTTACTGCCAAAGGAGCACAACCTTCAGTAGGGTTAGCCGTAAACGATACCGTAGGTAATGGATTTACAACCAATGTAAAGATAGCTGTTGCCGAAGGTGAACATCCGTCGCTGGCCATTACCGTATACGTATTAGGATTTGTTATGGTATTAGCCGTTACAGTAATTGTGCTTCCACCCACTGCCGTATTAACAACACCCGTGCTCCATGTAAAATCATATGGCGCGCCACGTCCCGGGCTTGTAATGCTTGGCGTCAGGTCTTTTTGATCACCCGCACAGGCAGTATAAGAAGCTGCTGCAATTAATAACTGTGGCGTTACGTTTACTGTAATTACTTTCGGTGTGGTTGTACAACCATTAGCATCCGTCATGTTTACATTATAAAGTGTAGTTGTTGTAGGGTTAACCGTGTGAGGTCCTGAACCAGGGAATGCTGTTGGTGTCCATGTATAAGTATAAGGGAATGTTCCACCTGAACCTGTCGCAAAAATTTGCGCGCTTTGTCCGTAACAAATGGTTTGAACAGGCGATACATTTAACAACAGGATATTTGGTGCCGATACATTGGCAAAACCACCTACGCTGCAACCATAAGTATCAGTTACAGTCACAGAATACGTGCCTGCACCCACGCCCGTAGCCGTTTGTGTTAAGCTTGAGGTTACTTGCGTAGCCGGTGTTATCGGGTTAGACCATGCGACCGTATAGCCAGGTGTTCCAAGATTATAATTCACAACTATAGATCCGTTTTGTCCACCAAAACAAGTTGGAGGAGTTGACGTAATACTTGTAATAACAGGGCTTGGAGCATCCAGGATAGCTACTGTCTGCGTTCTTGTACAACCTTTTGAATCTGTGATCACACAATTCCAGTTGGTTCCCGGACCCATACCTGTTGCTGTAGTTCCTTGTTGTAAAGGCGAAGTATTCCAGTTAAGCGTGTAGCTTGGTGTACCGCCACCTACAGTCATTGTTGCTGTACCATTCAATAATCCGCATTTTGCAGGAGTAGATGAATAAACCGATGTTAATGCCGATGGTTCTAATATCGTAAAGTTGGCATTTACAGTACAGTTTTTAGTATCAGTTACCGTAAAGCTGTAAGGCCCTGATGGTAAGCCTCCCAGTACACCGCTGTTAGTTTGTGCAGGCGACCAGTTATACACATAACCCGGTGTTCCGCCTTGTACCGTTGTAGAAATTTGTCCGTTACTACCACCAAAACAGGATATGTTACTAAAGCTGGATGCTGCCATTACCAAAGCTTGCGGCTGCGATATAGTTACTACTTGTGAGGTGATACAATTATTGGCATCTTTCACATCACAGGTATATGTATTAGCGCCAACATTTGCCATCACCGCAGAGGTTTGACCGCCCGGCGTCCATGTATAGCTATAACCCGGTGTTCCACCATTTACAGACATGGTTGCCTGCCCGTTAGTTAAACCAAAGCAGGTAACATTTGAGAAGCTGCTGATGGCACTTACCAGTTGTGTAGGCTGGGTAATATTTACGCTGGCTGTTCCTATACAACCTGCGGCATCAGTCACAGTTATATTATGAGAACCTGCAAAGAAGTTAGTTACGTTTTGGGTCGTAGCACCGTTATCCCACTGTATGGTATATGTAGGAACACCACCTGTAATCGTAGTTGTTGCTCCACCGTCGTTGCCATTAAAGCATTTAACCGCTGTAGTTCCTGATATTACTACCGTTGGGCCTGCAATATCATTAACCAATGCACTGGCACTGGCTTTACAGTTATTGGCATCTGTTACTGTAAAGGTATATGGCCCTGCAATTATACCAAGGTTAGGTAATGTCGTTGGTCCATTGCTCCATAAATAGTTATAAGGGCCTGTACCACCTGTTACGGTTGCCGTTGCAGCACCATTGCTTTGTCCGCAATTGGAATTGGTTGCTGATACAACTGCTGATAATACCGGCGGCTGGGTCAGAGTAAATGTTAGATTCGTAGTACATGATCCATTATAGGTAATAGCAACCGTATGAGGACCTACCGTTAAATTATTTACCGTATTACCGTTTTGTAAACCCGGTTGCCATAAAAATGTTGGTAAGCCATTTCCACCTGTAAAAGCCACTGTTCCTGTTCCGTCTGCCGATCCAAAACATTTTGGATTAGTAGTAGTTAAGGTTGTTGCCAAAGGCGCCGGTTGTATAATAGTAGCCTGTGTTGTAGCAGTACAGCCATTTGCATCGCCTACTGTTACAGAGTATGTTCCGGCAGGCAGGTTATTTGCATTGGCACTGCTTCCCGCTGCAGCACCTGTCCATGTATACGTATAAGCACCTGTTCCACCTCCCGGTGTTACCTGTGCAAAACCGTTGTTTCCACCATTACAGGTTACACTTCCGGTTGATGCTATATTGGCTGTGACTTGCGTTGGTTGTGTAATAATAACCTGTGCATTTGCCGTACAATTATTTTGATCGGTAGCGGTTAAGGTATAAACTCCCGCACATAAACCACTAACGGTTTGCGCTGTTACCGGGCTCGCGCCACCTATCCAGTGATACGTAACAACCCCAACATTGTTTGTAGTCGTTCCTACTGCTATCCCGTTACAGGCATTAAAGCAGGTAACATTGGTTGACGTAATGTTTGCCACCATTGCCGGAGGGTTTACAAGGGTTATACTTGCCGTAGCAACACAACCTTTTGCATCGGTTACATTTACAGCATAACTGCCTGCACCTATTGGTGTAGTTGTTGAGCCTGTTCCGCCACCGCCTGTCCAGGCATAAGTATAACTTGGTGTTCCGCCAAAAGCAGTTGCTGAACCTGAACCATTAAGTGCCCCAAAACATAAAGGATTGGTAGCCGTAACGCTTACTGTTAATAAAGGAGGTTGTGTAATCGTAATATTCGTAGAAGCCACACATCCCTGACCATCTGTTACAGATACGGTATGAACGCCCGCTAAAAAGTTGCAAACGGTAGGAGTTATTTGTCCGGTATTCCATTGATAGGTTAATGTTCCCGTGCCACCTGTGGCAGATGCCGTAGCACAGGCATTGTTTCCGCCAAAGCAACTTACATTGGTAAAGCTTGTAATGCTAATACTTGGCCCTGAAAGATTCGGTATAGTAGATGTTAATGCATAAACACAGTTATTGGCATCTTTTATAGTTACCGTATAGGTTCCTGCCGGAGCGTTTGAAAGGATATTTGTACTTGATGGCAATGGACTCCAGGTATAAGTATAACCCGGTGTTCCACCGCTTGGCGTTACAGTAGATGAACCGTTGGCCTGGTTACAGTTGGCCGGAGTTACTGAAGACGTTAAAGTAATAGAACTTGGTTGTGTTACGGCAATGGTTGGATTAATGATACAGTTATTGGCATCTTTAATTTGACAGGTGTAATTACCAATAGCCACATTATTTACCGTCGTTAATGTACTTGCCAGTGTAGGCCAGTTATAAGTATAAGGTCCTGTTCCGCCTGTTCCGGACGCAGATACTGTTCCTGTAGATGTTCCATAACATTTTACGTTATTGGAATTCATGATTGCCGTTAAAGGGGCTGGTTGAGTTAAAGTACCAACTGCTGTAGCAATACAACCATAAAAATCTTTAATGGTACAGGTATAAGTTCCCGGTGCAAGGCTGGTAGCTGTAGAAGCTCCTTGACCGGCACCAGGTGTAGGTGTCCATGTATAGGTATATGGTGCTGTTCCTGCAGTTACCATGTTAGCCGTTAAGATCCCGTTATTAGCACCGTTACAGGTAATATTAGTAGAGCCTGTAATAGCGGCTGTTCCACCCGGAGTATTACCAATGGTAGCAGAGCTTACCAGTGTACAACCGTTATTATCCGTTACTGTTACACTATAGGTTCCTGATACAAGACCTGTTGTTACAGAACCGCTACCACCACCGCCTGTCCAGGCATAAGTATATGGAGACGTTCCTCCTGATGGCGTTGCAGTAATAGAACCATTAGCCGCAGTACAGTTTGCGTTTTGAGTTGCCAAAACATCAGCAAGAGCTGCTGGTTGTGTTACCGTAACGGTTTGTGTTGTAATACACCCGTTGGCATCTTTTACCTGTATAATATGTGTATTGGCCGGCACAGTTGTAAAGTTCCCTGATGCCTGGAAACCGGTTCCGTTTATCTGGTATTGATACGGAGCTGTTCCACCCGAACCGCTAGCGGTTATAGTACCTGTGGATGTTCCAAAACATTTTACCGGCTGAGCGCTTAAGCTCAGTGTTAATGGCGTAGGCTGAGTAATATTAACGGTTATCGTTGCTAAACATCCCGCAACGTCTTTTCCGTTTACGGTATATACACCCACCGGAAGGTTATTAAATTGCCCGTTACCATTGGATGAGAAAGGACTTGTTAAAGTATAAGTATAAGGAGCCCCGCTACCACCTGTTTCTGTAACAGTAAAGTTACCGGTGCTGCCACCATTACACAATACATTTGTGCTGGCCGTTAAACTGATACTTGGGCTACCGTTATTAAGAATATTATAAGGTACTGATAACGTACAGGTTCCTGCATCTTTAATAACTACTGTGTGAGGGCCTGCAGCTAAACTGCCTATACCTGCACTTGCTGTAAATGCACCACCGTCAAACGAATAACTATACGTTGGTACACCGCCTGTTACACTTGTTACAGATGAAGATCCGTTGGCAATCCCACAACTTGCGTTGGTAGTTGTAATAACTGCAGCAGTAGGGCCTGTAGCGCCACCAACTGTTATTGTTTTTGTAAATGTACAGCCGTTAGCATCTTTTACCGTTAAATTATAATTACCCGGAGCCAGGTTACTTGATAAACTTGGAGTAGAAACACCATTTAAACTAAATGTATAAGCTGCTGTTCCACCCGTAACTCCCGTAACATTATTTGTTCCGTTTGTAAGTCCGCAACCTGCAGGTGTAACTGTATTGGCAATAGCCGTAGGACCTGAGGTAACTGTAATAGCAACTGTTTTGGTAAACGTACAGCCTAATGCATCTTTTACTGTAATAGAATAAGTACCTGAAGCCAGGCCTGTAACAGGTGGTGTTGTTGAAAAAGCACCTCCGTTAACAGCATATGTAAACCCTGCTGTTCCGCCGGTTACTGCACCAATGGTAATACTACCTGTTCCTGCACCACAAATAATATTGCTTGGCGTAAGTGCTACATCTGTTATTGGCGGCGTATTCGCTAATGTAGCCGATACTGTAAATGTACATCCGAAATTATTTGTAAGTGTTACAACATCTGTTCCTGCGCCTAAACCGCTTACGGTTTGCCCGCTTACCGTTCCTGCACTACTGCCAAATGAAGAAATAGTTTGACCTCCACTGGATGTATTATTAATAACAATCACACCATTGTTGTTTCCACAACTTGGATTGGTAAATGTTAACGTTGCTGCCGGATTTGGATTGACCGTGACCGCCATTGTACTTGTACTCGTACAACCTCCCGACGTAACATTATGCGTTACAACGTATGTTCCTGGCGCGGTAAAGCTGCCTGTATAATTAGCCGTGTTTCCTATTGCAGGCGATCCCACAACCGGAGAAAAGGAATACGACTGCGTTCCGCCGGCTGTACCCGTGTTATTAAAGCTAAAGCTATTTCCTGTTAAACATTGTGTAGGAGTTGGTATCGTAAATGTCGACGTAACATTGTTAACCGTTATATTGGTAGTTACCACATTGGAACAGCCTCCCGCAGTTACTGTGTGCGAGACGATGTAAGATCCTGCAGTAGCAAATGCAATGGAAGGGTTTACAGAGTTTGCCGAAGTAATGGTAACCCCTGTAGTAGGAGAAACCGCCCAGTTATGATTGACCCCGGCTGTACCCGTATGTGTAAATACCTGCGACATTCCCTGGCAAATAGTAGTATTCAAAGGGGTAAAGGCTGCTGAGAGCGAGGCGACGACCGTGACCGTGACCGATTTTGTTAAAGTATTACATGGCGTATTGACCGTACAATTGTACGTTGTGGTTGTGCCCGGCGAGACGACTAAGCTGGCAGCCGTGGATCCTCCTGGACTCCATAAATAAGATATTGTACCACACCCCCCAGTGACCCCTGTAGCACTAAGCGTTGAGCTTCCGGGTAAACAATAGGTAGCAGGCGAAGCCGCTATATTAAAACTTAATGGCACAAATGTACCGGGTACTACAAAAGAATAAGTTGCTGTAAATGGGCCGGGACTATTAGAAGCAGATACCCATTCGCGGGCAGCAAAATAATAGGTTTGCCCGGGACATAAATTTGTAAACGGAATAAAAACGTTATTATATTGTTCGCCGGCCACACAACCATCACTACATAAGTTGGCAATGTTTTGCGTAGAGTTATACCACGGAAATTGATTATACGTTGTTCCACCGCCTGTGCATGGCCAGTTTTGTAAGGTTGTCTGCATAGCTGCAGGCGGTATACCTGTTAAAGCACCGGAAGTACAACCAATTTCAACCTGCATCCAGTAAGGTCCCGATCCACAGGTTGCTGCATCCGATGTTCCTGAAACAGTAACACCTGTTGCTCCTACTACGTAAGAAAAATTAACTAACGGTAATCCATGTGTTGCATATGTTTTTATGGAACATATTAAACATAAAGCCATTAATGTGTAGTGAAATATAAATCTTTTCATAAATAAGGTAATTTGTAAGGTAAATTTAAAATAATATTTCAAATATCAAATTAAATTTCACTAATTTTATTTTATAGTTCACTCATCGTCATATAAAATTATGATACCCGTTTTCCGAGTTAAATTATATCTGTTATTTTTTATTCATGTGCTCGGGAAAGCACAGAACTGCCCGTCTTTTTCCACTTATTTTGGTGGAACACAAAGCGATGAAATAAAAGGAATTGCTATTGATAATGATAAAAATAGCTATGTGCTTGGCAATACCTATAGCACCGATTTACCAATAACACCGGGCCTTATAAACGATTCTTTTTCAGGAAACTACGATGGTTTTATTGCCAAGCTCGATAGCTGTGGAAGCCTTGTGTGGTGCACTTATACAGGCGGTGCCAATTTTGACAGCGCCGAAAAAATAGCGCTTACTACTGATGGTAATTTGGTTTTTTGCGGATATACAAGCAGCATAGAATCATTTACGACCAACGGTTGTTTTCAACCGATGAACAATGGAGGCTACGATTGCTTTATCAGTAAAATTAATCCAAGCGGACATATTATTTGGAGTACGTTGTTTGGAAAATCAGGTGGCGATTTTGCTTTTGATATTGCTGTTGATGCCTTAAATAATATTATTGTTGGAGGAACAACCACCAGTGCCGGACTTTATACAAGTTCCGTATCCTTCCAGCAAAACCTCAAAGCCAATACAGATGCCTTTATTGCGAGGTTCTCGCCCGGAGGAACCCTCAAATGGTGTACCTACTATGGTGGAAATAATTCGGAAGATATTCATGTTGTTACAACTGATCATAATTGTAATATTATTGGTGCCGGTGGCTCTTTCAGTACTAATTTAAATACCAGTGCCGGAGCCTATCAAAATTTAAACGAAGGCAGTGCCGATGGTTATATTATAAAACTCGACTCTAACTGTACTCGTATATTCTCTTCCTATCTCGGCGGCAGTGGCGTTGATGATGTTTGGGGCGTTGCGTGCGATGCCAACTCTAATATATACCTGGCAGGCCACACAAGCAGTGCCGATTTTGATACAACCTCAGCAGCTTACCAAACTACCAATAAAGGACTCTCGGATTGGTATCTTACAAAGTGGTCGCCCGCCGGCACATTACTGGTTTCTACCTTATTTGGTGGCAGTTTAAATGATAATTTAGCACGCATGATTCTCTCAGGATCATATGAGGTCACTCTTATCGGTAAAACGGAAAGTACAGATGTACCGATGCTTGGTACAAATAACCAACAAATATCGGGCGGCAATTATGATCTGTTACTCGCAAAATTTAATACGACTTCCCTTACTCCTGTCTGGACAAGTTATTATGGAGGAGCACAGGATGAAGAAGCATTTGATTTGCAGAGTTATCACGGTTCTTTTTTAGAATTTGTTGGTACTACAAACAGTAACGATTATCCAATCTCAGCATCCCCTTATCAAGCTACCTTAAACGCCAGCAGTGTAGATGGTGCCATCACAAAACTCAGTGTCGGAAATTTGGTGACAACAGGCATAAAATCCAATGAAAAAACACAACTCATCATGGCTACGCCTAACCCTTTTACCGACAGGATCTTTCTTACCGGCAATGGTATTCAAAGTATACATTGTTATGATGTGAGCGGCCAGGATCTTTACCCGATGCTGAAAACAAACGATGCTCTTATTTTAAATACAGAGCTTCTGGCTAAAGGCGTTTATCTGTTATTTATTGTAAGCGATAAAGAAATGATATCGTTTAAAATGATAAAATAATTTATTTTTTCTTTTTGGTAACAACATTTTGTGTTGTTTTATATTTCCCCGAAATAATCTGTTTAAAGGGGTATACCAGCTGTTTGATAAAAGTGGTGGGAATCTCCTTCTGATCAGGAACTCCTAAAACAGGCTCTTCGTTTTTCGGTAAATAAAATGAGCCAAATAGAATATCCCATACCGGTAAAATGCTTGCATAGTTAACGCCGTAATGCCTCGGAATATTTTTAGCATGATGCCACGAATGGGTTTCGGGCGTGTTTATAATGTAATTAAGAATGCCCCATTTTAATTTTATATTCATGTGTGTAAAAAAGCCCCAAACATTTTGTACGGTTATTTGAAACAAAAAATAATCGGTAGCGGAATACCCGATCATGGCAAACGGAATATAAATAATGGGTTTAAACACAAACATCTCCACAAAATGAAAGTGCCGTGTAGAGCCTGCACCAAGGGTTTCTTGTGCATGGTGTATCTTGTGGAAGGTCCATAAAAAATCAGAGCGGTGCAACAAATAATGCGCAAAGTATTCGCAAAAATCCTGTATCACAAACATAATGGCTATTTGTACAAATGGATTCCAGTGAGTGATATCACATATTTTTAAGGAATGAAATCCAAACAAACCAACTATTTTTAAAAACAGTAATTCGGTTACAGCGCATATGGCAAACAGTCCTATAATATATACCAGCACATCATTAAAAAACACATAAAAGGTATCGAGCCAAAATCCTTTGCGACTTAAAACCCCGTGCTGCCTTTGTTTCGGCAAAATAATTTCAAATACAAAGCATACCACATAGGCTATTAGTACACAGTAATACACATTATTAAAGGCGGGATGCTTTAGCTGGTAGGTTGTGTATTGATAAACGAGCTTTGAGTTCTCAACAAATGCATTTGCTATTTCAGGAATTAAAGCCAAGTGAACACAAAAAGTAAAGTCGTTGTCTGTTTTTTAAATTTTATTACCTTAGTGATCCTAAAGCAATTTAATGATTAAAATTAAGAATTATTTTAATAGACAACATTTATTATTGCTAATTGTTGTTGGCCTTCTTTATGGTAATACCCTTAAAAACGGCTACTCGTTAGACGATAGCATTGTTACCGAAAAAACCAATCTTACCGCCAAAGGCATTAAAGCCATTCCTAAAATAATACATTCCTATTATATTGAACGCGCCCATGAAATGAAATTTGAATACAGGCCATTGGTTAAAATTTCGTTTGCTATCGAACATGAGTTGTTTGGCGTTAATGCCGGCGTGTCGCACTTTGTGAATCTGTTCTTATACCTTATTGGTTTGTTTTTACTCTTTGGTGTTTTAAAGCTACTGTTTTCGGACTACCCCGAATCTATTGCGTTTTATTGCGTTTTATTGTTTGCTATACTACCAATACATACGGAGGTTGTAGCGAGTCTTAAAAACAGAGATATCTTACTCTGCTTCATTTTTTGTATGCTTGCTTTTAAACAGTTTATCTTGTTTTTCGAATCCGATTTTAAAAAATGGGGTTCACTCTTTTTTTCTCTCCTGTATTTTTATCTGGCCTTTCTCTCCAAGATGGACGCATTGCCTTACCTGGCAATAGTTCCGGTATTGTTGTTTGTAAAAAGCAGGCAGCATTTTAAAAAAGTATTACTCTTTACCGCTATTTTTCTTTTCTCTTATTTCCTGTACGTTCTTACGAAAAAAGGCGCCCTCGAAAAAACATCTGTCAAAAGGGCTTATTCTACTTTCGAGAATCCCTTGTTTTTTAATCACAGTTTTAAATTAAAGATCATTGCTGTATTTAATTCTTTGGGCTTTTATATTAACCAGGAAATTTATCCGTTTAAGCAATGTTGTTATTATGGCGTTGATACCATTCCTGTTTACAAATTAAGCCTGCATGGGTATTTAGGCATTCTTGCTTCGCCTTTATTGGTTTACGGCCTTATTAAATCTTATCTTAAAAAAGATTTTCTATTGTTTGCCGGTTTGTTCATTTTCTGCGCAGCAGTATCAATGTACCTTAATCTTTTGAAACCGGCAGTAGGTATTGTTGCCGACAGGTTTGCCTTTCTTTCGTCGCTTGGTTTGGTTATTGTTACCATTGCTTTGCTACACCGGTATTTGAAGCTGGGGCCAACGGTTCCCGGAAATTTAAAAGTGGCCGCTGTGTTCATTTTTATTTTATTTGGAGCTACAACCATCCTCCGAAACAAAGACTGGAATACGCTTGATACGCTTGTGCACACCGATTATACCAAGTTTGAAAAAAATGCTTTTTTAAATTATAAGGAAGGTTTAAATATTATAAATGCCATACAGCAAAACAGAACAAAGCTTGAAGCGGCTGTGCAACAAAAAGAATTATTTATAAAGGCTCGGAAGCTGGTTGAAAAATCGGTGCAGATTGCGCCCGATTATGTAGTAAGCAGGTCGTATTTATGTTATATCGATATTTATTTATTAAATGATTTTAAGGCTGCCCTGCCCCATCTGGACACGGCTCTTAGTCAGGAAAAAAACGCCGAGCTTCTTTTTTATAAAGCCATTTGCATGCGCGAAACGGGGCAGAAAGACAGCGCGGAGATCTATTTAAAAAAATGCCTGATTTTGGATGAACGTTATTACAATGCTTATAATTTACTGGTGTTTGATTATAATGCAGCAAAGCAATATCAAAGATCTATCGGACTTTATTTACGTGCTTTAAATAACGGCCTTAATACACTTGAAATAAATAATGGTCTTGGGAAAACCTATTGGCAAATGGGTGATACCGTTCATGCCATTAATTATTACCAGGGGGCTTTAAACATTGATCCTTTAAATGAGGAGGCTAATGCCATGGTAAAAAGACTGACCCGAAAATCCTGAGCTACTTAAATTTCTTTTCGCATCCTGGCTACCGGAATATCCAGTTGTTCCCTGTATTTGGCAACGGTGCGGCGGGCAATATTATAGCCTTTTTCCTTTAAGATGATACACAATGCATCATCGGTAAGCGGTTTCTTTTTCTCTTCGCTGGCAATACAATCCTGAAGAATTTTTTTCACTTCGCGTGTACTTACTTCTTCCCCGTTTTCAGTGCTTAAGGATTCGGAGAAAAAGGTTTTCAGTAAAAACGTTCCGTAAGGAGTTTGTACATATTTACTATTGGCAACACGGGATACCGTAGAAATGTCTAAGCCCACTTTATCGGCAATATCCTTTAATATCATGGGTTTAAGCTTCGACTCATCGCCGCTCGAAAAATAGTCGTTTTGGTATTGCATGATCGTGTGCATACAAATAAGCATGGTTTGGTGGCGTTGCTGTAAGGCTTCAATAAACCACTGTGCCGATTCTATTTTTCCTTTTACAAAAGAAGAGGCTTCTTTACCTGACTTATCTTTTTTGCGGGAATATTCTTTCAGCATTTCAGCATAATCATCACTGATCTTTAATTCGGGCAAATTTCTTTGATTAATGCTTAGTTCCGGAATCCCATCGTTTACCGTAATATTAAAATCAGGCACAACTTCCGAGATCTGGCCTTTATTATCTCCTTCCGAATTACCCGGACGTGGATTTAAATTAATGATCTCCGAAATAATATCCTTCAGGTCTTCGTCTTCTATATTCAGCTTACGGATAATTTTATCGTAATGTTTTTTCGAAAACTCATCCATCATGGTTTTTACAACCTCAATGGCCAGATGCGTTTCTCTTGCTTTTACCGGCTTTTTGGCCAGTTGTATCAGCAAGCACTCTTGCAGCGTTCTTGCACCAACACCCGCAGGATCAAACTCCTGTATGGTTTTTAAAACACTTTCCAGTTCTTCTTTGGTGGTTTGTATGTTTTGTGAAAAAGCAAGGTCATCCACAATGAGTTCGAGTTCCCGGCGTATATAGCCATCTTCATCAATGCACCCAATTAAATATAAACCTATGTTATATTCTTTATCGTTTAAATCCCTGAGCCCTAATTGTTCTTCGAGTTGCGAATGAAAATCGGGGCCTTCCACAACTACTGCCTGAAACAATTCATCGTCGGCACTCCTGTTTGATACTTCATATTTATAAGAATCCAACTCCCCTGCATCCATATAATCTTCAAACTCAAAGCCATCGTCTATTTTTTCGATCTCTTTTTCCTCATAATCCCCCGTTTCGTCCAATGAGTTCTCTACTTCATCATATTCGTTTTCGGGTTCGCTCTCAAAATCAAGGTCTCCTTCTTCAAGAGCGGGGTTAATTTCAAGCTCTTCCTTTATTCTTTGCTCTAATGCAACCGTAGGCAACTGCAACAATTTCATGAGTTGAATTTGCTGAGGCGAAAGTTTTTGTAATAACTTTAAATGCTGTGATTGTTTAAGAGCCATAACTATAAAGGCAAATATACAAAAACCGCCACGAATTATAATAATGGCTTAATTTTTGTTGAGATAAACCTTTTTTCCTGAATTAATAGTTATAATAAGGCGAGATCATAAGGTACACAATAACTCCTGTTACTGTAACATACAACCATATAGGATAGCTGAATCGTGTGAGTTTTTTATGCTTTACCCGGTCGTCTTTTAATCCGTAATAAAACGAAAGCAATACCAACGGTAATACAATGACTGCAAAAAAGATATGGGTTAATAATATAACCAGGTAAACCGGCCTGATGCCTGAAACATTTGCACGCTCGGTATCATCTAAAAATTTGGAATGATCTATATCGCCAAAAATAGTATCAGGTACAAAGTAATGCGCTGTAACATAACAGACAATAAACAAAGCAGATAATACAAAAGCTGTAAGGTTTAAACGTTTGTGCAGTTTTATGTTTCTTTTTTTAATAGCCCATAACGAAAAAATTAATAATACGCTGCAAGTGCCATTTAATATGGCATTTACCAATGGTAGCTTATAAATAAATGAGGGGAATGTATCAGGTACCGGAATAATTTTTTGGTTCAATACCACTACTATTAAACAAATTAAAATACTGACAAATAAAATAATTTTAAAAACCGTTTTATCGTTTTGTTTTCCGAGTAAGGTTTGAGTTTCCATGTAACTGAATTATAGTGTTATAAATGTGCCTTTAAACTTTGTAAATGTAGTGTTTTCTGAAAATAGTTTAGCCTCTGTTATGTACTTATTTTCATCCTGCTTATAGCTAATTTCAAGCTGAATTTTTGGGTGTTGGTCAGGAACAATCATGCCCATAAACTTAATGTTATCGCCGTTTACCAGCTGAAAATTTTTGCCTGAATGCTCTTGTAATACTTCTTTTATCATTTGGGTTTGAAAAACCCCCGGCACTACCGGCATTTGTTCAAAATGACCTTTAAATACAGGGTGTTGGGCATTTAGGGACACCGTTGCCAAAAATTTAGCCTCGTCGGTTTTTTCGATCGCGTGAATGGTAAAAAAATCGTTCAGTAAAAAAGTATCAGTCATTGGTTTGTGTTATGGCGTTTAATTCGAAATAAAATTTAATGAGTCCGTATTGTTTACACTTAATATCTGTATATGTTTTGGTACCGGCATTATAAATATAATCTATCCTGGATTCGCGTTTTCGCTTGTAGAAGGTTTCCTGTAATACAACCTCCTTGTTTTGTACCGATACAGTATAGAACCATTTATGTTTTTCTGTTTTTATGGCATAAATATCTTTGTTGCATTTCGACGCGTTATTTCCATAAGCATTTAATAAAAGCATATTATTAAAATTCCGCTTAAGCGATTCTATCAGTTTAGGTTTATTTAAAGGGTCAAACACATAAACCGCATTTATTTCATTAGTCTTTGCCTCAAAATCAAACATTTTCATGCCTAACTCGGTAACAAATACAATATGTTTGGTAAGAGAATCGGTTTGTTTAACAAGTAATAAGCCGGTTAAATGGTTCTTAAGAACATCGATAGAGGCTTTATATTTTAAGGCTGCTCCGGGTTTAATAATAGAAACAAAATCCTGTTCGTTTGTAACTACTTTATCACAGGTTAAATGATTGTATTTTGAAATACGGCAACCGGCGAGTAGTAAAACACTACTTAATAGTAAATATAGTTTCCGCAACCGGCGCATTGAGTTTTTTATTAGAAAAATCGAGAAGTGTGAGGTCTTCATTTGCTTCTACCATTTCCATTTTAGCCACCGAAGTTACGTTTTTATCGAAATACAAATTAATTTTTTTAAAACTGTCTTTCATGTTTTTTACTTGCGGAATCAACTCCAGCTTATAAAATTTGTCGTTTTCGAAATAATTGGTTTTAAATTTATTCGATTTAAAGATCGTTCCCTGCACACAGGATACCATAATGTCATTTATTTCTTTAAACACCTTATTGCTGTTCATGTCATATTTACTGGTCTTTTTTTCATCCTTTATCATTACCTTTTCTTTATTGATAACGATAAGGTATTTAGACGGTGTAGTATATTCCCAGCGCAACAAATTATCTTTTTTAAATACAAAATGTCCTTTGCTGATTATTTTTTCGGATAATACGCTCAGGTTTTTTTCCTGCGTAAAGTCCGATTCGATAGAGGTGGTAGCTTTGCTCATGTTCTCGATCTTTAGTTTCAACGCTGTTGTATCCTTTACAGCTTTAAAGGTTTGAGAAAAGCAGGCAACCGGAATTAATAAAAGAAAAACAATTTTTTTCATAGGTCAAAAATAGATATTATAATATGCGGCTTCGTTTTTAATGTGTTAAGAATCATTAAGCACTTTTAATATTCCATTTTTGTTTCCATTTTTCCATAAAGGCAGGCATGGTAATATGGAGTTCTTTTGTTTTAGGATCCATAAAGACCTGTGTGCTGCGCCCCGTGCAAACAACATGGCCATGTTGCTGACTTAAGATTTTATATTCAAATATTAATTTAGCCGCAGGCGAATCTATAAATGTTGTTTCTATAATTGCTGTATCGCCATACTCCAGTATCTTTTTAAATTTTACGCTAAGGTCTATTAATGGAACAGACAACCCATTCTCATAAATATCGAGGTATCCAAGATTATATTCTTTTCCAAAAGCTTCCCTTCCATCTTCAAAGTACCTAACATAGTGGCCATGCCACACCACTCTTAAAGAATCGACCTCACTAAATTTTACTGCTTGTTGTGTAATTTGTTTTAACATTTTTCAAATATAATGACAGATCTTAATATTTTATTTGTTGCCTAATTACAATTTTTTTACATAATTGAGCATTAAAATATTGTTAATTAATTGCTTTTGTATTATTAAAATATTATTTTTGTTTAAACTTAATCAACTAAACTCTTTTAAACATGAAAAAAATTTACTTTTCGTTAGCAAGTTTGATTCTTTGCGGATCAGTTGTAGCGCAAAATCCTTTTCAGGCAACAAAACGTACTATTCCTGCAAGTCATAGAGTTGCTATGAATCCACGTACTACTAGTCCAAACCAAGCTAAAACAGCTGGTGGTCCAGGTCACATCAATGGTAATTTTGCATTAGTAGAAAATATTGCTGATGTTAAATCTTATACTTCGGGCGGTGAGTATTCTCAATACGCGAATGCTATTTTTATGGATTCTACTGCTACTGTTTCTGATGCTTCTGGTTTATCTCACGTATTTAATATGAAAGCGGGTGCTTCTTTTGATCCTGTATCTATTTACTGGGGTGGTGGAACACAGTTATTAACTGCAAATGATCCTTATACTGTAGATTCATTATGGATCGCTGGAACATATACACGTGTACAACAAACTGTAGTTGACACTTTACTTATTGAGTTTACATGGGCTCCTCCAGCAACATCAACTGTTTGGCAAACCTTATCGCTTACTTCTGTAACTCCGGCGATCAGCCTTATTGCTCCAAAAACCAACTCAGCTTCTGCACATGGTAATAAAACATTCCTGAATGTACCAGCTGCTAACTACAAAAGAATAAAATATGCGTTAAAAGATGCAGATACAAACCAAACGACTAATAGTGGATATATTGTTATCCCTAACGTTAACCAGTTAGTACCTGCAGGTAACGTATTTGCTTGTGCTTATACTTTTGTACCGGGCCAAACGGTTGCTGCAAATGCTGTTGTTCACCAATACGCAGGTGGTGCTGCACAAACTACTAATGGTTTCCTTGCATACCTTTTTTCTGATCCAAGTACATCAAGTAACCAAAATTTTTATGATAATACTTCTAAATCTTGCGGTTATGAGTATTATACTAAACAACGTTATGGTATGTACACAGGTGGTTCTGCTTTCTTGAACAACTGTTTATATCCAAACCTTGAAGGTGGATGGTTAATGGGCTTCTCTGTAAGCTATGCTTCTTCTTCTGTTGGTATCAACGAATTAACTGAAAAAGGATTCGCTTTAAACCAAAACGTTCCTAACCCTTTCAACGGGCAATCTGAAGTTACTTATACTTTAGCTAAAGAAGCTAATTCTGCTAGCTTTACTGTAACGGATGTTATGGGTCGTGTTATTTCTTCTCAAAAAGCAGAAACAGCTAAAGGCCTTCACACTGTTAACTTAGGTAACTACTCTACTGGTGTTTATTACTATACTTTAACTGTAGATGGTAATTCAACTACTAAAAAAATGATCGCACAATAATCATTATATCATCTTAATAAAAAAGCCCTTCAGAAATTCTGAAGGGCTTTTTTATTTTATAGCAATTCCATTAAAAAGAGAGAACTCTATCCAAATTAATTGGCATGTAATTAAGCTACCGGTTGAACAACCAGCGTACTTATTTTTTCGAGCACAGTAATGGCTTCATTAACGCTTTTTACGTTTTCGATAGTTAGCCATAGTTTATTGTTTTGCTCCTTTAAAGCGGTGTTTTTAGGCGTTTTTTGGGCATATAACAATACCGCCTTAAACATAGGGGAGTTATAATAATCACTATCCTGTTTACTTAAAAAATAAGACAGCATTTTATTATTCTTTAGCGTAATTTTTTCGAAGCCCAGTTTCATTGCTGCCCAACGCATCCGAACAACATTAATCAGTTCAATGGCTTCAACCGGCAAAGGGCCAAATCTATCTCTTAGCTTAGATTCAAATAATGTAAGGTCTTCTGTTTTAGAAATATTATCCAGTTCTCTGTATAATAATAAGCGTTCGGTTAAATTGCTAACGTAGGTATCAGGAATTAATAATTGTAAATCGGTATCAACGGTTGTTTCTCTTACAAACTGGCGTGAGAATACCGATTTATCTGTTTCGGTAGATCCATCTTCTATTGTT
>JAZJZF010000024.1:84533-101417 GCA_040389965.1 Bacteroidota bacterium
TCTTTGTACCAGTCTTCTTGTTTTAGCTCTTCAATGGCTTCATTTAAAATTTTCATATAGGTATCAAACCCCATATCATTAATAAATCCACTTTGTTCGCCACCCAGTAAATTTCCGGCACCACGTATATCCAGATCCCGCATCGCAATTTGAAATCCGCTTCCCAGGTCACTGAATTCTACAATGGCCTTTAAGCGTTTACGCGCTTCGGAAGTAAGGTTTATAAATGGCGGCGTTAATAAATAACAAAACGCTTTTTTGTTGCTCCGCCCTACTCTTCCCCGCATCTGGTGTAAATCGCTCAACCCAAAGTTTTGAGAATCATTTATAATAATGGTATTGGCGTTACTAATGTCGAGCCCCGATTCAATAATCGTTGTTGCTACCAACACATCATGTTCTCCTTCAATAAAGCCAAGCATAATGTCTTCCAGCTTATCGCCATCCATTTGTCCATGGCCAACAGCAATGCGTGCTTCAGGGAGCAGTCGTTGCAAGATACCGGCAACTTCCTGTATGTTCTGCACTTTATTATGTACAAAATAAACCTGTCCGCCACGACTTAATTCATAAGAAATAGCATCTCTTATGGCTTCTTCACTAAAGGATATTAATTCCGTTTGCACCGGATAACGGTTTGGCGGAGGTGTGCTAATTACCGACAAATCACGGGCACCCATTAAACTAAATTGTAAGGTTCTTGGAATAGGTGTTGCCGTTAGCGTTAAAGTATCTATGGTTGCTTTAAATAATTTTAATTTATCTTTTATGCCAACACCAAATTTTTGTTCTTCATCAATAATTAATAAGCCAAGGTTTTTAAATTTCATATCCTTACCCACAATTTTATGTGTGCCGATTAAAATATCAATCTTCCCATCCTCAATGCCATTAATTACTTCTTTCGTTTCCTTGGCCGATTTAAACCGGTTAATAAAGTTGACATTACAAGGCAGGCCTTTTAAACGCTCTTTAAACGTTTTATAGTGTTGGTAAGCCAATATCGTTGTAGGAACCAATATAGCAACCTGCTTACTATCGCACACGGCTTTAAACGCAGCCCGTATCGCAATTTCTGTTTTACCGAATCCAACGTCGCCACACACTAACCTATCCATAGGATGGGGTTTTTCCATATCACGTTTTACATCGGCGGTTACTTTTATCTGATCGGGTGTGTCTTCGTAAATAAAAGAAGCTTCCAGCTCATGCTGCAGGTAATTGTCCTGCGGGTAACGATGCCCCGGTTGCGCTTTACGTTTAGCGTAGAGCTTAATGAGATCATAAGCAACTTCTTTTACATTGCGTTTGGTTTTCTGTTTAAGCGTGTTCCAGGTAGTAGATCCTATTTTATCAATCCTTGGTACGTTTCCTTCTTTACCGGTATACTTGCTAATGCGGTGTAAGCTGTGAATACTAACATATAAAAAGTCGTTGTCTTTGTATACCAGTTTAACCGCTTCCTGTTCTTTCCCGTTTACGTTTAATTTTACAAGTCCTCCAAAGCGGCCAATACCATGATCTATATGTGTTACAAAGTCTCCCGGATTAAGTGATAAAATTTCTTTAAGCGTAAGCGATTCAGCCGTTTTGTAACGTGTTTCTTTTAAATGAAAGCGATGGTAGCGTTCAAAGATCTGATGATCTGTATAACAGGCAACCTTAAGATCATGATCAATAAAGCCTTCGTGAATATTAATATTAACATGCTCTATTAAACTATCATAGGTACGATGTTCTTTCGATAAGAGATCATTAAAAATGGTTTGAAGTCTCTCAGCCTGCTTGGCATTATCAGTCGTTAAATAATTTTTGTAGCCTTTGGCTTTATTTGCCTTAAGGTCATTGATAAGCATTTCAAAGTTTTTATTGAACTGCGGTTGTACACTCTGGTTAAAATTGATTTCCTGCGATGCAATGTGTGCATTTAAGCCATATTCAATAATCCGGAAGGGTTTAATGATAGATAAAAACTCTTCGCCCTGTATATATAATTCATCCGGTGTAATGTGTTTTATTTCCCCCGTTAATGCCTGATAGGACTTTTCCGTTTTTGCAAACAATTTATCAATGAACTCTTTGGTGTATAATACGTCATCAAAACACAAAACGGTTTCGGGTGTAACGTAATCAAACACCGACTGGCGTACTTCAATGACCTGGTTCGACTGTATATCAGGTATAATGGTTATAAAATCGTAATTGTGATTGGATAGTTGAGATGCCGGATCAAAGGTCTTAATAGCATCTACATCGTTCCCAAACAACTCTATACGGTAAGGCAATTCGTGCGCAAAAGAATAAATATCGATAATACCTCCGCGAATAGCATACTGGCCTGGCTCTACAACAAAATCGCATAATTCAAAGTCGTAGCTCTCTAAAAACTCTCTTATGAAATCGGTACTTAGTTTTTCGCCTTTTTTTATAACCAGTGTATTCTTACTTAAACTGGTTTTAGAAGCCACTTTCTCCGCTAGGGCAGCTGCATAAGTCACAATAATGCCCGAATAGTTTTCCCGGCTAAGCTGACTAAGTGCTTCTGCTCTTTCCTGAACAGAGGCATTACTTGTTTTTTCTTCTTTGTATGGCAGCTTATAACTTTCCGGAAAATAGAGGACATGCTTTTCAGGAAGCAGGGCCTGCAAATCGTTTAATACGTAGGCCGCCTTTTCTTTATCATTGCAAACAATAAAAAAATTAGAATTGGTATTTTGAAAAAGGTCATTTACCAAAAAGGCAAAAGACGACCCTCGTAAACCGGAAATAAATACATTTGTATTTAAGTTTACTTGCTTGCTTTGTAGCTCTCCCCAAAATTTACCGTTCCACCACATTTTGTGTCCGCAAAGATAAGCGATTTTTTATACAATAATCTTTTTACCTTACTACAATCTGTAGCAATCTGTTACTATAAACCGGTAACACTTTTATTAAGACAAAATCCCCAGTCGATTCTCGGCTGGGGATTTTTTTAAGCATATTTATTAATGATTAGTCATTAATAAATCCACCGTAAGGGAAGTTCTGAGCGTTTTTAATAACAGTTGAATATACTGTGTTCATGCCTGTATTAAGTGTTCCTCCCGGGTATACTCCTGGTTTACCGGTATTAACACCACCTGTAAATTTAACAGTATCGTTACTTGTAGCAAAATCAGTTGTATAGATTTTAGCATTGTAGTTAAACCCTGTAATACCATTGTTTGGCGTGTTTACTACAAAAGAGTAGTGTCCGCTTGCATCACAGGTAGTTGAATAGATCTTTTTAGTTAAAGTCATTGGATCTTTATCATACTCTAAATATACCATGCGGTTAGATGCAGGGAATGTTACACTGAATGTTGGAGCTCCTGTTGCAGCAGCATGTACCCATCTTGGCATATAAACAGTACCTGAAACGATAGCTGTACCAACACCTTGATTTGAAGGAGTTACTAATGCTGTTCCTACATAATTATTATTTTGTGTTGTATTTACACCTTTATATAATGTTGGAGTGTAAAGCGCCATTGGGAAATCGTAAACGATACTTGCCATTGCTGTATCACTTGTAGCAGAAAACCCTTTAAACGTAATTTCTGAGTTAACACCTGTACCATTGGTTTTTACGCTGATGGAGTATTTACCCATTGCGTTTGTTGTTCCTGTATATACTTCAGAACCTACTGCCGAAGAAGCCGGGTATAAACCACCCGAACCGCTGTTTTTAATTTTTACAGTAACAACCGCTCCTGCTAAAGGAGTTACGTTTCCGCCAATTTGTTTTGTAGCTGTTCCTTCTACAACTGTTGTTCCTGTCATATCTGTTGCTGAAAAGTCGTTATCTTCTTTTTTCTTGCAAGAAAATAATACTGCTGCTGTAGCTATTAGTAAAAGTGATTTTTTCATGTTTTATATATTTTAATATTAGTAGTTTAAATTGTTTTGATTAGAAATGAAATAATAAGGATACAGATGCTGTGCTTCCGCCAATACCGGCTTTATTTAATGTTGAGTTAATTCCGTTATCAACACCAAAACCACGAGTTGTATTTGGCGATTTTGTGTCAATTTTTTCTTCAACAACTGTTGGTCCGTTTTGACCGATTAAATATGTATCCTGCTTTCTTTGTAAGTTTTTAGATCTTGCAAAAGAATAACCGAAGCCATATTCAGCAGCAATAGAGATTTTAGCGAATACAAAATATTCAACACCAATAAATCCTCTTGCGCCAATACCCCATGTTGCATCAATTTTTTCGCTTGTTAAACGTGTTGCAGTACCTGCAGAGTTTTGCGTTGTTGTAGCACCTGATGTAAAGTTATTGGTAAAAACAGTATTGTAAAGGTCAGAAAACTCATTACCATAAGTTCTTGTTTCTTTTTGTGCTGTTCTCGATACACCGATCTCACCACCATAAAAACCCACTAAACGGCCATAACCTCTTCTTTTTTCGTAACCAATAGCCAATACTAAATTGTTTTGTACAAAATTTCTTTTGTCTTCTACATTTAAAAGACTGGCAGCACGCACGTCGTCCGGAGTTCCACTTAAAGAAGCTTCGTAAACTGCTTTAGAATCCTGAACAAGGTTAGTTTGTGTAGTTCCAAGACTGTTAAACCCAAAACGAGCTCTGATAGCTGTTTTCGGATCTAAAAAGTATTTACCTACAATTTGTTGTCCCGCGTTCTGAGTAAACTGCGATGTTGTTCCAGCACTTGTGCCCGATACAGCACCAACTTTAATAGATTGTACCAGGAAGTCAATTACCGGTACAGCATTAAATCCAAGGGCAATATCACCTGCTTTCGGTAATACTTCCTGGCCTTTTCTGTTTTTTACTAAAGTAGGATCCGTTGATGTGTCCTGAGCATTTGCTAACACCGTTGAAATCAAAGCGGCTGCAAATAATGTTTTTTTCATCATAATTTTACGTTTGGTTTAAAATAATTTAACTCCTTGTGTTTTACACAAACCGTCTAAAAGTTTGGGCAAAAGTAACAATTTCTTCGATGAAACAAATATAATGCCGAAAAAATTCCTTGCCGGATTTCTAAATGGATCAAGAGTATTGTTGTTGATACAATTGTGGTTGAGTTTCAGGAACATGAAAAATCCCGGTAAAAAATAACTCTTTACCGGGATTCTTAAAATTAATAATTAATTCTTATTTCAAACTTCCAATCATGTCTTCAGGACGTACCCATAGATCAAATTGTTCGTTGGTCACATACCCTAATTCAATTGCTGCTTCACGTAAGGTTTTATTTCCTTTGTGCGCAGTTTTAGCAATTTTAGCAGCTTTTTCATAACCAATATGAGTATTTAAGGCTGTTACCAACATTAAGGAGTTTTCTAAGTGTTTTTTAATTTCAGGTAAGTTTGCTTCAATACCATCGCTGCATTTTTCAGTAAACGATACACAGGCATCACCTATTAAACGTGCCGATTGCAGTACATTAGCAGCAATTACCGGTTTAAATACATTCAGTTCAAAATGCCCCATTGTACCACCAATTGTAGCGGCCACATCGTTTCCTATAACCTGTGCGCAAACCATGGTTAATGCTTCGGGCTGTGTAGGATTTACTTTACCCGGCATAATGGAAGAACCCGGCTCGTTATCAGGAATCACAATTTCACCTATACCACAACGCGGCCCTGATGATAGCATTCGGATATCGTTAGCAATTTTAAATAATGAAACAGCACTACGTTTCAAGGCACCACTTAATTCAACCATGGCATCATGCGCCGCCAATGCTTCAAATTTATTAGGTGCTGTTACAAATGGTAAACCTGTTAACTCTGCTATCTTTTTAGCCACTAATACATCATATCCTTTAGGAGTGTTTAATCCTGTACCTACGGCCGTTCCGCCTAAAGCAAGTTCTTTAACAGCCTCCAAAGCATTTCTCAAGGCACGGATACTCATCGTTATTTGTTGTACATAACCACTAAATTCTTGCCCCAGCGATAAAGGTGTAGCATCCATAAAGTGCGTTCGTCCGGTTTTAATAATACCCTCAAAAGCTTTCGATTTTTTAGCCAGCGAGTCGCGTAGTTTTTCCATTCCTGGAATCGTAACTTCTACAACCTGCTTATATGCCGCAATGTGCATTGCTGTTGGATACGTATCATTACTGCTTTGAGATTTATTCACATCATCATTAGGATGTAAAATTTTTGGTTCGTCGGTTAATTGTCCGCCATTCATGACATGAGCACGGTAAGCAATTACTTCATTGGCATTCATATTACTTTGTGTTCCTGAACCTGTTTGCCAGATCACTAAAGGAAATTGGTCATCCAGCTTTTTAGCTAAAATCTCATCACAAGCCTTGCTGATAAGGTCACATTTTTCTTTTGATAAAACACCCAGTTCGCAATTAGCCAAAGCCGCAGCCTTTTTCAAATAACCAAATGCATATATAATTTCCTTTGGCATACTTGCTTCAGGACCAATTTTAAAGTTGTTACGGGATCTTTCTGTTTGAGCTCCCCAATAAACATGAGCCGGTACTTTTACCTCGCCCATCGTGTCTGTTTCTATTCTGAATTCCATGTGGTTTGTTTTTAGATGAGCCGAATTTACTAAAAATGTTGCTGTTGGAAGGACCTTCTTAAAATTTTATAAATTATTTTCATGGCATTGTTTTTATGATTACCTTTGTGGAGTGATTAGTCAATCTTGTTTTGGATAAACAAAAAGAAATATTAAATGCAGCCCTCAAACTCTTTGTAGAGTTTGGTTTTCATGGCACCCCAACCAGCAAAATTGCCAAAGAAGCCGGTGTTGCCAATGGCACCTTGTTCCATTATTATCCCACAAAAGAAGCATTGATCCTGGCTTTGTATAAAGACATTAAATTGCAGTTAACGGAATATATGTATTCCCGGGTCAATGCCGGAGATTCGCTGGAACAGGCCTTCCGCTCTATCTTTTTAAATACATTAGACTGGGCACAGGATCATAAGGAAGAATATTATTTTGTTCAGCAATTTAATATGTCCCCTTTTTTATCCCTTATTCCCAAAGAAGAAATTACACGGCAAGCAAAACCACATCTGGATATGATACAGGCCGGTATAAAAAACAAGATCTTAAAACCACTCCCCAATGAATTTATTTACAGCCTTATCAGCAGCCATATTTACGGCCTGAGCCAATATTTATCTGCCTCCGACCTCTCTCCGCAAAAACAAAAGAAACTTATTTCAGATTCTTATGATATGATCTGGGATATGATAACTTGATGCTTTTACATATGCCTTAGTTAAACACTACTTTATGTTATTATATAGTGATATAATTCTATAAATAAAAAATAGACTGATTGGTCAATCTAATAAATTAAATAAAAACATAACAAATAAAAAATAACATGAAAAAAGTAATCTTAATAACCGGAGCCTCTTCCGGAATTGGAAAAGAAACCGCAAAACTATTAGCAAAAGATGGTTATACCGTTTATGGTGCAGCTCGCAGAGTAGACAAAATGGAAGATCTTAAATTGGCTGGAGTGCACTTAATTTCGATGGATGTAACAGATGAAAATTCTTTAAAAGCAGGAGTGGATAAAGTTATTGCTACTGAAAAAAGAATTGACGTTTTAATAAATAATGCCGGTTATGGCTCTTACGGCTCGTTGGAAGACGTAGCTATTTCGGAGGCAAAATACCAGTTCGAAGTAAATATTTTTGCTCTTGCCAGATTAACACAATTGATCCTTCCCATATGCGGGAACAACGATCAGGGAAAATAATTAATATTTCATCAATGGGAGGGAAATTTGGTGAACCTCATGGTGCCTGGTATCATGCTACAAAGTTTGCGCTTGAAGGATTAAGTGATAGTCTAAGAATGGAAATGAAACAGTTTAATGTAGATGTAGTGGTTATTCAACCCGGAGGAATAAAGACCGAATGGAACAAAATTGCCAGAGAAAATCTGGTAAAAGTTTCAGGGAATACAGCCTATAAAGATCTTGTAGCAAAACATTTTAATATGCTTAAAAAAGGCGATGGCAAAATGGGATCTGAACCTATTGTGATTGCAAACGTTATTAGAAAGGCGGTCGCTTCCAATAGACCAAAAACAAGATATAAAGCAGGCTTCGGAGCCAAGCCTTTATTATTTTTAAAAAGCATTCTATCTGACCGAATGTTTGATAAATTTATGCTAGGTTTAATGAGATAATAAAACATAACACTTAAAGAAATGATACTTACACTCCTAATACTTTTCCTATTTGCCTCTATCGTTTTTCTGTTTATGAACCAGACTAAATTTGGTCGTAAGCCAAAGGGAGAACGATTAAACAAAATCATGCAATCTCCCAATTATAGAAACGGTGCTTTTCAAAACAGACACGACACTCCTAATCTCACAGAAGGCGTTACCTACTCTGAAGTGCTCAAAGGCTTTTTGTTTGGAGATAAAAAAGCAGTTAAACCTATTGATGCTATCCCTACAAAAAAAACAGATCTCCATACGCTTGATCTTAATGAAGCTATTCTTATCTGGTTTGGACATTCTTCTTATTTCCTTCAGGTAGATAGAAAGCGAATATTAGTAGATCCTGTTTTAAGCGGGGCAGCTTCTCCAATTGCTTTTACAACACGGGCATTTAATGGCAGCGACATTTACAAGCCGGAAGATATTCCTGAAATAGATTACCTGTTCATTACTCACGATCATTGGGATCACTTGGATTATAGTACCATCGTAAAGCTCCAACCAAAAATTAAAACGGTCATTTGCGGACTAGGAGCAGGAGAACATTTAGAGTACTGGGGCTACGATACAAACAAGATTATTGAAAAGGATTGGGATGCTGAGTTTGAATTAGATGCCGGCTTTAAAGTAAACACGATAACAGCCAGGCATTTTTCTGGAAGAGGATTTGTTCGCAATGGAACTTTATGGACATCTTACGTTTTACAGACACCGACTTACAAATTATTTCTTGGAGGAGACAGCGGTTACGATAATCACTTCCGAGAAACAGGTAAAAAATTTGGCCCTTTCGATTTAGCAATATTAGAGAATGGCCAGTATGATAAAAGCTGGAAGTATATTCATATGCAACCCAACGAAGTATTATTGGCAGCTAAAGACCTTCATTCCAAAAGACTGTTTCCTGTTCATTCTTCTAAATTTGCTTTAGCAAACCACCCCTGGAATGAGCCCTTAAAAAGAATAACAGAATTAAATGTAATTGATCCTACTCCCATAGAATTATTAACTCCCATGATAGGAGAGAAAATCTCTTTAAAAGATCCTCTGCCTAAACAAACCAATTGGTGGGAAGGCATTAACTAAATCCTTTCTATTTTAAAAAGCCCTGATCGTTTAGCACGATCAGGGCTTTTTTATTTGGTTTGTTCCACGTGGAACCTGAATGTACTCGTTCCCATTAATAGCATTTATTCCTATCAAAATAACTGTTCTTTTATAAGTAGACAAGCGCTCCTGTTCTGCAAATCTATATATATAATAATCATAAAAAGGGGGTTTACAACAAGAGAAAGCTTTTATTCTAAATTACAGAACCCAAAATAATAAATCCCGAGTGCTAACAACAGGTGGGCAAAAAAGATTTTACACTCAAGAAATCTAAATTTATTTCTATGTGTTTCTAATACCTCCTGGCACTAATCCCGTATAATAATTATTGATATACAGGCAAGAATATATACCAAGTAGAAAAGGTTTCACGTGGAACAAGTATAAGGGAAATTATAAAGGCCGCACTAATAGTATGACCTTTATAATGTATAATAACTCTTATTTACTTGTGCGTAAACACATAAATAGTACTTGAAAATTTATCTGAAGTATTTGCTTTTAAATTTGACATTAGCCCTGTAAGGAACGCCTTGATAAGATTTGTGCTTCCGGTTTTATATTTCTCGCTAAGCATAGAAACGTAGAAGCTGTCGAATTTCATGGGCAGGGTTTCTCTTAATAAGAACCCTTTATTCTCTAATAGAGCTTTCATGCTTTTCTTTTCAAAGTGATGGAGGTGACGAGGAACATCGTAAGCCGCCCAATGTTCTTTATAATGTTGAGCATCGTAAGACACATGATTAGGAACAGCAATAACCAGGATACCATCTTTCATTAAGCGATGTTTAAAAAAGGCAAGGGTTTCATCCATATCTGTAACATGTTCTAATACATGCCAAAGGGTTATTACATTAAACTTTGCATCTGTAATATAGGTCTGGATCTTACTCTTATCAGAAAACAAGTTTGAGTTAGTTTCAGAAGCGATCTTACGGGCGTTGTCATCCGGCTCCATACCGTAAGTTTCCCAACCTGCCTTTTTACATACCGCCAAAAACATTCCCGTACCGCAACCATAATCCAGTATCGTTCCACGTGGAACATACGATTTAACCAGGTGTAATTTCTTTTTAAGTGTACGACTCCTAACCATATGGTAGAGCTTATTTACAATTCCTTTATTGGTATTTGTATGTGAGATATATTCTTCCGCTTTATAGTAATCTCCAATAACAGAATCTTCCGGCCGTGGATTAGTAAATTTAAAGCCACAAGCTTTACAAGAAACTATATTGAAATTCTCTTTACTTACAGTATGGTCTTTGCAAACCAAAAATGGCTCAAATTGATTTGAGCCACATACCAAACATTTTTCTATAGTCAGCATCGTTACTTATATTAAATATATATCTTATATATGTTTCACGTGGAACAAAAACAAATCTCTTTATAATAATATAAAGGGACTTGTTCCACGTGGAACTATCTACCTAAATGTACTAAAAGAACTGAAATATCGGCAGGGTTAATTCCCGAAATACGACTAGCCTGGCCAATGGTTTCGGGACGTAGTTTTGTTAGTTTATCTCTTGCTTCTAAAGACAAACTATTAACTCCTTTGTAATCGAAATCAGCTTTAATTTTATAATTATCTAATTTAGCTACCTTCTCCGCATTTTCCTTTTCACGTTCTATATAGCCTTCGTACTTCATTAATATTTCTGCTTGCATAATCGTATCTGCATCCAAATCAGAAACAAGATTTTTTATGTCCTTGCAATTTGTTGCCAAATCCTTAATGGTAACATCAGGCCTTGACAATACATTAAAGTATCTCACCTTTTGAGTCAATGGTGCAGAATTAATTCCCTCCAGATACTCATTCGTTTCTTGCGGCTCGGCACTATTATTTTTGAAATACTTAATAAGACTTTCGTAGCTCTTGATTTTAGAATCTACCTTTTGTAATCTTTCGTCACTTGCTAACCCTATAGAGTGGGAGAGAGGTGTTAAACGAACATCTGCATTATCCTGTCTTAATAGCAAACGGTATTCAGAACGGGAAGTAAACATACGATAGGGCTCATCAGTACCTTTGGTTACCAAATCATCAATTAAAACTCCAATATATGCTTCGTGTCGTTTTAAGACAAACGGGTCTTTTTCATTGATTTTAAGATGAGCGTTTATGCCGGCCATTTGTCCCTGACAAGCTGCTTCTTCATAACCCGTTGTTCCATTAATTTGTCCTGCGAAATATAAATTGTCTACCAGTTTTGTTTCGAGTGTAAGGCTTAGCTGCGTAGGTGGGAAATAATCGTATTCGATAGCATAACCCGGACGAAACATTTTAGCTTTTTCGAAACCCGGAATTAAACGCAATGCTTTTTGTTGAACCTCTTCAGGTAAAGAGGTAGAGAATCCATTCACATAAATTTCAACTGTATTCCAACCTTCCGGTTCAACAAATAACTGATGCCTATCACGTTCAGAAAAGCGTGTGATCTTATCTTCTATGCTTGGGCAGTATCTTGGACCCAAACCTTGAATTCTCCCTGAATACATAGGAGACTTTTCAAAGCCTGTTTTTAAAATATCGTGCACATCCTGATTAGTATATGTAATATGACAGGGAACTTGTTTTTTAGGAGCTGTACCCTCTTTAGAAATAAAGGGCGATGTATTGTCGAGGTAAGAAAACTTATCAATAGCAACATCGCCTTCTTGTTCTTCCATTTTTGAATAATCCAAAGATCTTCCATCAATTCGCGGTGGAGTTCCTGTTTTCATTCTTCCACTTTCAAAACCTAATTTTACTAATTGTTCTGTAATACCATAAGAAGCAGATTCGCCATTACGGCCACCACCAATTTGTTTTTCTCCAATATGTATTAGTCCATTGAGAAATGTTCCGTTTGTAAGGACAACCGCTTTAGCTCTAAATTCTAAACCCATTCCCGTAACAACGCCTTCTATACGCTTACCATCTTTGGAAACCAAAAGGTTTTTACACATGTCCTGCCAGAAATCGACATTGGGTGTTTGTTCTAACATTTCGCGCCAGGTAGATGCAAAAAGCATCCTGTCATTTTGGGTACGCGGGCTCCACATAGCAGGGCCCTTGCTTCGATTAAGCATACGGAATTGTATAGCTGATTTATCAGAAACGATTCCGCTGTAACCGCCAAGTGCATCAATTTCACGAACAATTTGTCCTTTGGCTATTCCACCCATTGCGGGGTTGCAACTCATTTGAGCAATGGTTTGCATATTCATGGTTAAAAGTAAAACTTTTGAACCCATGTTTGCCGCTGCCGCTGCTGCCTCGCAACCTGCGTGACCTGCGCCAACAACTATAATATCGTATTCTGTAGACATGAGATTTAGAGACCTAAGATTTGAGATTTGAGAAACTAGCTAACGAATCTCAAATCTAATCATCTAATGTCCGGTACTATTAGATCATATTTAATTTAGCCAGTAATTCTTCGCGGTATGAACCACCAATAGGAATTACTTTTTTATTTTCTTCAAGCACAACTGTTTGGTTTTCAATTGTTTGTATCTTATCAATACGTGCTATAAAAGAACGGTGTACACGGATAAAATCTCCGTTATCCAATTTCTTTTCAATGTCTTTCATGGTTGAATGGATTGTGTAGCGGGTGTACTGTGTGTTTAATACTACATAATCTTTTAATGCTTCTACATAAAAAATATCTTTCAGGTTAACTTTTACCAGGCGGCTATTAGATTTTACAAATAAAATATCTTTAGCGGCATCATCTTTATTTTCTACCAAAGAGTAAAGGAAATCTCTTTCTTTTTGTACTTCAGTATCTTTTTTATGCTTGTAGATCGCCATTTCGATAGTGGAATGAAGATCAATTTCTTTGAATGGTTTTAAGATATAACCGTATGGTTCGGTAATTTTTGCTTTTGCCAGTGTACTTTCATCTGCATAATCGGTTAAAAATATTACCGGGATATTGTAATCTTTTTTAATGGTTTCAGCCACTTCAATACCGGTCATATTTCCTTTAATCATAATGTCCATTAGCACAATGTTGGGTTCAAGGTCAACAATGTTTTTAATAGCATCTACACCATTATTACTGATTCCAAGTACATTATAGCCTAATTTTTTTAAACTGTTTTGAATATCTTTCGCAACAATGCTCTCGTCTTCTACGATGTAAACGTTTATGTTATTTTCCATACTTTTTTATTAATTCTTAAATTCTATTATAAACTTAGTTCCCTTATTTCTTTCTAATATTAAAGTTCCGTTTATTTGTTCAACTAATGTATCAACAAGCTGTAGACCTAGTGTTTCCGTGTATTTAATGTCGATATGTTGCGGTATTCCAACTCCATTATCTCCTGCCTCGATTCTCACATTATTATTTTCAACTTTCAAAGTTACGAAGATTATTCCATCTCTATTATCAGGAAACGCATATTTTAATGAATTTGATATAATTTCATTGATAATCAGGCCGCAAGGTATTGATGAATCAAGGTTTAGGAACAATTTATCAAGCGTTAAAATAAGTTTAATTTTCTTTGAGTTAATGGAGTAGGTATGTACCAGGTTTTTGGATAAGGTGGTAATGTATTCCGAAAAATTAACAGATTCGAAATTCTTTGTCTGATAAAGGCTTTCATGGATAAATGCCATTGATTTGATCCTGTTTTGGCACTCTTTTAACAAATTTAGGGCATAAGCATCTTTTACGTATGACGATTGAAGATTTAAGATACTTGATATTACCTGCATATTATTCTTTACCCTGTGATGTACTTCTTTGAGCAGTACTTCCTTTTCTTTAAGAGACTGGGTTATACGTTCTTCATTCTTTTTATTTTCTGTAATATCAAAGCCTATTCCGGAGATTTCGATCACCTTGTTATCGTTATCCTTGATAGGGTAGAGGATCATTTGCCTGATAATTTTGACACCGTTTCTGTTAACTCTTTCTGAAATAAATTCTATTTGTTTCCCTTTAAAGGCTGCTTCATATTTCTCATCCCAAATATCATGAAACTCGGCACTCTTGCTGGTTCTCATGCTTTTACCTATTTCAGGATAATAGCCATACAAATCGAAAATAGCTTTTGCATAATTTTGATTAAAGGACGTTAATCTTTTGTCCATGCCAATAGTCCACATAAGCTGATCACCGCTTTCGAAGATAGCTTTGAGTTTGGCCGATTGTTCTACAATTTGTTTTTCGAATTGTTTGTTTTCTGTGATATCGTGGGCCAAACAGGCTATTTCAATGATTTCACCCTGTGAGTTCCGAATAGGATTAAGGTAAATTTCTTTATAATTTAAGTTTCCTTTTTTGTCGTTTTGTTTCCTTTCAAATTTTAAGGAGTTACCTGCTAAAACCTTGCGGTATAAAGGATACCAGTAGTTTTCGTACTCAGCTTTATGAGTGGGTGGTACAATTTTATCGAGTCGTTTATTTAAAACCGGATCTACTTTGTGGTTAATTTTAAATGTTTCAATAAAATTATTGTTACATGATGTCAGGTTAAAATCGGTATCGACTGTCCATACCAAATGTGCTGAGCTTTCAAAAATAGATTCGAGTTTGGCTGCCTGATCCAGAATTTTTTGTTCTACCAGTTTTCTTTCTGTTACATCATGGCCAATAACCGCAATTTCTGTAATAATGCCCTTTGTATCTCTTATTGGATGCAGGTATATTTCCCGGTGATGTGTTTTACCGGTATCATCCGTATTCTCGATCTGGAAAAACTCAACAGAGTTATCTTTTTTGTCATTAAATACTTTTTCGTATTTATTTATCCATAGACTCAGATTAATATTCTGGTTTTCTTTTGTCTTTACATTCCCTATATAATCGCCAACATGGAGGGTATATTCGAAAATCTTTTTGATGTAATCGTAATAGTTTTTGTTGAACGATGTAATTTCGAGGTTACGGTTTACTGACCAGATTAAATGTGAGGTGTTATTAAAAATAGCCTCATATTTTGTAGTTTGCGTAACGAGCTCGTGTTGAATTTTTTTCCTATAATTAATTTCTTTTATAAGTTCCTTATTCAGGTCTTCAGCTATTTCGGCCCTGATACGCTCTTTTTCGAGCTTTTTTATATCTGAAATATTGGAAATAATGGTTTGCACACATTTTTTGCCATTATAAACAAATGGAACGGTTTTAAGGTCAACATCTATAATGTTATTTTTTGTGGTACGGATCTTATAAAAATACTCATCCAATTCTTCGCCTTTAATGGCGCGCGCCATCCTGCCTAAAGCAATTTCTTTTTGTTCTTCCGAATAAAAAAGATCAAATAATTGTCTACCAACCAGTTGATTGATATCATCTCCTTCTAAAATATCCAAAGCTGTTTTATTGCAATATAAACAGATGCCCTGGTCGTGTATGATAATGCCTATAGGAGAGGCTTCGAGCAGGTTTTGATAATTGTTCCATTTTTGTTCCAATTCATGCCTGTAATTTTTCTCGACGGTTATGTCTCGGCTTATTCCCAGTATAAACTTTATTTTACCCTTATCATCAAATATAGGGGAGTAGTTATCCTCTAACCATATCAGTTTTCCTGATTTTGTTTTATACTGAAATATCCCGGTTGTAAATTTGAGTGTATTATCTTTTTGCCTTTTTGCGATGTCTTTTTCAAATGAACGGTAATCTTTATCGTTTGGTACCATTGATTGTGCGAGGAATGAGTTTTTATAAAACTCATTGGCACTGTAACTCAGGATTTTTTTAATAGACGGGCTTACATACAAGTATTTTGGCTCGGGATGGTAGGTAAAAAAATAAATGATGTCATTGGCGTTATCAGCGATCAGTTTAAATTTTTCTTCTGTTTCTTTCCTTAGAAGTTCTTCCTGTTTTTCTTTTGTAACATCGCGGCTTATGCCTATTAATGTTATGATATTGCCTTGTTTATCTTTTAAATGCGAATAGCGGGTTTCGAGCCAGGCAATTCCTCCATCTTTTTTAACATACCTGAAAACAGATTTATCGAGTGTTTTACGGATGTTTCTTTTTTCAACAATTACCTGATTAGACTCTCTGATAATATTTTTGTCATCGTTCAGAATAATTTTGTTTCCAAACAGGGGATCGTTATAAAAATCGCCGGGAGTATAACCCAATATTTTTCTTACTGAATTGCTTACATAGGTATATCTGCCGGTTGGTTTAAAATCGTACAGATAGATAATATCGGAGGCATTTTGCGATAAGTGCCTGAATGTTTTTTCGTTTTGCTTTAGGTATTGTTCTTTTAAAACATCTGCCGTTACATCTCGGGTAATTCCTAAATTACCAACATGGTTATTATCATTATCGAATTGTGGAATGATTCGCTCCTGTAACCATTGATATTCGGCAGTTTTAAAGTTTTTAAATCTGTAAGCAAAGGTTTGGGGCTTTTTTTCTTTTCTTAGTTTCTCCCTGCTTTTTACAACAATTTCTACATCGTCGGGGTGAATGTGTTTTAAAATGTTCTTTTTTCCGCTGATATAATTTTTGCTATAAATTTCGGGTTTAACTCCCAGTGTATCGTTTACTTTATCGGATACAAATCTTAGTTCCTGTTC
>JAZJZF010000024.1:101427-136675 GCA_040389965.1 Bacteroidota bacterium
ATCAACATAATACACTACTTCATCTATTCCTCTTAAAATAACCTGTAGGTTATTTTCTACTTCAATAAGCTGATCCTGAGAATTAATACGTGCCGATATATCTGTAATAACAGTTTGTATAACGGTTTTACCATTCAGTGTAATTGTATTTGATTTGAACTCAACATCCGTTATTTCGCCGGCAATGTTTTTAATTTTTAATTCTAATGAATCGGGTTCCTGGCCGGCAAGTATACTTTTGTTGGCTGACTTTACAAGCTTATGGTATTGGGTTGGTATAAAATCGAGGACTGAATGTCCGCTCATTGTTTTTTCCTGCGTCTTAGTTATTTTAAGCAGTTTAATGGCTTTTTTGTTTAAAAAAAGCAGTCGTGTTGACGAATAAATAATAACCGCAACCGGAAGGTTTTGCAAAACAGAAAAGAGCGAGTTATCATTTATGTCATTAAATGAAGTTGTATCTGTAAAGGAATTTTTATTATTCTTTGTCTTCCTTTTCATTTTGTTTTTGTTCTTTATCCAGAATCGTTTTATCAGGTTTTTTTGAAGTAATGGACGAGTAATCTCTTATACTCTCTTCGTAGGTCGGCGTGACCTTTGTACCCTGAAATTTGGTTTCTATATCGTTTTCGTAAAAAATAGTAAGGTAATTATAACCGGCTTCATCATAAAACCTCCAGTCGTTTTGTTTCATCCCACCTGCGTAGGTTCCCTGTACCATTTTACGGCCATTAGGGTAATACCAGGTGTGTACACCATCTTCGTCGCCATTTAAGAATTTACCTTCGTACCTGAGTTTCTCTTTAGGCATGTAATAGCGTTTCCAGAGGCTATCGGGTTTATCGTCTACGTATTTTCCTATTTCTTTGTATTCGGGTGTTTCGTATACCCAAATGCCTTCCTGCATATCATCGACATATTCGCCTTTTGTGAGTACTTTACCATCTTCGGTATACTCTGTCATGGTTCCGTCGCGTAAGTTGTTTACATAGGTTTCTTCGCGCATTAAAGCACCATTTTCGAAATACCATTTCCATTCTCCCTGTGCTCTTCCTTTTTTATCGTACTTTCCTTTTTGCTCAATTTGTCCGTTTGGATAGTAAAAGGTCCATTCGCCTATACGTTTATCATTTGAATAGAGCCCTTTTCCTTTGAATTCGCCAGTATTGTGGTATTCATACCATATTCCAACGCGGTTTCTGAGACTATCTACAGCTCCGTAATCTGTTTTAATACCTTCGTTATACACAATGGCAGAATCGGGTACGGCTCTGTTTCTGCAAACCTGCACTTTAATCATCACATCACTGGTATCGTCGCGGGCAACCGGTAACGAGTCGCACATGTATTTTAATTTATAATGGTAATGGGTTCCCACAGGCATTCCGTTAATATACCCTCCTTCATATTTTAAGGTACCATCTTCATAATAATCTTTATACACATCTAGTTTTGCCAGTTCAGGCGCATTTTTTATTTGTTTACCATTATTAAATTTTTCGGTGTTGGTTAAATTCCCTTTTTTATCATATGATTTGGTATAGCCATCTACTAAATCATCTTTATATTTTTTTTCATCCTTTAAGACGCCATTTTCATAATAGGTTTTCCAAACGCCTTGTTTTTTTCCATTTTCATCAACTCTATTGATGCGTTCTACATTTGCTAAAATTCCTCCCTGGTATTTAATGATGGATATAATTGTTGAATCTTCGGCATATTCATAGGCAATACCATCAGGTCGACCTTTTACGTAAGGCGTCATTTGCTTGGTTTTACCTGAAGGGTAGTAAGCAAAAGCCAAACCTTGTTTAATATCATTTACAAAGGGTTCTTTGCTTGTTACTCTTTGGTTGGTATCATAGTTAACGGTGTAACCATTCTTTTTTCCTTCGGCATAGGCAACTGATTTGGTAATTTTTCCTTTTTCGGAATAGAATTTCCAAACACTATCAAGCACAAAATTCTTACGATTACCTTCTATTTTTACTTTACCATTTTTATAATAGTTTTTCCAATAGCCATCGGGTTTTCCATCACGCATGGTTCCTTCTGATGATTTGGCGCCATTATCGTAATAAAACACATTATAACCATTTTGATTGGCAGTTTGACCCTTTGAAATTAAAAAGCAAAAATTAAAAACTAACAGTATGAATAAGATCCTTTGCAAAGCCTGATATTTAAATAATTATAAATTTATGATTAATAAATTAAAAATAGCTACTATAATCCGAATTTGGCAGACAACTCCAGCATTCTGTTAATGGGTTTTTTAGCTTTTTCAATGAGTTCATCACTCATTAACAATTCGGGTTGCTCGTATTTTAAGGTATTATAAATTTTTTCGAGTGTGTTTAATTTCATGTAAGGACAATCGTTGCAGGCACAGCTATTGTTTGGCGGTGCAGGAATGAATGTTTTTGCAGGACTCGATTTTTGCATTTGATGAATGATACCTGCTTCGGTTAATACAATAAACTCCTGTGCCTCTGATTTTTTACTATAATTCAATAAAGCGGTTGTACTTCCAATAAAATCAGCATATTCCAAAATAGGCGCTTCACACTCAGGATGCGCTAAAACCAAAGCTTTTGGGTGCTGAGCTTTTAACTTAACAAGTTTTTCCAAGCTAAAGATCTCATGTACCATACAACTTCCATTCCATAACACCATATTACGGCCGGTTACTTTATTGATGTATGCTCCAAGGTTTTTATCGGGAGCAAATATGATCTTTTGATCTTTTGGGAAGGATTCCACAATTTGAACCGCATTTGTAGACGTTACAATGACATCTGAGAGTGCTTTGATATCAGCTGTACAGTTGACATAGGTTAACACCACATGATCAGGGTGTGCGTCTTTAAATGCCTTAAATTCGTTTGGCGGACAAGAATCGGCCAAAGAGCAGCCTGCTTTAAGATCCGGAATCAATACTTTGGTTTTGGGATTAAGTATTTTAGCGGTTTCTGCCATAAAATGTACTCCGGCAAATAAAATAATGTCGGCAGTTGATTTTTCTGCCTGTTGAGCGAGTCCTAAACTGTCTCCAATATAATCTGCAATATCCTGAATGTCAGCATCTTGATAGTAGTGAGCAAGGATGATAGCATTCTTTTCTTTCTTAAGATGCGAAATCTCTTTGAACAAATCAAGAGCCGGATCAATTTTTTTTTCGATGTATCCTTTTTCTAAATTCATTAATATATAATATTAAAATATTTTAAAAATTAAATTAATAGCTATTATTATAAGCTGTTAGTACTGTGTAAAAATAAGCTTTTGTTTACTAGGTTTTTACATTAATTAGAGTCTATTAACAATTATTAAACCACTTATGAGTTTATAATAATTTGATATATAGTGTAGTACAAACTAATGAACAAGTTGTTTAAGATGTTGTGTTGTGTGTAAGTTTTATACCGAGTAGCATCTATTAAGTGTGTGTAAAATTGTACAAAGCATCTAATAGTTTTTGAAAGTAAATTTTGAATTACGTAATACTATGCTAAGTAAATTTGTTATTAACAAAGGGGAAATTAATTACACAAACTTATTAACCCTAAATTAATTTTTACACAGTATTTTTGTTAATTCACAGGCGTTATAAATGGTTCAAAATCAATACAATTTTTTGTGAGTGTTAATTAACGTTGATTACTATTAGTTAACAAAGTTTTGAAATACCGGATATCTGATTACTTAACTATGTATAAAAATTCGATCATAAAACGGTTAAAGGTTACTCAAATTATTGAAGAAACAAAAGAGGCGAAGACCTTTGTATTAACACCGCTCGATGATTGGAAGCCAATTTATAAACCGGGACAGTTCATAACACTGGTATTTAATACAGAGTATGGCGAAAAGCGCAGATCTTACTCTATGTCGTCGACTCCGGAAGCGGATACTACGCTACAGATAACGGTTAAAAAGCTTGATAATGGTGAGTTTTCGAGGTTTTTAATAACGCGGGTAAAGGAAGGAGATATACTGGAAAGCAGCGGAATAAGCGGCCAGTTTGTTTTACCTGAAAACAAAGAATACCTAAAACAATTTTTCTTTATTGCGGCGGGTAGTGGCATTACGCCCTGTTTTTCGTTAATGAAAACGCTCTTAAAAACCACAAGCCATAAAGTAGTATTAATTTACAGTAATAAAAGCAGAGAAGACGCGGTGTTTTATGAACAGCTGAAACAGCTTGAAAGCCTTTATCCGGAAAGGCTGCGTATTAAATTCTTATTCAGTAATGAAAATGGTATTTATAATACACGTTTAAGTAGCTGGTTATTGAATCATTTTATAGAGGACTATTTAGAGGTTGCTAACAATGAGGCTATGTTTTATGTGTGTGGCCCGTTTGATTATATGTTAACGGTACAAATAACTTTGCTGAGCCGGTTCCCGGCGAGCCATGTTATTAAAGAAAATTATAGTAGCCTGCCACGCAAAGTTATTCCGAAACCACCTGATACAGACCAACACAAGGCCACCATCACCATTAACAATAAAAGCTATAGCATAGCGACGCAGTATCCGCAGTCTATTTTAGATTCGGCAATTGAACATAATATACAATTACCCTATAGCTGTAAGGCCGGGCGCTGTGCCAGCTGTGTGGCTACCTGCAGTAAAGGGAAAGTATGGATGGCCTATAATGAGGTGCTGACCGATGATGAAGTAGCGGCAGGAAGAATACTGGTTTGCCAGAGCTTTGCTGTGGATGGAGACGTTGAAATTATCTATTAAATAAGTTACAAGTTTAGAAAGTTGAAAAGTTCAGTATTTAGAAAGGTAAGTCGGTTTTATAATCTATGTTCAACTCATATAAAACCTATATCTTTGCATTATAAATTTAATCACTTATGAAATTAGCTATTGGCAGCGATCACGCCGGATTTGAATTGAAACAGGAATTACTTGCTTATTTAAAAAGTAAGCAAATGGATGTAGATGATAAAGGCTGTTATAGTGCTGAACGTGCCGATTATTCTGATTTTGGGCATGCTGTGGCTAATGCTGTGGTAAATAAAGAAGTAACTTTTGGTATTTTAATGTGTGGCAGTGGCAATGGTATTAATATGACAGCTAATAAACACAAAGGTATAAGGGCTGCTTTGTGCTGGAATGCTGAAATTGCGGCGCTTGCGCGCCAACATAACGATGCTAATATATTAACCTTACCGGCAAGGTATATCAGTGTGGAAGAAGCTAAGAAATGTGTAGACGTTTTTTTAACGGAACAGTTTGAAGGTGGAAGACACGCAGACAGGATCAAAAAAATTGATTGCTAATTAACCTGCTTTTTTAAAAAAGCTTAAAAGTCCTTATAATTCAATTATAAGGACTTTTTCTATTTGGTTAACTATTTGGTAACATTAGATTTAATTTAAAGTAACATAATAGCTTTTTATTTGCATTCGAATAATATAAAGTTTACTTTAAATGAGAAAAGAATTTACATTAGTATTGCTTTTGCTGAGCTTAATGTCCTTATCGCAAACCCCCAACTATAATGCAACAGACAAAAGAATCAATGCCTACCGTAATTCTTTTTGGTTTGAGGCTAATCTTAGCGGAACTATTGCCAGGTATGCCGATAGTGCTGCAAAGTGGCAATATCAACTGGATTTACAATACAGAAGTATGGCAGATGCCAATTATGTAAAAGACGGACAAAAAAACAATATTTTCTCAGACCCTTATCAGCAGGTTTACAGGCCCTGGATCCATTACTGGATAAAACCTAAAACCGTGAGGTTATCTTTAAGTCCGATTGGTTATTGGGCCACCTGGACACCAAGCAAAGAAACAGGAGGTCGCTTATTTTACAGCGAATACAGGATCTGTCCACAGTTAACCCTGTTTCAAAAAGTAGGAAAACTCGAAATACAACAGCGCTACCGTTACGAGTTCAGATGGCAAAGTACCAAAGTAAAAGCAGAACATGCTTCGCCGGCAGACTATAGTTTGGGGGATAATTTTGTGCATAATGGCGAAAAAATGAGAATGAGGTACTTAGTCAGGCTGAATATGCCCTTAAACGGGAAAAGCACCGGCACCAAAGGTTCCTTGTACCTGAGCGCCTGGAATGAGGTATTTATTGGATTGGGTGCTAATACAAACAATACGAAATTGTTAGATCAGGACCGCTTTGTGTTTATGATCGGTAAATACTTTAAATCGTCGTTTCCGGTGAAACTCGAGGTGGGCTATACCCTGCAATACCTGCCAAAATACGATACGGATGTAGCAGCAGGTCAGTCGGCAGATGGCCCTTACAATTACGGAAAGCTGAACTGGGAGATGAATAATTGTGTGCAGGTATTCCTTATTTGTGATGATTTTCATTCACTTTTTAAAAAAAGGAAGAAATAGGATCTAATCGATTTTAGTTTTAACTTAACCTTAGCTTAACATAGCAAAAAACAATAGAACCTACTTTTACGAAAAATTTTATATGGCAACGAGTTTAATTATCTTTTTAATAATATGTTTATTTCTGGCATGTGCGTTCGAATTTGTAAATGGATTTCATGATACGGCAAATGCGGTAGCAACCGTAATTTATACAAACTCTATGAAACCAACAACAGCAGTGGTTTATAGTGGTTTACTGAATTTTATTGGAGTAATGACGGGGGGTATTGGAGTAGCAATGGGTATTGTAAACTTATTACCTATGGAGGTTTTGGTAGATAGCAATGTTTACCATGGTATAGCCATGATTATAGCACTGTTATTATCAGCGATTATCTGGAATTTAGGAACCTGGTACTTTGGTTTACCGGCATCCAGTTCACATACATTAATAGGTTCGATATTAGGAATTGGAATTGCCTTTTATTTTTTACCCGGAACTGTTGGTGGTAGCGCTGTAAACTGGGATAAAGCAAAAGATACCGGTTGGGCACTGTTGATTTCGCCATTTGCGGGTTTTGCATTAGCTATTGTGGTGATGTTTATTTTTAAACGCTTTGTAAAAAACGATCTGTTCTACAAAGAGCCCATTCCCGGGAAAAAACCGCCTATTGCCATCAGAATGTTACTTTGGGCAACTTGTGGTTTGGTAAGCTTTTTTCACGGACAAAACGATGGACAAAAAGGTGTTGGTTTGGTAATGATGATCTTAATTGCCATTATGCCGAGTTATTTTTCGCTGGACGACAGTATTAATTTGCAAGGTGTGAATGTAAACGTTACAAGCATTACAACTATGATGACAAAGGCCGATACAACGATTTTATCGGGCAAAGAGAAAAAAATATATGCCGAAATTTATAAGTATGCTGAACATTTTAAAACCGAAGTAGGAGCAAAAACAAAATCGGAAGAAATTGCAGTAGCCAATCGTTTTGATATCAGAAGAGATATTGTGAAAATTACAAAAGGTGCAGAAAAACTGATCTCCGGAGGAAATTTATCTTTAGCACTTTCTGAAATAAAACCTTTGAAAAAAGAAATTGATGGTGCCAAAAAATTAGTGGAGTTTGCTCCATCGTGGGTTATCATTATGATTTCGGTATGTTTAGGATTAGGAACCATGATAGGCTGGAAACGTATTGTGAAAACGATAGGCGAAAAAATCGGTAAACAACACATGAGTTACGCACAGGGTGCCAGTGCCGAAATAGTTGCTGCTATTGGTATTGGAGTAGCTACTGCTTATAAAGCACCTGTAAGTACAACACACATGTTGAGCTCAGGTATTATGGGAAGTATGGTTGCTAAAAAGGGCTTAAAGAACTTACAAAGAAGCACTATTGTTAATATTTTATTAGCCTGGGTGTTAACACTGCCTGTAACCATTATCTTATCAGGATCTTTGTTCCTGCTGTTCCGTTGGTTGTTGGGATAGGAATTTCCTGAACATATTATTACAGAATAATATTGGAATTAAAGGTTTGTTGCTTCGAGCGGAGTCGAGAAGCGTTCTAATAATCTCTGTCTAGTTCTCGACTCCGCTCGAACTGACAGATAAGCCAACATTATTCTGATTGCTTTTTTATTTAGCTCTTAAAGCTGATATAGACTTTTAAAATTCGCTGATATACGAAAGCAAATCTTTGTTTTCGTTGATCCAGATAACCAGACTGTTGTTGCGTGGCGGTAAATCAAGCTTTTGGCAGATACGGGACCTGTAGTTCTCAATGGTTTTTTCAGAAAGAAATAATAATTCAGAAATTTCTTTGGATGTTTTATTCTGGCTTACCAGCTTCAGGGTTTTAAGTTCCGCGTGTGTCAATGATTTTAAGCCATCAACCAGTTGTTTCTTTTTTTTATCTTCTATACTCAGCTCTTTATGATGGGGTTCCATGGCAATACCCATATACTTATTGCCCGCCAACACGGTTTGCATACAGCCGGTAATTTCGTCAACTGCATTGTCTTTTAAAATATAGCCCAAAGCGCCCGCCAACATGGCATTTTTAATCATTTCTTTTTCGCTGTACATGGTTAAAATAATAATTTTAGCCTGTGGCTTTTGTTTTAAAACCTGTTTACAGGCATCAAGCCCGTTTAACTCGGGCATATTAATATCCAGGATCGAAATTTCGGGATCGTACTTTAAAATGCCCTCTACGGCTTCTGCACCGTTATGGCATTCGTATATTTTAGCTTTTGGAAATACGTTCTGTAAAATATCTTTTAATCCTTTTCTGAAAATAGGATGGTCATCGGCAATTAATAAGGAACTAACTTCTTTCATTGGTTTAGGTTACTGGCTTCAAACCTGGTGTTTGAATTTTAATGTTAATTTAAAACTTTTAGATGGCTTGTCTTCTGTATGAACACTGCCATTTATCATTTTTACCCGTTTATCGAGGGATAGAAGTCCCAGGCCCTTGTGTTGTTTATTGCCCAGGCCGCTTCCGTTATCCTGGTATACCAGGGTAAACTCGTTGTTTTTTTCGGAAATAGAAATTTTAAGAGCCGTTGCACCGGAGTGTTTTATGGTGTTATTGGTACATTCCTGCAAAATGCGATACAAGTGGGTCTTTACGGTAAGAGAAAGCGTTTCTACAGCTTCTGTAATATCAAAACTACATTCGATACCGGTAGAAGATTGCACGCTTTCTGATAAGCTGGCAATAGACCTTACCAGTCCTATTTTTTCGAGGTATGAAGGATAAAGATTTCTTGAGATTTCACGGGTTTGCTCTATCACACGTGATAACTCCGACTCCAGCACTTTATTATCTTCTTCGTTTTGGGGTTTAGCGGTCGTCATTTTTGATTTAAGCATGGATAGAGACTGCCCTATATCATCATGCAGATCCATAGAAATACGAGAACGGTCCTCTTCAATTTTTTTGATCAACTGCTCACTAAAGGATTCCTGCTTCTGCCTTAGCTTGGCAGAATATAAAAAGGTTACAAGTCCTACAATTAAGATAATAGCAATGGAGGAGATACAGATGGTGAGCCAACGAATAAATCGCTCATCCTGATTCTTTTTTTCGAGCACCAACGATTTGGATTTTTCTTTTTCAAGTTCTGCTTCCTTTTTTTGAACGTTATATTTTAATTGCAAACCCTGAACAATTTTACCATTAAAGACTTTGGTAACACTATCCTGTAGATCCTGATACTTTAAGTAATTATCTAATGCTTCTTTATAATTCTTTTCCGCGTTCTCAATCTCAAAAAGCATCATGTAGCAGGATGATTTATCGGCAGGATTTTTAGTGATATCCGTTAATTTGAATGCCTCTTCCAATGACTTTCGGGCCAGTGCAGATTTTTTTAAACGCAGTAATACATCTGTTTTTCCGAGATAAGCCTTGGTAAGCTCAGAATACATTTTGTGGCGCACTAACACATTAACTGCCGAATCCATATAAGACAAAGCCATATCAGAGCGATTGGTGCCGTTAAAGGCAGAGCCAATGTTTACAAAGGCACTGGCCAGCTCTCTGGGATGATTATTTTTACGGGCATAATCAATCACATCATTAAATGTGGTAAGAGCTACTTTTATACTGTCTTTTAAAATGTAAACGATTGATTTATTAATTTGTATGTGGTTAAGTAAACTTTTATCGTTGATTTTTTTAGAAAACTTTAAGCCTTTTTCAAAATCAATTAAGGCTTCATCTATCTGGCCTGTGTTTAATTTAATAAGCCCAAGGTTATTGGAAAATACGGCAATGTATCTTTCAAGATTATTTGACTCGGCTAGTTCAAGTCCTTCAATATAAAATTTAACGGCGTCACGTGGTTGATTTTGCTGTTCTTTTAAGATCCCCAACATATTAATAACCTCTACCGTATTTTCGAGATCATGGTTCTTCTTAACGTTTTGCAATATCAGGCTAAGCTCTTTTTCAGCATCATCGTTAAGGCCGGATTCATAGTCCATAAAAATGAGCCTGACGTTGCTTAGTATTTGAATGCGTCTGTTTTTGGTGATACGCGCCTGTTTATTGGCACGGTTAAAATAAATTTTGGCTCTGTCGATATTGCGGATATAATAAAAGTAATTACCGTAGTACAGGAAAACATCAGCCATGGCTGCTTCCTGATGCGTTTCCTTTGCTTTTTCGATCGCTTTTTGCCCGGCTACAAATAAACTAATAGAGTCGGAATAAGAAACTTCACGTACATGATTTATTAATTGATTAACCTCTTTGGTATACTGGCCAAATGACCAATAGGAGGACAGTAAAAGGAATAAAAAAGGAAAATGGCGCATATTACCACCAAGGTATAAGAAATAAACGATAAAGGCAATAATTTTAAAATCAGCATTGTTGTATCTACAAACGTGGAATAACAGGGCTTTTTTTTATAAATCTAATTCTATTTAGGCCAAATTAGGGGGCTGGCACTCTTACGCTTTGGGAGTAATTACCTGAAATTTACTTTAAACAAAACAATCATGAACCAAACAATAATAAGTAAAGGCATTATTATTCACATATAATAACCTTAAAAGAGCTATAAAGCCCCTGCGTAATTTTACGCAGGGGCTTTATTATTGTATGTTGTTTGGTTGATAAAGCGGCATAAACTTTAACCTAAAAAGATCATATCCTCTTCGCTTAAAGAAATATCGCGGGCTTTCAGATTTTCGTCAAAATGATTGAGTTTTGATGTGCCGGGAATTGGTAACATCAAATCGTTGAAATGCAATAGCCATGCTAAATTTACTTGTGCAGACGTGGCCTTATATTTTTCGGCAACAACCGAAATCTTATTTTCATTTTTAGGTAAAGAGCTTTGTAAGGACCAAAAGGGAATCATTGGAATTTTATTTTTTATGCAAGTATCCATTACTTCCTGCATGCCTCTGTATTCCTGGTGATGCAGGTGAAAGGATGTTCTTTGTTCATAACCAAAAGCATTTTCTACGCTTGCAATATTTCCCATGGTTAATGCTTTATTCAATTCCTCCGGGTTTACATTACTTAAACCTACGTGTAAAATTTTCCCTTCTTTTTGTAGTTCGAACATAGCATTCATTGATTCTTCAAAAGGTGTTTCTGAACCCGGCATTACCCGTAAATGAACTAACTGTATTTGTTCCATTTTTAAGGTTTTTAAATTGTTGTCGATACTTGCTCTCAGGTTTTCCGGTTTATTAAAAATGGTCCAGCTTTTGTCTGCCTTCCTTGCCGTGCCTACTTTGGTGCATATTACCAAATTATTTGGGTAAGGATGTAATACCTCAGCAATTAGTCGATTAGTGACGTCTTCGCCATAAAAATCGGCAGTATCCAGGAAATTTATGCCATTGCTCACCGCTGCTTTTAGTATTTGTAATGCTTCCGGTCTGTTTTTAGGTTCGCCCCACACAAAATCGCCTGTTAAGCGCATAGTGCCATAGCCAAACCGGTTAATGGTGAGCGGATGATTGGTTTTTGCACCAATGGTAATTGTTTTCTGAATAGTCATGATTAATTGTTTTAGGTTAGATTTTTTTCAACTACAAAAGTGCAAAGTCGAAGAACCACGAGCATTGATATAGATCAAAATCGAATTACTGTGATTTAAGACGGCTTAACGTCTCTTCACGCATATCCAGGTAAGAAGCCAGCACTTTATTGCTAAGCCGTTGGATAAAAGCAGGATGTTCTTTTAGAAGCTGTTCATAACGCTGTTTTGCAGTAAGGGTTACCAATGCTTCAATTTTTCTGTTTTGAAAAGAATAAGCCAGTTCTAAAATCTTCTGATAGAAAATTTTCCAATTGTCAATTTCTTTGTTGAGAAGATAAAAGTCATGGTAACTTATTGCTAAAAGCTCTGTATCATCAAGCGCCTCAATAAACTCAATAGATGGCTTTTGGAAAACGAAGCTCGTTAACGTTGTGCCTATATGATTATCGAGCATGACGTACCTTGTTTTTTCATGTCCGTTTTTATCGATGAAAAATGTGCGAATGCCCCCGGTGCGCACGTAGTAGAAATCTTTACTGACATTTCCCGCATGTACCAAAATCTCGTTTTTCTTTATGGATTTTGGTTTAAAAAAAGAGACGATCCGCTCAAGCTCCTGTTCATTGAAATCTGCGAATAGTTTTAGAAGTATTTTAAGATTGTCTGTCATGTTCAAAACCAGCAAGGATTCTTAGCTTAGCCGAAGGCCTTGTAACAAAGATAGAAGTTTAGCAGACTTTTGCAAAAGCACGGCGTTTGCCTTATTTTAGTGGGTAATAATATTGTTTGATCAAACCCAAATCCTCGGTTGAGATAAGTGAAACAAACTATTTTTTGTCAAGCTCAGCGATGCTTATCCACATTTCTCCCGGGTCGTGTGTTTTAACAGGAAACGTTTATGACTCCGGGTTTAAGAAAGAGAGAAGAAATATTTAATTGAAAATCCAAAGGCAAATAAAATTAAAACACCTAAGGGAATACCAATAAGACTCGTTAAAACACTTTTACTGTTTCCCGTGTATTTTTTCAAAATAAATTTGTCTGTTAAGGTTTGTCCCAGAAACATACTGCCTGCATAAATAACAAACATGATCCAATTCCCAATGCTATTGGTCCAGTTGAAATTGTAATAACCCTCATCGATGTAAAACAGGAAGGTTGTTAAAAGCACAGAAACAGTCAGGTTGATAACAACCGGGCTAAGTCTTTTTGAAGGATTGAGTGTTGAAACCGCCATGATCATTTAATTTTTTACCTAACGTAAATTTAAAAAAATTATTGTTTTAAGCCAATAAACACGTCAACGGAAACAAATGTAAAACCTCAAAAACTATTTCCTCTTTTTATACCTCTTAGGGTTTCTTACTTCTTCCTGTTTGGTTTGTACCTGTTCAATAAATTCAAAATCCAGTTGTTTTTTAACCAGGTCGGCACGTTTTACTTTAATCATAACGGTATCGCCTAAGGTATAGATCCGGCCTGTACGGCGACCTACAATGCGGTAATTGTCTTCATCAAACGCATACTGATCATCTTTCATATCACGAATGCTTACACGCCCTTCACATTTGTTTTCAATGATCTCTACAAAGATGCCCCATTCGGTTACACCGCTGATAACCCCTTTAAATGTTTGCCCGATTTTATCTTCTAAAAACTCAACCTGTTTGTATTTTACCGAAGCGCGTTCTGCATCAGCAGCCAGTTTTTCCATTTCTGAAGAATGTTTTGCCAATTGCTCCAGTTCGTCGGCTTTGAGGTAATGTGTATGGTTTAATTTAGCCTCTAATAAGCGATGTACCAGCACGTCGGGGTAACGGCGGATAGGAGATGTAAAATGGGTATAATACTCAAAGCCCAAACCGTAATGCCCCGAATTTTTGGTGGTATAAACGGCTTTTGGCATACTGCGTACTGCAAGCAGTTCGATCATACTTTGCTCTTTTTTATCCTTTACATCATGTAATAATTTGTTGATAGACTGCGCTGTTTTTTGTTTGTTACCAACGGCTACCGAATAACCGAATCGCTCTACAAAATTATTAAGCTCTAATAATTTTTCGTCTTTTGGCACATCATGCACACGGTATATAACTGCATCACTCCCTTTGTCGTTCTTATCTTTTTGTTTGTTTGCCTGCCCTTTCTGGTTATCGTCTTTTCCTTTTTTACCAAGAAATTCGGCCACTTTTTTGTTGGCAAGCAACATAAAATCTTCAATTAATTTATGCGCGTCTTTTTGCGTTTTAAAGTAAACGCCTGTGGGAGCGCCATGTTCATCGAGTTGAAATTTTACTTCAGCCTTATCAAAAAAGATAGAGCCTTTGGCTGTTCTTTCTGCACGAAGCGTTTTGGCTAGTCTGTCCAGTGTAAAGATCTCTTCTTTGTAGGGACCTTCTTCGGTTTCAATAATGGTTTGTACTTCTTCGTAAGAAAAACGATGATCGCTGTAAATAACGGTTTTACCAAACCACTGATTTTGAATCTGTGCATGATCGTCCATTTCAAATACGGCACTGAAGCAATATTTTTCTTCGTGCGGGCGAAGCGAGCAGGCGAAGTTACTCAGCACTTCCGGTAACATTGGCACACAGCGATCTACTAAATAAACAGATGTAGCACGGTTTATGGCTTCATCGTCCAAAATCGTATGTGGTTTTAAATAATGCGTTACATCGGCAATATGCACGCCAATTTCCCAGTTTCCGTTTTCGAGTTTTTGTATGGAGAGGGCATCATCAAAATCCTTTGCATCTACCGGATCAATCGTAAAGGTGGTAACACCTCTAAAATCGCGGCGTTTGGCAATTTCTTCGGGTTTAATTTGTGTATCCAGTTTTTTTGCGGCCGCTTCTACTTCCGGTGCAAACTCCATAGGCAGCCCAAACTCCGCCATAATAGCGTGTATTTCGGTTTCATGATCTCCCGGGTTTCCAAACACTTCTACTACTTTAGCATTAGGGTTATCAGAGCCTTTGCGCCATTCGGTCATTTCTACCAATACTTTTTGTCCGTTTTTTGCGTCGTTAATATCGCTTAGGGGAACAAAAAAATCGACGTGCAGCTTACTAAAATCAGGAACTACAAAAGCAAATTTGGGATTGATTTGTATAGTACCTACGAACCTGGTTTTTTTACGTTGGATCACTTCTACCACTTCGCCTTCAGGCTTGCCTTTGCCGCGTTGTGTAAATACGTTTACTTTTACAAGGTCGCCATGCATGGCGTCTCTGCTTTTACGGAACGGAATAAAGATATCGGGTTCGTCGGGAGAAATAATAACGTATGCCGTTCCCTGTGTTGTAAAATCAATGGTTCCTGTATGATAGGTTTTTGTTTCTTTGGCCTGGTATTTTCCGACTTCTTTTTCGGTTACAAAGCCCTGGTGCTTTAATTCTTCAAGTGTTTCGAGCAATGCAAAGCGATCGCTTTCGTTATCAATTTCCATGGCTGCGCCAAGCTGTTTGTAATTAAACGCTTTTTCGGAATTATGTTTTAAGAACGCCAGTACTTCTTCAAATAAATAGCGTTTAGGTTGTTTCTTTTTAGATTTTGCCATAATGGTCATTTAAGCACTTTATGTGCTTATTGTAAATATAATTAATAAATAACCGATGTTATGCATAGTAAAATACATACTAAACCACATCGGGTTGTTAACAGCTGCTGGGAGTTTGTTTTTTAGTAACCAGGGTTAAACAGGAAGGATTTTTAACCGTTTTGAGTTACACTTTAGACTAACTGGGTACAAATATACGAAATATTTTAATAATCCAAATACTGAAACGTCTCATGGTATTTATACCATGAGACGTTTTGTTTTATATGAACAGGAGACTAAACTCCGAATTGTGTAAAATGATGATCGAGGTGTTTATAGAATTGTACGCTCCATTGTTTTGCTGCAAGCTTACCAAAAGCGCCGCTGTCTTTTCCTTCGAAGTAGGTAGTACCTTTTGCTTCTGTTTCTTTGATGTTGGCAATTAAACGCGCTTTCTCTTTTTCAAAATCACGTTCATCTGCAATAATAAAATCAGGAGAGGTACGGGAGTTTTTTGGATAGGGCTTTGTTTCGCCAATTACCATGTCTTTTACAAATAGATTCAGCATGAGTTTGGTAAAGAAAGAAGGTTTTAATTCCTTTTTACCATAGGCAAAATCATAGGGTACGCTTAAATGAGCCATCATTTGTGCGGCATTCATTTTGCCCCATTGTGGCGTTGTGCTGTGAGATAATTTATCCAGGCGGTTAAGGGTGGAAGATGTCGTAGCAGGATCAAAGGTGTTAAGCAAATTCATAGGCTAATTTGTTTGTGGGTTTAATGGTTTTGATTTGTAGGACCTAACTATCATAAAAATACCAAGTAAAATAAAAGGGATACTCAGGATCTGCCCCATATTAATTGGTAAAGCGTTTTCAAATTCAGATTGATTTTCTTTCATAAATTCCATTAAAAAACGGAAACTGAACATCAAAATACAAAACAGACCAAACATAAAACCTTTACCTACCGCATTGCGCTTGTTTTTCCATAACCAATAAAATAACACAAACAACACCAGGTAAAACAATGCTTCGTATAATTGTGTGGCGTGCCTTACAGGAATGGGAATATGACGGGTCAAAAGATTTATTTTGTCTTCATCGTTATTAAAAAATTTAAAGCCCCATGCTACATCGGTTACTTTACCTACAATTTCCGAATTCATTAAGTTTCCAAAACGAATACACATACTGGCCAATGGCACTACTACAACCAATCGATCGAACAGCCATAACCAGTTTTCTTTGGTTTTGCGGCAATACAGCCACATACCTGTTAAAATACCTATAGCACCACCATGACTTGCCAAACCACCTTCCCACACTTTTAAAATCTCTAAAGGATGTTTTGAGTAATAGGCATAATCGTAAAACAGACAATGCCCCAGCCTTGCACCAAGTACGGTAGCCAACACAATATAAAGCGTTAAGGTATCGAGCTGCTTATCGGTTCTGCCCTCTGTTCTGTAAATACGGTTCATAAAGAAATGCGAACCTATAAAAGCCAGTGCCCAACTTAAGCCATACCAACGCACAGGCCAATCGATACCGGGTATGGTAAAAATTTCGGGATTAGCATTCCAATTAATAAAGAGAGACAACATATGTAACTATTTGGAGTATAAATTTTGTACGAATATACTATATCTCCCTTTTAAAAAAGGTCTAAAAAATGATAATTTATTGGTTTTGAAGTTTTTCGTTTAAAACTCAGTTCAAAGTGTATCCAGCTTAAAGCAGCAATATTTAATGTCTTCGCCTTTAGCCGTAAACAGGCTCTCGTAGTAAGTTTTAATACGAGTTAATTCTTCCCTGTCGGGTGGGCAGTTTTTGTAAAGGTCGTTAGTAGCAAATACTAAGGGAAGGTTATTTTCTTTAATTACTTCCATGGTATACTCATAAAAGCTTGTGCTGTCTGTTTTTAAATGTACCAAACCACCCGGTTTTAAAATATGGTTATAGCGTTGCAAAAAGAACCGGTAATTGGTTAAGCGCTTTCTTTCTCTTGTTTTTTGAGGTTGAGGATCAGGGAATGTGATCCAGATTTCAGAGACTTCTCCTGGACCAAAACAGTGTTCAATAAAATCGATATAGGTTCTTAAAAAAGCCACATTGTTTAAATGATTGTCGAGGGCATGTTTAGCGCCTGTCCAAATGCGGTTGCCTTTAATATCAACCCCTATAAAGTTTTTATGAGGGTTGTTTTCTGCTAAACCGATGGTATATTCGCCACGGCCACAGCCCAACTCAATAACAATAGGATTTTCGTTTTTAAAAACGTCTTTGTGCCATTTTCCTTTTAAAGGCAGCCCCTGTTCCAATTGATCAAAAAACAGATCAAAACTGTTTGAAAAGGAATTAAGGTCGGCGAATTTTTCAAGTTTACTAGGCATAAATTTATGTATTGGCCGCAAAAATACTAAAAATGATAATGAATTAATAATGTAGCTTTTTGGCTGTAAATTGTTAACTTCGGTCTTTAAATTTGATATATGGACTTTAATTATAACAAAACAAAAATTGTTGCCACAATGGGCCCGTCAACCGAAAACATTGCTGTTTTAGAACAGATGTTTTTAGCCGGGTTGGATATTTGCCGTATAAATTTTTCGCATGGAGATTACGAACCCATTAAACATGTGATCGATAATATTAGAACACTTAATAAAAAACTGGACCGCCACGTTGGTATTTTAGGAGATTTACAAGGTCCTAAATTGCGTATCGGGAAAGTAAAAGATAATGCCGTTGACCTTATCAACGGAAACGAAATTACTATTACTACCAAAGAACAGGAAGGCACTGCCGAAAGAATTTATATTACTTATCCTCAGTTTCCGCAGGATGTAAAGGTTGGAGAATTTGTATTGATCGATGATGGTAAAATAACCTTAAAGGTTGTTTCTACTAATAAAAAAGATGAGGTTGTTGCCACTATTATTGCGGGTGGAGTACTGTCTTCTAAAAAAGGAGTAAACTTACCGAATACAAAAATTTCTTTACCCTGCTTAACGTTAAAGGATTTAAGAGATCTTGATTTTGCACTGGAAAATAATTTTGAGTGGATCGGTTTGTCTTTTGTACGCAGCGTTACAGACATAGTTGAGCTGAAAGAAATTATCCGTTCAAAAAAGAAAAAAGCGCGTGTTATTGCTAAAATTGAAAAGCCCGAAGCTATTAAAGAAATTGATAAGATCATTGAAGTAACAGATGGAGTAATGGTTGCGCGTGGAGATTTGGGCGTTGAAATGCCAATGGAAGAAGTGCCTTTATTACAAAAAATGATCGTTAACAAATGTATCATTGCTTCGAAACCGGTAATTATTGCTACACAAATGATGGAAAGTATGATCACTGCATACACTCCTACGCGTGCTGAGGTAAACGATGTGGCGAATGCTGTATTAGATGGGGCAGATGCTGTCATGCTGAGTGCCGAAACATCTGTAGGGCGTTACCCGGTTAAAGTAATTGAATACATGCGCCGTATTATTACACAAATAGAAAACGACGGACGCATTTATTTTAAAGAGCATGAGCCTGAATTAAAAACGGTTACTTATGTTACGGATAGTATTTGCTACAATGCCAGCGTTATGAGCAAACAGGCAAATGTTACGGCTATTATATCTATTACCAATTCGGGTTACACTGCTTTTAAATTGAGCAGCCATAGGCCTAAAGCAAATATTTTTATTTTTACGGATAACGAATCTTTGCTTAATGCATTAAGCCTTGTGTGGGGAGTACGTGGATTTTATTATGATAAATACGAAAGTACAGATCAAACCATTTCCGATTTAAAAGACCTGATCAAAGAAGGCGGATTTGTAAAAGTCGACGACCTTGTAATTAACCTGGCAAGTATGCCAATGAAAGAAAAAGGCCGTACGAATATGTTGAAGTTGAGTTATGTTCAGTAAATCACATCACAGTATAAATAATTTCAATTCGTGACAATATTACCCTGAATTATCCGTTAAAAGGAAAATCAATTTCGTGCGACTAACAAAAGTTACCATATCCGGCCTTATTTTTATGGTTATGTTTCTCGGATCATGCCGGAAGAGCTATACATGCTATTGTGTTGGTTCAGATACAAATGCTAAGGGAGAAGAGACTGAATTTGAATATAGTATACGCTCTAAGTACTGGAGTGAAACTAAAGCAAAAGAATCCTGCAACCACATGAGCGATAAGTGTGAACTTAAATAAACAGATGATTTACTAAAATCAATCTTCGTCCTTCCTAAAATCTGTCATATCGCGACGGTCTTTTTTGGTAGGCCTGCCGGCTCCTCTTTCACGCTGCATGTTTGGCATCATAAAAACAGAGCCCAGTTTTTCTGTTTTTTCAACAGGAGGAGAATGATCAATGTAGTTTTTAATAGCCACTTCAAAACTTTGTCGTTTCTCAATTAAACCGCTTACTTCAATTATTTTTTTTACACCCTGCGGCATGGATAAGGTGTAACGTTCCCCAATTTTTACAATGTGTGCCGGCTTTACCAAAACATCGTCCAGTTTTACTTTGTTGCTTTTGATAGCCTCACTGGCCAGTGAACGCGATTTGTACATGCGTATGGCCCACAGATAACTATCTAATCGTATTTCTTTTTTATCCATATTAATGGTAACAAAAGTAAAAAGATTTCAGAAGATATAGAAACTGAATAAATGATTATTGTTTGCTTAACACTTCCTGAGCCCTTTTACTATAAAACCCTTTAGAGTTTACAATAGACTGGAGCTGTTGTGTAGCCTTATCGGTTTGTTTGGTATTTAAGAAACACATGGCCTGATAAAACTCAGATTCTTGATGGAAAATATTATTATCGTTATCTAAATTTTTTTGAAAATAAAGCTGCGCTAACGCATATTTTCCGGTCAGGAAATAGCACATACCAAGGTAGAATTGTGCGTTGGCATCATTTTTATTGAACTCATACAATAGGTTCAACTCTTCTATACAATTTACATAATGCTTTAAATTAAAGAGCTTCATAGCCCTTTGTATAATCTTATGAGCGATATAACTATCAGAATAGTTAAGTCTTTCATGTTCGATATTGGCATTGACCTCGTATTGGGCTGCAAGTCCTGTATTTATTGATAAATCAATAGATTGACTTTGTTTAAAGTAATACATACGGTAATTGGTTACTTTTAAATTACTGATAAATACCACCGGTGCATTGGGTGAAAAGCTTAGAATAATATCTTCATTGTTTTCTTTTTCAGGCTCCGAAAACGCAATAGATTTAGTACTCATTGGCTCAGGTAAATCAATAACAACAGCAGGTTCCTCTGCCTGGTTTGAGGTAGAGCTATAGTGTTCAACAACTTTAGGAACGGGCTGTATCTGCTCAGGGAAAACGGTATCTGTTGCCATAACGTTATTTAATGATGGCTGAGGTTTATCGGGTTCTAAAGATTCAAATACAGATGCATGTGTTTTGCTTTTTTGAAAAATAACAAAGAATATGGAAACGCCTATAAATAGGCCACATAGCATGCTAACCAATATGGTATTAAAGTTTCCGGGGGTGTTACCCGTTTTTTTATCAATGCGTTTATTTAATGCTTCAATATCGCTGTTGCTGGCACTAAACTGCTCAAATGCCAATGACGACAGGTAACTTAAATCGTCCTGTTGCATGGTTTTCTCAAATCGCAATTTCTGCTCTTTTGATAAACCGGCACTTTTATGTATATCGTCGGGCTTGATCATTTTTTACTATTTACGCGGGTTTGTTCTTCAATCAGTAATTTTAAATTTCTTTTTCCGTTTTGTATGTGGCTTTTAATCTCATTGAGGCTAAAGCCTGTTTCCTGTGCTATATCCTGATAACTTTTGTTCTGCAAATAAAAAAGCTCTACACATTGTTTTTGTTTTTCTTTTAGCTTCGGAAGACTGTTTTTCATTTCCTGTAACAATACATCGTCGCTTACACTGCCTATCTTTTCCTCTGCTTCGTATGTAGTATCTTCATACTCAAACTCATAATACGATTTTATGTTTTTTGAGCTTGTTTTGTTTTTGCGGATCAGGCTTATGCAGTGGTTGCGTACTACAAAGCTTAACCAGGCTTTAAAGTTATTGATGTTGCGGGTTTTAAGATCCGGCATTAATTTTTCAAAAAGCTGCATTGTGGCATCCTGCGCTTCGTCCTTATCCTGCAGGTAAAACAAACAGGTTCCATATACAGTAGATACATGCTTTTTAAACAGGTCGGCAAACAAGTCCTTATTGCCACTTGTTCTGTAGTCAACCAGCAATTCCTCGTCGCTTAAGTATTCTTTTTTCTTAAAAAGCCACATATATTGATAAGACGTATAACCTTTGGTATTCCATAAAAATAATATTTAAATTTATTTTAGGTTGTTTTTATGGAATAGGGTATGAACAACGTCTTAAAGTTAAAGAATGCATTCTATAAACATAATTTAATTTTTAAACCCAATCATTATGAAACACATAAAACTATTAAGCCTGAGCTTATTATTAATAAGCGGCTTTATATCCAAAGCGCAAAGTGGTGCTTTAAAAGGACAAATCCTGAACGACGATAAGCTTCCTGTATTTGGAGCAACGGTTAAAGTATTACAAGGCGGAGCTTTAATTGGCGGGGCAGTAACGGATGAAGATGGGAAGTATACCTATAAACCATTGAACCCCGGCAATTACGATCTGGTAATATCCAGTATGGAAACTCAAACCAAACGCCTCACAAATGTATATGTCAGTGCCGAAAAAACAACCTATGTGGATGCAGCTGTATCAACCAACACATTAGTTGAAGTGGTGGTTGAAGTATACAGGGCTCCTGTAATTGACAAATCCTTTATGCATATTAAAGAAATTACTGCCGAAGACTTTTCACACCTGGCCATTAACAGAGGAAGTGTGGTAGATGCGGTTCTTTCAGTAACCTCTGAGGCCTCTCAGGATCCTAATGGCTTTTTACACGTAAGAGGAAGCAGGGGCGATGCTACCGCTTATTATGTGGATGGTGTAAGATCTCCTGGCATTACAGGTGTAGCAGCCCTTTCGGTGGAGAACGTTTCCATCATTACAGGAGGTATTCCGGCGCAATATGGAGATATTAGCAGTGGGGTGATTGTTGTTACCACCAAAGATTATTTCAGTGGCATTCAAAGCAAACACATGAATGATAGCTATTTTACAGAAAAGCAAGAGCGTGTAAAACGCGAAAAATCGGCCATTGCTGAAGAGAAAAAACGTAAGAAAGAAATAGAAGAAGAACTAAGGTTGGAAGAAGAGGCAAAAGCAAAAAAAGAAAATAGTGGCAAGTAGATAAATGCCTCGTGGAAACACCAAACAAAAAACCCTCGTTATTAAATAGTAACGAGGGTTTTTGCATTTTAAAACAAAATTTATTTCTTGTAAACCATAACGTTAAATACGAATGGTTGAATTTTTTTAATTTGCTCGCTGCGTTTCATTCCTTTTAAATTTGATTTTTTAGAAGACAATGCTAACTCTTTTTTAAGAGAATCGTTCTCTAATTTATCAATGGTTTGTTTAATAAAAGAAGATTTAATAGCAAACCCTGTTGCTTCTGAAGAGCTTTGTTTTCCACGGATTAAACCAATAATGTTTCCTTGCTCATCCATAATAGGGCCACCGCTGTTACCCGGATTAACAGGTATAGAGATCTGGTACATGGTTGTGTCGTTATTAAATCCGCTTAATGAACTTAATGAACCTTCTCCATAAACCGCATCGCGGCGTGGGTAACCTAATGTAAAAATCTTGTCACCAATTTCTGATGTATTCTCTTTAAATGAGAAGGGGAAAGGAATATTTTTAATAGCTTCAATATTATCTATTTTATAAATAGCAATATCCATTGCCGCATCGCTCGCTACTAATTTTGCAGGTGCGCGATCCATCATGGTATTGGTTACAAAAACAGAGTCGGCATTTTTTACCATGTGGTAGCTTGTAATAAAATAACCTTTATTATTAAGCGCAAAGCCTGTTCCTTCAACGTTTGCGGGAGCATATGTTTTTTTAGGTTTTCTGGCAGCTACTTTAATACCTTCAATAATCGCATCCTGCGAATATTTTAATTTGGCTACTTCATTTCCCAAATCGGTAATGGCATTTCCCTGTTGTTTTAATAAATAGCCACCTGTACTTAAAACGGTAATAGTTCCTAAAACTGCAAATACCGCTACAGAAGCCGCAACAGCAAAGGTTTTACCATGTTTTTTAATAAACGTTTCTTTTATAGGAAGTATTTTCGCGTCTTTACCAAATTCCTGGGTGTGAATAACAGCCAGAATTTGTTTTAAGTGTGTACGCTGTTCGTGCTGGTTAATGCTTTCTAATAACGTTTTATGTTTATCAAAAGCCGCAGCAAATTCAGTATCAGATTTTAAACGGGCTTCAAATTCTGTTTTTTCTTCGGGAGTTATTGTCCCAAAAATGTAATTGTCAAATAATTCTGTTGCTCTCATCTCTATCTCCTTTTAATCTTCAAAAAAATACCGTTTTAAACGTTGTAAACATTTATATTTCTGTGTCTTGGCATTGTCAGCATTGGTATATCCGAACTTTTCAGATATTTCTTCCATGCTTAATTTATACACATAAAAATCTTTTAAGAGTGTTTTGCAGGGTTCTCCAAGGTTTTCCATGCAGGCGTTCATTTTTTCGATATCCGATTCTTTTTTCAAATGCTCGGTTATTTCTTCGCTTACATCTACTACCTCATCTTCTTCATCTTCCCTAAAACGCAGAGTGTTCCCATTGTTCCGGATTTGCTTTAGCCATAAGCGTTTTGCAATAGAAAAGATAAACGTTTGAAGCTGACAGTTTAATTCGAAACCGGGTTTTTGTACATTTTCGTAAAGTACAATAATTGTTTCCTGGTAAATATCTGCTGCTGCTTCGCTGCTACCACTATTATTTACAACATATTTAAGAACGAGTGAATAATACTTTTTGTACAAAGCCCGTAACACCGCATCCTGGTTATGCCTGAGCCCTTCAATAAATTCAAGGTCTGTGTACGTTACTTTCGACATAAAGTCTTTGTTTAGATTAATACCCTTTGGCTTTAAAAGTAACCCAAAAAGGCTGATTTATTGTGTTAATTTGCTGATTTTCAGCACTTAAATGAAAGGAGCACGGAATCATCACAGTGAATCGTGGCAGCATGACCCAAAACAGGAAATAAGGAAAACCTTATGCATTCATAAGGGCTTCAATTTCATCAGCTTCGAGTGGAATGTTTTTCATAAGATCGTCGTTTCCTGTTTCAGTAATCACGATATTATTTTCTAAACGAATTCCCAGGCCTTCTTCAGGAATATAAATTCCGGGTTCGCAGGTAAATACCATTCCGGCTTGCATAGGCTCATAGAAAAAGCCTACATCATGCACATCCAAACCTAAAAAGTGCGAAGTACCATGCATAAAATATTTTTTATAAGCCGGCCATTCCGGATTTTGATTTTTTACCTCGTCTGATTTTAATAAACCTAATTGTAAAAGCTCTTCAGTCATTAGATCGCCTACAGCCTTATTGTATTTTTCGAAGGTGTTACCCACTTTAAGCATCCCTGTAGCGGCTTTCATAACACGCAGTACGGCATCATATACTTCTCTCTGGCGTTTGGTATATTTTCCGTTAACGGGAATAGCACGGGTCATGTCGCTGGCGTAATTTGAATACTCTGCGGCCACATCCAGTAAAATGACATCTCCGTCTTTGCAAGTTTTGTTATTATCTACATAATGCAATACACAGGCACTTGGCCCACTTGCTACAATTGGTCCGTAAGCAAAGCCACGGCTTCTGTTACGAACAAACTCATGAATAAACTCTGCTTCAATTTCATATTCCATAACGCCCGGTTTCATAAAACCCAATAAACGACGGAATCCTTTTTCGGTAATGTTACAAGCCTGTTGAATCAGTTCAATCTCTATAGGGTGTTTAATGGCCCTTATGCTATGCATAATAGGTGCTGAGCGCTCAATGCTGTGCAGGGGGAATTGTTGCATGATCTGCTTATTGAAACGCATTTGTGCCGTTTCCATGTCGATATAACGACGTGTATGCTCATTGCTGTTCAAATAAAAAGCCTCTGCCTGAAAAGCAAATCCTTTAAATACTTTTTCAAATTCGTGGTGCCAGTATATATGATCAATGCCGCTTACTTCTTTTGCCTGTTGCTTGGTAAGCTTTGCGCCTTCCCATACAGCAATCAACTCGCTGGTTTCCTTAATAAACAAAACCTCTTTGTGCTTGCCGTCTTTTACATCCGGAAAAATCATCAGGATCGTATCTTCCTGATCAATGCCGCTTAAGTAGAATAAATCGCTGTTTTGCACGAAGCCAAAAGAGCCATCTGCATTGGTGGGTAATATATCATTGCTCACAAAAAGAGCTATGGAATTTAGTTTTAAACGTTTCGTGAAATTTTTCCTATTGTCGACGAATAAGTCTTTTTTTATGCTTGAATATTTCATTTTGTCGATTAGTTTGTTATATTTGTTTTTACTAATATATGTATTTTTTACATGCCTGACTATTTAATTACAAAAAAATCTGAAACGGATGCGGCTCAAGTGCACCTTGGCAGTGACGGTATTATGAGGGTAATGTTTAGACACAAAAAAGAAGTAAATGAAGAAGCTTTCAGAGAGCTTTTTAAGGTCTTTAACGAACTCTCGGGAGGAAAGGCATATGCGTATATCTATTATGCAGAAGATACTTCAGTAACGGTGTCAGAAGACGGGAGGCGTTATGCAAAGGAAAAGGAGTTTTCGTTTCCTAAAATTTGCAATGCGGTTATTGTCACTAACCTGGCACACAAACTATTGGCTAATTTTTATTTGCGCTTCAACAAGCCTTCTTATCCTTTTAAGGTGTTTGGTAAAAAGGACGATGCCGAGAAATGGTGTATACAACAGCTTGCCAAAAGTAATTAATGCTTATTTAGTGCCATTTCATACTCAAAAGCCTAAGCATTTCCAATCAAAAAATACAGATTAATTCAATTCTACGTAAATAGCTAAATGGTCGCTATAACCATTGTAGTATTTATTTTCAGCACCGTATGTGCGGTTTGGTCTTTCTTCACCGGTTTTAGCATTTTTAAATAACACAAAATCTTTTCGCAGGATATGTGCATTTTTTGGATCAAAAGCATAACCTTTTTTAGCGTTTAATAAACCCTGTGAAACAATGATCTGATCCAACACACGCCATTCTTTATCATAGTAATGGGTGCCTTGTTTTGCCTTATCTAATGTATAAAACGCGTTATACAAATCTCCTTTTTCTTTAGGCGTATCGTTTGCTTTTAAAGTATTTAAAATACTATTATTATCAGGATGGTCGTTAAAGTCGCCCATAACAATGATCTTGGCTTTAGCATCTTTTTTTTGAAGCTCGTCAATTTTAGATCTTACTTGTTGTGCGGCGTAAATACGACGTGGCTCGCTTTCTTTTTCTCCTTCGCGGCGGCTTGGCCAGTGGTTCACAAACACATAAAACACATCGCCATTAGTGGCTTTAAGTGTTGCAAATAAAATATTACGGGTTTTGTAATCTCCTAATGCCGGATTGGTAGCGTTTAGTTCTTTAAAATCAACCAATGTAAAAATGGATTTGTCGTATAATAAACCACAATCGATACTGCGTTCATCGGGGCTGTCTGTTGCCAGGCTGCCGTAGCTTTTTGTGCCGAATTGCGATTTGCTGATAAGGTCTTTTAACACCTCATTATTTTCGATCTCTACTAAACCAACAAGGTTTGGCAATGCCGCTCCTGCAACAGTAGAATCGAGCACCTGTGCTACTTTTTGAAGTTTGTTGTTATAGCGTGTTTCATCCCATTTTGAGGCTGCTTCAGGCAAAAACTCGTCATCTTTTTTGTTTGGATCATCTTTGGTATCAAAGAAGTTTTCGCAATTATAAAATGCTACTGTAACAGGGTTTTTGGTTTGTGCATAGCTAAGAGCTGAGCATAACAAAACGGATGATATGAATAGGGATTTACGCATGACCAAATGTAAATAAAAAAGCTATCCGCATTATTAGGAAATTGTTATTTATTTTTGGCTTTTTTGATGCTCTGCTAAATAAATGTATTTTTAAGTTCTGCTAAAACCAACCTTATGAAAAAACGCTTTACCAAAAAGAACATCTTCCTGTTTTTCCTTGTTCTTCTTGTTTTAATACAGTTTATCAGAATTGATAAAAGCACAAAGCCTGTAAATACAAGTACTGATTTTATAGCCATGACCTCAGCAAATACTGAGGTAGAACAGCTATTGAAAGTTGCCTGTTATGATTGCCATTCGAATCAACCAACCTTTCCATGGTACACTAATATTGCCCCGGTATCGTGGTGGATAAAGCACCATATAGATGAGGGAAACCATCACTTAAATTTTTCGGACTGGGGTACTTATACCGAAAAAAGAAAGAACCACAAACTGGAGGAGTGCATTGAAATGATAGAAGAAGGCGAAATGCCCATGGATTCTTACACCTGGATGCATAAAGACGCGAAGCTGACTGATGCTCAAAAACTGCAGCTGGTGGAGTTTTTTAAAGCGGTGAAGAATAGAAACTAGTTGTTTGCATTAAGAATGATAGTATTATTACTATTGATTGCTTTTCTTTTTCCTTGACGAAAAGAAACAAAAAGTCAAGATGAAACGCCAACTTCAATCTTTTTCTCGCGCGAAACACCTGCGCAATGCCCCCGAAAAAATTGCAGTTCGCACCGTTTCATCAAATCAGCCGCACTATTACCAATGTATGCGAAGCCTACTAACTTAAACTGGTGCGATTGATTATTCTTTCTTTTTAAAGATGTGGAAATGACCTGATACGCCAAACTCGAAATAAACCCCGCCCATTTTCCAGGTAGCGCCATTTGCCTCAGAATAATAGTCGGAACCATTTTTAATATCTACTTTATTAAAAAGGTGTTTATTGTATCCCAGGCCCACAAACATTCCCACGTATTTTCCAAAATACATATGCGGTGTGACATGAATATTTAAAATACCTCCTTTTGCGTTTATATACTGGCTGCTGCTGTAAGTGCCGTTAAATTTACTAAAGCCGTATCCTGCACCAATTACCAAATCAAACTTTTCGCTTTTATTGGCCAAATGAAAATTGCCTCTGAACAAAATATCCGAGCCTCTTATGGGTCCTGCGCTGCCTTTACCATACGTTCCTCTCCTGTAAGAGATACCCACTCCAAAGTAACGTAGTAAGCCAAATTCGGCATTTATGCGGGGCAGAGTCCCAACAACACCTATACCGGAAACATTGGTGTTATTAACCGGCGAGTGACCGCTGATGCCATATATACCGCCTCCGAGACCAATATCGGCAGCCACTGTTCCAAAACGAAACGATTGGGCTTTTAATTCTGTTTGTAATAAGATAATGGTAAAGATTAAAAATAGTTTTGTTTTCATAGGTTTATTTCATAGTGTGATTATCACTACAAAACTCCTGCTTTGAAATAACAAAGATGTACCCTGTGTTGGGTATTTTAGTATTCGAGCACCATGATTTCTACACGGCGGTTCTGTTCCTGCTGCTCAGCATTTGCTCCGGGTAGTTTAAATAACATTTCATGATCTCCCTTACCGTCAATTTCAATACGGTTTGCATCTATACCCTGTATCCCTAAATAATTTTTAATAGAGGTGGCCCGGCCTTTTGTAAAAGCAATGATTCCGCGTTCATCCTGCATCTCGCGCCCGTTGGAATGGCCAATGATCATAATCTTTAACTGCGGGTTTTTCTTTAAGAGCCTGTATAAATTATACATGGCCGGTAGCGCTCTGGGTAAGTATTGAACAGAGCCGCCCACAAAATTAATAGAACCTACAGAGTATTTACTTCCTTTTTTAAGTTTAGGCAAGATGGTCTTTAAAGATTTAAGTGCTGCCGTATCGGCCAGGGTAAAGGTTCTTGTGTAATTAAAACTACTGTCGTTATAAAAATTTAAATTATAGCTTCGGTTTCTTATGATAGGTGCTGTAAAATTAAAAGAGCCATCTGTTTTTGTTTGTTGAAGCAATACCGTATCTCCAAACTGGTTGGTCAAGGCTATCTCTGCCTGAACAGGTTTATTGCGCTCGTCTATCACAACGCCTTTTAACGTAATATTTTGTGCTATTTCAAATTCTATCATATGGCCTTCGCCTTTGTCATACACATTGTCTAATACCAAATAGTAAACTTCGCCCCTTTTAACTTCAATAGGCTTGCCATATGCTGCAGCAACTCCCTGTTTAATAAACTCTTCCTTTGATTGATAGCTGAGGCCCGTCTTCCCGCTGATCTCATCTTTATTGCGAGATATGCAGGCCCTTACGGGGGATATTTTATAATTTACAAGACTGTCACAAAAATTATTTTTGGCCGCTTTAAAAAGCATAAAATCATAATCATCGTCAGGCTTGGAAGGCGTAATGTCAAATACTAAAGTCCCGGAGACGTTAATAACCAATTTATACCAGGCGGTATTATGTTCTTTTTCGAAAGCGAAGCTTGTGTTTTGTTTAGAATTGCTGATCTCTTTAATACTGCCATAACCTTTAGGGGCAATGGTTCTATTGACGGTTGTTTTACTGTTAAGGGTTACAGCGCGGGCTAACTTGCAGTCGCAAAAAACGGTATCCAACTTTTTAGTTTGAGACAATAATTGAAAGGAAAGAAAACAAAGTAGAAGTAGCCGCATGTGTTTATAATGATGTATACTTATTAAAGTAACAAAAAATCCCCTGAATTATTCAGAGGATTTTTTAATTGTTTTACCTGGTTGTGATGCAGGTTATAAGCCTAACAGGATCTCTTCAGCGTTTTTACCTCCAAACAGCATACGGGTAGGATTTTCCAGCATTTCTTTTACTTTAACGAGGAAGCCTACGCTTTCTCTTCCGTCAATGATACGGTGATCATAGCTTAAAGCAATGTACATCATCGGACGAATTACTACTTGTCCGTTAACGGCCATCGGACGTTCAACTACATTGTGCATTCCTAAAATAGCACTTTGCGGAGGGTTAATAATGGGAGTACTCATCATAGAACCAAACACACCACCATTGGTAATGGTAAAGGTTCCGCCGCTCATATCTTCAATGGTTAATTTCCCGTCACGGGCTTTAACGGCTAAATCTTTAATTCCTTTTTCGATATCGGCAAGGCTCATTAATTCGGCATTACGCAATACCGGTACCATTAAACCTTTTGGAGCGCTTACCGCGATTCCGATATCACAGTATTTGTTGTACACTAATTCTTCACCATCTATCATCCCATTTACGGCAGGAAAGTGGTATAACGCTTCGGTAACTGCTTTTGTGAAAAAGCTCATGAAACCAATGTTTGAACCATATACTTCTTTAAATTTATCTTTGTATTTTGCTCTGATCGCGTAGATGGCGCTCATGTCTACCTCGTTGAAAGTAGTTAACATAGCGGTTTCATTTTTAACGGCCACCAAACGTTTGGCAACAGTTTTACGAAGAGAGGTCATTTTTGTACGCTCTTTATCTCTGCCACCTTTCCATGAGTTGGAAAGCACTTCATTTACAGTTGGTAAGCCGTTAGACAAAGCAGCTAATACATCCTGTTTGGTAATGCGGCCATCTTTACCTGTACCGTTTATTTGTTTGGACGATACGTTGTTTTCGGCCATTAGTTTGGCAGCAGAAACACTTGGTGTACCTGTGGCGTACGTTGAGGTTGATTTCTCGGTTCCGCTCGAAGTGACAGCTGTTTCTTTCTTTGGCTCTTCTTTTTTAGCTTCCGTTTTAACCTCAGCTTTTGGAGTTTCTGTTTTTGCCTTAGCTTCCGGTTTTACAGAAGTATCAATTTTTACAACTACCTGTCCAACTTTTACCGTGTCGCCTTCGGCAGCTAATACTTCAATTTTACCTGCTTCTTCTGCATTAAGGGTTAGGGTTGCCTTATCAGAATCGATCTCAGCCAGTACTTCATCTTTTTCAACCACATCGCCGGTATTTTTAACCCATCGGGCAATAACTACCTCTGTAATTGATTCTCCGGGACTTGGTACTTTTAGTTCTACAATTGCCATATAATTAGTTTTTAGTTATAAGTTCTTGGTTTTTAGTTTTGTCTTTTTATCTTTAGTTCTCGACTCCGCTCGAACTGACAATCATTGGGTTAATCTTTTTCTGTCTATTATTTCACTAATACTTTAGGAAAAACTCCTGCCATAATTTCTTCGTTTTCCTGAGCATGACGTTTGGCAAAACCTGTTGCTGGGCTTGCTGCGGCATCTCTTCCAAAATATTTTAAATTCAGAGAACGTAGATTATTGTCTACAAAACGCCAAGGACCCATGTTTTCAGGTTCTTCCTGAACAAATAGGTAATCTTTTGCTTTGCTGTATTTTTTCAGAATCGCATCTATCTGTTTTTGAGGGAAAGGATACAATTGCTCTAAACGAATAAATGCAATGTCATCCACTCCTTCTTTTTCTCTGCGTTCAATTAAATCGTAATAGACTTTACCTGAGCAGAAAGCAATGCGTGTTACTTTTTTAGCATCTGCGCTATCGTCAAGCACTTCCTGGAAATTTGCTTTCGTAAAATCAGCCAGCTTACTTACGCAGGTTGGGTAACGTAATAATTTTTTTGGTGTAAAACATACCAATGGTTTACGGAAATCTCTTTTTAACTGACGGCGTAATACGTGAAACTGTTGTGCAGGTGTTGTGGTATTAACGATCTGCATATTATTTTCGGCACAAGCCTGTAAAAAGCGTTCCATACGTGCGCTGGAGTGCTCAGGACCCTGCCCTTCGTAACCGTGAGGCAATAACATTACCAAACCGTTCATACGACGCCATTTGTACTCAGCCGATGTTAAGTATTGATCCACAATAATTTGTGCTCCGTTAAAGAAGTCGCCAAACTGCGCTTCCCAAATGGTTAAGGTATTTGGTGCCGCAAAGGCATAGCCATATTCAAAGCCCAATACACCATATTCGCTTAGTAAAGAGTTGTAGATCTCGAATTTTACTTTAGCATCAATGTTATTTAAAGGCGTGTATTCTTCTTCGCTGTCTTCAATTTTTACAATAGCATGACGGTGAGAAAACGTTCCGCGTTCTACATCCTGTCCGCTGAAACGTACAGGGTTTCCTTCTTTCATTAAACTCGCATATGCCAGTAATTCGCCCATGGCCCAATCGTAATTATCGTTGGTAATCATGGCCTTGCGGTCTTCAAATAATTTCTGAATCTTGTTAAAGAATTTTTTGTCTGTAGGTAATTCGGTGCTTTTTTTAGCAATCTCTAAAAATAATTTTTCGTCGATGGCTGTTTTAGGAGACTCATCAAAATCTTTGGCACCGGCCATTTTCACACCTTTCCAGGTTCCTTCAAGGAAGGACGTGATTTTTGCTTTTTCTACTTTTTTAGCTTCGTCTAAATTAACGTCTAACTCTGCTTTAAAAGCCGTTTCAATATCTTTTGCTTCTGATGCTAAATCAGAATGATCAAGCTCCAGACGTCTTACATACACATCTTTTACATTTGGGTGTGTAGCAATTGCTTTGTATAACATAGGCTGTGTGAAACGAGGCTCATCGCCCTCGTTATGCCCATATTTACGGTAGCAAAGCACATCAATAAATACATCTCTGTGGAATGTCTGGCGGAATTCCATTGCCAGTTTAGAAATGAAACATAATGCTTCCACATCGTCACCGTTTACGTGAAATACCGGGCTCAACACTACTTTTGCTACATCCGTGCAATATGTAGAAGACCTTCCGTCCATATAATTGGTAGTAAAACCTACCTGGTTATTAATTACAAAATGTACTGTTCCACCGGTTTTATAACCATCGAGCTGACTCATTTGTACCAATTCGTAAACCAATCCCTGGCCGGCAATAGCTGCATCGCCATGTATGCTAATAGCACAGGCTTTGGTGTTATCACCACCATGATGGCTGTCAATTTTTGAACGAACAATACCTTGTACTACCGCTGCTGAGGTTTCAAGATGTGATGGATTTGGCGTTAAGCTGATGTGAACATTTTTACCACTATCGCTTTTTTGATCAGATGAATAGCCCATGTGGTATTTCACATCACCGTCAAATAAAGAATCTTCACTTGGTCTGCCTTCAAACTCTGTAAAAACATCTCTATAAGTTTTATTCATGATGTTGGTCAGCACGTTTAAACGTCCGCGATGAGCCATACCTATTACATAATCTTCAATGCCCATGTTTGCACCATGTTCCATTAAGGTATTAATAGCAGGAATTACTGCTTCTCCGCCTTCCAATGAAAACCGTTTCTGGCCAACAAATTTTGTGTGCAGGTAGTTTTCAAAAACAACCGCCTGGGTTAATTTTTTAAGAATGGTTTTTTTCTCGTCTTTAGAAAAAGCCGGCGTATTGCGGTTTTTTTCCATACGTTCCTGTAACCATTTTAATACGCTTGGTTCGCGCATATATAAATACTCAACACCAATACTCTGGCAATACGTTTGCTCAAGGTGTTTAACAATATCGCTTAATTTAGCTGCTCCAAGGCCAATTTCATTACCTGCCTGAAAAACAGTATCAAGGTCCTTATCAGAAAGCCCGAAATTTTCGAGTGCTAATGTTGGGTCATAGTGGCGGCGTTCGCGCACAGGGTTTGTTTTGGTAAACAAGTGTCCGCGTTGGCGGTAACCGGTTATTAACCCAAGCACTTTAAACTCTTTGGTTACGTTTTCGGGGATAGCACCACCGGAAGCTGCATCGTAGTTAGTTTGTGCAAATTCAAATCCTTTAAAAAAATCGCGCCACGAAGCGTCAACGGAGTTAGCATCTTTAGAATATTGTAAAAACAATTCTTCAATTGCGTTTACATCGCTTGTGCCGACATAAGAAAATTTGTCCATTTTAATTTTGCTTAAAATTACGGGGCTAATTTAATCATTTTAATGATGCTACACCTAATAAATTTGGGTTTTTTGGCCCTTAATAAGTGCCTGTTTTTTATACATGATTATGAAAAATGCTATATGAAACCTAAGGTATTTTATCTACCTTCGCATTTGTGAAATATACCTTAATCATCCTTCTTTCAGTGCTGCAATTTGGCAGTTTGTTTTCGCAGGAAAACCAAACGCAAACCTTATTAAAGGTAAAAGCGTTACAGGAAAAAAAAGCAGAGTATCACCGTAGAACGGGAGGCGAAACCGATGGTTACCGTGTAAAGATTCATTTTAGTGCCGATAAATCGAAGGCAAAAGAGGCGCAGAACCGCTTTGCTTCCAAATATAGTGGTATAAACAGTTACGAAGATTACCAACAGCCTAATTTTGTGATCAATGTAGGGGATTTTAAAACCAAACTGGAAGCGCAGGAATTATTAAAAACCATAAAAGGCGATTTTCCTTATGCCTTTATTGTAAAGAGCAAAGTAAGGCCAACAAGGGTTAATTAATCTGTTTTCAGAATTTTTTGTAAATACCTTTTTCCATTCACTTTCAGGTCAAGAAAATAGATTCCCGTAGAAAGGAAAGAGGCATCTATTGTAGACGCATCGCTAAAAGCACCACTGTAAATAAGGTTTCCCATAAGGTCTGCGAGTTTAAAAGATGTTTGTCCGGGTGAAACCACTGTAAGAGCCTGCCCGTTTACAGGATTTGGATAAACGGATATTCCCACATTTTGAAGTTCGTGTATACCGGTAGATGTTCCTCCTTCCCAGTTGGTATTAGTGGTTTTGCATAACACAGGAGGCCAAACCGTAAGAGATCCATT
>JAZJZF010000024.1:136685-139688 GCA_040389965.1 Bacteroidota bacterium
GTAATAACTTCCGTAGCCCGCACAACCTAAAAGCGTCATAGAGGTTTTGCATTGGATAATGTTGTAATTGGTGGCGGACCTTGTATTTAGATGGTTCAGATAGATGTGCCCGTAATTTAAAAAGTTGACTCCGCATAAAGTTTCCATTAAATAATCCCCGCAAATAGTACCTGCAGCATCTACAAATAAAACCGTTGGGGAGCTGATAGTAAGGGTCTGATTAATGACCATATAATGCAGCACCAAAATTGTATCCGGATTTGTGGGAACCTGTTGGTTGCTCCAGCATACCGGATTTTCCCAATCTCCGGCCATAATGCTTTTTACGGTTACTGCCTTTACACTAACCGAAACCATTATCAGGAAAAGAAATAAACCCCGTAAAAACATAATTAAAGATAATGAATTTTTATTTTAGTAATTAGGTTAAATTTGTGCCTTTAATTTACAAAATCATGAAAACCATCGACAACCTTAATTTTGAAAATAAACGTGCTTTAATTCGTGTAGACTTTAACGTACCCTTAAATGATGCCTTTGACGTAACAGATGATACTCGTATCAGAGCAGCAGCACCAACGATTAAAAAAATTCTTGAGAAAGGCGGTAGTATTATTTTAATGTCGCATTTAGGTCGTCCTAAAGAAGGGCCAACAAATAAGTATTCGTTAAAACATATTGTAAGCACGGTAAGTAAATTAGTTGGAGCGGAAGTTGTGTTTGCCGATGATTGCATTGGAACCGATGCTTTTGCAAAATCGGGGGCATTAAAACCCGGGCAGGTTTTATTATTAGAGAATTTACGTTTTTATAAAGAAGAAGAAAAAGGAGATGTTGGTTTTGCAGAGAAATTAAGTAAACATGGTGATATTTATGTGAATGATGCTTTTGGAACTGCGCACCGCGCGCACGCTTCAACAGCAGTAATTGCACAATTTTTTGCAACGGATGCCAAATGTTTTGGTTATGTAATGGCAGGAGAGGTTGCCAGTATTGATAAAGTAATTCATGGAGCAGAAGCTCCCTTTACTGCTATTGTTGGTGGTGCAAAAGTGAGCGACAAAATTTTAATTATAGAACAGTTAATGAGCAAAGCCAATAATATTTTAATTGGCGGCGGCATGGCCTTTACGTTTGTAAAAGCTATGGGAGGCACTATTGGCAAGTCGTTGTGCGAGGATGATAAATTAGACCTGGCAAAAGAATTATTGCAAAAGGCAAAAGCCAAAGGCGTTAATTTATATATCCCTACCGATGCTATTATTGCTGATAATTTTGCCAACGATGCCAATACGAAAGAGAGCAATATTAACAGCATTCCTGATGGCTGGATGGGATTGGACATTAGCACAGATACCATAAAAACATACAGTGAGGTCATTAAAAATTCCAAAACTATTTTATGGAATGGTCCCATGGGCGTGTTTGAAATGAGCAGTTTTGAGAATGGTACCAAGCAAGTGGCATTAGCTATTGCAGAAGCAACTAAAAAAGGCGCTTTTTCTTTAATTGGCGGTGGTGATAGTGTAGCAGCCATAAACAAATACAACCTTGCGGAACAGGTAAGTTATGTAAGTACAGGTGGCGGTGCTTTATTAGAATATATAGAGCAGGGTAGCTTACCGGGCGTAAGGGCTATTGAAGGATAAAAGAGATTGGAGAGACGCATAGACATGAAGGGATGCAAGACAAACATTCATGATACGGTGTTGAAAACCACAGGTATAACTAAAAATTAAAATTTGGGCGTTTTGCTCTTTTACACTTATATTTGAACTTTACATAAACATAAAAACAACACATGGAATTATACTTAGATTCAGCAAACCTTAAAGAAATTGAAGAAGGATTTAAATTAGGGTTTTTAAATGGATTAACCACTACACCTACCTTTATGCAAAAGGAAGGTATTACTGATATTGACGGTACTATTGTAAAGTTAAGCAAAATGGTTCCTGTACTTCAAATCGAAGCTTTAGGAAACACTGCTGAAGAAGTATTAGCAGAAGCTGAACGCCAGTTGGCCTTAGGCCTTGACCCTAAAAAAACCGTATTCAAAATACCGGTTTCATTAGAAGGTGTTCGTGCCTGCAAAATGTTACGTGATAAAGGCTATTTGGTGAATGTACATTTGGTGTATACTTTACAACAGGCATATATGGCTATGCAGGCCGGAGCAACATATGTTTGCCCTTTAGTTGGCCGTTTACAGGATCAGGGACATGATGCACTTGCTTTAGTTGAGCAATGTGTTGCTGCGGTTGATTTGTATGATTACGATACTAAAATTATGTTCTCTTCTGTGCGTCATGCTGAGCATGTGCGTAACGCTATTAACTTAGGTGTTCATACGATTACAGTTCCACTTAAGGTAATGAAACAATTAACAGAAAACAATTTTACCACTTTAGGTACTGATCAGTTTATTGCTGATACCCGTATGATGATGGTAAAAGTAAAAGAAGCCATTAAAGGAATCAATCCATTGGTAGCTGAAAATACATCTGTTACAGATGCTATTGTTAAAATGACGGAATTTGGTTTTGGTGCTATTACAGTAACAAAAGCAGATGGCAGCATTAAAGGTGTATTTACAGATGGCAGTTTAAGAAAATTGATCGGAGAAAAAGGAAGAGATATTTTATCTAAAAACCTATCTGACCTTGAATACAGAGAGCCAATCACCATTGATGGCAATGTATTGTTAAATGATGCAAGTACTTTATTTAAGAAAACCAATGTAGATACGATTGTTGTAACAGATGGTGGCAAACCGGTTGGGATGCTTGATATCCAGGACATGAAAGGATAGTATTTACTAAAAATATATAATAGGAAACCCTTATTCGATGCGGATAAGGGTTTTTTGTTTTCAAAACTTTATATTTATATTTTGAAACAATGATTAATGATTTCTGTCAGCCTGAACTTGATTCAGCAGGGCATGAACGAAAAATAAAGCAATTTAATATGTCACACATCACACAACTTTTTACCATGGCC
>JAZJZF010000025.1:0-7656 GCA_040389965.1 Bacteroidota bacterium
CAAAAGGGAAAATGCCAGACTTAAAATAGTTAAACGATAACGATTCATAGTGAGAGTTTATAATCACAAATATAAAAAAAACGGATACTTTCCCTGTGTTCGTTTTATAGCTTATTGATTATAAGTCTTTGAATTGTAATAGATGTAGTTTCGGTTTGTGACTTTGTAAGAGATCACATTCCGGTATAAATTAAACGTATCTATTGCCGAATTGGTTACCATTGTTATTTTTCCGCAATGAAATGATTTTAATCTGCCCTGTAAGTCAAGATAGGCAATGGTATTAAAGTCAATCTGGTACTCGCTTGGGATATAATTCTCGAGCGTATAAACAATGCCTCTGTAAAACACTTTAAATCGTTGTGCTTCATTATATACGACAAGGCTATCTACCACTCTGTAAAATGGCGGTTCAAAGGTGGTCAGGACTTTCATTTTGCCATCATAAAACACTTTTAGTTCTTCATTGGTGTTAACAAAAGCCGCAAGGTCATCTCCTACGCCAAACGACTTTGGCTGAAATTTTTCCAGGTCATATTTGAGCCATTTATGGAATATAGAAAAACCATAGTTGTCGTTACCATAAGCTACAATGTTTTTCCCTGCCTTATAGGGAAAAGCTCTATTAAGCTCTGTTAGCTTAATGCTTTGCCCTCTGTAAAATACTTTAAATTGATTAAGGTAATTTACATAGGCAACAATATTATCTCCCAAGGCAAAATTGGTAACGGGTGTTGCGTTTCCATCTTCCAGCGTGGTAATCGAGCCATTGTAATACGCTTTAAAAGCATAAGCACGGCTGTCTAAAAAAGCCACGATGCTGTCGCCGGTATCATAAGACTGTACATACTTGCTCAATAGTGTCACTTTACCATTGTCGAAAACATTAAGAACGCTAAAGGTAGAATAGGCCACGAGGTAATCGGAAGCAGCATATTTTGAAATTGTATTTTCAGATAGGGTTATGGTTTCGCCTTTATAAAATACTTTAAAATTGTCTTTATTATCCACATAGGCAACCGCATTGCCGCCTACCTGAAAGGACTTAACCGGCAGGTATTCAAGCTCTGCTCTTGTGCCGTCATCAAACGTAAAAAAATAGTTTTTATAATCGAGGTAAGCGGCCATGTTCTGCGCTTTTATAGTAAAAGAGCATACCATAAAAACCAAGGCTAACAAAGGGCTTAGGTGTTTCATACTGTTATCTGATGTTATTATAATGATCGGGGAAAATTTATACTATCGCTCAAACGGAGATTTTCCGGAAATATTGCTTCCTCACAAAATGGATCTATTTATGTTTTAATGCCCATTCCTTGGCAAAGTAGCTTAGAATAACGGAAGCGCCGGCACGTTTCATGCTTAATAAAATTTCGTCGCGCACGCGTTCCCCATCAATCCAGCCTTTGGCAGCAGCAGCTTTTACCATAGAGTATTCACCGCTCACGTTATAAGCAGCAATTGGTAAGTCAAAATGATCGTGCAGGTCTTTGATTACATCCAGGTAACTTAAAGCAGGTTTTACCATTAAAAAATCGGCCCCTTCTTCTGTATCGAGTTGCGCCTCAATTAAGGCTTCTTTACTGTTGGCAGGATTCATCTGGTATGTTTTTTTATCTCCAAATTTTGGTGCGCTATCCAGTGCATCGCGAAACGGGTTGTAAAAACCACTGGCGTATTTGGCGGTGTAGCTCATAATAGATACTTCTTCATGTCCCGCATCATCCAATGCTTCACGAATAAAGCCTACACGGCCATCCATCATATCACTTGGCCCTATAATATCAATACCGCAATCTGCCTGTGCTACAGCCATTTTTGCAAGGATATCGAGGGTTTTATCATTTACTATTTTTCCGCTCTCTACCAATCCATCATGTCCATCGCTGCTATAAGGATCCATAGCTACATCTGTCATAATGCATGCTTCCGGAAATTTCTTTTTAATAAGGGCCAGTGTTTTTAAGTATACCCCGTTTTTATTTAAGCTTTCGGTAGCAAGCTTATCTTTTAATTTATCATTAATACTGGGGAACACATCAAAGGCCATGATCCCAAGCTTCATACAGCTTTCAATTTCTTTTAAAATTAAATCGGGACTCCAGCGGAAAATGCCGGGCATGGATTTTACTTCGCTCTTTTGATTTTTTCCGTCAATTAAAAATAAGGGATAGATAAAATCATTTACGGTAACATGGTTTTCCTGCACCATATTTCTGATAGCGGCCGATTTGCGGTTTCTGCGTGGGCGATGTGTGATCATATATTGTTTTGTAAAATGTAAGATGGAATATGTAAAAAAGGTTGAAAGAAAACACCATCTTCCGTTTTCCCTTTTACATCTTCCATTATTCCGTTGGTTTAAATTTTGAAACTCCTTTGTACATCATATACATACTTAAGGCCATAAAGATATGACTTAGATCGAGATGATTGAACCAAACGGAGAATGCAATTTTAAAGACATGGCACATAACGGCAATCACGGCAATGCCAACACCATAGATCATATATTTACTTAACAGTGAGCCGGTTTTTTTATAATGAATCCATTCTAAAATGGTAACATTAATAACCAATGCGTAGGCAGTATGAATTTCAACAGCTGTAAAAGAATACATCACAAAGGTCATGATAAAAGCAGCAATGATCTCGATAATATCAATGGTATAAAGGACTTTAAAAGCCTTGTCACCTATGCTTTTTCGGGTATGGTATAATACGGCAAACTGGGCAAAGGATACGCTTATGATGCCTGTTATCCAGCCGTATATTTTAGCTTCCCAACCAAAATAATATAAAAAGGCATGACCAATAAATGCTGCTACTAAAGAAGAAAATCCCGTCAGTAAAAAAAACCAACGGTATAAATTTATGCCGCGCTCTGCCGATACATTTTTTGTTTTAAAAAAAGCATATACACAAACGCCTACAAATATAAAATCGGTAAGGGTTGTGATGGGTTCATCTATTCTTAAACCGCCAATGTATATGGTTGGATTTTGAAACGGAATCATTGTTCTTTACCTCATAGAAACCGGGAAACAAAACCTGTTTCCTCAATCTTTTTTGTTTACAGATTTATAATGTATGTAAAATAGCCCTGAACAAGCCCAAATCATCAAATGAATAAGGTTTATGTATTTGCTCGGCTTTTATTTTTGCTTTTAATAATGTTTTTTCTGTTGCTTCTCCCATCGCAATAATTTTTTGATGCGGATGAATACTGTTCTTTTCCAGGTAAGATTCGGCATTACTGGGGCTTGTAAACACCAGGATATCTGTTTTTTCAGACACCTCATGCGGAACTTTTAACGTGGCATAAATGGGAAGGTCGATCACATTTTGCGGCTTGGCAAATTGCCATTGTATGGTACGCATACTATCGCGGGCAATAGGAAAAACCACTTTCCCCGGGCCAACCCTTGCTGCAAATTGCTTACCTACCAATTTTGTATCCGTGCTTTGGCCAATAAAATCGGCACGTTTGCCATACTCGCGTAAAGCCTGTGAAGTTGATTTTCCAATACAGCCTATTTTAGTAGTACCAATATCCGGTTTTTGCATAAAGAAAAATTCTACCGCATGCTTGCTGCTAAAAAACAACCAATCACTTTTAGGCAGATCCTTAATCGTTAGTTTTTTGAGATCAATTAAGCTTTTGTTTTCTATAGTAAAACCAAGGCTTGTAAGCCATTTATTAAGGTTGTTGTTTTCATGAGCTTCGCGCGAAATAAAAATAGATTTACCGCTAATGCGATGTATATGTTCAACAATCTTTTCGGGAAGGTCTTCCGTATTGGTGGTTTCGTAATACAGTTGTTTGGGTTGGGTGTTCCATGCATCAGCTACTGCTACCGAAACTTTAAAGAGTTTACGATCGTGCTCGTTCAGTTCCACATCGCAAAAAGCACCTAATGGCAACTGACAGCCACCATCCAGTAAATTCAGGATACGGCGCTCGATGTTGATGTTCACCAAAACATCATAATCACAAATGGCATCAAAAATATCGGTTAGCTTGTAATCATCTTCGCGGATCTGCCATGCCAATACTCCTTGCGCAGGCGCAGGAATAAATTCGGTAGGCTCCAGTTGCTCTACATGAAAATCAGACAAGTCAAGTTCTAAGCGCTCAAGGCCTGCTGCCGCTAATAGAATAGCATCATATTGTCCTTCTTTTAATTTATTGATACGGGTAGGCACATTTCCTCTCAGGTCGGTAATTTCCACATCGGGTCTGAATGCCAGCAATTGCGATTTACGACGGGCAGAAGAGGTTCCTACCTTTGCATGTTGTTTTAAAGAAAATTTTTGTTTGTCATCTACACATTCTTCCCTCATCACTAACCAGTCTGCGGGGTTTTCGCGTGCCGATACACCTGCAATGATTAAACCTTCAGGACTTTCTGTAGGAAGGTCTTTGTGCGAATGAACAGCCACATCAATGGTTCCGGCCAGTAATTCCTCTTCCAGCTCTTTGGTAAAAAAGCCTTTACCTTCCAGTTTATCAAAGCTTGTATTCCATTGCTGTGAGGTATCTCCTTTGGTAGCAATGATTTTTATCTGAACTTCGTGCCCTTGTTTTTCCAGTAAATCTTTTGTGTAATTAGCCTGCCAAAGCGCCAAATCACTACCGCGTGTACCAATGGTTATCATAGTTTTGGTTGAAAAAATTAGAGGCTACAAGATAAGTTATTTTTCGGGTTTAACCGCAAAGAGCGCGAAGGTTTTCACAGTTTACCGAAAAACATTTTGTTTTATGAATTGGATTTAAAGATCAGGAATAATAGAAACACAATGGCAATTAAAGCAAATACCAAACCGCCACGCCATCCTTTTATGGGCCTTTCCCAAATAGACATATAGGAAATTTGCCCTAAATTGAAAAGCCACAATAGGCAAATCCAAAGGGCTTTGAGTAATAGAAAAATGATTCTTACGAAAACTTCTCCAAAAGCATCGCCGAGTATTTCTCCAAAAAATTCCATGTAGTGTGCTTAGCCGTTATTCTCTTCCAGGAAAACCTTTTTAGCGGTTTTAATGGTGAGGGCATTGTATTTTTTTTCCATATAACTCAGTACTTTTTCCAGTACTTCTTTGCTCTCAGCATCAAGCATATCAAGGTCTTTGGCAAATACTTCGTTAATGGCAGTTTCCTTAATGGTTTTTATTTGTTTGGGAATTTCTCCAAACGCCAGTTCAATTTTACGTTCCTGGAACAACTGTCTAAACTCTTCTACTTTGCCTTCAATAATAGTTTTGCAGGCTTCTATCTCACTTTCACGTTTCGATAAATTTTCTTCTGCCTGTTTTTTAAGAGACTCAATATCTATGTAAAACAGGTCATGTTTAATAATAACAGCCGGATCAACATCAGCAGGTAATGCGAGGTCAATCACTACTTTTTTGGAAGAATCGTTATTTAGTAAAGAGGTGTAGATGTTTTCTGTTATCAGAGGCTCCTGTGCAGAAGTGCAGGTAATTAACACATCAAACCCGTCTTTAAAATTTTCGATCGCGGATAATTCAAACGCATTTCCGTTAAGGTCTGTCGCTAATTTTTGAGCATTGGCAAGGGTTCTGTTAAACACCGTAAAGTTGGCATACTCATGCTTTTTAAGGTATTTAGCCATATTGGCGTTGGTTTCCCCGGCGCCAATAAACACAATGCGTGCATTATTTTTTATTCCGAGATTGCGCAATTGCCTGTAAGCTAAAGACACAATAGAAACAGGATTTTTGGCAATATCCGTATCAGTATATACTTTTTTAGCCGTTTCAATAGTTTGTTTAACCGCCAGGCGAATGGTATCGCCTGTTAGGCCAAGGCTATTGCAAAACTCATAAGCTTTACGAACCTGGGTAATGATCTCTCTTTCGCCAACAACCAATGAATCGAGAGAAGCAGATACATTAAATAAATGCCTTAATGCGTTATCTCCCTGATGAATATTGATCTTTGATAAAAGAGCGTTTAATTCCTGTTCGCTTAGTTTAGAATTAATGTGTAAGAAAAGTTCTGATAAAAATGCCTGGTCAATGTCGCGTGGAGTATTTATAACAAATTCAACCCGGTTACATGTGCTTAAGAAAAGCAATTCCTTTAGCTCCATCTTTAGTTTTACGGCACCCAGATAGTTTGTCTGATGAACCTCGTCTAAATGTAACTTACCAATTAATTCTAAAGGGGCTAATTTATGGGTAAGAGATATGATTTTAAAGGACTCCATATGGCTTTATACAAAGTACGCTATATCCTCTTTTTTGTATGTCATAGTAGTGTCATATTTCAATATTTATACAAATTCTAAATAACAAGCCGTGTATTTTGCTATTTTTACGTAATGAAGTCGGGCAAAATTGCTATTGTATATCTTGTGTTTTTGATGATCGTATCAGGAATGCATATGAATGCGCAAAATAAAATGCTTGATAGCGTTTATAATGACTATATAAAAACGACCAATGTAGATCAAAAGCTGGATAAAGCCATGCACATGGTTTTGTTACTGGGCGATAATAATGAGATTGAAAAAGCAAATCAGCTTATTTCAAACCTCGAAAAACTAAGCGTTGAACCCTCGAAAGCGGAGTATAAGACCGGAATGGTTTTACTGTCAAAGGCCTTGTTATATAAAACAATGGATAGTGCTGACAAAAGTATTTCCTTCTCAAAGAAAGCGATTCCGCTTGTAGGCTCTAACAAAAGCTCTCTGGCAGAAGCTAAAAGCCTGATTCTGTTAAATTATTATTTGCAGGGGCATTTTGATTCCTGCATACAGATGGGAGCCCGCATATTGCCCGAAATAAAAAAGAGCGGCAATATTAACAGCGAAATAGAGGTTTTGATGTGTGTAGGCAGGAGTCATGATTTTATGGGAGACAGAAAAAGAGCCATTCAAATTTCTCTTTCGGCCATAGAACTGGCAAAGCAACATCAAAAAATTATTAAACTTTCGGAGTTGTACATCAGCATGTCTACCATTTACAAAGGAGAAGATATAAACGTTGCCAAAAAATATGCTTTAGAATCGCTGGCAGTGTTGCAAAAAACAAAAGACGAAAGAACCAAAAGCGTGGTTAATGTGTGTTACCTTATTCTTGGGAACGTGTATTATGACATGAAAAATAAGGACAGCGCTTTATATTATTATGATCTTTGCCGTGAAGCCTCTTTAAAAGTTAATGACAGGCGTACTTATCTTGCCGCCCTGGGTAATATTGGTAATGTAACCTATGAGCAGGGAAACTATGCAAAAGCGCTGGAATATAATTTTTTAACGCTGAAAGAATATAAGCAAATTGGGGTGAATAGCGAAGTTGCTGTGGCTTATGGGTCTTTGGCAGATATTTATAAGGACATGAAAAACTATCCTAAAGCCATTAGTTATTACGATAGTGCTTTAGTGATTACCAAACAGATTCAGTCGGCCGATGATTTTATTTATAATTACAAAGGACTTAGCGAAACCTATGAAATGATGGGCAACGATAAAGAAGCTTTTAAATATTACAGGTTATATAAACAGTGGAACGACTCTATTAATAATAATCAAAATTCGAAAAAGATTACGCAGATGGAGTTGGATTACAAATACAAATCTGAGCAAAAGGAAAAAGACCTTGTCCAAAAAAACAAAGACCTCATTACTC
>JAZJZF010000025.1:7666-9163 GCA_040389965.1 Bacteroidota bacterium
GTGTAAGCGTATTGGAGGCAATTGAAACCTTTGAAAAAATAAGCAACCAAAAATACATTATCTGGTCCGGGATTTTAGGAAGCTTGCTATTGGTTGTGTTCCTTGGGTTTACCATAAAAACCAATATTACCCGCAAAAAAATTAATGCCAAGCTCCAGTCTTTTAATGCTGAAATTATAAGGCAAAAAGATGTGATAGAAGAAAAGAATAATGAAATAACAGACAGTATTACCTACGCAAGCCGCATACAACAAGGCGTTATACCCGATGAGCAGGAAATGAAAACCTTGTTTCCGCAACATTTTGTGTTCTTTAAACCACGTAACATTGTAAGTGGCGATTTTTACTGGGCAAATCGTGTCGCGGCAAACAACACTATTATTCTGGCTGTAGCCGATTGTACAGGACATGGTGTTCCGGGCGCGTTTATGAGTCTGGTGGGAAACACCCTGTTAAACCAAACCCTTAATAACAGAGCTACAGATACACCTGCCAAAGCATTGGATTATATTAATCAGCAATTACCTAAAACGATTAAGAGCAAAACAAGCACCGGCACCATAAAAGATGGAATGGAAATAGCCATGTGTGAGTTTAATTTTGATACGCTTACCATGAGCTTTGCAGGGGCCAATACAAATATTTATGTGGTAAGAAACGGAATTATTCAGATCTATAAAGGAGATAAGCAGCCCATTGGGGAAAGCCTTTCCGATAAAACGATCCCCTATACCAATCATATTGTTCAGCTTCAGAAAAATGATTGTGTGTATCTTATTACCGATGGTTATGCCGATCAGTTTGGAGGACAAAAAGGCAAAAAATTTAAGTATAAACCCCTGGAAGACCTGTTTTGTACCATGGCGGAGAAGACTCCGGACTTGCAAAAAGAAATCATTTCCGAAACTTTTAACAATTGGAAATTAAACCACGAGCAGGTGGACGACGTCTTAGTGGTGGGAATTAAATTATAAAATCGCTGTTAACTAAAATTAAGGCATAATGCTTGTTAGTAGTTAAAGTAATAGTATGTTTTGATAGAATTTTCGTTTCCCAAATAATTTTAATTAAATTTAATTTTAAAAACTAAACCAACCTGAATGAAAGCAAAAAGAATAGTATTTGGAATGGCATGTGTGTTAGTAGCTTCGGCATTAACATTTACTGCATGTAAAAAGAAAGAAAAAGACCCAGATCCTGTTGATGAAAGCGGACAAGCGTCTTCAGATTCCCGCCAGGCTATTAGCGAAAATGATGCATCTATCAATGATGTCAATCAAACATTAAGCGATTATCCTGCAATGCACGGCCGTCAGTCATCAGCCACAAATGTAGCAACTACTATTTGCGGTTTAGACGTAGATACTGTTGGATCATACATGGGTACCATAAAATTAAATTATAACGGTACCGTTTGCAGTAACAGAAAACGGGAAGGATCTATCAGATTAACCATTGTAAATTATGTTGGTGGCCAACGTTGGAAAAATGCAGGTT
>JAZJZF010000025.1:9173-27198 GCA_040389965.1 Bacteroidota bacterium
GTGTATTAAAAGTAGAATACTTAGCGTATAAAATAACACGTGCTTCTGATGGACAAAGCATTGAATTGAACGGAACGCAAATGTTGACGAATGTTAGCGGTGGAACCTGGTTCAATTTATTATTCTTAAGCCAACCAAATTTAGTAAGCTCTGTAACAGGAACTAACCTGAGTGTTAAGTTTAACGGTTCGGCTACTGCTACATACAACATCAATCGTAAATTTACTTACACCTGGGCAAATAATGTATTAACCTGTACTGGTGAGGGAATTGGTTCTTCAGGCGGAATAAACAACCTTGAAAATTACGGAACAACCCGCGATGGAGATGGCTTTACAAGTCAGGTAACTACGCCCATTGTTTGGAATACAACCTGCGGTGGTGGAGCACCTTTATCAGGACAACTGATCATTAAAGTAGCCAGCAAAAATTTTGACTTAAATTGTTTATTTGGTGTAAATAGTGCAGGAACATCTGTTAGCGTTGGTTCAAACCAATGTGCTTATGGTTGGAAACTTACGTGGACAGTTGGAACAAACACTCAGAATAAAGTAATAGGATATTATTAGTAGGTAAATACTCATGTAAAAAAGCCCCGAAAGAATTTCTTTCGGGGCTTTTTGTTTTTGTTTATATCAGGGATTATGAAAAGGCATTAAAACCTGTTACATCCATACCTGTAATTAATAAATGGATATCGTGCGTTCCTTCGTATGTAATTACCGATTCTAAATTCATCATATGGCGCATAATAGGGTATTCGCCTGTAATGCCCATTCCACCATGAATCTGGCGAGCCTCGCGTGCAATTTGTAAAGCCATGTTTACATTGTTACGTTTAGCCATACTAATTTGTGCAGGTGTTGCACGGTTCTCATTTTTTAAAACACCTAATCTCCAGGTTAATAACTGAGCTTTCGTAATTTCAGTAATCATTTCAGCCAGTTTTTTTTGTGTTAACTGAAAAGCACCAATTGGTTTACCAAACTGAATACGCTCTTTGCTGTAGCGTAAAGCGCTATCATAACAATCCATAGCTGCACCAATTACACCCCAAGAAATACCATAGCGGGCGCTGTTTAAACAACCCAAAGGCCCTTTTAAACCTTTTACATTTGGCAATAAATTTTCTTTAGGAACTTTTACATTATCAAACACCAATTCTCCGGTTGCACTGGCACGTAAACTCCATTTACCGTGAGTTTCAGGAGTTGTAAAGCCTTCCATCCCTCTTTCAACAATTATTCCTCTTATTTCGCCTGCTTCGTCTTTTGCCCAAACTACGGCAATATCAGCAAATGGGGAGTTACTGATCCACATTTTAGCACCGTTCAATAAATAATGATCGCCTTTATCTTTAAAGTTAGTGATCATACCATTGGGGTTACTTCCATGGTCAGGCTCTGTTAAACCAAAGCATCCCATAAGGTCGCCGGCAGCCAGTTTCGGTAAATATTTTTTCTTTTGCTCTTCGCTTCCATAAGCATAAATAGGGTACATCACCAGGGAACTTTGTACAGAAGCTGTTGAACGTAAGCCACTATCACCACGCTCTAATTCCTGCATAATTAAACCATAAGAAATCTGGTCTAAACCCGGACCACCATATTCGGTAGGAATATAAGGGCCAAAAGCGCCAATCTCAGCCAGGCCTTTAATCCATTGTTTTGGGAATTTTGTTGTTTGACAAGCTTCTTCAACAATTGGTGTTACTTCTTTTTTTACCCAGGCACGGGCAGTTTCACGAATTAATTTTTGTTCATCGGTCAACAATTCATCCATTAAATAATAATCGTGAGCCTGAAAGTTATCTGTAGCCATTTTATATGTTTTTTAAGGTGTGCAATATTACAAAATATTCAGGTTTTAGTGAAACAATATTACACTAAAAAAGCCTTACACATTAGGTAAGGCTTTCCGAAAAGAGTTAAAAGAAGGTTATTTTTAGTGATGAGCTGCGTGTTCTTCGACTTTAACAGCGTCTGTTTTAACGGCTGCGGTATCCACTTTAACAGCAACAGAGTCTGCAATAGACGCTTCATGTGTTGCAGTAGCTTCTGTAGAAGCAGCGTTGTGTTCAGTTGCATGCTCTTCGTGGCCTGTTTGTTCATGTCCACCGTGTTCTCCGGCTTTTTCTTCACATTTAGTGCCGTCTTCGCAACAGCCATGTTTTTTATCGCAAGCGTTTACCGCTAACACGATCAGTAACATGGTTACTAATGCTAAGATCATTGGAGTGCGAAAAGATACCGTTTTTGGTTCGTTAGAATGGTTGTCGTGATTATCGTGGCCTGAACTCATAGGATAGTTTTAAAATTTAATGTGGTAAAAATAATTTATTTATTGATTATAAAAAATTATTGAAATTTTTAAGGACTGCTTTTGGGAGGAGTTGCGTATATTTAAAATATACATCCCTTTTGCCAGGCCTGAAACATCGAGTTTATTTTGATTCATCATATTACTGTAATTATCAAGTACGGTTAATAGAACAGTTTTGCCTTGTAAATCAACCATTTCAGCGGTTAAGGGTTCTTTTTGCTGAGAGATCACAAGGTGCATTTCGCTGCTTGCCGGATTAGGAAACACAGAAAGTAAGGGAGTAAAGGCCTCTTCTTTTAACCCCACAATAACCCTTGCCTGGTCTCTGTATTTAACCTGGGTTGGGGTAAAGTTTCCGGCTACAACGTTCCCGCTTACTTCTAAATAAGGGATTTTTTCTCCTGTGGTAAGCCATTGGTAGCTTCTCATATAATTAGGAAAGCCGAATTTATTAAAACCTACCGGTAAAGCAGAAATAGAAATGGTATCGATAGAATACTGTGTGGTTACTACCCTTAAGCAGGATGCAGTACCATAGGGCGTTGTAATATTTCCCCAGCCATCGGCTTCTGTAATGCGGTATCCTTGTTTTTTATAGGTAAATGGGATCATCGTATTACTTGGCGTAGAAAGCTTAAAGGTGGTTGAATCGCGATGGCCATAAGCTAAGGGAAAGAGGTACAACTCATCTTCATCACTAAATGTAGCACCAATAGGAATACCCGACATGGTAAGACCCAACCCTTCCGAATTAAAGGAAGCGGTAGGAGAAGTTACTTTTTTATAGAAACTGTAAATGTTTTTTATAGAAATCGGGAATCCCGGAATATTAGGTAATGGCAAGGAATCCATGATCTTTTCGCCATATTTTGGGTAGAAAAAGTAGAAAAAGTAAGGTGTTTGAGCCGATGCCTGGAATTTGCGAATGTCCTGACCCGTTGGAGTTAAGGAAAATGTCCAGTTATAATTAGTGCCAGTGGCCGTATAATTACCAACAGCTGTAGTATTTGCTGTGCTGTAACGGCAGGTATCGCCCGATATAGGCATATTAGCGGCAGTAATAGAAATCTGCGCCTGTGTGATAAAAGGAAAAGAACCAATAAGGAGGAGTAATCGTTTTTTCATGTGGAGTATTTTTTGAATATTAAATATACACAATTATTTATACAGGAGATAGGATAGGAAGCACTTCTTTTATTACCAGCTTCCGCCCGAACCGCCGCCTCCGCCGCGTCCGCCACCAAATCCACCGAAACCGCCTCCTGAAGAGAAGCCGCCTCCACCACCGCCAAAGCCTCTTCCGAAGCCTCCACCATAATAGGTAGTACCGCCCTTGCCTCCACCTGAACCAAACATCAGAAGAACAATGATAATTACTACGATAATGAAGAGTACCGGATGATTTTGCACGAAGTTTCCATTATCATGGAGGTCTTTAATTTCGTATTCCCCTCTGGAGGCCTCCATGAGAGAGGCTACGCCTGCCTGAATACCAGCATAATAGAGCCCTTGTTTAAAATAAGGCACCATGTCGTTTTCCCGGATGTATTTGGTTTCTAAATCGGTAATAGCTCCTTCGAGGCCATAACCAACCGAAATAAAAAGCTTGCGCTGGCCTTCCTTTCCGCCCGGCTTAATAAGAACAACAACGCCGTTATTATACTTTTGGTCGCCAATACCCCAATCGTTTAAAATTTTTGTAGCATAGCTTGCTTCGTCTATACCGTTGAGGTCGTCCACAATAACAATACAGATCTGATTAGAAGTGAGTTTGCTAAAGTCTTCCAGCTGTTGCTCCAGCTGCGCTGCCTGCTGAGCGGATACAAAATCGGGCTGTTCTTTGGATAAATTATTAAAGAGCCGTGGTGGAGAAGGGCGCTGCGGTATTTGTGCAAAGCTGTTTAGGGCAATAAAAAAGCTTAAAAGAAGTATCCGGATCTTATAGTTCATTAGTAGGAAATCTGATTCGGTAATTCATTCTTATCATCATTCTGTAAAGGAAAATGCTCTTTTAGTTTTTCGCCACACAATTCGATGGATTTTTCGAGCCCGGTGATGTAATCCCCTTTTTTAAAATACTCAACGGCACAGTCGGTAATGCTTTTCCAAAATTCGTCTTTCACTATTTCGTGAATGCCCTCATCTCCCCATACGGCAAAGGATTTGGAGTTATAGGCCAGGTAAAACAAAACGCCGTTGCGTTGTTTGGTGTTTTGCATATTAAGCTGGTGAAACATGGCCACACAAGCGGTTACAGCATCTTCTTTACTCTTTTTTTCGATATGTACACGGATCTCGCCAGAGGTTTGATGCTCGGCCAGTTCAATGGCTTTTAACAGCCTGGCTTCTTCCTCTTTGGAGAGTAATTTTTTATCGAAAAACATTACTTGATGTTTATATCAAATTTAGGCGCTTTTTCAGCGCCTGCGTCTGCTTCAAAATAGATAGCGTTGTTATAGCCCCATGCAAAAAAACTTCCCGGTATTTTTTTAATGCTGGCGTTAAATACTTTTACGGCATCGTTATATTTCATACGCTCTACCGCAATACGGTTTTCGCAGCCTTCAAGCTCTACACGCAGTTCGCTGAATGCCTGATTCGATTTGAGGTTAGGATAATTTTCGGATACTACCAATAGTTTGGAAATAGCAGAGGATAATTCGCCCTGAACCTGTTTGAACTGTTGCATATTTTGCTCGGTTAAATGGGTAGGGTCAATGGTTATCTGTGTTGCTTTTGCCCGGGCTTCTATAACAGCTGTAAGAGTCGATTTTTCGAAATTGGCTTCAGCTTCTACTGTTTTTACAATAGAAGGAATCAGGTCAGCTCTACGTTGGTATTGGCTTTCTACCTGGTGTAATTGTGATTGTACTTCCTCATTTAAATCCACAAAAGAATTGCGTTTGTTGCAACCATAAGTCATTCCAAAAAAGGCGATCAATACAATACTGCCAATAATAATAATACGTTTCATATGTTTAATTTATTGTTTTTTATTTGTTTCGTTGAGTGCTTCGCAATTATGCTGTTGGTAACATGACTATTTCATTGATGTGTTGTTGTTTTAATGCGTAGTTTACAATATATACGCTTATACCGCGTTTTATAAGATCGTAAATTTACAGTGAAATTAAAAAATAATTACCTTAGAAGCAGGTTTATTGATAAAAAAATTAACATATTTTCTTCTTTTGCTAAGTCTGTGCAAAATCACAGCCAATGCGCAGCTTGGCTATAAGCTTCATATCATTAATACCGATAGCCAGAAAATTTTTAAAAAGATTGTATACAAGAAACAATTTTTGGGCAAGGATTTTTTAATGAAAGAGATCGATAAAGTGTATGTATCCCTTATTGAGGAGGGGTTTATTACGGCCAGTGTAGATAGTGTACGCTGGGATTCTTTGGATTGCAAGGCTTTTATTTTTGCCGGGCAAAAACATAAATGGGTAAAGCTATCATACGATAAAAAAGACCAGGCTATTGTAAGCCGACTGGGGTACAATGAGCATTTTTTTAGTGGCAGGCCTTTTAAGTATAGAGAACTGTCGGGCTTTATGGAAAAAATAATTGTGTATTATGAAAACAACGGGTACCCTTTTGCGACAGCTAAACTCGACAGTTTACAAATTACGGGCAATGAGCTGCAATCGAAACTGACCGTTGAAAAAAAGGAATTTGTAAAGCTCGATAGCCTTATTACTGAAGGAGAGGGGAAGGTAAGTCATAAATTTTTGCAGAGGTATTTAGGCATTAAAAACGGAATGCCTTATAATGAAGAGGTGTTTAGGACTGTTTCTAAAAAGATAAAACAATTGCCTTTTGTAACAGAAAGGAAAGCACCTGTGTTACGACTTACGGATAAGCAAAATAAAATGTATTTGTTTCTGGATAAAAAAAACGCCTCGCAGTTTGATGGGATTGTGGGGATTTTACCGGGAGATAATGGCAAAACGATCTTTACAGGCGATGTAAAAATAAAGCTCGTGAACACCATTTTTAAAAGCGGCGAAACCTTTGATATCAACTGGAGGAGGTTGCAAACACAAACACAGGATCTGAAAGCACAGGTTATTTACCCTTACATAGCAGGCTTGCCGGTAGGTGTGGATTATAACATTAAACTCTATAAAAAGGACACTACTTTTATTGATGTAACCAATTCCTTTGGGCTTAATTACTATTACAGCGGTTTAAACTTTTTTAAGGTGTTTTACAAACAGCGAAATGCGAATTTAATTGCCACCTCCTATTTAACAAATGCCACGGTACTGCCCGATTATGCCGATGTTGTAACCAAATCATACGGGCTGGGTGCATTTATTGAAAAAATGGATTATAAATTCAACCCAAAAAACGGATTTCATTTTGCGGTGCAGGGATCGGTAGGAACCCGGCAAATAAAAAAGAACCCTAAAATAAACGATGCCGTTTATACATCGGTGCAGCTAAAAAGCTCCCAATACCAGATAGATGGCGATATTGTGGGCTATATTCGTTTAGTAAAAAACCATGTGCTTAAACTATCGGCCCAGGCCGGGGGCGTTTTTGGGAATACCATTTACAGGAATGAGCTTTACAGGATAGGTGGTTTGCGCACGCTCAGGGGTTTTGATGAGGAGAGCATCTATGCCTCTACCTATGTGATCCCAACGCTTGAATACCGTTTTTTATTTGAAAAGAACTCCAATATCTTTTTGTTTGCCGAGGGTGCCTGGTACGAAAGTAACAGCGTATCGGGGTATATAACTGATACCCCCGTGAGCGTGGGAGCAGGGATAAACTTTGAAACCAAAGCGGGCATTTTTAACTTAAGCTATGGTTTGGGGAAACAATTTGGCAACGCGTTTGATTTAAGGACAGGAAAGATACACGCGGGCTTAACGGCTTTATTTTAGACGAAATTCGAGCAGATCTCTGAAATTTTCTCTAAACTTGTATCTATTATTATGAAAAAGTGAAGCCACAATACTACATTGTTTTTTTATGGATTAGCGTTTTTGCCGGATACTCTCAAAAAGTAAACCTGCAAAAATTTTCTGTAAAAGATGGCCTCTCACAATCTACCGTAAAATTTATTGAACAGGATAATTATGGAAATCTTTGGTTAGCTACCAACAATGGGCTTTCGCGCTTTAACGGAAAAACATTTGATAATTTTACAACTACAAACGGTTTACCAAGTAACGAAATATCTAATCTGTTATTTGCCAATGATATTTTATTTATCGGAACTAAAAAAGGATTTTGTTCGTTCGATGGGCATAACGTTAGCAACAATGTTCTTTACCAAAAGATAAAGGGTAACGTCAAAAAAATTCTGTGCAAAAAAGATGTGATACATATCATTACCAACAGAGGCTATTATTTACTGGACATTGCCGCTAAAAATTACCGGCTCGACTCTGTGGCCATTCCGAACATTACATCCCAAAACCCTACGGATGCTGAGTTTGACGAGAACGGTAATATATGGATCTCTACTTCCAAAAAAGGTTTGTTCTTTATTGAAACTACCATCTCTACAAAAATCCCAAAATTTGTACTGATCCAAAACTCGTCCTCATCAACCACTGTTAATAATAAGCTGGTGCGTATAGCCAATTTTAATGCCGGCAATTTATTTAAAGGAGATGCTATTTATTGTATAAAATTTGACAAGCAAAATAACCTGTTGGTGGGCGATTGGAGTAATGGTGTGGCGCGGTTAAAATTTGACTTTATAAATCATAGTGGGTTTTCGGCCAACTATTTAAATTTTGATTCTCTTATAGGCGAAAACAGGGGCTTTACAAGAATCGTCAATATACACAAAGATGATGATGGGAATATTTATCTGGCATCGGACGGCTCAGGATTTTTAAAAATACCGATTGACAAAAACACAAACGAAAATGATTATACGATCAAAGACATTTCTATCATAAGCGCGGCTCAGGGTTTTTATGGAAGTAATCCTTTGTGTTTTAAACAGGACAAATACCAGAACCTTTGGATTGGGACATTGTATGATGGTTTGGTGATGATGAATAATAAAAGCTCCTTGACCTATAATAAACAAACGGGGCTTGCTGAAGAAAAAATAATAAGTTTATACCGGTCTGCAGATAGTTCGATATGGCTTGGATCTTATGGTGGCGGGGCTTTTAAATATAAAAACAAAAAATTTGTGCGTTGCTTTTGGGAGCAGGGCATCAGCGAATCTATTATTAAAACCATCACCGGAGATAATAACGGGAATATTATTTTGGGAACTACCGGCGGCGGCATTAGCATTATCAGTAAGGAAAATACACAGAAACAACTACAGGTTTCAAAATCATTATCCTACGAACAAGGCCTTGCCTCGCAATACATCTCCTATTTATATAAATCGAAAGACGGTGCTATCTGGATCGCTTACCAATCGGAAAACAGAATCGATCGCCTGATTTTAAACAAAGACTTTTCTTATACGATTACGCCATTTACAATTACGGAGCTCACCTCGTTTAATGTGTCGTGTCTGCTTGAAGATGAGGACGAAAACATTTGGGTTACATCAAATGAAGGCGTCTGGAAATTGAATCCTAAAACGGGTCATGTAAATAACGAGTATGCTATTTTTAAAAATGTGCAAACTATTGCAGAAGACTGGAATGGTAATATGTGGTTGGGGACATCGGATGTTGGTGCCATCATTTTAAAAAACAGGTTAAAGGCCAGGTACTTCGAAAACGGCACAGCGAACACGTTTGAGAAAGTAACTACTGAAAATGGTATCAGCAGTAATTGTATTAATACGATTTTATTTTCGAAAGATGCCATTTGGTTTGTTTCCAATAACGGATTAAACGAAATAAAATTTGATACATACCTCAATAGCATTAAAGAGATAAAAACGTTTAATAAAGGACAGGGTTTCGCCTCCTATGATAATAAACCTAATACGGCTACATTTGATCATAAAATGTCAATTTGGATAGGATCGATAGAAGGGCTTACAGAGTACCAGAACAATGCTGATCACATGCAGGATAATAACGAGCAAAGGGAGTTCCCGGTGTTTATCAATTCTATCCTTATTCAAAACAAGGCGGTTGACTGGACAAAAGATACGTTGTTTACATACGGAGAATATTCCTCTTTAAAATTTGACGGTTTTTTTAACTGGTACAAGATCCCTAAAAACCTGGAGTTGGACTATACGCATAACAGCATTACGTTTATTTTAAACACAGATGATATTGCAGAACAAAAACAAATGAACTATCGTTATAAATTAATAGGCTACGAAAAGGAGTGGGCCATGGTTTATAACGCAAATGACATTACGTATCGCAACCTGCCATCGGGCGATTATAACCTAGTCGTAATGGCTTCGTTAAGTCATGAGTTTACAGATGCCGGCGAGTATACGTATCATTTTACCATTACACCTCCGTTTTGGAAAACCAAATTATTTTATTTCTTCATTGGTTTTGGACTCCTGGCTTTTTTATACTTTTTTATTGCTAACAGGGAAAGAAGACTGAAACGCGAAAAATTAAAACTGGAATTAATTGTAAAAGCACGTACGGCCGAGATCGAAAAAAAGAGAATTGAAATTGAGCTTCAAAAAAACCTGATACAAGGAATTAATAACGATTTAACGGATAGTATAAAATACGCGCAACGGATTCAGCAAACCATTTTACCAAAAACGCAGGTGCTGCTGAATTATTTTGCTGATTTTTTTGTGTTTTACAAACCGCGTAATATTGTAAGCGGCGATTATTACTGGTTAAAAGAAATTAACGGATTAATGTATGTTGCTGTTGTAGATTGTACGGGGCATGGGGTTCCCGGGGCATTTATGTCGCTGATAACAAGTAATATTTTAAATGAGTCGATTAATGTGAGTGGCGAACAAAGCCCTGCAAAGATGCTTGAATATTTAAGAAAAGAACTTAATGTGCGACTGAGTCAGAATGCCAATGACCAGATCAACGACGGACTTGATATTTCATTGATCTGTTATGATAAAGAAAAACAAACCATTGAGTATGTAAATGCCAACAGGCCGCTATATATTATTTCGAACAATGAGTTGATAACGCTTACTTCTGAAAATGTAAACATTGGAGGCTATGCCGATTTTGATAGTGTAATTCCTACAAAAACCATTTCGGTAAAAACAGGCGATCAGTTGTTTTTATTTACAGATGGTATTACAGATCAGTTTGGTGGCGAAAAGAACAAAAAATATAATCCTGCAAGGTTACGACAGTTTTTGTTAATGAATAACCATGTACCGCTTGTCGATTTAAAAAACAGGTTAAGCGACGAAATAAATGATTGGCAGCAAAACTACGAGCAAACCGATGATATACTGCTGATTGGCTTAAAAATTTAATAGTATTTCCTTCATCAAATTTGGTAATTTAGGATGTGATCAGTCTGAAAAGCACCCCGTTTTTAAGAATTTTACTCCCCTATGTTACGGGGATTATTTTTGTTTTGCAGTGGGGTATTTTTTCGGCGATGCATGTTGTTTTTGCAGGATGTTTTATTGCTCTGCTTATTTCTTTTCTGTTTCAAAGGCTACATGGGAAAGTAACGGGATTCAAAAAAATGGCTTTTGTTATTTGTACCAATGCTTTTCTGTTTATGTTTGCTTTTGAGACCTGTTATTTTTATGATGCTCAAAACGACCGGGATCATTATACGCATTACACATCGTCAAGCGAGCAGGAGTTTATGTGTACAGTAAATGACCTTCCGGTTACAACCGAAAAATTTGTGAAACTGGGAGTAACTGTAAATGCCGTAAAGCTGAATAACAGATGGCATTATACAAGAGGGAATAGTATTATTTATGTGAAGCAACCCATTGTAAAGCCAATAAGTATTGGCGAAAACATATATATTAAATCGAGATTCGGAATTATAAATCCGCCGATGAACCCCAACGAATTTGATTATAAAACATTTCTTGAAAACAGAAATGTGTTTCGGGTGGTGTATGCCGATCCAAATAAACTGTATTCTATTAATACTATAGCTAATCGTTTTTCGTTAACACAGTTGGGAACCCAAATAAAGGAGCGGGTTGTAGAGGTATTGCGAAATTCAGGATTGTCGCAGGAAGCATTTTCTATTTGTTCGGCTTTGCTGGTTGGTTACGATGATGAAATAAGCGGTGATGTGATGAGCAGCTTTTCGCACTCAGGCACTCTGCACGTGCTGTCGGTATCTGGCATGCATACGGGCTTGTTGTATGGCCTTATTGTATTTATATTTCAGCTAATAGACAAGTATGACCGTTATAAAAAAACCAAATGCGTTTTTGTGGTAGCTCTTTTATTTCTGTTTGTTTTAATTACCGGATTTTCTCCTTCAGTACTAAGAGCAGCTTTAATGTTAACATTGGTTATTTTAGGTAAAACATTTTACAGAAACGGTAACGCCTACAATACATTAGTGTTTAGCGCATTTTTATTGTTGCTCTTTAATCCTTTATTGATCATGGATGTAGGGTTTTTGCTAAGTTACCTGGCAGTGTTTGGGATCATGTACTTATATCCAATACTGGATGATTTGTATTATATTAAAAATAAAATCCTGAGATGGTTTTGGAGTCTTTCTTTAATGTCGGTAGCAGCAACGGTGTTTACCTTACCGGTTTCATTATATTATTTTCATCAGTTTCCGGTGTGGTTTATTTTTTCAAATTTAATGATCATTCCTTTAAGCATAGGTTTAATGGCCGCCTCGTTTCTACTGTTGTTATGCTATAAAGTAGTTATCATTAAACAGGGCTTGGCATGGCTTATTAATATGGCAACATCAGGAATGCTTTGGGTAGCAGAACTCACAGATAATAAAACCTACGGATTTATAGATCATATTGTCTTTACAGGAACCGATGTGTTTTTTAGCGGCATTACTATTGTGTTGTTATTTAAAATTATCGCAACCAAAAGCTATAAAACCGTTATGCTCTGGTTTGCCTGTTTAATAGTATGGTTTGCGGGATCAGTCTTTACAAATTACAGGCAACTGAAAGAAAAGGAACTGGTTGTGTTTAGCATTAAGCATAAAGGTGCTTATCTTTTGAGAGTAGGGCATACCATTTATGCTCATACCGATTCACTTTCAGAAAAGGAATACGACCGTTATGTTAAGCCCTATTTGCTCAATTATTCGGGACTTAGGGTTATGAACGCTCACAGCAACCTGCTGAAATGTAACCGGAAATCAGTTTTAAATGTTCAAGGCGCTGTTAATACAGGTAGTATAGAGCCTGATTACCTGATAGTAAGCAATAATTCACCGGTATCCTTAACATTTGGTAAACAAATTAAACCTTTGGTAATTGCGGATTGTTCTAACAGTTATACCTTTGTAAAGAAATTAAAGAAACAGTGTGCCGAACGGGAGATTCCGTTTTATTCTATAAAAGAAAGAGGCGCACTTAAAATAGATTTCTGATAAATAACATGAAATTACGTATAGGAGATAAAGTAAGATTTTTAAACGAAGTAGGAGAAGGCACCATTGTAAGCTTTAAAGATAAGGAAACCGTGTTTGTGGAGATGCCTGATGGTTTTGAAATTCCTTATCTGGTTAAGCAGCTGGTTCCTGTACATACAGAATTGATTTTGAACCCCGAGGTCGAAAACATTGATATGGCGCTGGAAACCATATTATCGGATTCTGTTTATTTTATCATTGAACCCGATCACGAAATGCCATTATTGATAAGCGATTATAAATTTTATTTATTTAACTCATCGTCTTACAATGCCAGTTTTACCTATTCGGTAAAAGATGACGAATACTTCCAAACCCTTAAACATGGCGAACTTGGGGCTTACCAAAAGGTTTTTTTAAAACAGGTAAAGAAGAATTTTTTTCAAGAGTATGCGTATCATAAAATAGAATGCCTGTTTTATAAAAACATGCATTATAAATCTCAGATTCCTTTAGCAGAAATTTTATATGTTAATGACCGTATTATTTCTAAGTCAACGTTAGTGAAGCATTCAGAATTTAAGCATGCGGTTTATGCGTTTATTTTAAAGGAAGATTTTTTGGATAAACAAATTGTTGAGCAAACGCTGAACGCAGAAGACCTTACCCGTTTAAAAGCCATTAAGGAATTTAAACAGCCGGTAAAAAATTCGGTTGCCAAACAAAAAATAAAAGACCTTACGCGCGAAATAGATCTGCATATAGAGGAACTGGTGGATTCTTATAAAAACCTTACCAATAGCCAGATTCTGAACATACAAACCGAACGTTTTGAAAAAGAAATGGAATACTGTTTGAGTAATGGCATCAGAAAACTGATTGTGATTCATGGCGTGGGCAATGGAAAACTAAAACAGGAAATACTGGGGATTTTAAAATCCATTGATGGCGTAAGTTTTTACGATGCCTCTTATAAAAATTATGGCTTTGGGGCAACGGAAGTTTTAATTCATTAGTTGTGATGCTTCTATTCCTCTCTGGTGAGAGGGGTTAGGGGTGTGTTATTTCCATCTTCTCACAAAGAGAGCAGACCGAAGTCTGCTCTTAAAAATGAATATTTAAATTTACTTAATTACATCCAACTCTTTTCCTACTTTTTCAAAAGCTTTTAACGCTTTATCCAAATGTTCCTGCGTATGCGCTGCAGAAAGCTGAACGCGAATACGCGCCTGGCCTTTAGCAACCACAGGGAAAAAGAAACCAATAACATAAATACCTTCCTGCAATAATTTATCGGCAAATACCTGCGACAGTTTTGCGTCGTATAACATTACGGGTACAATAGCAGAATCGCCTTCTTTAAACTCAAGACCAATTTGTTTTAAGCCTTTTTTAAAGTAGTTAATGTTCCATTCTAATTTATCGCGCAGTTCGGTAGTTTCGCTTAACATATCAAACACGGCAATAGAAGCGCCTACAATACTTGGGGCGAGAGAGTTTGAGAACAGGTAAGGGCGGGAGCGTTGTCTTAATATTTCAATCACTTCTTTTTTTGCTGAGGTAAATCCACCCATGGCACCACCTAAGGCTTTTCCTAAAGTGCCGGTTACAATATCCACACGATCCATCACGTTTTTCAGTTCAATGGTTCCGCGCCCCGTTTTACCGATAAAGCCTGAAGCGTGGCTTTCATCCACCATTACCAATGCATTGTATTTATCGGCAAGGTCGCATATTTTATCCAGAGGAGCCACAAAGCCATCCATACTAAAAACGCCATCTGTCACAATAATGCGGTAACGCTGCGCCTGTGCTTTTTTAAGCTGTTCTTCCAGATCAGCCATATCACAGTTTTTGTAGCGGTAACGCTGCGCTTTGCATAAACGTACACCGTCAATAATAGAGGCGTGGTTCAACTCATCACTGATAATGGCATCCTCTTCACCAAACAGGGGTTCAAACACTCCGCCGTTAGCATCAAAGGCTGCTGCATATAAAATAGTATCTTCCTGACCTAAAAAATTTGCGATCTTTTTTTCGAGGGTTTTATGAATATCCTGTGTTCCGCAAATAAAACGAACAGAGGACATACCGTAACCATGAGTATCTAAGGCTTTTTTAGCACCTTCGATCACTTTTGGGTGAGATGATAAACCGAGGTAGTTATTGGCACAAAAAATGATCACTTCTTTGCCGTCGCTTACTTTCACCGATGCACCCTGTGGGGTGGTAATAATACGTTCTTTTTTAAATAAGCCGTTTTCTTCTATTTCGTTTAGTTGAGATTGCAGATGATCCTGAAATTTTCCGTACATGATATAATGGGGTTTTAAGCTACAAATTAAAGCATATTAACCGTTTTTTTGCATATTTTTTGGAGAGATTTATGATGATTTTTATAAAAAGTTGTATATTTGTGGTCCTAATGCACATGTGGCGTAATTGGTAGCCGCGCCAGACTTAGGATCTGGTCCGTGAGGGTGGGGGTTCGAGTCCCTTCATGTGTACGACCTCTGAAAGCCTTGCTATGCAAGGCTTTCTTTTTTTACCCTGAAGGGAATCTCGAACCACAGTTTATTTTATTTACATTTACATATATGCTAAATTTAATTACAAGTAGTTGTAATTACTTGTAATTGAATAAGTAGTGCCAATATATAAGTTAGCGGTCATTGTATCAGAACGCTAGGTAATCTTAATAATTAGAAAATAAAACAGGATGAAAAAGTTTGAGAATAAAATAGCGTTGATAACTGGTTCAAGTAGAGGTATAGGTAAATCAATTGCACTTGAATTGGCTAAAGAAGGCGCATTTGTGATAATTCATTATACAAATAATAAACTTTCAGCCGAACAAACATTGAATGAAGTGAACGCTATTGGAAGCAAAGGTGAATTAGTCAGAGCTGACTTCTCGGATACGAATTCAATAGACGATTTATGCTCACAGGTAGACAAAATTTTATCTAATAAAAAAATAGACTTTTTGATTAATAATGCGGGTATTCTTGAGAAAGGCAGTATTGAAAACGTTTCCAAAGAGCAGTTTGATAATATGTTCAATGTGAATGTTAAGTCTGTTTTTTTTATTACTAAACATTTTATTTCAATTATGAATAATGGAGGAAGAATTATTAATATTTCTTCGAATCTTTCAAAACGACCACGCCAAGAGCTGATTGCATACTCAATGACAAAAGCTGCCATAGATAATTTTACAATAACTTTGGCTTCAACATTAGGTTCGAGACAAATCACTGTTAATTCAGTTGCGCCTGGTGCAACTAATACTGATATGAACAAAGAGCGATTTAAAGATCCGATAGTTAAGGAGAGTGTTGGAAATATGAACGCATTAAAAAGGGTCGGTACTGCAAGTGATATAGCAAAGGTGGTAACTTTTTTATGCAGTGAGGACGGGGGTTGGATAACTGGCCAATACATTGAAGCAAGTGGTGGAGCAGGATTATAAAAGAAATATTCCCTAAAACTGAATTAATTATAACAACAAAACGGACTGCTCTACAAAAAAACAACGAACCGCTAACAGCACCTTTGCCCCAGCCTTGCAGACAACAAAGCTTTTGCAAATAAGGTCGCTTCGCGAAAGTTATTTATTCTTTCTTTGCAAAAGTCCATTAAGCATTTATCTTTGTTATTAATATTTCGGCAGAAATAGTTGCAAAACCCAAACTGAAATTTAGCTCCAAAACGTTAGCGGTCATTGTAGTGCGACAACAAACACATCATCGGCAGACAATAAAAAATAAAAACTTAAAACCAATATATTAAGTGGACACTTCTTTTTACTTGGACAAATTTCAAAAGGCTGTCGACAAACTTGACAAAAAACTGCTTGCCAAAAAACAAGTTGAAAGTGCAGTTGTAACGTTTGGGAAAGACTGCGTTGTTTTGAAATTATATAAAAGCTCGTGGACAAACCAATTTCAAGACCCTTTGACTTCTGAATCACGAATTTTCTTTTCTGTTTGGATAAGCGATTCATCTATTAAAGAACAAAAGCTTTTATACAATATACATGCACTTAAACTGAGACAGCTAAAGGGGTATTCTATACAAAGCAGAAAATTTGCAGACATTTTTAGAAACAGTTTTAAGACGTTTGAACATAAATGGAAAAATGTAAGTGTAGATTTTGGACCATTGACATTAATGGAAGGTTGGTTAAAAATAGATGTGGAAAATTTCCAAGATAACATTTTGGAACTTGCCAATAATTTTTTAGAAATAGAACATTTGGTTGACGACACTCTTGCTCACTTTTAAGCAGACAAAAAACACGAAGATGAACAACGAACCGCTAACACGGGTTTTGCGTTAGTGGGCGGACAATGCATAAAGAAATACTTGAACAATCAATAAACGTTGGTGCTGGCTACAAAAGGCGACAAAAAAATAAGCGCAAGAATGTACGCCAAGACAAGCGGACACGCAGACTAAACTGTGTACGGTGGCCTAGGTTATAACAGCACCAAAAAGTTATGCGGGCGACATTAAAGCATTTGCAAAAGTTCAAGGTCGCTTCGCGAGATTATTTTCATTTTGCAAATGGCTAATAAAGCTTTAGCTTAGATAAAAGCTTTTCGGTAAACGAGTGCCTTGAGCTGCTTAAGAAACTCAAAAACAAATAAAGGTTGATTCTTCCAACTGCCAAAATTAAAACGTAAAAAGCCTCATTATTAGTGATTTGGAAGTTTAATTTTAGCTTTTAATACACTTATTTTTTTGATTGAAATTGAAATCTGGTTCGATTTTCTGTCGCCAATGGGTACATTGCCTGAAAGCCTTTTTAACCTAAAGGGGATATCGAACCAACTTATATTTCGTTAACAACTCAATAACAAGATAACGTCTAAATTTAAGTTACTTTTATTTATCTAGCCATTTTAAGAAATACCTATGAAAAAAATCATTTTTTGCACTATGATAATTGGCATGTTGGCAATTCAGTCTTGCACTGAAAAAAACGAATCAGAAGACGTCCAAACTCAAGCTGAACCTCAAATGTCTTTGGTAGGAAAAGTTTATGGGTTGACTGCTGTTAGTGATACGACAAAATGCTCAAAGATTTTACCAGGCAATATATTCCTTCCAAGGTTATTATTTTTAGATAACAGTTCGTTCATCAAAATTATTCCGATAGAATGTGGCGACCTTGGGAAAGACTTTACATGTTCAAGATACTATTGTGGCAAATATAAATTAGATGATAGCGAGCTAACTTTAACTTTTGAGCCAAATATGGTAA
>JAZJZF010000025.1:27208-55629 GCA_040389965.1 Bacteroidota bacterium
GCCACGGATTAAGCGACGAATCTTCAGAGTTCATTGTAGAACTTGAAAAATCTGACTTGTCAATAGAAAAACTAATAAAAACTGATTGCAAAAACACTCCGTATTTTCAACCATGCGGTGTTCAAGGTTATTTAATGACGCCAACAAGTGACACCCTTACAAATCACATTAAATATTTAATAGACGAAAAAATTTGGAGTAACCTATTTGGAATTAATTAGTACCATATTACTAGAGTTAATTTTTGCTTTTAAAGCACTTAATTTTTTGATAGAACCCGAAATTTGGTTCGGTTTTCTGTCGGCCATGGGTACTAAAGCGATACATATTTCTGTATCGCTTTTTTATGCGCTATATTTTAGCAGACCTTGATTTATTTCGTAAAATAGGTAAAAGTTTTTCCATCGTAACGACAGCAACCTGCCATTGTCCCAAACCAAATGTTTCCGTTTTTATCTTCTGCGATTTCAAAAATCTGCGTATCGCCTTCTTTTTTCTCTATGATCTTAGTAAAAGATTTCTTATCGTATTTATACAAAGCCATACCTTTTTCTTCGATTGCAGTTAACCATATATTTCCAGCTTTATCCTCAAAAACATAATTTATGGAATTTGACATTAATTTGGTCATGGATGCTTCTCCTGTTACAGAAGGATCATAACAATACAACCCATCCATTCCGCCAATCCAGATTTTCCCATCCTTATCTTCTTTAAGAACGCGGACATTTGTAAAAGGCACATTTTGTTTGATTTTAAAATCAGTAAAAAACTTACCATCATAACAACTCACGCCGGAACGGGTGGCGATCCAGAACTTTCCGGCTTTATCCTGGATAATTGAATTAACGCGATCACCGCTAAGGCCGTTTTGGGTTGTGTAATTAGTAAAACCCCTTTTGGAAGTTAGCGGCAAACCTGATAATGTAAAAGCGGCCTTAACGTTTGCCCTATGCGAAGCTGAAGTATCGAAGCGACTCACTCCTCCATCTGTACCGAGCCAAATGTTTCCGGTTTTATCTTCCAGTATACTGCCAATCATATCATCAGCAAGACCGTCGTTAGATGTATAAAGCGTAAAGGTTTTACCGTCATATTTATAAACTCCACCCCGAACGGTTCCAAACCAAAGGTTACCACTTTTATCTTCCATAACAGAATAAACGTGAAAGTGAATAAGGTTTTCTTTCAATGTATAATTGGTAAATACTTTACCATCATATTTCATAATGCCCTGAAAGCTCATCAGCCAAATATTCCCTTTTTTATCTTCCAAGATATGGCGGACAATACTTATGGGCCCACGAGTTGAAACGGTATCCTGTGTTTCAATAAAATATCGGTCTGTTGTTGTCGGTTGACTATAAGAGGTGTTAATAATTAAGATTAAGAAGAAAGAAATTATTTGTTTCATAATTTAAATAAAATTCTTAAAAACATCCGTCGAACAGACATTGTCAGAAATCCGGATGCAGTAATAAATGCGCGAATTCTAAATTATTGAAACCCGAGATATTTTAATCCATTAACCTTAGCCAAATGTCTATATAGAAAGTTCAGAGAAAACACCCTGCTGTGTACTAAAGCGATACAGATTTTCTGTGTCGCTTTTTTTATGCCGGATTTTATATATTTGAATAAGCAGTAAAATAGTGTCCGTTTGGTTTAATCACATCTCAAATTTGGTAGCGACAAATTAAAAATTAAATTATTCAGGTTCTTTTTAGTTATTAAGTTTAAAAAATAGAATTATGATAAGACTTTTAGTTTATGATTATGAAGGTGATTACTCCGATGAATTTCCACCCAAAACAGCAATTACAATTGAAGAGTATTTTAAAACGAAGCCCAATTGGAAGCCCAGTTTTGATAATACGATTTTAATGTTTGATTTTTTAACCAATAATATAAATGAAAACATGAATAATTTCGGATATTTAGATTCAATTATTTCACAATTCATTGAAATTGAAAAGCGTCTATTAGAAAATAAGTTTGCAATTCTAAGAACCGATAACGATAATTCAGGTTCATTTTTTATTTTTGAACCAAAAGAGGATAAAGTTTTTTTTTCATTTCTAAAAGATTTACCTATGCCTTACGAGTCGTTTTACCCGCAAGTACCATCTCCACAATTTTATCAAGGTAATTTTAACCAGCAATTGGAGTTGTATAATTACATTGAACAAAATAGAAATGCTTTAATTCCAGAAATACAACCATTATACATTAATGAGATGCTAAACGTATCATTTCTAAAGAAAGATTTTTTAAGATCTTTATATAAAGAAATAAAGCTTGTTAAAGAGTCGATTAAGAGATAAATTTTTATAAAAACAAATATCAACATTAGCTACTAATCGTTAAAATTCCAAATATTTAATTCCCTCAATTTTAATCAAGTATCTATTCAAAAAGTTCGGAGTTAGTACCCTGCTGCGTACTTTACGAAAACCCGCTGATTTTCAGCGGGTTTTTTTGTTTTTGTAGTAATTGAATTGAATAATTGGCAGATTGCCAGGCAGTTCAGAGTTCGAGTCTCCTGTGGTCTTTAGCGAAATTCATAGATCAAGAAATTAATTCGATTCTTAAAGTATGTCGTTAACGTTTGGCAGCTACTTGCAGTTTATCGTCCCACCGAGTTATATTTCAATATTTCTATCCGCATAAACTTATCAATGTCCGTTGGTTTTATCTTTAACAGCTCACAAATTGTTTGAATTAATTTATGATTGTCAGGCGAGGTGTCGAGCAATTTTTTTAACGCAATAATTCCGCCTTTGTCATAGATCAATTTGCAAAGGATTGCGCCTGTCGTATAATAAGCAACAAATTGCCAACCCCATTTTTTATTTAAAATATCATCAAATGTTACTGTGTCGTTTTTGATAAGTTGTTGTGCAAGTATTTTTGCTCTTTCTTCAAATGTCTTTTCCATTGCCCCGCCAAGCCATGTTGCAAATCCTTCATTAATTATTCCGTGTCGGTTTTTATTTTCAATTACTAAGTGGACAAATTCGTGCGGATACCATTCCGAGTCGATGCCACTCAATAAAATTCTTTCGTCATTCATACCCATTCCTGTGGTGTACCCAATGGAGAAAAAATCAAAACCAAGTAGTTTTCCTAATTCGTCTCCGCTTTTTGTAATGTAAAAGTCAAATGCTTCCCAGTCGGAAAGTTGGAATTTTAAGGCGATACTGTCACAAAACTTATTTGCTTTGTTCGCCAATGTTTCATTGAACGGATGTTCGGATGGATAAATGAATGTTATTTTCCCAATTGTCTTTCTTTTCCAAGTTTGAGTGAGTATTGATATTGAATTTTTTAATTTCCACTTATTATTTTCTTTAGTTGCATAAAGTTTAGTGATGCACCAAGGGTTTGATTTTTTATAATCCCCTTCAAGACCCTCCGCATTAAAGAGTGTTCTTATTGCATAATTTTCGCCTTCTTTTTCAACTGATAAAATTGTCGGTTTATAATAGTTTAAAAGCTGTGTGGAAGGGAATTGGTAAATAAATTTTCGAGTAAAATCAAAATCACGATATTTCTTTTTCTCAGCTTCGTTCCAGCATGGATTGTCGTAAATACTGTCAGGGTTTGAGCATAAATAATTTGTCCAAAGAGCAACAATTTCCTTAGTCTCTTGTTTAGTTGTGTCAACACGGAAATGTACACCAAGGCTAATAGTCGGTTTTTGAGCAAATGTCTGTCCGCAATAAAATGCAAATAAGAATATGATTTGTTGTTTTGTCACCTGAGTATTTTGTCTAACGAAATTTTGTCCGCCCTATTGCTTGTAATTCCTATATAACATTACCTTTTTTCTTCCTATCCTGCAATTAGGCCAGGTAGGCTTACTTTTGGTAATTATAGATTAGTTCAAATTTATTCATTTCGCTGACTCAAAAAACTAAAAATCGAGATATTACGATTTTGAATCTGTAAGAGGTATACCATACAAGTCCCAAGTCTGAGCAAGAACCCGCACGTCTTCCAGGTTTCCGTTCAAATTGTGTCCTGTATGGGGTACAAAAATTTGAATGAATATAAAGCGTTCAAAGGCAATGAAAACAAGTGAAATCAATTAAAAAGCCGTTAGATTAATCTAACGGCTTTTTAATTGATATTTGATGAGATGATCGGAATTTTCCATTATTGGAACTACTTCATATTTACAATTCCATTCTTTAATGCTTTCTAAAATTGGCAAAAAAGCCAAACCTTTTTCAGACAACTTATATTCTACCCTTGGCGGTAGTTCCTTATAGGCCAATCTTTCCAATAGCCCATCTTCTTCCAACTCTTTTAGTTGTTCGGTTAGCACTTTCCTTGAAATGTGTGGTATTATGTTATCTAGCTGACCAAAACGAATGGTACGTGTGCCTATAACATTTATTATTATTGGTTTCCATTTGTTACCAATAGTGCCAATAGCTCTTGTAAATGAACAATGCGAATTGCAAAATTTCTCGTCTCTCATATTTTTAAATTTTGTAGTTACCTAATAGTAACCAGAATACACTTTAATAGTTACAAATATAAACCATTGATAGTAACTTTGTGAAACAAATTTAAAATAAATTGAAAAATGAGCAAATTAAAAAACAAAGTAGTCGTAATAACAGGCGGTAATAGTGGTATCGGGTTTGGTATTGCCGAAGCATTTAAAAATGAAGGTGCTAAAGGAGTTATTGTCGGCAGAAATCAGGAAACTTTAGATAGTGCTGTAGCTCAACTTGGAGATAATTTTATAGCTATAAAAGCTGATGTAACCAACCTTGCCGACCTGGAAAGAGTGTTTAAAGAAACATCTGAAAAATTTGGTAAAATAGACGTGATTGCAGCCAACGCGGGCGGCGGAGCCGTAGGTACTGTGGCAACTCTTGGTGAAGGCGATTATGACAAGACAATGGATTTAAACCTGAAAAGTGTTTACTTCACGGTTCATAAAGCACTGCCCTATATGAATGATGGTGGTTCTATTATTCTAATCGGGTCAAATGCAGCACATCGGGCATATCCTAATTTTACGCTGTATGGTGCTGCAAAAGCGGCCGTGATCTTTTTCGCAAAAGCATTTTCAAGCGACCTTTTAAGCAGAAAAATCAGAGTAAATGTAATAACACCAGGTACAACAGATACACCGGCATTTGAAAAGTTTGTTTCCGCAGAACAAATTGAAGGCATTAAAAAACACTTTGCAAGTGAAATGCCGATAGGCAGAATTGGGCAACCATCTGACATTGGTAAAACAGCCGTTTTCCTGGCCTCTGATGATTCTTCGTTTATGCTTGGTGCTGAACTCCTTGTTGATGGTGGTATGACGTATTTATCTAAATAATTGACTCTTGCGGGCGAGTGTATAACTCGTGCCATTAATAATTAAAATAATTTTCAAAATGAATAACTCAGAAAACAAAATAGCAAACTACGCAATTATTGGCTTTGGCAATATCGGCCAGGCCCTGGCCAAGGCGTTTGTCCGCAACGGCATCAAAGTATCTGTTGCAACCACGCGTGACCCGGAAAGCTTTGCATCCTTAGCGGCCGCGATCGGCCCGGAGATCATTCCCACAACATTGGCGGAAGCCGTCAAGGCGGATGTCATTTTTTTGGCTGTGCGTTTTGAATCGCACACGGATGTTGCAAAAGCGCTGCCCACCTGGAAGGGGAAGATCATCGTAGATGTGACCAATGCCTACGGTATACCCCCTGAGAAGCTGGGAGGACAGCCCTCTGCCAAGTTCATCGCACAGGCCTTCACCGGTGGAAAACTGGTTAAGGGCTTCAACCATTTGGGCGCTGCAATCCTTGGCCAGGATCCGGCCGTGCATGGTGGCAGGAGAGTTGTATTCCTCGCGAGCGACGATGAGAGAGCGGAAGCGGAGATTGGAGCGCTTGCGGAAAATCTCGGTTTTTCTCCAATCAAACTTGGAGGGCTTTCGGAAGGCGGACTGCTTGTGCAGGCGCACGGAAATAGCTGGGGTCGACTGATCTTTAAGGACTTATTCAAATTTAACTAATGAATCGAGATCGCAATTTTTCGATGCGATCATGCCTCGTGGGCAAAGGGAACCACAAGCATCAGGTTACTTTGTTGCTTCTTGATACAAACTTATAAAATGGAATTTTCCTGAATTATCTTATCATTCAAATCTTAAATAATACAAATAATGAATAAATTAAAAAACAAAGTAGCGATAATAACAGGTGCATCAAAAGGAATAGGTGCATCTATCGCAAAACACTTTGCCGAGGAAGGCGCAAAGGTTGTTGTAAATTATGCTTCAAGTAAAGAAGCAGCGGATAAAGTGGTGAAATCCATAACCGACAATGGAGGCACAGCTATTGCGGTACAGGCCGATATATCGAAAGAAGCCGACATAATCAGGCTATTTGAAGAAACCAAGAAGGCTTTCGGCACCTTGGATATTTTGGTAAACAATGCGGTCCATCAGCAATACTTACCTATTGAACAGGCATCGGTAGAAACTTTTCATCAGCATTTTAACGTCAATGTTTTGGGTCCTATACTTACTAGCCAGGCATCTTTGAAACTGTTTAGCAATAAGGGCGGCAATATCATCAATATTAGTTCGGGTGCAAGCAAAATGCCGATGGCAGGAGTCTCCTTATATTCTGCGACTAAAGCGGCATTAGATGCCATAACGATTTCTTTGTCGAAAGAACTGGGTGCAAAAAACATTCGTGTCAATTCTATTTTGCCGGGTGCTACGGAAACAGAAGGTGCGCATAGTGCGGGCGTTACTACCGGCAGTGAGGCTGAAAAAATGTTTGTTGCCAATACACCTCTTGGTCGTAGAGGTCAGCCCGCAGATATTGCGAAAGCTGCCGTATTTCTTGCTTCCGATGATGCAGCGTGGATTACGGGAGAGCAAATTTCCGTTTCAGGTGGTATGTATGGTTTTTAAATTAAGAAAATTAAACCTCTTTTTCAAGCTATGTGTTATAGCGGGTATCAAAGCCTCTGAGAGATCAGAGGCTTTCTTTTTTATCTCCTTTAGAATAGTTGCGATTTAAGTAAAATTTTTCTACGGCATTTTCTAATTTACAGCTTCGACATTTATTGTTATCAAAAAGGGGAAAACCGAACCAATTATTTGCTGCCTGGTTTCTATATCCGCATACACTATTTTTAATATTCTATCACTCAAAGTATAATTTCCAAATACTTTTTGTTGGGGAAAAAACTACCCAACATTTACGCTAAATCTTTTAAGTCAGTCTTCAAGGCAGTGCCAGCCTGCATTTACAATGGATTACGTTTTTATGCATTACTATACTCATTTCAAAAAGCAGGTAGTAGTACCTGCATCATTCACGTAAAAACACGTGTTTACATTTTGATTAATAAAACATACATTTGATTATTAGCTTATTCGACTTTTAATTTTACAACCCCCCGTAAAGTATATTTTAGTAATTCAGAGAGCAGCAGTTAATTTAAAAAGGGAAGAAAAATGAAAACAATTTCAAATGACGGTTTGGATTTTGTAAACATTACAAGTTCAGACAAAATCGTTCACGGATTAAAAACAACAACAACCTTATTAAATCCGGAGATTTCCAAAAGAATCGGCCCGAAAGGTTCTAAAAACAGTTTATTTAATGCAAGGAATCTAACCTTAATAAGTGGGGAAGTTAAGGTTTATGAATTAACAAGACTCAGGAAACAAACGATACAGCTTCTTGCATTATTATTGGTAAGTGAATACGATAATGAATCACAGGTAATAATACACGGGTATAAATCCATTTCTTTAACATTAGCCGATGAAACCGAGAATTACTCGCCCAGCCTACTTTTAGATTTATGCAGGGTTGCTGAATGGATAAACGAAGAAGATTCCGATAAAAAAAGAAAATTAGTTTTTGAGCAATTAAGTATAACGCTTGACCAAGAGGAGTCTTTTATTACAGGACTTTCAACCCATTTAACTGAGGCTTACAATTATGCTCGAAAAAGCTATATGGCAGGTAAGCTTGATGGAAATACTTCATATTTAAATGAAGTTGAGAGTATCACAAATTCTCTAAAAAATCAATCTCAAGTATATATTTACAAAACCAGATCAACGGTTTACAGGCTGTTAAAAGTTACAATTATAGGAATACTGCTTGCCGGAGCGGCATATTATACTAAATTTTCAGGGAACACTCTTGAAAGAATAAATCTTTTTTATTTTGTATTAAATTGCATAGCAATTTATTTTTTAACCTTTAACCTTTTTAAAACCTTTATAGATATCAGAGAGATTCTTGCTTCAAGGAATAGAATAATTTCAATACGAAGTGAAACTGCTGAGCTACAATCTGAGGAACAATATTTAGTCCATATCAAAAAACCTTTAAAAGGCATAAAATTCAGCCTAGCATTGGTTTACCCTATTCTTATGGTTACATATGTTTTTATTGCCTATATATGTTTTACTATAAGACTTAAGTTTTAAGAATGTTAATTATTAAGATTAGTCTCTTTTTTCTTTACGTCTAAGATATGATTCTGAAACCTTTAATTGGATGTAATTGTCACAACTAATTTTAGTTAGTGTTACGAAATAACTGAACAGTACCGAATGTTTAACACAAGAGAACTATTTGATAATACATAGTTTTTGGCTGAAAAACAGATAGGACATACAAACATAGAATAAAACAATAATGGGAAAATAGATATAAATACCTTTATTTATGTGCCGTGATGGTTTTATGAAGTAAGTACGAAATTCTGAAACAGTTAACATCCCATGAGCTGTTTCCTTCCAAATAGATAGTTCTTTTTTAGATACTATAACGGACCTCACATTTATGAGATATCGAATTAAAATGGCTACTATAAAATAAGTACCTAAAAAACATTCAAGGTAATTTAAGAGTACACTTGTCCGTATACCTAAACAGAGATTTATAGGTGTATACAAAGCCAAACCGATCAGGAAAACGCTTCCAATAAAATCCCTAAACAACATTTTAAGAATAATAAAACCTTCAGTCATATATAATTCATAATGACCCCTCAACAGTTGGATAAACATTGCCGTTTCATGGAATAAAAAATCTTCAGTTTCCATATTATAAATCAGTTTGTAGCACTTCTGAATGAATAAATTTTAAAAAACGAAAGAAATTGCCTATGCTTATAAATATCTTGTTTTTGTTTATTTTTCGGGTATAATAACGTTTTAAACTTTTCTTCCACATGACATTATTTTTATTTGTGCTCTTATATAAGGGCGATAAAAATACTTTTTATTCGTCACTCAAAACCGTAGAATATTGGTAATCTAAGAGTTATTTAGCCATTGTTGTATATGATAGGACGTATTATGATTATTTTATGACCAACTCGATAACCTCATGTAGGGCTAACTAAGACAAATCAACAAGTTTTGTAAATGCCTGACAACATTGTATCTTTAACACAATGGGTTAAGATAATAAACCCGATTTAGTTTCAGAAAAACATTAATTTAGTACTTCATGCAACTCATTACAAAACGCAAGGAAATTTTCATCTATGGGCTTTCTATGGCCCTCTTGTTAGTTTTGCTTAAATGGCTTGAAGCGCATTTTATTATTTTTAATTACCGCCTTGATATTTTTGTTGGTGCAATTGCTATCCTGTTTACCGTTTTAGGTATTTGGCTAGCGCTTAAACTCGTAAAACCAAAAGTAGAGACCCTTATTATAGAAAAGGAAGTTTATATAGATCAGCCTGCCAATAAGGAGATCAACCAAAAAGAGATAGAAAGACTCGGTTTAAGCAAGCGTGAACTGGATGTATTAAATGTAATGGCCAGGGGTTTAAGCAATGAGGAGATTGCGGGCAAATTATTTGTGAGTTTGAATACGGTAAAAACACACTCCTCGAGTATTTATTTGAAATTGGATGTAAAACGCCGGACACAAGCCATCGAAAAAGCTAAACGACTGAATATCATTGCTTAAACGTACTCATACTTTCGTGTGAAACAAAGAATAGCTGTCAAAATCACTCAAAAGTATGAAGGAAAAAGAAGAAATGAGCGCTAATTTCGTGGCCTAACTTATTCCGTGAAGCAGAATCCAGATAGTTATCGGGGACGTTTCACAGACAAAACCTTAAAAACAAAAAACGTATGAAAAAAAACAGTTTAGTATTTGGAACCATTGCAGGAGTAATTGTGTCCATCTTTATGGGAATTTCTATGGCACTCATGGGATGTGACAGTGAACATGGTGGAAACGGCGGAATGATCATAGGCTTTAGTGCCATGGCCGTAGCCTTTTCTTTTGTATTTGTGGGCATTAAAAATTACCGCGATAAACAAAACGGTGGAGTAGTAACCTTTGGTAAAGGTTTTTTGCTTGGTGCTATGATCAGTTTTATTGCATCGACCCTTTATGTTATTACCTGGGCGGTAGAATACCATTTCTTTTTGCCCGATTTTATGGATAAATACGCCGCTATGCAAATAAAACAATTGCATGAAAGCGGTGTTTCGGGCGCAGCTTATGACGAAGCTGTTAAAAGCATAGAAAGTGCCAGTTACAATTATAAAAACAGCCCGTTTTTCTTTGCCATGTACACGTATATGGAAATATTTCCTGTTGGAATTTTAATCAGTTTGATCAGCGCGTTGATACTAAAAAGAAAAGCACCGGTTACTGCGCAGTAATTAGAAAAGACGACAACAGGCAATAAGATAAATAACTATGAAAAAAACAATATTAATAATTTTGACACTTGCGACAACTTTTGGGCTAGGTTTTGCAGTTAAAACAATCACAATTAAACAAAACAAAAACAAGACAACAATGAAAAAAGTAACAGGCATTGGAGGTATCTTTTTTAAGTGCAAAGACCCCAACAAAATGAAAGAATGGTATAAAACGCATCTTGGTTTAAACACAAACGATTATGGGGCAACTTTTGAGTGGAGAGATGCGGCGGACTCAACAAAAAAAGGATCTACAACATGGAGTCCATTTGCTGAAACAACAAAATACTTTGAACCTTCAACAAAGGACTTTATGATAAATTATACTGTTGAGAATTTAGTAGAGCTTGTTGAAGAACTTAAAAAAGAAGGGGTTACTGTAGTCGATAAAATTGAAACATACGATTATGGTAAATTTGTTCACATTATTGATGTTGAAGGAAACAAAGTTCAATTGTGGGAACCCCATAATTAATAAGCCACTCCGGAGTTATATCCTTCATATGTACTGAGCCTGCACGATATATCGTGTGGGCTTTTTTTATAAATCTTAAGAGCATTCAAATCAAATAATTTCGAACGGGATTGCTAAAAAAACGGTTGTGACTGTTTTTTTGACTAAAAGTGTTTATCTTTAATAAAACGTAACTCCTCTTGCTGCGCATATTTTATAATTACAGAAAAACAGGTTTTCTTTTGTGTGTGCTATTGCTTTCATTTCGAGGTAAAGCCCAGGTATTATTTAATATTGGCGAATACAGAAACATGCTTTATGTAAGTTCCGGGTATAATGGCTCTTTTACCAACATTACAACAGGAGTAGGAAGGCGCGACTATATTAAACTCATCAAAAGAGAAGTAGTAGGTGTGCTCGATGGCTCTTTTCATGTGTCAGATCTTTTCTTTACGAGGTATTCTATCAGAAAAGGCATACAGGTTGATCTGTATCAAAAAGACTGGTTTCGCTTGCCATTTATGTTTGCATCTACCTCTATTGTAAGACACGATAAATATGTAAAGCTTCATGATATTACGGCAGAGCTTAGTATAGCACCGGGCATTTACAAAAAAAACTACACATTGGCCCTTGATTGCAGATATGAACTGATTGCCTTTCGTTTCGAAAAATACTCGAAGCTCTATCATCAGGAGATCAATAATGATGTTCACACCCATTGGGAATACCCACATTACAGTATTGGCAAAGTAGGTGTATTTGCAGGCATTAACTTAAAACGATTTACATTTTATACAAAATTCGGATACGAACGTAATCCTTTTTCGGGAACAAATTACCTGCCCGGGTATGTGTTGCTTGGAGTCGGCTACAAATGCGGAACCAAGCCCTTTAAAAAATAATTAGCATTGCCTGATTAACCTGGATAGTATCCTCTCCCATATCTCCCGTTATTATTATCCTCTTTCCTGAGCGTAGGAAACCTTGCCAATTAAAAATAATTTCCTGTAAATCAATTATTTATAAATTTAAGTGTAAAATTAACACTAAGATAACGTTGGCGAATATGTAAAAGACATATCTTTGTGTATAATTTACACTAAGAATGAAAAAACAGAATACATATCATTATCCATATGAGCGCCCTGCTTTAGCGACTGATTGCGTTATTTTTGGTTTCGACGGTGGAGAATTAAAACTGTTGTTAATAGAAAGAGAAAACGAGCCATTTAAAAATAAATGGGCTTTACCCGGAGGCTTTGTATATATGCAGGAAACAACAGAAGAATGTGCTAAACGGATACTTTCAGAAAAAACGGGAATCAAATACATGTTCATTGAACAGCTGTATACCTTTAGCGATATTGACAGAGACCCACGCGAAAGAATAGTATCAGTTGCTTATTTTGCTTTAGTAAATAAGCACCAGTACGAGCTGGTTGCAGGGCGTGATACCATTAAAGCAGAATGGTTTGAATTATCAAAATTACCGAAGCTGGCTTTTGATCACAGCAAAATTCTGAAAATAGCCATTCAGCGTTTAAAAGGAAAAGTATCGTACCAACCGATCGGTTTTGAACTGCTCGACGAAAAATTTACCTTAACGCAATTGCAAAGTGTGTATGAATCTATTTTAGAAATGCCTATTGATAAACGAAATTTCAGAAAAAAAATATTGGGGATGAAACTATTGAAACCACTGGATGAAAAGGAACAGAACGTTGCCCGAAAAGCCGCGCAGTTCTTTAGTTTCGATAAAAAAGCATATAAAGAATTAACCCAAAAAGGATTTCACTTCGAACTGTAACATCAGTAAAAGTAGGTGTCAGTTCGAGCGAAGTCGAGAACAAGCCGGATAACAACGAAGAACTAACGTATAAAAATTAAAAACAAATGAAAACTATCAACCTCTTTGAAAGCAATGACACCATAGAACTTAAAAAATTTGCCGGCGGCGAATGTCACGTAAAATTTTTAAATCAATTTTCGGAAGAAGACAAAGTAAGAATCAATATCCGCTTAAACTCTTCTGACGATGTTATGAATTTGTGTCTGGCAGTGGATGCGTTGCGTAATATGTCGGTTGGTTATATCGAAGTATTTATTCCTTACATTCCTTATGCTCGCCAGGATAGAGTTATGGTTCCCGGAGAACCCTTATCTATCAAAGTATTTGCAAACATCCTTAATAGTTTGGGTTTAAATAAAGTATTTGTGTTTGATGCACACAGCGATGTATCGGTTGCTTTGATCCATAATTGTAAAAACATGGCAAACTACGATATGGTAAAACATTTTTTAAAAGAATTAAAACTAACGGATTTTGTATTGGTTTCTCCTGATTTGGGAGCGTATAAAAAAGTAGACAAGCTGGCGCAACAAATAGGATACAAAGGGCAAATTGCTACGGGAATAAAAGTGAGAGACCTTTCAACGGGACAAATCATTAAAAGTGATGTAAATACAGATGACCTGGGGGGTAAGGCCTGTATTGTAGTAGATGATATTTGCGACGGAGGGAGAACCTTTATAGAGCTGGCAGCAGCGTTAAAAACAAAACATGCAGGAGAGCTTTACTTTATTGCCTCTCACGGAATTTTTAGTCACAATGCCATTGACCGGTTAAAAGAAGCAGGATTTAAAAACGTAGGTAGTTCAAACTCGATCAGTACCATAGCAGAAACAGAATTTTACAAACAGTATAATTTATTTTAAAATGAAATACTCACAAGATTGGTTAAAGAAAGAACTAACCGAAAAAAAAGAAATAGACTACTTATTCTTTTGGGGCCACCAACCATCCAAAGACGGGTCTATTATTAAAACCTGTATGAGCCAGTGGTGGCTTGCCAATTTCGAAGAAAACGGAATTGTTTACAAAACTGCGGAGCATTATATGATGGCAGGTAAAGCAAGGTTATTTAACGACATGGAAATTGCTGAAAAGATTATTGGCAAAACATCTCCGAAAGATGTAAAAGATCTGGGAAGACAGATCAAAAATTTTGATGCTGCGGTTTGGGACGAACACAAATACAACATCGTAGAGCAAGGAAACTATTTAAAATTCTCGCAACACGAAAACTTAAAAAGTTTCTTACTCCAAACGAAAAGCAAAGTGCTGGTAGAAGCAAGCCCGGTAGATCCCATCTGGGGAATAGGTCTTGCGGAAGACAATAACGATTCGAAAAATCCATCCATGTGGAAAGGAGAAAATCTCCTAGGCTTTGCGCTAATGGAAGTAAGAGATAAATTGAATAACAATGAATGATTTAAAACATATTAGTAAATTTTTAAGCCTTGTATTAAGGCACAAGCCCGAGGAGATTGGGATTAGCATGGACAGTGAAGGTTGGGTAGATGTGAAGGAACTGTTGGAAAAATGCAGCGCTAAAAAACGCTACATCAATTTGCAACTGCTTCAACAAATAGTAAATACGAATGATAAACAGCGTTTCACATTTAATCATGATCATACAAAAATCAGGGCCAATCAAGGACACACTATAAATATTGATCTGCAACTGGAACAACAAGAACCACCGGAAATTTTATACCATGGCACCGTAGAAAAATTTATTTCTGCTATAAAAGAAACCGGCTTGCAAAAAATGCAAAGGCAGCATGTGCATTTAAGCAAAGATCTTGAAACAGCTGTAAAAGTAGGAAGTAGAAGAGGAAAACCGGTTATTTTAAAAGTGCATGCAGCAAAGATGCAGGAGACAGGTCATGCCTTTTATCTGTCGCAAAATGGAGTGTGGTTATGCGATCATGTGCCTGTAGAGTACATTGAGTTTTAAAAGATCGATAAAGTAAGAACTGTAAATGAAAGCAAGTGTATATACTAAGTATGGTCCGCCGGAAGTACTTCAGCTAAAAGAGGTAAGCAAGCCCATACCCAAAGATAACGAAGTACTGATAAAAGTGTATGCGACTACCGTTAACCGCACCGATTGTGGATTTCGGAAGTCGGAGTACTTTGCTGTTAGAATTGTGAGCGGGTTGTTTAAACCAAAACACACCATATTAGGAAGTGAACTGGCCGGAAGAGTAGAGGCGATTGGTAAAGACGTAAAAGAGTTTAAAATAGGGGATAATGTCTTTGGGTTGAAATGCATTCGGTTTGGTGCCCATGCAGAATACATCTGTGTACCCGAAACAGGCTCAATTGCAACAATGCCCGTAGGAATAAGTTATGAAGAGGCCGCTGCGTCCTCTGACGGGCCGTTTCTGGCATTGGCTTATTTTAAAAAAATAAACATCCAAAAGGGACAGACAATTTTAATCAACGGAGCTACCGGTTCTATTGGTAGTGCGGGGCTGCAGCTTGCTAAATATTATGGCGCTAATATCACAGCAGTAAGTAATACCAAAAATAGGGAGCTCATAAAATCTCTGGGTGCAGATGAAGTAATAGATTATACCAAAGAAGATTTTACAAAAAACGGAAAAGCGTATGATTTTGTATTTGATGCTGTTGGCAAAAGCACTTTTTTTAAGTGTAAAAAACTCTTAAAGCCTGGCGGAATCTACTTTTCAACAGAATTGGGGCCTTATTGGCAAAATGTTTTTTTAGCATTATGGACTCCTCTCTTCGGAAGAAAAAAAGTTATTTTTCCGATTCCGAAAGACACAAAAGAAGACGTTATCTTTTTTAAAGAATTAATAAAAGCAGGAAAATACAAAGCAGTTATAGACAGAACGTATACATTGGATCAAATCATAGAAGCAACAAAGTACGTGGAGGAAGGGCAGAAAACAGGAAATGTGGTGATAACGGTAGCAGAAAACAATGAATTATGAAAACACGAACATTAGTCATAGGAGATATACACGGAGGCCTTAGAGCATTGGAACAGGTACTGGAAAGAGCTACAGTTACTAAAGAAGACAGGTTAATTTTTTTAGGAGATTATGTAGATGGTTGGAGCGAATCCTGCCAGGTAATAGAATACCTTATGGTATTGGAGGAAACGCATGATTGTATTTTTATAAGGGGCAATCACGATACCTGGTGTGAAGACTGGTTGACGCGTGCTCATGTGGATGAAATATGGCAAAGGCACGGAGGAGCTGAAACCATCAAGAGTTACGGAGACTACAATTACCTGAAATGGGATAAGCACGAAAAATTCTTTAAAGCCATGAAGGATTATTATATAGATGAACAAAATAACCTGCTCATTCATGCGGGATATTCTTCTATGCATGGTCCTTCCAAAGAAGTGTATGCCTCTAACTATAGCTGGGACAGGACTCTCTGGGAAATGGCGTTGACAATGGATAAAAATATTCCGGAAGATTCGGTATTATACCCTCAGCGGTTAAAATTATTTCATAAAATTTTTATTGGCCATACACCAACGATTAACTACAATGAAATGGAACCCATGCATGCCGCTAATGTCTGGAATGTAGATACAGGAGCAGGCTTCTCCGGAAAATTAAGTATCATGAATGCAGATACCAACGAGTTCTGGCAGAGTGATATTGTAAAAACACTTTACCCGAATGAAAAGGGTAGAAATAAATTTTAAGAAAATGATTATCAAACCACCATATAGTTTATCGGGCATCGAAAATAAGTTCTCAGTATTCCTTGCAGGGTCTATAGAAATGGGTATTGCCGAGAACTGGCAACAAAAAATAGAAGCGGAATTAAAAGACATTCAAAATATATGTATCTTAAATCCTCGTCGTGAGGATTGGGATTCAAGCTGGAAGCAAGAGATAGGGAATGCACAATTTAACGAACAGGTTAATTGGGAACTGGAAGGACTGGAAAAGGCAAGTATGATCGTGTTTTATTTTGCACCTGAAACCCAATCACCAATAAGTATGTTGGAACTGGGTTTGTTTGCAAGAACGGGAAAACTGGTGGTGTATTGCCCTGAAGGTTTTTGGAGAAAAGGGAATATTGATATCGTTTGTAAAAAGTATCATATAAAACAAGTAAATAGTATAGAACAAATCATTCAAAACATAAAAAAACAGTATGAAAATTAATCCATTAATGCTGATCGACTTTTATAAAGCAGATCACCGCAGACAGTATCCTGAAGGAACAGAACTAGTATACTCTAACTTTACGCCTCGTAAATCGCGTTTGGCGGAAAACGAAAATCTGGTATTTTTCGGGCTGCAATATTTTGTAAAAGAATACCTCATAAAACAATGGAATGAAGGTTTTTTTAATGTGCCTAAAGAAAAAATTGTAGCAGATTATAAACGTCGTATGGACAATGCTTTGGGTAAAGACAGCATTCCGGTGGAGCATATTGCCGAACTGCACGATTTGGGGTATTTACCTTTAGTAGTAAAAGGCTTACCGGAAGGAACAATCGTTAATCCTAAAATCCCTGTTGTAACCGTTTATAATACGCAACCAAAATTTTTCTGGTTAACCAATTACCTGGAGTCGTTAATGTCTGCTATTTTATGGAAACCTGCCACAAGTGCTACAACAGCCTTTCAATACCGTAAAGTGTTTAACCAGTATGCCCGCAATACCGTAAGTGATACAAACATTGATTTTGTTTATTGGCAAGGACATGACTTTAGTTTCCGTGGCATGAGTGGTATTGAAGATGCCTGTATTAGCGCGGCAGGGCATTTATTGTCTTTTTATGGAACAGATACCGTTCCGGCGATTGATTTTCATGAATTGTATTACAACGCTAATTCCGACAAGGAATTAATAGGAGGAAGTGTACCTGCAACTGAACACTCGGTCATGTGTATGGGGACAAAAGATAATGAGATTGCCACTTTCGAGAGATTAATTGTGGAGCTGTATCCAAAAGGAATTGTGTCTATTGTGTCTGACACCTGGGATTTCTGGAAAGTAATAACAGAATTTTTGCCGCAATTAAAATCAAAGATTTTAGCGCGCGACGGGAAAGTTGTGATTCGTCCCGATAGCGGAGATCCTGTAAAAATAATTGTAGGAGATAAAGATGCTACTCCCGGAAGCCCTGAATATAAAGGAGCCATAGAATGCATGTGGGAAATTTTTGGAGGTACAACTACCGACAAGGGATACAAATTACTGGATGCTCATATAGGTTTAATTTATGGAGACAGTATTACACTACAACGCCAGACAGCTATTTTGGAAGGCTTGAAAGAAAAAGGCTTTGCTTCATTCAATGTCGTTTTAGGAATTGGTTCTTATACTTACGAATATGTAACCCGCGATACCTATGGCTTTGCGATGAAAGCTACTTATGGAGAAGTAAACGGCGAAGGAAGAAATATTTTTAAAGATCCTAAAACGGATGACGGAACTAAAAAGTCAGCCAAAGGATTACTGGCCGTGCATAAAGTAAATGACGAATTAAAACTGAAAGATGAATGCACCTGGGCAGAAGAAAAAGAAGGCTTATTGCAAACTGTTTTCGAAAACGGAAAAATAGTTCATGAACAATCTTTAAGTGATATTCGTGCACGCATCAACAAAGAACTGGAGAAAGAAGCATTGGTGGTGAATGCTTAAAAGAGAAGATGAATGATTATTTAATGTCACTTCGAGCGTAGCCGAGAAGCGTTCTAATAGATTTCTTTTTAGTTCTCGACTGCGCTCGAACTGACAAAGCTTACTTATAGAGTAAAAAATGAATAATATAGAAATTGTAAAAGCAGACATTACCCAATTTAAAACAGATGCTATTGTTAACGCCGCCAATAATTCTTTAATGGGCGGAGGCGGCGTTGACTGGGCAATACATAAAGCTGCAGGCGAAGAATTAGCGGAAGAGTGCAGAATACTGAAAGGTTGCGATACAGGAAATTCAAAGATCACAAAAGGATATAAGCTGCCTGCAAAATTTGTGATTCATACCGTTGGACCGGTTTGGAATAATGGGACAGAACATGAAGAAGAACTTCTGGAATCTTGTTATAGAACTGCCTTGCAGTTAGCCGTTGATAATGAGGTTAAAACAATCGCTTTTCCATCTATTAGTACAGGAGCTTACAGGTTTCCTTTTGATAAGGCTACAAAGATTGCATATTATACAATTGCTGATTTTTTAAAGAATAACAACAGTATTGAAAAGGTATACCTCGTTTGTTTTAATGAAAAAGACCTGAAACAAATGAAAAGGGTACTTAAAGCTACTTCCCAATCGCTTCAAACTTCAATTGCACGGTAATTCCGTTCTCATCTATCAGCATGAGCTTGTGTTTGCCAATACTTGGATTCAGTGCCATTTGATGGATCTCTTTGGTTTCCCCAATATAATTATCGTCGAGGTGCCAGTATACGGTAGTGCTGATATTGCGGTGTGTGGCTTCAAAAATAGTGCGGCCAATGTTTCCGTCAATTTCAACGGGCACATATATTTTGCTGTTTGGTTTTGGATATAACAATGCCATAGCCCGGTCGGAAATCTTAGACAGGCATTCGGGTTTATAATTGGGTAACTCTTTATAATTGGGATGATTGAATTTATAATACTTTTCAATTAAGGGGGGCAACAAAAACCAGGTAACATGTTTCATATGGTATACATCTTCACATTCACTGTCCACACGTTGTTTGCCGTTTAAAGTTAAATGCACAATCTGATGATAAGGACAGGACGTAGTATTCATGCAGGTTTTAGGAATCATTCGCTTTTCTGTTTTTGGACATAGTTCAGAAGCACGGTGTCCGCTTTCCGTACAAATTACAGCAGAGCTCATGTCTTCCAATGGAGCATTGAACCAATGGGCTGATTTTGGTAATTGCGCAAACATATCAAACAATAAAGGAGCCGCCGCTTTAATACCGGTTAATCCGGGACGGCCCTCACCATCAGCATTTCCTATCCACACGGCAACTACATAATCGGGAGTTACGCCAATGGCCCAGGCATCCCTGAATCCGAAACTGGTACCCGTTTTCCAGGCAATTTTTTGCGAAGACGAAAATATCCGCCAGTTACCGTCTTCGTCCGGACGGTTTACATCTACCATCGCTTCGAAAGTGCTATAAATACAGGCCCTGTCCATTTCAAATGGTTTTTGTTTTTTTCTTCGTTTAAAATTTGCGAGCGAATCGGTTATCATTGAAACAGGTTGCACGGTGTTGTATCGTAGTTTCTGTGCCATGTGCGTATAAGCAGTGCTCAGATCCCATAATTTAGCTTCTGCTCCACCAAGAATGAGAGACAAACCATAATGTTTTGCGGGTTTATTTAGCGTGCTTAAGCCCAGTTGTTTTAAGCCACGGTGAAATTTTTCTAAACCGTATTCGTTCAATAAACGCACCATAGGAATGTTTAAACTCCTTGCCAATGCTTTGTTTGCCGGCACCGCGCCATCATATTGCAGTGTAAAATTTTTAGGAGAAAAACTTCCGAACTGGGTTGGCACATCCGGAATTAATGTGGTTGGTGTAATTAATCCGTCCTCCATGCTTTTGGCATACAAAAAAGGTTTCAATATACTTCCGGTGCTTCTGGGTGCGACAATACAATCCACATCACTGCTTTGTTCCGCATCGGGCGAATGCGTGTTTCCCACGTAGGCCAGTACCTCTCCTGTTTTTACAGAAGTAATCATAACCGAGCCATTAAAAATCCTGTTTTCCTGCAATAGCTGGCTATGACTTTGTAAGAGCTCTTTTGCCTTTTTCTGTAAATTTAAATGAATACTACTGACAATGGTTTGTCCTTTGTTTCCTTCTTTAATAAGGCGTGCCAGTAAATGCGGAGCATATTGCGGCAAAGGTAATGGCTTATCCGGCAAAGGTTCTTTTAATGAGAGCTGAAAAGTGGTTTCATCGATTTTATGTTCGTCGTATAATCGTTTTAATAAACGGTTACGTTTTTCCAATAAACGCTGATGGTTTTTACCGGGATAGATTAATCCCGGAGCATTAGGTAACACTGCCAGTGTAGCACTTTCTGCCCAACTTAATTTATCGGGGTCTCTTCCAAAAAAACGCCATGAAGCGGCGTCCAGCCCTACTACATTGTTTCCAAAAGGAGCATGGGCAGAATAGTATTGCAGGATCTCCGTTTTAGTATACCGAATTTCCATGCGGGTTGCCAAAATCATTTCCAGTATTTTTTCGGGGATGGTACGTGAGGGGTTTTTGCGCATAATCCTTGCTAACTGCATGGTAATGGTGCTCCCACCGCTTACCACTTTTTTGTTCTTTATGTTTTGAGCTAAAGCACGTCCAACACCTTTAAAGCTGATGCCATAGTGACTATAAAAATTACGGTCTTCGAATTCGAGGATACATGTTTTAAATTTTTCGGGAACAGGTTTTTTTGTTTCGAAGCGCCATTGGCCGTCGTCGGCTATTTTTGCTCCTAGTAAATTACCATCTTTATCAAGCAAAACAGTAGATATAGTATCATCAAACAATTGCTTTGGCAGGCAATTGATATACCAAACTGTAAAAACAAGGAGGCCCACATACATGAGCCTTTTGCGCCATTTTTTAAATCCCCCCTCATTAAAGGAGAGGAGGAAATGGAGGTAAGGTTTTTTTTGAACACTGATCATTTGCAGATCAAAATTAAAGTTCTTTAAAGGAGAATTTTAAGACTTTTATTATCCGTTGGTGTTTTAATGGGAAGTGTTTTTTACCTTTGATTAACCGAAAAACGCCAAGTGCCAAAATCCATCCGATTCATATTCTTTTTCCTGCTGGTAGCAGCCTGTAGTTTTTCCCAGCAATACAATTTCCATAATTACTCCGTAAAAGAAGGAGTGGCTCAGTCGCAGGTATTTAGCCTGTTACAAGACCACAGGGGTTATTTATGGATGGGCACACGGGGAGGAGGGCTAACGCGTTTTGACGGAACGGAATTTAAAACCTTTAGCGTTAAAGACGGCTTAACCAATAATTATGTGTCCTGTGTAAAGGAGGATGCACATTATAATTTATGGATAGGAACTAACAATGGTCTTTGTGAATACAATGGCATTATATTCACAAAGTATTATCCTCAGGGAGAGCAGGTACAATGTTCTGTTCAGGATATTGCCTTTGATGGGCAGGGAAGAAAGTGGTTGGCCACCAATGCCGGTGTATTTTTACAGGATAGCAAAGGCTTTACAAACATTACCGAACTTTTAAAAGAAAAGAATAGGATCGTTAACACCATTCATACCGACCGTAAAGGAAATGTGTGGTATGGCAATTCTGAAGGGCTTTTCAGGATCACAGAAACAAACGGGAAGTATAGTGTCATCAAATATGATAAAACACGGGGTTTCATGAATAATTCCATTACCTGTATCAATGAAGATTCGGAAGGAAATTTATGGATAGGAACTTATGGCGATGGGGCTTATGTATATGATGGAAAACGGTTTTTCAGGATTGATCTTCAACTGGAATTATATAAGCAAACGGTATTGGATATTTATTTCGATAACAGGGATAATGTGTGGTTATCAACATTATCGCATGGTGTGAGCCAATATAACAGGGCCTTAAAATCGTTTTCCTGGCTGACAGAACAGGAGGGCTTAAGCAATAACCACGTAAGGAATACCATTCAGGATAAAAGCGGGAATTATTGGTTCGCGACATCGGGTGGAGGCGTTTGCAACTACTTTGGAAAACAATTTACCGTTTACGATAAATCGTCGGGCCTGGGCGGAAATTTTATTTACAGTATTTTCAGAGATAGCAAAAAACGCTTGTGGATAGGCACTTCCGACAGAGGAGTATCTTTGCTGGACAGTTCCAAATTTTACAGCTTCAATCAAAGCAATGGCTTTGAAAATGTAAAAGTAAAAGCCATAGCAGAAGATACTAATGGCACTCTTTATTTTGGAACCGATGGGCAAGGGGTTTATACCTATGATGGGATTAGTTTTAATGCCATAGAGGAATTAAATAAAAAATACATTCGGGCAATGGTTAAAGATAAAGGTGGTAACCTATGGATAGCCACTGCAGGAGCGGGTTTATATAAACTGAATGTAAGCAATTCTAAACCCGTTATTATTAATTACAGTACCAAAGAAGGCTTATTACACAACCGTTTAACCTGCCTGTTATATGATAAAACCGGCAGACTTTGGTATGGAACAGAAAACAACGGCATTGGTTGTATCAGCAACAGCACAATACAAAATAATAGCATCAGCGTAACTAACGGTTTGCCATCTAATGCCATCCGTTGTATGACAGAAGATAAGAGCGGTTACCTATGGCTGGGCACAGCGGGAGATGGGATTGCGAGTATGCCACTTTACCAGGGGGATTTCAGGATTAAAAAATACAATCATACTAACGGGTTAAGCTCTTCCAATATTTATTTGATCTGTGCCGATATTAATAATAACCTGTTTACAGGAACAGAAACGGGTCTGGATCATTTGTATCTGGATAAAGACAGAAGACCTTTGGAAATAAAACATTACAGTAAAGGCGAAGGATTTACAGGAATTGAAACCTGCCAAAATGCGGTGTTTACAGATACCGACGGTACTATCTGGTTTGGGACCATCAATGGCCTTACCAAATATAATCCTGCTAACCTGGTAAAAAACAACCACGAGCCTATTACCAATATTACCAATGTCAAATTATCCTACGAACCCATTTCAAACACCGCTTTTAAAAACTATGTGAGCGATTGGAATACCGTTTCATCGCTCGAATTGCCTTATGATCAAAACTATTTAACCTTCGATTTTTTAGCGATCAACTTCAGTAATCCTGATGCCGTAAAATACCGCTGGATGCTCAAAGGCTTTGATAAAGACTGGTCACCTTCTTCAACGACTCGGGAAATTACATATTCAAATTTAGGTTCCGGATCTTATACCTTTATGGTAAAAGCCTGTAATGAAGATGGAGTTTGGAACAAACAACCTGTGGAACTGACCTTTCACATTTCGCCGCCCTTTTGGTTAAGATGGTGGTTTATTACGATTGTTATTATAACGGTTGGGGGTATTGTGTTTGCTGTATTTAAATGGCGGATTAACCGCATTAAATCAAAGGCTGCAGAAGAGCAGAAAAAAACGCAGATGGAAAAAGAGATTCTTGAGCTGGAACAAAAAGCACTGCGTTTGCAAATGAATCCGCATTTTATTTTCAATGCCTTAAATTCAATTCAGTCACAAATAGGAACAGATAATGAGCAAGCCGCCCGTTATTACCTGGCTAAATTTTCGAGGTTAATGCGCCAGATCCTTGATAACTCGAGACAGGCAACCATTACGCTGGAAGAAGAAGTAAACACCCTGGAGAATTATTTATTAATTGAGAAATTCTGTAACGGCGATCGCTTTGATTACGGGATAACGGTTGATGCCGGCCTGGAAAAAGATTATATCAAAATTCCGCCGATGCTCTTACAGCCATTTATTGAAAATGCCATTAAGCATGGTTTAAAATACATTCACGAAAAAAGAGGAATGATTGAAGTCACTTTTTCGGAGAAAAATAATTTACTGGAGTGTACTGTTACCGACAATGGTATTGGCCGTACTAAAGCGGAGGAAATGAATCAGAACAGTAAAGAGACCTATCACAAATCAACCGCTTTATTGGTAACGCAGGAGAGACTCGATCTGTTACAAGAGGATAAAAACATCCGCTCACTGGAGATCATCGACCTGTATGATACAGCAGGCAATGCTTTGGGAACAAAGGTGATTGTGAGAATACCTTTACAGTAAATTAGTCTTCATACATCTCATGATGTATTTTTTTGAACAAGGTTTCCATTTCTTCTTTCGTAAAATTACCCGATACCTGAAAAGAGCCGCCATCAATCTTACCCATTACCGTTGGTGCCATTACCAATTCATTATCAATAATAAATGCCAGTTTTTTACCTGCATATTTTTCTGTGGCCATACTCCATTCTGTTTTCCCTTTCCCATCCAGTTCAACAAATAATGAAAAACCTTCTCTATCAGAGATCGTAACTTCTTTAAAATTGGCAACCGTTAATATCGGTTTTGGATTTATGTAATACGCTTCGTGATAGGGACTATGAACGACTTCTCTTTTTAATTTAGTACTATCATCTACAATATAATAGCAGCCGGTAATCAGGTCTGTATCAGATTTTGGAACAGGAGGCTTTCGGCGTACGGTACTGTTTTGACAAGAATTAAAAATGAAAGCGATAAAGAGTAAGGGTAAAAAAAGAAATTTCATAGACAACTATTTTAGCCCTAAATTAATCAAATTTAGAATATAAATTTTCTTACTTTTAAATACATGATAAAAGCAATCATCATAGACGATATAGAACAGGCAAGAACGACTCTGAAAAAAGACCTTCAGGTGTATGCGCCTGATGTGGAAATTATTGGAGAAGCCAATGGTGTGGTAGAAGGAGCCAAACTGCTGAAAAACACCAAGCCCGATATTTTGTTTTTAGATATACAAATGCAGGATGGCAGCGGCTTCGACCTGTTGGATATTTTAAAAGAGATCAATTTCAAAATTATTTTTATTACGGCCTCTGATGCACATGCCATCAAAGCATTTCGCTATGCGGCTATTGATTATTTGATGAAGCCCGTTGACCCGGACGAATTAGTAGGGGCTTTAAAAAAATACCGCGAACATAAACCCAATGAAAACGAAAATTACAAACTCCTGAACGAGGCGTTAAAAAACACTCAAAAGCCCCATGAACGCTTGGCTTTACACACACAGGATAAAATACACATTGTTAACATACAGGATATTATCCGCTGCGAAAGCAATGTCAATTATACGGAGTTTCATTTTAGTAACGGCAAAAAATTTCTTGTAACCAAAACACTCAAGGAGTTTGAAGACCTATTGAACGAGCAGGGCTTTTACCGTGTGCATCAGTCGCACTTGGTAAATACAAAATACATCAAAGAATTTGTGAAAACGGATGGCGGTTATTTAATTATGACGGATGGCTGCAATGTTCCTGTATCTACACGCAAACGCCCCGAAGTAGTAAAAATGCTGGAAGAACTTTAAAAACGCCGCCAGAACTCTACCCACAGCGGCGCTTTTTTAAATTAATAAAACCAATCACACACTATTTACCGGTTTTTGTTTTTTGGTGATTAGGATTTTTTTGATTGGACCTGTTATCCTGTGCTGCTTTTTGTGCAGCATTGTTCGGATTCTTGGAATCTGAACGTTGATCGTTTCCTTTTGTATTGGTTTGATTTTGTTTGCTCATGTGATATATACCTCCTTTCTTTTAGACTTGTTTTTACTTTTTCGCTACTGTTCCGGGATCTTTCACTACTTCTACCCAACGCCCCGGCACTCTGGCACTGATCAGGTTATCATACATGGCTTCACTGTAAACGGTTGGCAGATAAAATTTCCCGAGATACGTTGCATTTAATTGTATGGCAAATGTTTTAGCGGCATTCACCGGTAGCTCATAATAGCTATATACCCTATCGTCTCTTATATCCTGATAACGTGCAGCATTGGGAGTTCCTGTTTCATCCATGCGGCTGTTATGAATTTCCCAGCCACTCGGGAAGATCTGATTCAGAGCCATTTCCTGCAAGTTGCCTTTTGTGCCCGGATTTGAAATGGTTACAAGAGCCACAAAATCTGTTCCCTGAATTAATTTATCAGGTTGTATGATTTCGCCTTTCATGTTTTTATAAATCACTTCCATTTTTAAATCTTTGGCACTGGCGGTTTTATCTCCGATCAATGGGATGCCTTCTACAATCACTTTTGCAAACAAAGTTCCTTCTCCGTTATTTTTCAGGTTAACAATTCCTTTCTTGCTAATGTCGGCGTCTTTGTATTTTACCTGGTAAATGGTTTTCTTAGATGTTTTTGTAATGACTGCGCCTGAATTTAAACTGTACGAAACATTTAATTCCTTTGCACCGCCTTTCACACCTGCATAATCACACATTGCCAATAAGGAATAAGCGGTTTCCTGTGTACTCATCCAGTTATTTGAATTTAAATTTTTAGCTACCTGTTTTGCCAGAGGTGCGGCTTTTGTTTTTTCTTTTAGTAAACTCAAGGTTTCCAAAATCATAGCTTCATCTCTTACATCCGAACCATAACTGTAGGATAATTCTTTATAAGCTTTAACCGTTGTAGGCAGATCTTTTATTAAACTCATCGCTACTTCGTGCTGGCCAATTAACTGGTAGGCTGCAGCCAGTCTCCATTTTGCAGTTGCCGAAATGGCTTTCTCTTCGCGTAAACGGTTCATGGCGCCCAACTCTGCATTATTACTTAAAGCCAATACAAATAAACGATAGGCCTGAATGATCTGATTGGTTTCACTGCCATGTGGATGCGTGTAGGAGTTGTTATTCAATGTCCAGTTCTTTGCTTGTTCCTGTTGGTATTTTATCCATTTTGCTTTTAAATTCAGTGGGAGTGCGTAACCTGATTTCTCTGCTTCAATCATAAAATGCCCGGCGTAATTACTTCCCCATTCGCTGTCATATGATTCGCCCGGCCAATAAGCAAAGCCACCGTTAGAAGTTTGAAACAATTGTAATCGTTTTAATCCGGCTTTAATATGATCGCTGATTTTTCCTTTTTGGGCATCGTTCAAGTCCACTAAATTCATGACATACAATTGTGGAAATACAGAAGAGGTAGTTTGTTCAATGCAACCGTGAGGATACTGAATTAAATAATCCAGGCGTTTTTCGAGTCCCATAGATGGGATATTCGAAAGCTCAACAGTAGCTTTATTAGTACCTAGTATTCCTTTAAAATCAATTTCTGCATCCCAAGATTTACCTGGTTCCAGAGCCATTTCATAACCATCCACTACTTTAGGATTTGGTGTTCTTACATCCAGTTCAATTTCCTGAACGGCTTTTTCTTTGCCACTGATAGCTGTAATTTTTACTTTGGCGATTCCTGTTTTTTCAATCACGTTTAATTTAAAATTGATCACTTCATCGCCAACTTCATCAAAACGCATGGTTTGTTGTTTAACGCCATCTAACGATAACAGCTCGTTTACTTCTACTTCAATTTTCACATCTTTCACATATTTTTCCATAGCAAATACATCTACCGGCAAGCTTACTATTTCGCCGGGGCCAAGTACCCGTGGTAAAGTGGCCAGGATCATTAATGGTTTTCTGACAGCAACCGCTTTCTCTGCATTTCCATAAGCACCGTTATTTTCGGCTACTACCATTACCCTTACAGATCCAACATAATTGGGAATTTCTACATGGTGTGTTTTTTCTGCACCTGCCTCCAGTTGAAAGGGTCCTATGAATTTTACCATGGGCTTAAAGCGATTTGCTTTCACACCTTTGCTGCC
>JAZJZF010000026.1:0-48503 GCA_040389965.1 Bacteroidota bacterium
TGCTAGTAAATTAGTAGGGGTTTTTTTATGACCAATAGTTTAATCTTATTTTACCCTGCCCATATGAAACCTCTCGCTATAATATGGTGAAGGGATTTTGTGTTTATAGATAAGACTCTAGCAGCTACTAATCATCTGAAAGAATAAAATCATTACACCTATTATCATAAACTTAATTTGATTTTAAGTGCGCGTGAAGGATAGAATGGAAAGCCTTTTACGAAACGAAGTGTCGTAAAAGCTTGAAGTGATAACCTGACACTGCCTGTATCCTGCAGTGGCACGCCCAAAGGTTAACCAAACGAAAAAAGCCTCACAGAATATGCAAGGCTTTGATTAAATAGTAATACCTGGTTTTATTAATGAAAGGCAGGTTGCAGAACGTTACTTATCCAATGCTTCTTTTACCAGTTGATTGGCCATTTTAGGATCCGCTTTTCCTTTTCCTAATTTCATGACTTCTCCCACAAATAAACCTAAGAGGTTTGTTTTTCCGGACTTATATTCCGCAATTTTTTCAGGATATTTTGCCAGTGCCTGACTTACCAGCTCTTGTAAAGCACCGGTATCATTGCTTTGTAAGATATCTAAGCGTTGTGCGATAGATAATGGTGCTTCGGTTGGATGAAGCATTAACTCAGGAAATAATTTTTGGGTTGCCGCAGCGTTACTTATTTTTCCTTCGTCAATTAATGCAATTAAATCGGAAATTGTTTTTGGTAACACGCTGAATTGTTCAATGGTAATAGCATTCTCATTTAAATAAGATTTAACGCTTCCCATCATCCAGTTAGCAGCAGCTTTATAGTTTTTGGTATGGCTTACCAACTCATTAAAATATAAGGCAAGTCCTTTAAGATCCGTTAAATTGTAAGCGTCGTATTCTGACAAGCCAAATTCTTTTGTGAATTTTTTAAACAGATCGCCCGGTAACTCAGGCATAATAGCTTTTATAGTATCAATGTAACCTTGAGTTACGATAACCGGTTGCAAATCGGGTTCAGGAAAATAACGGTAATCATTGGCGTTCTCTTTACTACGTAAAGCAAAGGTAGAACCGTTAACAGCATCAAAGCTTCGTGTTTCACCGGCAATTAATTCACCGGCTTCAATCAAATCGATCTGACGTTTAATTTCAAAATCAATGGCACGTTGCACGTTACGGAAAGAGTTCATGTTTTTTACTTCCACTTTTTTTCCATATTCCTTTGCATCTTTCAACATCACAGAAACATTGGCATCACAACGTAGCGAGCCTTCTTCCATGTTACCATCACAAATATCCAGGTAACGCACCAGTTTTTTTATCTCCGTCAAATAAACGTAAGCCTCTTCACTGCTTGTAAAATCAGGCTCTGTCACAATTTCTAATAAAGGGGTTCCTGCACGGTTCAAATCAATTAGTGATTCAAAGGGATCGATATCATGCATACTTTTTCCGGCATCTTCTTCCATATGAATACGCGTGAGGTTGATCCTTTTTTCGGTACCGTCTTTTAATTTTATATCAACATAACCTCCTGTGCAAATAGGTGTTTTGTCTTGTGTAATTTGGTAGCCTTTAGGTAAATCGGCATAGAAATAATTTTTGCGGGCAAACTGATTTTCTTCGCGAATAGTTGAATGTGTGGCAATGCCCAGTTTTACTGCAAACTCAATGGCACGCTTATTTACTTTTGGCAATGTACCGGGATGCCCCAATGTAATAACACTGACATTCGTATTTGGCATAGCTCCATATTCTGCTACGTCGCTACTGTACATTTTTGTTTTGGTAAGCAATTGAATATGGCATTCTAAACCAATGACTGCTTTATATTTATCGTAAACTGACATAATTAGTTGTTGAGTTTCAGAATTAATGAATTGTTGACCAAAAAGTTACTGTTCAGAATTCAGAGGCTAAAGATAGTGATTTTTGTACTCTTATAAGGATACAGGCTATGGGATGTATTATTTATTTTATTGTGGATGATTACCAATAGGAGTGGGCTTTTCGTCTTCTTCGTACAAATATTTTTCTGACCATTCCCGCATCATCATTACCGTTGGAATCAGATCTATGGCTTTACCTGTAGGGATGTAATGAAACACCAATTTATTGGTTTCACTTTGCGTTTTGGTTATAAAACCCTCTTCCTGCAGTTTGCTAAGTCTGTCTGATAATATATTGGTAGCAATTCCTTCAGGCATTTGAGATAGTTCCTTAAACGTGGTTTTCTGAAAAGCAACAATATCGCGTAAAACCAAAAGAGTCCATTTATCGCCAATAATATCTAGAGTTCTGCTTAAAGGGCAGTTTGATCTGAATTTTCCCATTTTTCTTAAAACACTTGTGAAGTACAAGTAAGTATTTTATATTTACCTGTAAATTTAGACTAAATATTCTATCAATCCTTAAAAATCAGAGATGACAACATTAGAGGTAGCAAAGAAATTAGTGTCATTATGTAGAGAAGGAAAGCCTGAAGTAGCAATCAGGGAGTTATTTGCAGACGATGCGGTAAGTATTGAGGCGGATGATGTAATGGTTCCAAAATTTACAACCGGAAAACAGGCAATCATTGAAAAAATAAATCTATACCATTCTATTTTAGAAGCTTTTTATGGCCAGGAAATTTCGGAACCTATTATAGGGGGGACTTATTTTTCGGTATCCTGGATGGTAGACGCAACATTTAAAGGGCGTGGAAGAGAGCAATTAACAGAGATCTGTGTTTATAAAGTCGTTAACGGCAAAATAGTAAGTGAGCAATTCTTTTATTAATATTTAAAACAAAAAACAAAAACATGGCAACACTCAATCCTTATTTAACTTTTGGCGGAAATTGCGAAGAGGCATTTTTATTTTACAAATCCGTTTTTGGTGGCGATTTTCCTATGGTGGGAAGATTTAAAGATATGCCTCCAATGGACGGCCAACCGCCGATCCCGGAATCGGAAGGTGCAAAAATAATGCATATTTCTTTACCGATTAGTAATGGAAGTATTTTAATGGGAAGCGATAGTTCTGAGGCATTTGGACACGTTTCAAAGATTGGAAATAATTTTTCTATTTCGATTGATGCAGATAGCGAAGAGGAAGCAAGTCGTTTATTTACAGGCCTTTCGGCAGGAGGAAAAGTAACCATGCCTTTAGATAAAACATTTTGGGGTGCTTACTTTGGAATGTTTACTGATAAATTTGACATTCAGTGGATGGTCAATTTTGATTATAACAAATAAGCAGATTACTATGGCTGCAGAAGGAACAAAAGAAAATCCCTGGAAATTAAAAACGCCACCTAACACATCGGAATACGAAATGTATAAAGATGTAAAAGATGGTAAAGAGGTTATTGTATGTGTGGTTGGTAAAACCACGTTATTATACGATGCTCAATGTTTGAACGACCTGCAGGCCATGCTCAAAAAACATAAAGATTGGATGGAACTGGGCGGAGCTGATGAACAAAAACCTGCAAAGGAAGGAACCGTTGAAGCCTGGGGAAGATCCGAACAAAATCCAGTAGGAGGGTGGTATGGTTTAAAAAAAGGCCTCCGCGGAAGATTTGGTGTATATGTGCCGCCATTAATGGAAAAACTGGGATTGGCAGAGTTAACCCATGAAGCTAAAAACAATAAAATGAAAGCAAAGTAAATCAGCTATTCATTGTACAAAATAAAGATTAATTACCTTTTATAAATCTGGCCAGGTCATCGATCACATATTGTGGTATATGACCTGGTTTATCATATTCTGCCGGATTTGGTTTGCCATTGCCTTCCAGAAACAAATGGTTTAATAACGGATAAGACATAAATTGCACATTTTTTTTAGCTGCCAGTTGTTGTTTCCATAACTGAAATTCTTTTAGTGTTACCTGGTAATCGCGTTCCCCGTTTAAAATCAAAACCGGTAAATTTAATTTTTTGGCTGTTTCTACCTGATTATATTTCAGTATACTTCTCCAGTAAGTTGCACTTGCCCCCATCAACATTCCTTTTGGCGTTTTGTTACTTAGGGTCGGAGATTTAATTTTATCTACCATCCATTTAACCGACGTAATCTGCATTTGTTCGGCAGTTGAAATGGTGTCGTCCAGCATGGCCATGTATTCCATTTGCGGTGGAATAATATCTACCAGATTTGTAGCAGGTCCCGCCATCATCACTATTCCTTTTAATTTAGGACACAACTCAGCTACTTTTGGAGCACACATAGCACCCTGGCTATGGCCAATAATATAAATTTTAGTGGTATCAATAAACGTAAATTGTTTTGCCAGCTTCATGGCATCAATAGCATCGTTAATCGTTTCTTCGTACAAGGTCATGCTATCGTTCATAAGCTTTGAGTTGTACTGATAGGTGAAGGTGCGTTTATCATACCGAATACTTACAATGCCTTGCTGAGCCAGACCTTGCGCTAAATCTCTGAAAGGTTTATTAGGGCCAAATGTTTCGTCGCGGTCGCCAGGACCTGAGCCATGCACAAAAATAACCAGGGGCGATTTTTGTTTACTAGTATCACCAAAAGCAATGTTGGCACCTAAGGTTAAACCATCGCGTGTTTTTACAGCAGTGGTTAAATCAGTAACTTCCGAAAAGCCTTTATAGCCTTTTAAATGAAAGAAAGGGGTTTCGGTATAATTTATAAAAAAACATTTTTCGAGTTTATTGTTTTGATTAAAAACCAGAATCAAAGACTTTTTTTCTTTTTTAAACTGCAGCCCAAGCGCTACCCTTGTTTTAAATCCGTTTGGCTCTTCTTCACTACTAATCAGTTTTTTAAGATCACCAAAATCTTCAAGGTCTTTTTTATAATTTATTTTTTCTCCGGTTGTAATAAAATTAAGAATACCTGTGGTGTCGAACAAGACGTCTACCTTAGCAAAATTACCACTTTTGAGATCTGCAAAAATTTGTTGGGATAATTGCATGGCTGTCTGGCTTTTAGTCTGTATCACAAAAAACAACAGAAGCAAGGCTATTATTTTGGCTTTTGAAATGCTCATTTTTAGTATATTTATACTGTAAAATTACACTTTTTTGATTCCTAAATTCACCATAGATAAAATTATTGATGCCGCCCGTGTTGAGGACGTTATTGGCGATTTTATTACCCTTAAAAAGCGGGGAGCCAATTTATTGGGTCTTTGTCCGTTTCATGGCGAAAAATCGCCTTCTTTTACGGTTTCGCCTGCTAAAGGAATTTATAAATGCTTTGGCTGTGGTAAATCGGGTACTGCCGTAAATTTTATTATGGACCATGAGAGCTTAACCTATCCTGAAGCGTTAAAGTACCTGGCTAATAAGTACGGAATTGAGGTTGTAGAAAAAGAAGTAACGGTTGAAGAAAAAGCACAGCAAAACGAAAAGGAGAGTTTATACATTGTGATGCAATATGCACAGAAATATTTTACAGACCTTTTGTTGAATGATGACCTGGGACGTTCCGTTGGTCTTGGTTATTTTAAAGAGCGTGGATTTACACAGACTATTATCGATAAATTTCAATTAGGGTATAGCTCCGATGAGCGTCGTAAATTTTCGGAAACGGCTGTTAAGAATGGTTATAAGCCAGAATACCTGGTTAAAACCGGGATGTCTATCCTGTCGAATAATCATACGGAAGGAAATCCCATAACCGTTAGTGATATATTTGACCGTTATACCGGGCGCGTGATGTTCCCGATCCATAATATTTCAGGAAAAGTCATTGGTTTTGGTGGCAGGATCTTAACAAGCGATAAGAAATTAGCGAAGTACATCAATTCGCCTCAAACCGATATTTACGATAAAAGTAAAACGCTGTATGGCCTGTTTCAGGCTAAAAAAACAATTATACAGGATGATACCTGTTACCTTGTGGAAGGTTATACAGATGTCATTTCCATGCATCAATCCGGTATTGAAAATGTAGTAGCATCTTCAGGAACGTCGTTAACCGTTGAACAAATAAAACTCATTCATCGTTTTACCAAAAACATTACCATTTTGTATGATGGCGATGTAGCCGGTATTAAAGCGAGTTTCAGGGGAATTGACCTCATCCTCGAAGAAGGGATGAACGTGCGCGTATTACTGTTTCCTGATGGCGATGATCCTGATTCGTACAGCAAAAAAGTAACCAACGACGCGTTTAAAGAATTTATTAAAAACAATAGTAAAGATTTTATTTCTTTTAAAACGAGCCTGTTATACGAAGAAGTAAAAAACGATCCTATAAAGCGTGCCGATCTTATAAAAGATATTGTTGAAAGTATTGCGGTAATTCCGGATGCGATTAACAGATCGGTATATGTCAAAGAATGTTCGCGCATTATGGATATCAGCGAACAGATCTTACAGATAGAAATTAATAAACTGATCCGTAAACATGCCGGTAAACAACAATCCACAAACACAGGTACTGCTCCCACTGCTGATTACCCGAGCGATAAGGACTTAATTCCTGAAGAATACCTCGAGAAAGAAGAGCCGAAAGACCTGATACTTGACAGCGAAGAAAAAGAATTGCTACGCATGATGATGCAATACGGAAATGTATTGGTGGACGTGGAAGCAGAAGATACAGACAATGTTCAGCAATCGTTTCAATTAACGGTTTGCGAGTTTGTGATCTTTGAAATGTGGCGCGACGATATTCAGTTTGTAAATCCTGTTTATCAAATGGTAATGGATGAGTTTCATCATGAACTGGAAGGTGGTACTATTCCTACGATGCATACCTTTGTAAATCATGCTAATCCTGCTGTTTCGCAGGTTGCCATAGATATTGCTTCTTTCCCCGATTCGGTAAGTGATAAATGGGAAAAATTTGGTGTAGCAGTACCAAAAGAAATTTACGCCATTAAAAAAGGAATCGAACATCAACTGTTTAGTTTAAAAGAAAAAAGACTGAACCAGATTATAAAAGATGCGAAGGAGTTGTTAAAAGTGGCTGATCCTTTTGAAAACAAAAATGTGTTTGAATTTGTGATCATGCTCGAGAACCAGAAAAAACGGGTCAATAAAATTCTTGGCCGCACCGTTATCAGGTAAGAATAAGCAAAAGGATTTGCTTACAAGGTTCTTAAAGTTTACATTTAGCATCCTTGAAGAATAAATACCACATATTTTTTATTGTATTCCTGTTAGCCCTAAAAGGGTATTGCCAGGTAGATACTGCTTATTTTGATAAATACGATGATCATATTAGCGATCTGATAGATAATGGTAATTATGAACTGGCACAGACAAAGGCTGATAGCCTGTTGATCATTTCAAAAAAAATAAATTATAAACCGGGTATTGCGGAAGCCTATAATTTAAAAGGAATTATTAACCGCGATCAGTCTAACCTGCGCGATGCGCTCGATAATTATTTAAAAGCCCTGAAACTATTTGAAGACCTTAAACTTCCTACAGAAGTTGCCGGGGTACAGAATAACATAGGACTCATTTATGCCGAAATAAAAGAATACAGAACGGCTTTGTCATACTATTTTAAAGCTGAAAAAATAAACAAGGCAGGAAATAAAAAAAATTACCTGGCCATTAATTACAATAACATTGCTACCTGCTATCAAAAACTAAAACAATATTCCTCAGCGCAAATCTATTTAAATAAATCGTTGGCGCTCAGGCAGGAAAAGCAGGATACCATTGGTATGGCCATGGCATACCATAATATCGGGATCAATCACCAGTTAACGAACGAAAGGGATTCGGCTATTTATTTTTTTAATAAATCACTCGGCTATCTCGGACGCATGAGCCCTAATATTGGTCACGCCTACAATTATCTTGAACTTGGTAATACCTTTTTACAGAAGGGGAAATTAAATGAAGCCGAAAAATATTTATTGAGTTCATTAAAGATCTCTGAAAATAGTGAGCTAGAAGGCGTAAAAGTGGAGATCTATAAATATTTAAGCGTTTTATACAAGCAAAAAAAGGATTACGAAAAAGCGTTTAATTTCCAGGATCTTTATATGTCGTCGAAAGAGACCATTGAAAGTGATGAGAGTAAAAATGAGATCCTGAAAAAAGAACTGGAGTATGCTTTTAATCAGAAACAGGATTTGCAGCGTATTGAAGCCGACAATAAACAATCTATTTATAATGCAGAAATAAAGAGCCAGAAGAAACTAACCATGTATGCTATTATTGGTTTGGTTATTTTATCGGGGCTGGTGCTTATTGTGTTGAGAAGTTACAATCACAAACGGAAAGCAAATTTTATTATTTCGAAGCAAAAAGAAATTGTTGAACATAAGAACAAGGAGATCTTAGACTCGATTACCTATGCAAAATACATTCAGAATGCGCTTTTACCTTCCGATAAGGCCATTGAGCAATCGGGATTAAACTGTTTTGTTCTGTTTAAGCCCAAGGATATTGTAAGCGGCGATTTTTACTGGATGCATAACGACCCCTTGGCTCTTGTTGCCAATAAAGAAATTTATATAGCGGCAGTGGATTGCACAGGGCATGGTGTACCCGGTGCGTTGGTAAGCGTTGTTGGAAATAATGGTTTAAACCGTTGCGTCAAAGAATTCGGAATACGGGATACAGGTAAAATATTGGATAAACTGGCTGAATTAGTAGAAGAAACTTTTGCCGGAAGCGTTAATGAACTACAGGATGGCATGGATATATCTTTGCTTAAGATTACACGTCATATTACAAATTCATCGGCTCACATTCAATGGAGCGGGGCAAATAATCCCTTGTGGATCATTAGAAATAACAGCCACACAGTAGAAGAAATAAAAGCAAATAAACAACCCATAGGCAAATTTTCGGATCGTAAACCCTTTGCGATCCATGATTTAGAATTGCATAAAGGCGATAAGGTATTTTTATTTACGGATGGCTATGCCGACCAGTTTGGTGGGCCAAACGGCAAAAAATTTAAATACAAACAGCTGGAAGATGCCTTATTGCGGACAAATAATACCACATTGACCGACCAAAAACTGGCTTTAAACGAAATTTTTGACAGTTGGAAAAAGGATCATGAACAGGTAGATGATGTCTGCCTAATTGGGATAGAAATTTAATTTCCAAAAGGACTTAATACGATATAGGTTGTTAAATTTAACAATTTATGTTAAAAACTTAGCTTTATGTTGAGTGAGGTTACGATTTCATTTCGTGAAAAAGTTCCGGTTATATTTTAATAATCATATGTTTACATAAGGCCCCCTCTCATTAATTATTAAAGAACATTTACTCATTTAAAATCTTAGCAGGTAAAATTACGTACATCTATAAATTCTCAATTATGAAAACACTGTTTTTTTGTTTAATCCTAAGTTTAACCGGGTTCCATGTAAGAGCTCAGGAGATCAATGCTAAAGTATTAGAAGTATATGCTGACAAGGCTCAGCAAATGGCAACACAAAACCCTGATTGGTTAAAAATATTAAACGACTTTGTTGAGAATAGGGTAAAGTTTAAAACAGTTCCAAGAGATGCCGTAAATGATAAATACATAAAATTATCTACGGTAGCTTTATTAAATAAATATAACCCTGGTTTACAAAGAGATGCAGTAGTGGATCCCACAACATTTAATCCGCTGAAATATGATTTTATATTTTCTGCTAAAACGCCTATCGTTTATAGGGTAGATAATACAGACAATGTTATTGTTATTGAACCACAATCTTTTAATAAATAATGCTGCCCCAAATTATATTAAAACGCTCAAACATAATTATATGAAACATTTATTTACCTTATTTTTAATCATTGCGGGATATTCTGTTATAGGGCAGAACTATAATATGACTAATGGCACCATTTCAACCTGCTCCGGAACGTTTTACGATTCGGGTGGAAATGGAGGAGGCTATCAGCCCTCTGAAAACTATACCCAAACGTTTTGTCCGTCGACGCCCGGTTCGAAAATAATATTAAACTTTACAGCGTTTGATACAGAAAGCACATATGAGCATATGTATATATATGATGGTAACAGTACTGCCGGAGCACTTATAGGAAGTTATACCGGTAGTTCAGGTCCTGGTATTGTTCAGGCGAGTGCAGGGAATGCTTCAGGATGTTTAACTATCGTTTTTACATCAGATGGTTCCGTTGAATATACAGGATGGGCTGCAACTATATCATGTTCAACGCCTTGCCAAACCATTACCTCTAATATAGTGAGTTCAAGTCCGGCAGTGGGTGCAGGAAGTATTATCAGGGTATGCAAAAACCAACCTGTTACATTTAACGGTAGCGGAACATTTTCGGGAAGCAGTGCAGGTGCAGTATATACATGGAATTTTGGTAACGGAACAACCGCTACCGGAACAAGTGCTTCAGTAACTTACACCGCAGCAGGAGCTTATTTTGTGAATTTAGGAATTACAGCAGGTGGCTGTTCAAATACAAATAACATTAATCAGGTTGTTCAGGTATCAACTACGCCAACATCCACCACCTCAGTGGCAAACCCTACGGTTTGTCTTGGTCAGTCAACAACTGTTACAGGAACTTTTTCCCCGGTACCTTTTGTTGTAAACTGTACACCACCTGTGAGTGGTACTACCTTTTTACCTGATGGATCGGGAGCATCTTATTCAACGGCTATTAGCGTAAACTGTTTTAATGCCGGCCAAACCCTTACTGCGGCAAATCAAATACAGGATATTTGTTTAAACATGGAGCACTCTTACCAGGGAGATTTATCAATCCAGATCATTTGTCCTAACGGACAAGTGTGTAATTTAAAAGATTACCCGGGTGGTTCATATAATTATTTAGGTGCGCCGCTAGATGATCCGGCAGTAGGCCCCGGAGTAGGTGCTTATTACTGTTTTTCAATGTCGGGTACAGTATTATTATGTAACGGCCCTACCACAGCTAATCAGGGGAATCCGCCTTATACTTCCATTACCGCAGGTACTTATTTGCCTACAGGAAATTTCAGTAGTTTGGTAGGTTGCCCGTTAAATGGCCCCTGGACGATCAAAGTAACAGATAACTTATTATCCGATAACGGTTACATCTTTAACTGGGATCTTAACTTTGCTCCGGGCCTTACCCCGGCAGCAAACTCCTCTTTTACACCGAACATCGTTTCTCAAACCTGGTCAGGAGCAAATATTACTTCTTCCAGTGGTAATAACATTACAGTAACACCTACATCAACAGGAACGCAGTGTTACACTTTAACAGCAGTAGATAATTTCAACTGTTCTTATACAACTACTCAATGCTTAAATGTTATTAATGGTCCGTTTGCCGGAACCAGTAATACTATGGCAGCTTGTAGTTCAGCAGGTGCAACAAATTTATATAGCTTGTTAGGTACAGGTGTTTCTACTACAGGAACCTGGTCGGGCCCTGCTCCTGCATTAACGGGAGGTTATTTAGGAACGTTTAATCCTGGCTTGTATACGGCTGGTACTTATAATTATACTTACACAGTTCCTGCAAGTGGTGGTTGTCCTGCATCCAGTGCGGTTATAGCAGTAACGATACGTCCTAATCCGGCAGCAACATTAACATTTACAAATCCAAGTTGCGGAAATAATAATGGGATTATTGTCATTAATAATACGTCCAGCGGCGGGCAAACTATTTCTTCGTTTGCAAGCAGTGCGGGAACATTGAGCGGCCAGACTGTTACCGGTTTAGCGGCAGGTACCGATGTGATAACGCTTACAAATAATTTTGGCTGTACATTTACAGTATCGGCTACCCTGAGTAACTCTCCCCCAATTACGGATGTTGCTTTAACACCAAATAATATTATTTGTGGTACGGGAACTGGTAGTATAACCATAGGTGCTGTAACAGGCGGAACTGCCGGATTTACCTATGCTGTAAACGGAGGAGCTTTTTCTGCATCGCCACCGGTAACGGGTTTATCATCGGGAACTTATTCTATTAGCGTTAAAGATGCTAATGGCTGTATATTTACAAAAACGGTTGCTATTACGGTTACTCCGGGCCCAACGGCTATTGCGGGGAATGTAACACCGGCTACCTGCTCATCAAACAACGGAGTATATACTGTAACAGGTGTAACAGGCGGAACTCCTGCTTATTCGTTTAGTGTTGATGCTGTTGCAACAGGAAGTGTGACTAATTCATTAAGCAGTGCTACACATACTATATTAGTAAGGGATGCCAACGGATGTACATTCAGCACCACATTTGTGGTAAGTAATTTGCCGGGGCCAACCTCGGCAAACGTTACAACGGTAAGTGCAAGTTGCGGTTCATCTAACGGTTCGGCAACTGTTACTTCGGTAGCAGGTGGCTCGCCAACGTATCAATATTCCTTTAATGGAGGTGGCTTTAGCACTACTAACAATATAGGAGGGCTAACAGCGGGTACTAAAAATGTGGTTATCAAAGATGCCAATAACTGTACATTTACAGTAAACTTTACCATTTCAAATTTATCAGGCCCAACATCCAGCATTTCAGCATCGTCAAGTGTAACATGTAATGGTGGTGCTAATGGAACTATCAATGTAAGTACAACAGGCGGTACAGGGCCATATGGATATACCGTAACTCCCGGAGGTACTTCTAACACTACAGGTATATTCACAGGGTTAACCGCTCAGTCTTATACAATCAATGTGAGAGATGCATCGGGCTGTCTTACTTCTATAACGCAGGTTATCAATCAACCAACAGCTTTAACTTTAGGTTTAACGCCTACAGCAGTGAGCTGTAATGGCGCGTCTACAGGATCTATCGCATCAGTAGGTGCCAATGGAACAGGAGCCCTTCAATATGCATTAAATGGTGGTGCTTACCAGGCAAGCGGCAGCTTTACAGGCTTAACAGCAGGCACTTATAGTGTTACCGTTAAGGATGCTAATAACTGTACTTTAAATCAAACAACTATTATTACACAACCTACTGCTCTGGCATTAACTTTTACAACTTCTCCAAACTCCTGCTTAGGAGCTGCGGGTGGTGTTACGGTTAGTGTAACGGGCGGAGTTCCTGCTTATTCTTATAGTATTGATGCAGTAGCGGCAGCTAACCCGGCAACAGGTCTTAGTACCGGTACGCATACAACAACGGTAAGAGATGCCAATGGCTGTATTATTAACGGTACGTTTAATGTGGGAATTTTGTCAGGCCCAAGCGGAGCTACAGTAACTACAACCAATGCATCTTGCGGTAGTGCAAACGGAAGCGCGACTGTTACTGCAACAACGGGTGGTGTTTTACCTTACCAGTATTCATTTAACGGGGGTGGATTTAGTACCACTACCAATGTAGGAAGTTTAACTGCCGGCCAGCAAACACTTACGGTAAGAGATGCCAATAGCTGTACGCTAACGGTTTTATTCAATATCAACAATACAGGTAGCCCTTCGTCAACATTAACAGCTGTGTCTAATGTGGCCTGTAATGGTGCAAGCACCGGAAGTCTTACAGTAGGCACATCAGGTGGTACAGCTCCTTATAGCTATACTTTAACGCCAGGTAGTATCGTTAACACAACCGGTATCTTTACCGGGTTAACGGCTCAGGCATATAATATTTCGGTTAAAGATGCAGTGGGTTGTATTACTTCGGTAACGGCAACTGTAACGCAACCTACACCTTTAACGCTGACCTTAAATCCGTTTAACGTTAGTTGTAATGCAGGCACTAACGGTTCGGTAACTGCAGTTGCAGGAGGTGGAACAACAGCTTATCAGTATTCATTAAATGGCGGAGCATTTCAGGCTGGAGCAAGTTTTACAGGCTTAACGGCAAATACTTACAGTGTTACGTTGAAAGATGCAAACAACTGTGTACTAACCCGCACAGCAACCATTACGCAACCTACGGCACTGGGGGTAACTTTTGCTACGGCGCCTAATTCATGTGCAGGATCAGTAGGTAGTGTTACCATTAGTGCTACCGGTGGTTCTCCTGCTTATACGTATACAGTAGATGGGGCATCAACCGGAAATACTTCTTCACCACTTACAACAGGCGTACACAATGCTACTGTAAGAGATGCGCAAGGTTGTGTTATTACAGGTACTTTTTCTATAATTGCTATTACGGGCCCTTCTTCAGGAACGGTTGTTACTTCAAATGCGGCCTGCGGCTCAGCAACCGGCGCCTCTACTATTACAGGGGTAACAGGCGGAACAGCAGCATACCAATATTCATTTGACGGAAGCCCTTTTGCAACAGGAACTATCAAAACAGGTTTATCTTCGGGCGCTCATACGGTTGTTGTGTTAGATGCCAATACCTGTACTTTATCAATACCTTATACTATTGCTAATAATGGTAGTCCGAGTATTAGTTTAACAGCCAGCACAAACGTATTGTGTAACGGTGGTAGCACCGGTAGCCTTACAGTTACGGCAACAGGTGGTAGCGGGGCTCCTTATACTTATACTTTAACGAGTCCTTTCCAAACCAATAATAACGGGCAGTTCACAGGATTACCTTCAAATATTTATTCGATAAATGCAAAAGATGTAGCAGGTTGTTTAACCAGTATGACTGTAAATATTAGCCAGCCAACTGCTTTAACGCTTTCACCTACATCTATAGCTGCAAAATGTTTTGGTACATCTACAGGTACTGTTAACGTAACAGGATCAGGTGGTACACCGGGATATCAGTATCAGATTAATGGAACAGGTTTCCAAACAGCAGGTAGCTTTACAGCAGTGCCGGCTAACACACACATTATACAAGTAAGAGATGCCAATGGTTGTACAGCAACGCAAACCGTTACGGTAACACAACCAACAGCTCTTGCCGATGTTTTAGCGACACAAAATGCAAACTGTACAGCTGCTAACGGTTCTATAACAGCTACACCATCAGGCGGAACATCTCCCTACACCTACGCCTGGACAGGCGGTGGTGGTAGCGGTTCTGTAACAACAGGTCTTGTATCAGGAACCTATAGTGTAACAGTAACGGATAATAACGGTTGTACACTGGTAAGCTCTGCTACCATTGGTAATACTCCGGGTGGAACAGCCGCTATTACAGGCTCTACTAATATTACCTGTAACGGTGCTAATAACGGGATCTTAACAGCTAATATGGTAACAGCAGGAACAGCGCCATTTACGTATTCATGGACACCTACACCTGGTGCCGGACAAGGAGCTTCTACGGCTACTAACCTTGCACCCGGTACTTATACCTGTAAGATCACAGATTTTTACGGATGTATCGCTACAGCAATAGGAAGCTTAACGCAACCGACTCCTTTAACGGCAATCATGAATTCCAATAACGTAAAATGTTTTGGAACAGCAACAGGAACGGTATCAGCTGCAGGAACAGGCGGAACAGGACCTTATACTTATAACTGGACAACATTACCAAGTACATTAACAACCGTAAATAACGTGGCTATTGGTACTTATACCTGCCAGATTACAGATGTTAATAACTGTACAATCTCTCCAACAATTTCAGTAACACAACCAAGTTCTATTACTTTAACTTCTTCTGTAACAGCAGCAAACTGTAACCAGGCTAACGGATCGGCTACAGTAACTGCATCCGGTGGAACTCCTGCATATACGTATACATGGACTTCAGGTTCTAACTCTCCTATACAAACAGGTTTGGCAGCAGCTACCTATACGATTAATGTAAAAGATGCCAATAATTGTATTTATACAGTGGCGGCAACTGTACCAAATCTTTCAGGTCCAAGCATTACCATCACAAGCTTTACCAATGTAAGTTGCTTTGGTGGAAATGATGGTGTTGCCGTATCATCAGGTACGGGAGGTACAGGTGCACTCGTATACAACTGGAGTGGAGGACAAATTACTCCGACAGCAACCAATCTCCTTGCAGGTGTGAAAACAGTAACGGTAACAGATTCCCAGGGTTGTATTGCCTCTGCAAGTGTTACGATTACACAGCCACCAGTATTAACGGTAAGTATTACTCCTAACAACCCAAAATGTTTTGGAGCTTCTAATGGATATGGACTGGCAAATGCTTTCGGTGGAACGTTAAATTATACTTATGCATGGACAAGCAGTGGCGGATCAAATCCTTCCAGTAATTTATATCCGGCAGGTTCATACGCTGTAAATATAACCGATGCAAAAGGTTGCGTTGCCACAGCAAGTATGACACTTGTGAACCCTCCGGCAATGGTAGCAAATATTACATCAACCAATGTGAGCTGCTTTAATGCTTGTAACGGGATAGCGGTAGGAACCACTACAAACAATATAGGAGTTGTTACTTACCATTGGGTAGGAGGTTCGAGCCCTGTAACAGCGCAAACTGTTGCAGGTTTATGCGCAGGAGTTTATACATTAACGGCTACCGATCAAAATACCTGTACGGCAAGTGCGCAGGTTATTATTACACAGCCAACTCAGGTTACAGCTAATATAGCATTAACCGGAAGCATAACCTGTAGTGGTGGAAGCAACGGTTTTGCACAGGTAACACCGGGAGGTGGAACTGGTGCTTATACTTACACCTGGACAGGTGCAGCAGCCGGCAGTAGCGCTAATGCTACCAATTTACCTGCAGGAACTTATTCTGTCACGGTAGGCGATGCTAACGGCTGTACTGCTACAACACAGGCTACTATTATACAACCGGCGCCTTTGGCAACGACTTTAACCACAACCAATCCTAAATGTTTTGGATCGGCAGACGGAACAGGAAATGTTGCATTTAGTGGCGGGGCTGGGTTACCTCAGTTCCAATGGTTCCCGGGATTACAAAATGGTACGCCTGTAAATAACTTAACTGCAGGTGCCCATACAGTTACTATAACTTATAACACCACTTGTTCAACATCATTAACGTTTACGTTGACGCAACCTTCGGTATTAACGGCGGTAACATCTGCTACCAGTTCCAATTGCGGACAAAGTAACGGAGACGCGATAGCTACAGTAACAGGTGGTACAGGTCCTTATACCTATTTATGGAGTAACGGACCTACCACTTTAAACAATAATAATATATTGGCAAATGCTTACGTGTTTACTGTAACAGATTTTAATTTATGTCAGGTAAACGCGGGTGCATTGGTAAACGATATTGCAGGCCCAACAGTAGTGGTAACAGGTACTACGGCCGTTAAATGTTTTAACGGAGCCGACGGTGCAGCTACTACTACTATAACAGGTGGCGTACAACCTTATATTGTGGCATGGAATAATAATGCAGCTACTACACCAATTGTAATTAACTTTAATGCGGGTCTTCACCTTGAAACGGTTACAGATGCTGCAGGTTGCGTAGGAACAGCGAGTGTTATGATCGGTCAGCCAACTCAACTGGTAAGTGCTATCAGCAGTTTCTCAAATGTTACTTGTTTTGGCTTAACGAACGGTCAGGCGACGATGTCTGTAAATGGCGGTACACCGGGTTATAGCTATACATGGACACCGGGTTTACAAACCTCTGCGGTTATGGCAAACGTTGGTGCTAATACGTACACATGTGATGTGAAAGATGCTAATAACTGTCCTACATCGAAAGTAGTAACCATCTCTCAACCACAGGCTTTGGTAATGGCAGCATCCAGCTTTAGTAACATATCCTGTTTTGGTGGCAATAACGGACAAATCTCTACAACAGTACAAGGAGGAACGCCGGCTTATGTTTATAGCTGGTCGCCTGCACAAACCAATAGTGGTGTACTGGGAGGCTTAGGGGCAGGAGGTTACAGCTTAAGTGTAACGGATGCCAACAACTGTTCTATCAATGCTAACTTTACCATTTTAGAACCATCTGCTCTTACATCAGCCTACACATCAGTGCCGGCAAGATGTGGTTTACTGAATGGTTCTGCAACTGTAACAGTAGGCGGTGGAACACCAACTTACACACTTAACTGGAATGCCAATGCACAGCAAGGTCCTACAGCAACAGGTATGGGCCCCGGAACTAACTGGAATTGTACGATCACCGATTCGAAAGGTTGTACAAAAGTACAGGCAGTAACAATTACTAATGCAGCAAGTCCTGTAATAACCAGTGTTGTGGCTAATCCAACATCATGCTACAGTAGCCAGGATGGATCTATTGTGGTGAACTATAACCTTGGTACTCCTAGTTATACAGTAGCATGGTCTAATCCTATTAATCCTTCTACACAGGTAACTGCGGGCTTATCTCAAACAGTAACGGGTGTTGGGTTTGGAGCTTATACAATGACCGTAACCGATTCATATGGTTGTACTACCAGTAGCTTTGCTAATGTGGGCAGACCACCATTCTTAACCTGGGCAGCTGTAACATCTCCAACGATTTGTTACGGACAAAATGCACAAATCAGTGCTAATGGTCTTGGAGGTACTGCGCCATATACGTATACATGGACCCCTGCATTTAATAATACTGCCGGCCCTCATACGGTGAACCCTACAACAACAACCCTTTACAATGTAAACGTGACGGATGCCAATAATTGTACGGTTACACCAACAGTAGTAACTGTAAATGTAACAGCGCCTTTAGCGGTTATTGCAAATGCTACGTCTGTTTGTGATGGAGAGGCTACTATATTAACTCCTACTATTACGAGTCCGGGAAGAGGCTTACAATATATTACCTACGCGTGGAGTAATAATGCTACAACAAGTATTACTACAGTTACAGGAAACAATGCTACAACTCCTAATCATTATACTGTAACGGTGAGTGACGGTTGTACTGCACCTACGGCAACTGCCATCTTTACAATAGATGTAAATCCATTGCCAACAGGTACTATTTCGGCTAACACAACTACACTTTGTGCGCCGGGAGCGGTTACGTTCTCTGCAACTACGGGATCAGGAAATACATTTGTATGGTACAACGATAAAAATGTAATTGGTACAAGTAATCCTCTTACATACAATGTTCCTAAAGCCGATTCCATTACGGTTAAAGTACATATCACAAACCAGTTCGGATGTTCTATTGATTTGGTTAAACCTAAGTATGTGATTGCTTTCGATGCACCAACCGCATCATTCATTCCTAACCCGCAAACAACAAGCATCCTGGATCCTACTATCCTGTTTACAAATACCTCTACAGGTGGAAGTGCTTATTCATGGAGCTTTGGAGACCCAACAGCCTTAAATGGACTGAATTTCTCGACTCAGTTTAATACCAGTCATACGTATAATTATGTTGGTACTTACACGGTAGACCTTGTAGTAACCTCTCTTCACGGATGTACTGCAGAAGCTGCTCATGTTGTAGAAATTACTCCTGACTTTGCGCTGTACATTCCAAATAGCTTTACTCCTGATGGAAACGGTGTAAATGATTTCTTCCAGCCAATGGGTATTGGTGTAAATGAAGATAATTACCGTTTGGATATTTTTGACAGATGGGGCGAAAGTATTTTTACCAGCAATAACTTCCGTAAAGGTTGGGATGGTTCGGTAAAAGGAAGCGGTATTGCGGAACAAGGCGTATATATATACAAAGTAATGGTATATGATATGCAGGGAAATAAACATCCTTTTGTAGGCCACGTCACACTTCTGACAGGAAACTAAATTTAACCCTTAATAATATAAAGCCCTCTGTGAGACGACAGAGGGCTTTTTTATTTATAAAAATTGTATTTTCGTGCCAATGAAAAATGTTGCCATATTTGCTTCGGGAGAAGGTACCAATGCTGAAAATATATTTGAGTATTTTAAGAACGATAAAAGAATAAAAATAAAACTGGTTGTTACCAACATTGATACAGCCGGTGTGATAAAGAGAGCTGAAAGCTATAAAAAAAATGTACAGATCATCAGTAAGGAAGCACTCTACGAATATACCACACAGATCATTGAATTTTTAAGAACAGAAGAAATTGACATCATTGTTCTGGCGGGTTTTTTGTTAAAGATACCCGAGCAATTCATTAAAGCATTTCCAAACCGTATCGTTAATATTCATCCTGCCTTGCTGCCAAAGTATGGCGGGAAAGGAATGTATGGGATGAATGTGCATAGAGCCGTTATTGAAAAGAAAGAAACCGAAAGTGGTATAACGGTGCATTATGTTAATGAGGAGTACGACAAAGGAGAAATTATTTTGCAGGCCACCTGTGCTATAGAAGAGGGCGATACTGCTGAAATGCTTGAGCAAAAAGTGAGAAAACTGGAGTTGGAATATTTCCCGAAGGCTATCGAAAAAATTATTTCAGAGTAATAGCCATTATCGGCCTTCGTCTTTCCAGCGCTTATAGCAATCCATAACGCGGGCGTAGAGGTCGTAACCGTCGTGCGAAAGAATAAAATCGTCGCTTAGATAGTAGCAGTATTTTCTGAATTTCTCGAAGTCGATATTGTCATTACCCGTGAGTTTGCGAAGTGTTTCGGCATTAAATTTTTTAGCTACTTCTTCCTGAATAAAAATTGCTTCAAAAATTTTAGCAAGCTTCCTTTGTTCACGCCCTTTTTGACTAAACTGCATATACAATGCTGTAATAGGGCTTTGCATGGCATTTACCACGCTTGTTTTAGAACCCTGAATCACACGTTTCATGTAATCTTTTTCGTAAGGTTTGAGTTTAAAATCGCTCACAACCACCTGGTTCAATTTGTACGCGGTTTCAATCATAACTACTTTCGATTCTTTATAAACCGCTGTATATAACTTATTTGCAGGAAGTTTAAGCCTTACATACCCCACAAAAGAAAAAATAATGGAATCCTTATCGTTGGCAACAACCGTAAATTTACCATTGCCATCGCTCATTTGCCCCTGCCCGGTAGCAGAATTAATAACGTAGACGAAGGGCATGGGAGTTATGCTATCGGGCTCTGTTACAATGCCTTTAATAACAGTTTGGGCATAACTTTGGAAGGAAAAAAAACAGATGCAAAGGCAAAGAATATGGAAGTACTTTTTCAAAAAATATCGAATGGGTTAGCTCAAACCAAATATATATACTTATTCACATACAGTTAATAATTTAACCTTTTTTATGGGGATATTAGTCGTAAATTAACGGCTTCTAAAGAATGGATAATTTCATTGTATCAGCCCGTAAGTACCGCCCTCAACACTTTAATACAGTTGTTGGGCAGAGCCATATTACCAATACTTTAAAGCAGGCCATTAAAAACGGAAAAATAGCCCAGGCGTATTTATTTTGCGGCCCACGTGGAGTTGGTAAAACAACCTGTGCACGTATTTTTGCAAAAACCATTAATTGTACCAATTTAACTGCCGACGGGGAGGCATGCGATGCCTGCGAATCCTGTGTGTCTTTTGATTCGGGTGCTTCTTTAAATGTATATGAATTAGATGCGGCCTCCAATAACTCGGTAGAGGATATCCGTAATTTGGTTGATCAGGTACGTTTTGCTCCGCAATTGGGCGATTATAAAGTGTATGTGATTGATGAGGTTCATATGTTATCGAATGCGGCTTTTAACGCATTTTTAAAAACACTGGAAGAGCCACCAAAGCATGCTAAATTTATTTTGGCTACTACCGAAAAACATAAAATTATTCCTACTATTTTATCTCGTTGCCAGGTATTTAGCTTTAACCGTATAAAGGCGGAAGATATTACCGAACAACTGGTACACATTGCCAATAGCGAACACATTACGTTTGAGCCGGAAGCACTGAGTGTGATTTCGCAAAAAGCGGATGGCGGTTTGCGCGATGCTTGTTCTATTTTTGATCAGATGGTAACCTTTACGGGAAATCATTTGACCTATAAAGAGGTTGTAGAAAATTTACATGTACTGGATTACGATTACTATTTTAAATTAACAGATGCTGCTATAAACGGGCGTTTGCCGGAAGTGATGGTAACCTTTGATGATATTTTGAAAAAAGGATTCGACGGCCATAATTTTATTATTGGTTTTGGAGAACACCTGCGTAATTTACTGGTAAGTAAAGACCAATACACCGTTCAGTTACTGGAAGTAAGTGAGAACCTGAAACAACGTTTTGCCCAACAGGCACAATTATGTGCTACGCCTTTTTTATTAAAGTCGCTGGCCGTTATCAATAAATGCGATATTCATTATAAAGCCGCCAAGAACCAGCGATTGCAGGTCGAAATGGCCTTAATGCAAATCAGTTATTTAAATGCCGCATCACAGGATGCGGAAAAAAAAAAGATGAGTTAGGAACGGGCTTCGAAAATTCCGGCGATCCCAAAGCTTTACCACAAGCCCCTCCTGCAAAATTTTCAACGCAACCTCTTATTCAAACAAGCAGTAAACCTGTAGTAGGGTTTAGTGAACTAAAGATAAAATCGCAGTTCATGTTGCAGGATAATGCCAAACAAAGCCAACCTGTAATCATTGAAGCAGAGGTTACAAACTCAACCCTTGCAGATATTGATCTTACCATAGAAAGAGTGTCGGAAGCGGTAAAACAATTTGCTGAAGAAAAATCTAAAATGGGTAACAAGCAATTGTATGCCACCTTAACATCGAGTCATATTAGTTTACAGGAAAGCACCATTGTTATTATGCTTAATAATGAGGTACAGCGCGAAATGCTTACTAATATTAAACAGGATATGCTCGATGAGCTTAGAAATATACTGGTAAATAAGCAAACGCAGCTCGATATAAAAGTATCGGAAATACAGGGCGAAGTAAAAGCCTACAAGCCGCAGGATAAATTTAAATTAATGGCCGATAAAAACCCGGCTTTACTTGAGCTTAAAAAACGATTCGATCTGGACATCGAATATTAAAACCAAATCCTTTTAGATTAAATTTTCGTGTTAAACAGCTTATTGACTGAGCCGATAATTAGTATCATTAAAATTTATTGTTAATTTTATTTACACGTTTATACGTGGTATTTTTTGCTTTCATGCGTAAGGCGGACAACAGAATGATAACACGTATAAAAAATAACAGGATCTACATATGAAAACAAAAAAAATTGATCTGGCTTTGCAGGGTGGAGGTGCTCACGGGGCATATACATGGGGAGTAATTGACAGATTATTGGATGACGAGCGCATTGAAATTGACGGCATTTGCGGAACCAGTGCAGGTGCAATGAATGGTGTATGTACTATTTACGGGCTTAAGAAAGGCGGGAGAAATATGGCAAAGCATTTACTGGTTAAATTCTGGCACAAAATATCGGAAGCCGGCAAGCTTTCTCCGCTGCAACCAAGCTGGCTCGATAAGATGATGAGCCCGGGTAATATGGATTTTTCGCCTACCTACAGGCTATTTAGTATGACGGCCGAAAATTTTACACCCAAGCAATTAAACCCAATGCAATACAACCCATTGGAAAAAATATTGAATGAGGTGATTGATTTTGAAGAATTACATAAATTAAATCCGCCAAAATTATTTGTGTGTGCTACCAATGTCATGACCTGCGAGGCACGTGTATTTGGTCATTCGGAGATAACGGCAAAAACAATTCTGGCATCAGCTTGCCTGCCATATATGTACGATGCCGTTGAAATTGACGGAAATTATTACTGGGATGGCGGTTATATTGGCAACCCGCCCTTACAACCATTAATTGACCATACAGAAGATACCGATGATATTTTACTGATACAGATCAATCCTAAAAATATTAAAACAGTTCCTACGAGTATTGAAGATATAAAAGACCGGGTAAATGAATTAAGTTTTAACTCCTCATTAATGCTCGAATTAAAAGCCATTCAGTTTAAACAGGAACTCGTGGAAAAAGGCATTACACTGGATGGAAAACTAAAACCGGTGTACTTACATAATATCAGCGCTGATAATGAACTGGGAGCATTGAATTTATCATCCAAATTAAATACTACCTGGGATTTTATGATGTACCTGAAAGACCTTGGCTATAAAGCCTGTGATGCCTGGATTGCGGAAAACTATGAGCACATTGGTAAAAAGAATACGTTGAAACTGGAGTAGATTCATAGAACACGGATTAGACGGATCATACAGAAGGCCACGGATTGGAACAGAATGTAACCTGTTCAAATTCTTGCCAACCTACTTTATCTGTTATTATGCTGTTGCGTGATCTTTGGACAGACATTGCGTACCTATGGCCTGCCTGTCGGTAGGGCATGGCAGGCGAAAGATAAATCGCATTATTTTTCTATAAACATTAAGCCCCTACGGGACTAATGGAGTATGTTCTAAATCCATGTTAATCTGCCTTATCAGTGTCATCTGCGTTCCATAGTACTATGAAAATCTAATTAGCTACAATTCGTAGCAATCATCTGCTATGGCTTATTGTATTTTTGATGTATCCAAACAGGGAATCATGTCAAAAACAAAAACTTCTTATTTCTGTCAGAGTTGCGGTGCTCAGGCCGCCAAATGGGCCGGTAAATGCAATAGCTGTGGCGAATGGAACACCATGGTGGAAGAGATCATTCATAAAGAAACCAAAAACGATCGCCTGCAGTTATTCTCTTCTTCCAAAAATGAGCACAATCAATCTAATAAATCCATCTTATTACAGGAAATCGGCATTGCCGAATACCCGCGAATTCCGGTTCCAGGGCAGGAACTCACACGGGTATTGGGCGGTGGCATTGTGCCGGGTAGCTTAGTATTATTTGGAGGCGAACCCGGAATTGGCAAATCAACACTCATGCTCCAATTAGCCTTGCGTTTAAAAAACCTAAAAGTACTTTACGTAAGCGGCGAAGAAAGTGAACAACAAATAAAAATGCGCGCCGAACGGATTGGCATCACGACTGAAAATTGTTTTATCCTGCAGGAAACCAATACGCAAAATATCTTTACACAAATTAATCAGATCCAACCGCAACTAGTGGTTATTGATTCCATACAAACGATTCATACAAGCTATATTGACAGCAGCCCAGGCAGTGTAAGCCAGGTGAGGGAATGCGCCTCAGAATTTTTGCGATTTGCCAAAGAAACCAATGTGCCTGTATTTATGATTGGTCACATTACAAAAGAAGGAAGTCTTGCAGGTCCAAAAATATTAGAGCATATGGTGGATACCGTATTGCAGTTTGAAGGCGACAGAAACCACGTGTACCGTTTGTTACGCGCTACTAAAAATCGTTTCGGGAGTACCAATGAAATGGGTATTTATGAAATGAACGGCGAAGGACTGAAAGAAGTATTGAATCCGTCAGAAATTTTAATTACCAACCGTAAAGAAGCCACCAGTGGAGTAGCTATTGCCGCTACGCTGGAAGGCAACCGCCCCTTGTTAATAGAAACACAGGCTTTGGTGAGTACGGCTGCTTATGGTACGCCACAGCGGTCGTCTACGGGCTTTGATCTGAGAAGACTCTCCATGCTATTAGCGGTGCTCGAAAAGCGCTGTGGATTCAGATTAGGAGCAAAAGACGTGTTTATTAATATTGCCGGTGGTTTAAAGGTAGAAGACCCGGGTATTGACCTGGCTTTAGTTTGTGCAGTGTTATCGAGCAATGAAGACTTGCCTATTCCACAAAATGTTTGCTTTGCGGCTGAGGTAGGTTTAACAGGCGAGATCAGGCCTGTGAACAGGGTAGAGCAACGGATCTCCGAAGCACAAAAATTAGGTTTTGAAAAAATTTACATATCTTCATATAACCTAAAAGGCTTAGATCTAAAGCAGTTTAAAATTGAAGTGGTTGCTGTTACTAAAATGGAGGACGTTTTTGCAGGGCTGTTTGGGTAATTTTTATAAATTTGCCTTTATGAAGTGCTATTCGTCGATTTTATTAATCATTATATCGCTAATGATTGCCGTTACAACGGGAAAGGCGCAAAATTCTAAACAGACATACGACAAATCATTTTACCTCATTAACATTAGTCCTGACTTTGTATTTCAACCGGAAGTCAGACGTGAAGTAGATTCTATTCTAAAGCTATATCATCAAACCAGCAACGATACCATGAAGTTGTATTATTTACGCTTGTTTTCTGAAGGGCTTGAAGATCCGGCCTTATGGACAAACTACAACAGGTATTTGTATGATTACAGCCATACAAAAAACGATAGCCTGCATATTTACTATACTGCCTCAGCACTCCTCAATCTGGGCTATGAACAACAGATGATCCATAATAACCTGGAGTCTGCCAAAAATTATTACCTGCAGGCTGATACTTTATTCAAGGCTATTCATAATTATGCTGGACTCGGTGCTGTGATTAACAATATAGCTTATATCTATCATCATGAGGGGAATTTACAGGAAGCGATAGAACTGTACATTGAAGCAGGCAAACTGTTCGAAAAGGAAAATCAACCACTGGGATTAACAAGCATTTATATAAATCTTGGGGATATTTATTTTCAGAACGATGAACTGGATAATGCCGAAATTTTTTTCAAGAAAGCGCTTGTCTACTCACTAAAAACTAAGCAGGAAAACGTTGTTGCCAATGTCTATAATCAACTTGGAGTTGTGGCGAGTCGTAAAAATAAAGTCAACATAGCGATCGATTATTATAAAAAAGCTGCTGTTATATATGAAAAGAACAAGGTGTACAGCAGGGTATCATTGATGAAAATAGGCCTTGCCAATGCTTATGCACAGTTAAAAGACACGGTACGGTATGTGAAATATGTTACGGAAGCATACCGTATCGCACCACTTTTTACAGATTTACAGATTAAAACAAAGGTCTATAACAAGGTTGTAACTATGTATATTCTTCAAAAGGATCTGAAAAAAGCTGCCTTGTTTGCCGATACTGCCTATAAGTTTGCCCGGGAGATAAATTATCCGGAGTTGATTTCCGATGCCGCATACAATCTTAGCCAGGTATTTAAGCAGAAAGGTAACTATCAGCAAGCTTACGATTATCTGGAGGAATACCAGAAGCTTAATGACAGTATTCATTCAAATACGATTAAAAATAAAATTATTAAAAGTCAGTATCAGCTTGAATACAACAAAAAAGAATTGGAACTTAAGGCAGATCAGGATAAGAAAGATGCCATTCGCCAAACAGAAAAGAAACAGCAGCAACTTATTCTGCTTATTGTTTCCGTAGGGTTAATGGGCATAGCTGTATTTGCCTTTATCGCTTTCCTGAATTATCGGAAGACCAAAAAAGCAAACCTCATTATCGAAAATCAAAAGATGCAGGTCGAGCTTAAAAACGAAGAAATCACGCAGCAAAAAGAACTGGTGGATGAAAAACAAAAAGAAATCATCGACAGTATCAATTACGCCAAACGTATTCAACAGGCAGTTTTAACGGGCGAGGATGTCTGGGATAAAATATCGAAAGAGCATTTTATTTTATTTAAGCCTAAAGATATTGTGAGTGGTGATTTTTACTGGGCTTATAATACACCAACCGGTCGCGCTGTATTTGCACTGGCGGATTGTACAGGACATGGAGTGCCGGGCGGTTTTATGAGTATGCTGGGAAATAGTTTCCTAAATGAAATTGTGGTTGAAAATAAAATTTTTAAAGCCGATGAAATTTTAAATAAACTCCGTGCTAAAATTATCGGGGCACTTGAGCAAAAAGGAATGACCGAGCAAAAAGACGGGATGGATATTTCTTTATGCGTATGGAACAAAATGGATAATACCCTTGAATTTGCAGGCGCAAATAATCCTTTATGGCTTTTAAGAAACAAAGAAATAACCGAATACAAAGCAGATAAAATGCCTATTGGTACTTATCTTGAAACCGAAATTCCTTTTGCAAGTACTGTTATTCCTCTGCAAAAAGGGGATATTATTTATTTAAGCACAGACGGTTATGCCGATCAGTTTGGGGGAGACAAAGGAAAAAAATTAAAATACCGCCCTTTTATGGAACTCCTGGCACACGTTAGCGAATACGACATGAATGCGCAGAAGACAGAACTGGAAAAGACTTTCGACGCCTGGAAAAGCAGCTATGTGCAAGTAGATGATGTATCGGTAATAGGTATTCGTGTATAGTTGGCGTTTTATTTGTAGCGTATAATTTCAATAACGCATGTTCTAACTCAATTACCCTATTATTCATTGGGTTTTGAAACGATTTATATTTTTTCCTTTAATTTAAGCGAGTTAAAATTAAAGTGGTTGTTGGTTACAAAAATGAATGGCATGTTTGCGAGGTTATTTGGGTAATTTTTATAAATTTGTGTTTATGAAACGCTATTCGTCGACTTTATTAATCAGTATATCAGTAATGATTACCGTTACAACGGGTAAAGCTCAAACACCCATTGTTGATTCTTTAAAGAAAATTTCCTTAACCGTTAGCAAAGATTCAGCTTCCAGGCTGTATGTTAAAATAGCAAATATCTTTACAGGCGTTAATGCGGATAGTGTAAGAAAATACGCTACTATCGCCGGTCAGATAGCGCCGAATAATATTGTTACACAGGGAGACGTGCTGGTGCAGTTTGGTAATAGTTACCATATGGAAAATAAAATGGACAGTGCGTTAAAATATTTTAATAAAGCCCTGATACATTTTACAAAAGCAGGTAACGAAAAAGGAGTAGGGAAAGTATATCAGAGTTTTGCTGTCGTAAAAAAATCTTTAAGCGACTATGAAGGAGCTATCAGCGACAATAAAAAAGCGCTTGAGATCTATGAAAAAATAAAATGGGATCTCGGGATTGTGAATGTCTTAAATAATATCTCTAACTGTTATGTCTCTTTACAAAAGACCCGCGAAGCCCTGAGTTATTCTAAAAAGGCGTTTGAATTGTCAAAAACATTAAACGATAGTTTAAAGTATTTTAATATGATGATGCAATTGGGAATAAGGTATTATGATATCAATAAACCTGATTCTGCTTTAACCTACTTATTAGGCTCAAATTCATATTTTGAGCGTAATAATATTTACGGATTATTAGCGGTTTTAAATTCCAATATTGCTAATATTTATTGGACAAAAAATAAAAATACAACTCAAACCAAAACTTACCTGTATAAAAGCTTATACTATACGCACATTTCAGGAATAACCGATAATTTAGTTCCTTTATACAGAGATTTAGCTTTGTGTTATATTCTGGAAAATAAGAACGACAGCGCTATATTTTATTTTTCAAAAACGCTAACTGTTATCGATTCGCTTAAAACGCAACAGGGATTACAACAAACCAAAGACCTTCAAACTAAATACGAAACCGAAAAAAAAGAATTGCAGATTCAGAACCAATCGCTTGAAATTGAAACGAAAGAAAAGCAAAACAGCCAAAAATCCCTTATTATATTGTTAGGCTCTCTGGCCCTTTTAGGATCGGGCTTTTTTGGAGTGATAGCATTTATTAATTTCAGAAAAACCAAAAAAGCAAACCTCATTATCGAAAATCAGAAGATACAGGTGGAGCTTAAAAATGAAGAAGTTACCCAGCAAAAAGAACTGGTAGAAGAAAAACAAAAAGAAATCATCGACAGTATCAATTACGCCAAACGTATTCAACAGGCAGTTTTAACGGGCGAGGATGTCTGGGATAAAATATCGAAAGAGCATTTTATTTTATTTAAGCCTAAAGATATTGTGAGTGGTGATTTTTACTGGGCTTATAATACACCAACCGGTCGCGCTGTATTTGCACTGGCGGATTGTACAGGACATGGAGTGCCGGGCGGTTTTATGAGTATGCTGGGAAATAGTTTCCTAAATGAGATAGTGGTTGAAAATAAAATTTTTAAAGCGGATGAAATTTTAAATAAACTGCGTTCCAAAATTATTGCAGCACTCGAACAAAAAGGAATGACAGAACAAAAAGACGGAATGGATATTTCTTTATGCGTATGGAATAAAATGGATAATACCCTTGAATTTGCCGGTGCTAATAATCCTTTATGGCTTTTAAGGAATAAAGAAATAACCGAATATAAAGCAGATAAAATGCCTATTGGCACGTATCTTGAAACCGAAATCCCTTTTGCAAGCACGGTTATTCCTCTGCAAAAAGGCGATATCATTTATTTAAGCACAGACGGTTATGCGGATCAGTTTGGAGGAGACAAAGGAAAAAAATTAAAATACCGCCCTTTTATGGAATTCCTGGTAAGTAATAGTGAACAGGATATGCCGTCTCAGAAAACAACTCTGGAAAAAACCTTTGAAAGCTGGAAAGGAATGTATGATCAGGTAGATGATGTTAGCGTGATCGGAATCAGGGTTAGTTAATTACCAAGTGCTAAAAGGCTTTAAGGATAAATTTGAATTGGCATATTTTTGATCGGCAGTTATATTATCGCCTATCCATGGAGGGAGTTCATAACGCTCATCTTCTGTTAACAGTTCTATTTCCGCTACAAACAATCCTTTATTGGCGCCTTTAAACTCATCTACTTCCCAGGTTTTTTCTGCAAATACAATGTAATGCCTTGTTTTTTCGATCAGGTTCGTTGTAAAATTTTCAATCAGGTGTTCGGCATCTCCCAAAGGAATTTCGTATTCAAATTCGAGTCTGCTTGCTCCCGAGTTTTTGCCTTTAATGGTAATGTAGCCTTTCTCTCCATTAGTTCCTACCCTTATTGTTTTATGAGGATCTGTGCTTATGTAGGCCTGTTTTATATCACTACTTTTATGAGGAATTACTTCTTTCCAGAGATTGTGTTTTAGTAAATACTTATGTTCAATTTCTACTGCCATACATTTTCTTTAACCATAAAAAAAGCCTCCGTAAATTTTACAGAGGCTTTTTAAGATATTATTATTCTAATTAACTGTTGGTTGCGGTTTTGTAGGAACCGTTACCGTTACAATAGTTGATAATCCGGCTTTAGCCTGTGGATGATTAGGATTGAGTTTCAAGCACTCTTCCCAATAGTATTTGGCTTTTGTATAATCTTTTTTCTGATAATACGCGCCACCAATATTGTAGAATCCTTCAGGGTTAAGTTTGTCTAAAATAATTGTTTTTCTTAACTCGTAAATGGCACTGTCTAACTGTCCGCGTTGTGCTTTTTGGTAGCCACGATTTAATAAATCGTTATACATCACAATATAGTAGTTCTTTAAATACGGATTGTTAGGATACAGCTGTTCCGCATGTTTCCAGTAGTATAAGGCATCTCTGTCTCTGCCCAATTTGTAGCTTCCCAAACCTAAATTCAAATATCCATTTACGTAACGTGGATGTAATTCAACCGCGTGTTTTAAATATTTGATACCTGTTTCTAAAGACTCTGTGCGTTTTTTTACGAAGTTTTTAGTATCGGATAAATCGATGTAACGCGCGCCGGCATTACCTAATACCAATACCGAATTTGGAACTGTTTCCACATCTTTTAAGAAGAGGGTAATATCATTTTTCCAATCCCAGTTACGTTCCCATGTTTTGCAACCATATAAAAAGGTCATAATTCCTAATAAGCTTAAAAAGCCGATACGTTTACTGGTTAAGGACATAGATTGCGGTAATTTGTCGAAGCCTTTAAGGATAAGCCATGCAAAGGCAATTACAAAGCCGATAGTAGAGTGGAACAATAAACGTTCACCCATTGTAGCTCCAATGTCCATTAAAATATTACCGATCATTAACAGGAAGGCAAAGTATACCAGGATAGCAAAGCCCAGGATATGCTTTTTCATAAATAATAGCAGGCCTGCAATGGCTAAACCTATGTGTAACACTAAAGATACGAGGGTATCCCAACTTGTCCATGATCTGAACTCAATGGTATTGAACGAGTAATCGGACGATAAAGGATGAGGGAACCAACACAACATAAAATATTTAAGTAACACAAAAACTTTGGTTGCCCACTGTTCGGCCTGTGTTGCCAATAAATAGGGGTTATTAAGGATCTCGGTATCAGGTACACCCGGTTTTAATTTTACCGCTACTAACCTCATGGCCAGATAAAACAAGGTCACAAAATATAACCAGCTCATTAAGGTGTGGAAATTGTTTTGTTTGTTGGTGCGGCCCACTACAAAAATACCGAATAACAGATACACAAACGGGAATAACCAGTAGCCGTAGTTTGGTTTGTGATTTGGATTAGGGTCAATATCCGATTTGTATTTCAGATAGAGCATAAGTCCTGCCGAAATAATAAAAATAAAGAGTACCAGGAATATATTGAGGTAAGGCTTAAAATATTTGATGAACATATAAATACCACCTGCGGCAAAAATAACAGCTACTGCTCTTATTAAAAGCGCATTCTTTTTCATGTCAGGAGATCCTGCTTTCAAAAATAAGATGGCACCTACGCCAACTACTGCGATAAAGCCCAGTGCAATTAAAAACGGTTTGATGTTAAACTCATTTTTATAGAAAATATACATCGCGGCCGGAATTAATGCCAACAACGTAACCGCATACTCTTTCGATAATAGGGAAAGGAAGAATGAGAAAGATGCCCAAAGCAGTAATTCAGTTCGGGTATATTTTTGACTTTTGAAAAAAGTAAGGTAAGACCTATACATAATTAAACCTCCAATAGCAATACTTGGGATCATAACGGCTACTCCGCTTGATCTCATCAGGTATAGGAAAAAGCCTACAACAAGAGCTACAATGACGAAATAAATCTTTTTAAGTTCTTCGGAAGTATTATGGAAGAAGCCCGGTGTTTTAAGATAGTTCTGATAATCTGTATACTTAAAGGCATAGAAGAAGGTGAGGGATAAGAAGATTAATGAAAAGATCTCATCCCGGCTTTTTACGTTGGCTATGACCTCGGTATGTAAAGGATGCATTAAAAATAACAGAGCCGAAAGAAAAGCCAGATCTTTAAAATCACTGAAAATACAGGTGCTTAAAAATAAATAGAACAACATAATACCGATGATGAAGGTCACGATATTTACACCATGCCTCAACGCAGAATCCTTCACCTGGCAATCTACCTCATTAATGATTCCATCGTCGTTTATATCTTCACTGTCAAGATCAGCCTTCCCGTTTTCATTTAAATCCCAGCAGTTTAAACATTCGTTTTGGTCAACGGCATTATTATTGTTTAAATCAGTCCATTTGTTGTATTCGGCTTTATAGGGGTCGGTATTTTTATCAATAGTACCGTTCATGTTTTTATCTTCAGTAGCTGTATAATTACCGGTTGGGTAAATACCAATAATTTCCTGTTCAATGGCAAAACTTACAACAGATAACGGACGGTAACGACCACCGGCCAGCTGATCCGTTGCTTTCATTTTTCTATAAAAACTTTCGTAGGCATCTTTGGTCATAATATCCTTAATACCGTAAGCACCTTTTATAACGTGGTCATTTTGGTGTATAATGATCCCATCATCCAGAGCATACTCATTGTGTAATGAGGTCAGGTTGAAAATCAGGCCTAAAAGAATAATGACAATGTAGGGTGCTTTTAGATTTTTGAAGGGGAATAAACGGAAGCTATTATCTAATTCGTTAAAAACAGGTTGCTTGTCTGTTATAGTCTTTTTTGCCATATTTATATGTTATTACACAAATATACTTAAATCTTCAAAAAAATAATTTTTAAGATAAAAAAATAAGTTAAAATGAGTAAATTGCCATATCCAATAGTATGCTTAAGCGCCCTTTAAATCTATATCTATTGCTGGGCTGCGCACTTATCAGTGCATTGGTGGCATACCTCATTAACCGCACAAACAGCTATACTACAACAGAGCTTGCAAAAACGGCTGAGTTAAAACTGCATGATAAAGAGCTTACGGCCCAAAAGCATCTGAAAAATTTAGCGTTATTACTCAAAAAAAATAAACCTAAAGAGTTATTTACCAAATATAACAACAGCTTTTCGGATTTATACAAAAGCGAAGGCATTGCCCTGTATGTTTATAATAATGATAGCCTGGTGTTTTGGTCAGACAATCAGCCGGCAGTTGATCTTTATACTTACGCTAAAACATCTAATAATTATTACTTTGCAAGTGAGTCGGTTCCCGATGTGAATGCCGATACAAGCCGTTTAAATGTGCAGCTTATTAAAATAAGGAATGGCTGGTACGAATGCATTGAACAAAGCGACAGTGTTAACTCAAAATGTACATTGGCCGCACTCATTATTATTAAACCCGAATACGATTTCGAAAACAGTTACATCAATAATAATTTCAGTAACTGGATAGGATTACCGGGTAATACGAAGCTTAAAACAGATTTTAACTATGCAAATCCCTCTATTAAATCGGGATTTGGGAAAACATTATTTGAAATCCAACGAAGCGATGGCTTATATAAAAATAATACTATAAATATTTATGCGATCATATTTGCTATTATTTCGGGGTTTCTTTTCTTATTATTTCTTTTCTCTTTCCTGCGACGAAGAATTCACAATAAGATAACATTATTGCTGGTTTTTACAGTCATCTGTTTCCTTGCCAGAACGCTGATGATCTATTTTAAGTACCCGTCTATTTTTTATAACAGTATTTTATATGATGCTAACATTTTTGCCAATGCCTCGTCTTTTTATTTCTCCTACATGGGTGATGTGCTATTCAACAGCGTTCTTATTTTTATAATAGCAGCTCTTATTTATAAACTGAATTATGATTTTACACATAAGAGTACAGCCTTTAATCTTACCGCTTTATTTTGCAGCTCGATTTATGTAGTTTTTCTTTACTACAATGTTCCGGTAATCATAGATAGTTTAATTAATAACTCCACCATATCTTATAACATTAACGAATTATTTAATTTTAACTGGTTGAGTTCATTAGGCTTACTTTCAGTAGGATTTTTATTATTCTCGTTTTACCTGGTGGCCGAAAAAACAATTATTAGCCTGTTGCTCAATAATAAACTCACCACATTTAATAACAGCCTGTTTTTTGCGGTAGTTGTATTTACAGCATTACTGGTGCATTACAGGCATTTGAGTTATGCCAATTACCTTTGGCCTGTGCCGTTAATTATAATTTCTTATTTCTTAAGAAAATATAAGGCATCGTATAATTTTATTAATATAGGTTTAATCATATTGGTTTCAACCCTCATCACATTTACGCTGTTTAGTAAATATGAGCAGTTAAATAAACAAAGGACTTACGATGCTTTATCCCTTAATTTAACAGACAGGCAGGATGTGATTGCCGAAAATGAGTTTACAAAAATCATTACTTCTATAAAAACGGATGCGAAATTAAATAACTTACTTTCACTGCTTCCGCTAAGTACAGAGCAGGTTGAACAACGGATCAGGCAGGTAAACTTCAGTGGGTATTTTGAACGTTATGATGTTGTAATGGCATTATTTAAAAATGATTCCACGTCGGTATTCGGCACAAAAGACCAGGTTAACCTGAACGAAGATTATTTTAAAAAACAGATTCGCGAAGATGGTTTTCAAACGATATGCGATGACCTTTATTTTATTGACAAAGACAAAAAACCGATTAGGTACATTGCTGAAATATCGATTGATGATATTAGTAAAGGACCCGACAAAGCATTTCGTTTGTATTTACAACTCGAACCTAAACTGGCTGTAAATCAGGGAGCCTTTCCCGATCTGTTGCTCGATAAATCGATAGAAAGCAAATTACAGGCACGAAACATTTCGTATGCTGTTTACGAGTACAATAAATTGTTGAGTGCGCATGGCGAATATGATTACCCGCTTTTTCTGGATAAAAGTTTTACAAGCTCAGATAATGAATACACCCATTACGTATATAATTATAAAGAGAATACACAGATCATTATCAGCGATAAAAAATTCGGATTCTGGCAAAAATTCACTTCCAACTCTTACCTGTTTTTGTTCTTTTCATTGGTTGTATTAACATCGGTATTTATTTATTCGGTTATCATTAAAAGGATCAACAACCTTAATTCCTTAAATATTCGTATTCAGTTTATTTTCGTTTCCATTGTGATCTTATCCTTAACGGGCGTTGTTATAGGAACCGTATGGGTGGTGAACCTGCAGTTCGAAGAAAAAAATAAAAAAGAATTACTCTCCAAGTCGCGTTCTGTTTTAAGAGAGCTTAAAGTAAATATTGGCGATCTTAATAACCTTGATCCTTCTTATAAAGATTATACGGCCTATTCGCTTAAAAAACTGGCACTCATGTTTGGTAGTGATATTTCATTATTTACAAAAAAGGGAACGCTGTATTCCACGTCGCAGCCTGCTATTTATGAGCAGGGATTAATTTCGAGGTTTATGAATCCCGACGCCTATAGTTATTTCTCAAAAGAAGTAAGAGCAAGCTATACACAACGCGAAAGTATTGGTTCTTTAAAATACCTGTCGGCTTATATTCCTTTTTATAATAAAAATGATCGTTTGCTGGGCTATATCAATTTGCCTTATTTTTCAAGACAAAAAGATCTTGAAAAAGAACTAACAGCCTACCTTACCACGCTCATTAATATTTATACCATATTATTTGTAATTACCACCTTAATAGCCTTATTGCTCTCTAACCTGCTTACCAAGCCTCTGAGGATTATCAGGCAACAGATCTCAAACATTAAATTTGGTACCCGTAACGAATCTATCGACTGGCAGGCAGATGATGAGATCGGGGAGTTGGTAAAGGAATATAATAAGATGTTATTGAAGCTCGAAAAAAACTCCGAACTATTGGCGCAATCTGAAAGGGAAAGTGCCTGGCGAGAAATGGCGAAACAGGTAGCGCATGAAATTAAAAACCCGCTTACGCCCATGAAATTAAATATTCAGCATTTGCAGCGGGTAGCTTTAAGTAACCCCGATGATATGGCTGAAAGGGTAAATAAAGTATCTGAAGTGTTGATTGAGCAAATAGATACGCTGTCGCATATTGCCACGGAGTTTTCAAATTTTGCCAAGTTGCCGAAAACAAATCTTGAAACTATTAATGTAAACGAAGTTCTTAAAAATGTAGCCCACTTATTTAAACAAAATACCGTTTGTGAAATTAAATTATACATCACACAATCGCAGTATATTTCGGCTGATAGGGAGCAATGCCTGAGGATATTTACCAACCTGCTCAAAAATGCTGAACAGGCTATGTCGCCCGACAGACAAGGTAAAATTGAGATCATTACTTTTTCGAACGATTCGGAAGTCATTATAAAAATAAGAGATAATGGCTGCGGTATTCCTGTTGAATTACGATCGAAAATATTTACACCTAATTTCACAACAAAGACTACCGGTACAGGATTAGGCTTGGCAATGGTTAAAAATTACATTGTATCATTCGGAGGAGCTATTTCATTTGAAACTACGGTTAACGAAGGAACAACGTTTACGATTAGCTTCCCAAAAATTACAGTTTAATCTGTAATTTTAATTAATTGCCGGCGATTGGCTTTGTAAAGAAAGAGTTCGTTGTTTTTTGTGCAACGCCAAAGGTTTCCGTTAATAGGAGTGAGTTCTGAAAACTCATTTGGCAAAAGCACTTCACCGTTAGCATTAATTAATCCAAAGAGTTCATTAACTAGTGTTCTATAAAATCCTGCTTCCTGTTTTTCAATAACTCCTTCTTTCAATGTAAACAATACCTTCCCCGACTTATTAATGAGTTGTGCCGCTTCTCCTTTTAATACAATAGCAACATTGTTCTCAAAATCGTCTGCTTTTTCATATTCTGCAGGCGTTATGGGCTTTAGCTTTCTATCAACGTAGCCAAACTTTTTTCCTTTTTGTATCCGGATAATATCGTTTTTTGCAAAAAACACGTCGGTATAAGTTCCAAACTTAATACTAAAGCGTCCGTTAACATCGGCAAGTGCCACCTCTCCTTCTTCAATTAATTTAAACTGCTTTCCGTTGGTATAGTAGTCATTCGTAAGGGTTTTATCGTATTCATATCCAACTACAGTAAAATAGCACTTTTCAATGGCGTTGTAAAAACCGTAACGTCCATTTTTTACGACACAGTATATGCCATTTTCGCAATGGCTGATGTAATCAAATTCTGTGGTAAGTAATAATTTTTCATCCAGATTCATTAATCCAAATTTTAATTCCTTTTTTACAATTACCAGATCATTAGTGTCAATCTCCGAAATCCAGTCCCATTGCGCTTTTAAGGTCTTATTATAAATATTAACCAACCCGTATTTATCGGCCATATAATAAGCATAACCGTTTTTAAAATTACCGAGTTTCTTATAGGAGAATGGAATAACGGTTTCCGCCCTTGCGTTAATAGCACCATATAAACCGTGTGATTTACACACAAAAACATTATCCGATGCGGGGCTGATGTCTTCAAAGCCTTGTGTAATAAGCTGTCCTGAACGATTTACCAAGTAGTAATAATTGTGCTGTTTTACGATGGCCAGTCCATTAATGTAATTGTCTGTTTCTTCGAAATCAGATGCAGACGTTTTAATTCCTTCCTTATTTATAAAATAGCAACTATCATTTTTACAAACTCCTGCAAAACCTTCTTTAAAAGGAGTTGCATCGTCAAATACAGGTTTTATAATCCATTTAGCCAGGGTATCAATATAGCCGTACTTATCATTCGTGTTCTTTAACACATACAAAACCTTTTGCGATAAATGAATCTCTTTTTCGATATCATCCCGAAACGGATAGCCGGGATAGGCATCCAAAAATGTTTTCAGTTCTTTTTTTGAATAATCTTTTACAGATATGCTATATAATAGTTTCCAGGCATCTTCCGTAGTACGCTTGCTATAATGTGTAATATAACTGTAAAGGCTATCTGTAGAATGGAGCTGTTTTGTAAGTTCAAAAAGCTTGTCTTCTGCCTTGCTAACATTTGGATTTGAAGGATACCTTATAATAAAATGTTTGTATTCAATAGCATTGCCGTGCAGGGTTTGCTCTGCATATTGAAAATCATAAACTTTTTTTTGAGCGTCTGCATACAATTCGGTTTCAGGATGATTTAACAAAAATAGGTTTACACTATCGCTGGAAGCGTATGCTTTACTGGTATTCAGATACAATTGGTCGCGGATAAGCCTTGCACTATCAAGTAAGGTATCGTGGCTGAAATAGAATTGCTGCAGAAAATGATTCAATTCTGTTTCTTTAAGATTGGCAGAATACGTATTAAATCCCTTAAGACTGATATTGTCACGCAATTTGTGAATAGTGTGTGGAGCTATCAAAAACCCTGATAAAGTAAGCGTATCCTTAAACGATTTAGCGCATTTTGCAATGTATTTGGCAGCACTGTCAATATTTGAAAATGGATTATCTGTTCGGTAATAGATAGTAGCCAGCCCGTAACCTGCTTCTGCCGGATTTTTGGAAAGTGAAGCATACAATAATCCTTTAGCTTTAAAATAATCATATACGCTCAAAGCCTTGTATGCAGAAGCAATCTTGCCCCCGAAGGCATTTAGTGAACAAATGAGTAATAAAACAGGGATAATTTTTTTCATCAATTAGCCGTAAAATTATAAATTGCAGCCTAAATTCAATTAAAAAATGTTGACAACCGGTAAAATAGTATTCGCCCTGTGTTTTGTGGTCGTTTTCATAGGAGCAATGATCTGGTCGTACCGAAAAGACAGTTTTTATGATAAGCTGCATTTCAAGGGAGCCTCTAAAACCCTTGCTATTATTGTGCTGGTATTTGTAGTGATGTTTTTATTTGTTAAAATGCGACATTATATTTGACTAGAATGAATAAATTGTCTTATTTTTGCATTAACTTCAATAAATAATTTTATATAATGAAAAAATCCCTTATTTTATTATTTTGTCTCACTTACATCGCTTCGTTTTCTAAAGCGAGCGTTTTGGTTGTAGAAGGAAAATTTCAAAATAAAAATATTTATATACAGAACTCTTTTGGGAGTAATGGCGTAGGTTTCTGTGCTACAGAAATTAAAGTAAATGGTGTTGTTACAACAGATGAGGTTAACTCAAGTGCCTTTGAAATTGATCTTGCTGCTATGAACATTCAAATAGGACAAAAAGTAACGATTGAAATTTCACATAAAAGCGATTGCATTCCGGTTGTTTTAAATCCGGAAGTTTTAAAACCACGCCCCACTTTTGAAGTAGTAAGCATGAATATCAATGCTTCTGACATTTTAAAATGGACTTCAAAAAACGAAAGCGGTTCTTTACCTTATATTATTGAACAATTTAAATGGAATAAATGGGTGTTAGTTGGCGAAGTTCAGGGAATTGGAACAGCTGACACACACGATTATTCTTTTCAGGTAACCACACACAGTGGCGAAAACAAATTCAGAGTTAAGCAAGCCGGTTTAGGTGTAGCACCAAAAGTATCTTCTGCTGTGCTTTTAAACTCTATGAAAGAAAAACCAACCTTTATGGTAGGTAAAGACTTAAAATCAATTCAATACTCTTATGAAACAGGTTTTGAAGTGTATGATGCCTTTGGAACTGTTGTTAAGAAAGGTTTTGGTAAAGAGACAAATATTGAAAACCTTCCTAAAGGAAAATATTATTTATGTTACGATAATCAGGTAACAGAATTTGATAAGAAAAAATAAGTAAAGCATTTAATAATTGAAAAGCCTTTGGTAAAATACCGAAGGCTTTTTTGCTTCTAGGCTGTTGCAGTCATTTAGTAAGAGTAATACGCATAGGCCAATCTCTATAAATAGATCATAAAGACCTATTAAAACCTTACTCCCATACCAACCTCAAACCATTTGTGCAAAAGCCTGATCCTCGATTCTTTAATAGGAATGGTGTTGTATTCGATGGCGTAGATAATGTTTGCAAAAAAGTGATCGCCATTGTAGCCTATCTGTGTTTTATAACTTGCATAGGTGGGTACATTTATCCATAACCGTTTTTTGTCGGTTTGCCGGTAACTTTGAATCTGCCAACCCGGTCCTGCCATTAAAACATTGGTGTAATGAAATTTTTTATAAACGATCTGGTAGCCATAGCCTAAAGAAACAATTGTGCTTGTAAAGTTTCCGTACACAAATTTATTGAGGTTAGGGTAATAGACATCCTGTGTAGGCGGTACAAAGCTGGTATCTGTTTCAATACGCTGGTAGCGTTCCGAAATGCCCATCAGGAAGGAACCTGCACTTTTTTTCTGTCTTTCTCCCTGCGCAAATGCCGCATTCAGCGAAAAATCCTTATTAAAGTTAATGCCAAAGTTTAATCCCGCCTCAATAATTCTTAATCCCTCATGTTTAGGGTAGCCCAGCGAATCCTTATTCCAGTTGGGATAATAATCTTTATAGTTCTCCAGATAAAACCCTTTATAATCGCGGTAAAACAAGGCCCATTGTGCAACGCGACCATTAATATTGATATTAATATTCCGGAACTTTGTTGTGCCGTATTTTTCTTTAAGCGATTTACTTGCAGGTAACTGTATAGCAGCCGAAATATACACCTTCTTTATTTTTAAAGATAAACCCACAACACCGGGCATAGCCGGCTTATACCTAAACTTATCGCCTTTACCTAATAAGCGGCTGTTTACATTGAGTGATACCAGGGGATAAACAAAGCGGGGCCTTATTAAAAAGTTTTTGGGAAAAACCTCGATGTTCTCGGGAATGGGCTTTTCTTTTTTCACTTTTTTTTCCTTTTTTTTCTTTTCCTTTACTTCCACACCTGGCGCCGTTTGCGAAGCCAGAGGGATACTAAAGCATACAAATAAAAAAAATACAATCGTTTTTAGTCTTATTCCCATTGGTTGCAAACATAGAAATTCCGTTAAATTTATCCTAAAATATAAAGCATATCTAATGCTATTATTTGATTACTTTTGCATCCGAAAATGACGGCAATTGATACTTTAGACCAAAAGCTACATGTAAAGCAAAAGTTTAAACAGCTTAAATGCTGCGTGCTTATTCCTACATATAATAATGCCAAAACCATTGAAGCGGTTATTCTATCAACCCTCGAATACTGTGATGAGGTTATTGTTGTAAATGATGGCTGTACAGATCAGACCAAAGACATACTGGCGCGCTATCCCCAATTAGTAGTGGTAACACATCCTGTAAATAAAGGTAAGGGTGTTGGCTTAAGAAATGGTTTTAAAAAGGCTGTTGAACTGGGTTTTGATTACGTGATTAGCATAGACAGCGATGGCCAGCATTTCCCAAAAGATTTTATAACGTTTTTAAATAAAGTAGAAGAGATTCCGGGCAGTCTTATTATTGGAGCAAGGAACATGACAGTGGAAAACGTTCCCAATAAAAGCACTTTCGGTAATAAATTCAGTAATTTCTGGTTTTGGGCTGAAACCGGAATTAGCTTACCTGATACACAAAGCGGTTACAGGTTATATCCTGTACAACGCCTGAAAAAAATATGGTTATTTACCACAAAGTTTGAACTCGAAATAGAGGTGATTGTAAAAGCGGCATGGCGCGGAGTTCCTGTGATTTCAATTCCTGTAAGTGTTTATTATGCGCCGGAAGGCGAAAGAGTTTCTCATTTTAAACCAAGTGTAGATTCTACACGCATTAGTTTTTTAAATAGCTATCTGGTTATTTTAGCAGCTCTTTTTTGGAGGCCTGTTATGCTGATCAGAAAAATGACGCTTAAAAACTTTAAAAAAGCCTGGAAAGAAGAAGTCATTGCAACTCACGAAAGCGCTGCCAGTAAGGCTATTTCGGTAGGGGTGGGATTGTTTTTTGGGATAGTTCCTCTTTGGGGATTTCAGTTTGCACTGGCAATTTTAGCTGCTGTTTATTTTAAACTCAATAAAGTCATTGTTGGTCTCACGGCGCAGATCAGCGTTCCTCCTATGATTCCTTTGATTGTATTTGCCAGCGTAAAAACGGGAGAGTATGTTTTAAACGAACAGGTGCATTTAAGTTTTAGCCATGCTATTACAATTAAAATGGCTATTAATATTGGGTTGATCTATGTAGTGGGAGCTACTGTATTATCGGTAGTTGCAGGCCTTGCGGGAACATTAATAACATGGGTGTTATTAAAAGTATTCGGGTATAAACCTACTATAAATGAGCGAAACAGCTAACCGTTATTTTGTAATTAATAAGCCTTACAAAATGGTGTCGCAGTTTGTAAGCCCTGATAACGTTAATTTGTTAGGTGATCTGGATTTCGATTTCCCCGAAGGAACACATGCTATAGGTCGTTTGGATAATAACTCGGAAGGCTTATTAATTCTTACCACAAACAAACGGGTTACCAAATTATTATTTGAAAGTAGCACACCGCATAAAAGAACCTACGTTGTGCAGTTGGAAAGAATTATGACTCCTGAAACGTTACATAAACTAAGAACAGGAATTTCTATTCGTATAAAAGGAGGAGGTTATTATACAACCTCACCCTGCGAAGTGGATATTATACAAAAGCCGGCAGACCTGCATAAACGCGATCATGAATTTAGAGAAGACCTGCCGCAAACGTGGATCCGAATGACTTTAACAGAAGGCAAATATCACCAGATCCGTAAGATGGTTTCTGAAGTATATCATCCCTGCAAACGCCTTATCCGCATATCTATCGAAGATCTTATGCTTGGTGATCTTCAGCCCGGAAAGGTAAGGGAAATAGAAGAGAACGATTTTTTCGAGAAATTGAAGATCGAGAATTGGAAAACCGATGAAAGCTTTTCGACAGACCTTTCCGGTTTAGAATAAAACGCTTACTTTTTCAAAAACTTTTTTAGTTCCATTGCAATTTTAAAAGCGTCTTCGTCTGTTAACTGCATGCCAAATTTCAGCATTTTGCCCTGGCAGATAAACTCAATGCGCTGTCCGCCCTTTACCCAAAAACTTTGATTGAAGCTATCTGCAAAATTGGTTTTTACAATTTCAATCACGTCGAGGTCGGTTATTAAATTGGCGTCGTATTGTTTTACTTTTCCACGTCCGTTAACTTCCTGCTGGTAATGTGCAATACCGTTTTTGATCCAGAATTTTTCTTTACCAAAGCGTTTCCACATAAACACACGAATGATCTTAAATTCGAAATAGGCCCAAAAGGCCAGCCATACAATAATCATCAACTTAGCATTTTGCTGTTGGATCTGCGTATAGCTCATCAATATAATTAAGCCGCTCACTGTCCAGGCAACAAGCCATAGGAACATTAAGCCTGTTTTTCTTTTCTCGTGTGTTGGTAAAATAACAAGGCTAAATACATTCTCTTTAACTAATAAAGAGGAGCGTTTGCCAATAGGAATAAGGTTGTCCATAAATAAAATTACATCTTAACTAAATATTTACCTTCCATTACCGGTATTACAGGACATTGATTGGGAGTAAGGCAGTATTTAATATCGCGTTCAAGATCTAGTTTTGCCAAACGCTTACGGTGTGAAGAATCGGATAAAAAATCGAACAAATTATCTTTAGCCAGGTTGTATAAATGTTTTGCAGAAATGGCAGAGTCACAATCTACCATATAATTAGCGCTTGTACTGAGTTTTTCAACAACGGCACCCGCAAAAACAGTATCTTCTAAATTAAATTTATTTTTCCAGCCGGCACATAAAAGAATAACGTCCTTTTTTTGTGCGATCAGGTATTCGCATAATACATCTAAATTTAAAAAGCTTCCTATCACAATTTTAGAAGCTTTGCGGCTGGCTTCTATGGCTTGTGTACCGTTTGTGGTAGAAATGGCAATAATCTTTCCTTTTACTTTATTATTCATATAACCAAAAGGACTGTTACCCAACTCAAAGCCTTCTATCACTTCACCGTCTCTTTCAGCAGCAGCAAGATAACCGTTACGCTGGTATTCTTTTGCTTCGTTAACAGTTGCTACAGGAATCATTTTACTGACACCATTATAAAACGCGGTAACAATGGCTGAGGTTGCCCTGAAAACATCAATCACTACAACAATAGCGTCTTCCTTATGGAAAAGGCTATAGGCCTGTGGTGTGTGACAAACTTCTATGTTCATTTAAAATAGTTTTAAGTGTTTGGTTTTGAGTTCTTAGTAGTGGCTTTTCTTAAATCTCAAATCTCAGTTCTCAAATCGTATGGTTATTTTTTCAAAAAAGGGATCTTACTAACTTTCGCTTTGATAGCTTTATCTCTGATGATGACAAAAATTTCGGTATCTGCTTTGGCAAAATCTTTATTCACATAGCCCATACCAATAGCCTTGTTCAATGTAGGCGATTGTGTACCCGAAGTAACTTTACCTATTATTTTTCCGCCGGCATCAGCAATCTCATAATCGTGACGTGGTATACCGCGGTCGATCATTTCAAAACCTACCAATTTCTTTGTAACTCCCTCTGTTTTTTGTTTTTCAATAGCAGCACGGTTTGTAAAGTCTTTCGTGAATTTTGTGATCCATCCTAAACCGGCTTCGATCGGCGAAGTTGTATCGTCAATATCATTTCCGTACAAGCAGAAACCCATTTCTAAACGAAGGGTGTCGCGAGCGCCTAGACCAATGGGTTTAATACCAAATTCTTTTCCTGCTTCAAAAATAGAATCCCACATTTTTTCGGCATATTGGTTTTCAAAATAAATTTCGAAACCGCCGGCACCTGTATAACCTGTATTAGAAATAACCACATTGTCAACACCATTAAATTTTCCTTTTACAAAAGAGTAATAAGGGATGTCTGCTAATTTCACATCGGTTAATTTTTGCAATGTGTCAAGCGCTTTAGGACCTTGAATGGCAAGTAAAGACGTTTCTTCCGAAATGTTTTTCATATCCACATTCCATGTATCGTTTTGCTTGATCCAGTTCCAGTCTTTTTCAATATTGGAAGCGTTCACAACCAGCATATATGTTTTTTCATCAATACGATACACAATTAAATCATCTACAATACCACCGGTATTATTAGGTAGACAAGAGTATTGTGCTTTGCCATCAGTTAACACAGAAGCATCATTGCTTGTTACTTTTTGAATTAAGTTAAGGGCATTTTCACCTTTTAAAATAAATTCGCCCATATGGCTTACATCAAATACACCCACACTGTTACGAACGGTTGCGTGTTCGTCGTTTAAACCGCTGTAAGAAACAGGCATATTGTAACCTGCGAAAGGAACCATTTTAGCTCCCAATGATGTGTGTTTTTCTGTAAGTGCTGTGTTTTTCATAAAATAGATTAGAGGGTTATTTTGAATGTGTATACTGAATGATCTTTGCGTTACGAAGCATTTTGGAAATCCTGACCAAACGAATAAAATCTTTATAGCGTTTTACATAAACTTCGTTTGGGGTTGTGTCTTTTTTGACTACAGTATCCATGGGGGCAAATTTAAGATTTTATTAGGGAATTCAAAACCTCCAGATAGCGGTGTTTATTAGCTTCTACCGAATACTTTTCAACTACAGTTTGCCTGCCTGCCTGCCCCAGTTGCAGCCTTAATTCCGGATTTTCGATCAATACTGATAAATGCTCTACCCATTCTGCGGTATCGGATGCTAAAAAGCCATTTTTGCCCTGTGTAATAATTTCGGGATTAACGCCCACATTGCTCATTACCGTTGCAACTCCGCAAGCCATATAAGATAAACCTTTTAATCCGCATTTTCCTTTTACCCATTCATCATCAGGCAGAGGCATAATCCCGATATCAAAACAATTTAAATCATCTACTTCGGTATTGGTCGTCCAGTTTTTGCTAATGATATCCAATTCGGGGTATGCATAAGAACCCTGACCTATGACATGAATTTCTAACTGATCGGGATATTTTTGCTGTAACTGCTTTAAAGCAGGAATCGCCATTTCGAAATGTTTAATGGTACTGATACTTCCGCTCCAGCCGATCACTACTTTAACGCTGTTGCGAAGTTCAGGTTTAGGGCAATGAAAATCCGTATCAATAGTTGTTGGTATAATTACCACATGGGGGTTAAACTGCCTGGCATAATTTGCCAGAAAGCTGTTGCCTGCAATAATCGTCTGGGCATGTTGTATATTGATTTTCGTTTTGTCGGGATTTTTCAGAAATTCGAATTTCTTGTTTTCGGGCGATGTATCTAATAGCCAAATGCTGTCATCAAAATCGAAAATAACGTTATGGTGTTCGTGTAATTTTTTTTCGAAAAAGGAAGAACCGATCAATAATGCTTCGCGCTGAATAAATATCACGTCAAACTGTTTCGCTCTGCGCAGATCTTTCCATCTTATTAAAAAGGAACGTAAAATAATAACTACTTTTTTAAAGTAATTACCGGGCCCATAAAAAACAGCATCATCTTTTTCTGAAATTATTTCAGATAGTACCCAATCAAAGCCCTGCGTTTTTAAGTAATTGAGGTATTGCTCAAACCTGTAACGCTGACTGGGAGAACGGTTTAAACGATGATCGGCTATGAAGAGAATGGAGGGCAAATTAGCTATTCCACAATTAGTTTTTTAGTAATGCTTTTATTTAGGGTCTGCAAGTTAATAAAATAAACGCCTTTACTCAAACCAAGCTGTTCTGTATTTATTTCCAGTGTATTAAGGCCAATACTTACAGCAAGAGCTTTATTTTCAATCAGTTTTCCCTGCGAATCCAATAACGTATACAGTATGCTTTCATTTTCGGTGCTTACAATACTTACGGTTACCTTGTTGTTTGTAGGGTTTGGATAAATACTTAAACTGTTGAATATATTTTTTTCATCAATGCCGGTTGTATTCAGATAAATAATACCATCACTTACAACACTATCGCTTACCAAACCTGCGCCATTCATGGCTTTTACCATCGTATAATATTTTTGGTTGCTCTGTAGAGTGAGTGTTTCGGTAGCCGATAAACTCAAGCCGTTTGCAGTCCAGCCTACCACATTTTGTGATCCTGCACTGGTGCCAATAGCATAATAGTAAGTCGTTACGCCCGAATTGGTATCCTTTGCTACTGTATAATTCAGATCGAGTTGGGTTCCAATAAAAGTGGTGTCCCTGTCAGCACCTGTACCATCTTTTACCGTTGTCGTGTTTATAGTAGGCTTTGTCCAGTCTATATCTAAAAGCTGTGAGTTTATCGTAGAAATATTATCTGTATTATCTTTTGTGATGCTGCTTAATTTCCCGGCTTCTGTTGAGGGTGATGTGTTTTCATTTCGGAGATCGTTTGTGTTGGCGGTTCCTACAAGTACCAGGCTACTACCGGCTCTCGAACGGAATACTTTAAAATCATCAACTGTAAATTTCGAATTGCCGCTTCTGAAAGACACTGCATTCCCGCTTGCAAATGGACTCGAATCAATCCAGGAAGTAACAAAGGCATTATTGATCCATAATTTTAATTCGCCACTTATTCTGTCGAAAGAAATTTTATAATCATAAGCTACATTAGGAGTAATGGTAAGCGTTATTGTTTTCACAACACTCAATACATTGGCCGAATTTTTATATAATTCAATAGTACCATTATCCGGACGCATCCATATTAAATAATTATTTCCACGGTTGCTTTGTGTTGGAGCATCACAAAAAATATGAATACCGGCTCTTCGTGTTGTTCCCGATCCACTGATGGTTCCCTTAAAGCAATACAGATATCGGTTTGAGAGGCTTTGCGTTACTGCTGCGTATAAATTTGTATTTGTATTTGATTCGTCGCTTTGTACTAATGCACCGCTTGTAAGGCTCCATGTTCCCGAAGCAGCCGGGCTGATCCAATCGCTGTGAAGAGTAGTAGTATTAAAATCATCATTGAAAAATCCCCGGCTTCCATTAGCGCGCCATTCTACGCCATTGTAGTAGCTTGGTTGATAAAAACTTTTTTCAATGCCGGTTCCTCCTGTATTATCGGCATCAGTATAAGTAGCTGTAAAGTCTTGTGTGATCCAGCCTCCGGGCGTTGTTATTTGTGTAGTAGGGCTT
>JAZJZF010000026.1:48513-49809 GCA_040389965.1 Bacteroidota bacterium
TTGTATTGTCCTGTATGCAATTCCAGATGGCTCTAAAACCTGTTTTATTGGTGGCGCCATCTGATTTAAATTTTACGGTAATGCTTGGTCCGGTAGAATTTATAATTCCCGGAATTACAGTTCCGCTGTAAGCACCTAATAAAGGCGAAGCGGTGCTTGGCCCGTCAAATAAATAGAGCGAATCAAAGCCTGCTTCCAGATCCATCTGGCTAAACGTTAAACGCACTTTGCTTGTTCCTGTGGGCGCAATCGTATACACATAAGACTCGTTATCGTAATAATTTCTTCCCGGGCCACCCATGTCATAAATACTATCGGTGCAGGCAACTACGGCGCAGCTCGAAAATTTATCTTTAATTGCCTGCCAGTAATCCTGGTAACCATCATCATAGCCCAAGGCCCAGATCCCAATACCACCAAGCCCCCGCTGGTTTACCATGTCAAATTTTCGTTTCATGCTATAGCTATCGTCTATCCAGCACTGGCGGTTGGCGCCACTGCTAGCATAGCTATAGTAAGGATTAAAGCTATTATTCTCCCAGTGTTTATTGGCAGCAGAGTAGGTGGCAGGATTACTTTTTACATAAGTAAAGGTGCGCGAAGAAGTAAAATTTCCGGTGGTAGTAGAGGGGGCTGTACTGCCCGCTGTTTCCCATTCGCGACCATACCATGGTAAACCAAGCAATAGTTTATTTGGCGATGCTCCTTGTTTTAAATAATAGGTAATGGATTTTGAAAGCGTATAGTTATAACCTGTCTGGAAATTATATAAAGGTGCTTCAGGCCCTGCGGTTCCCGATCCTGAATAATAATAATCGTAACCCATAATAATAAAATTATCTACCACTGCATTTAAAGCAGGCATATCAAAACTTGTACTCCAGTCTACTGCATACAAAGCCATTGACACTTTATAATTGGCATTAGCGGCATGTACCTGATTGCAAAGATTTGTCATAAAGGTTTTAAAAGGAACTTTATCGCTACTGCCCATGCCTTCAAAATCAATATTTAAACCATTGCCACCACGGCTATTAAGCAAATTAATGGCATTGGTAATAAAGGTTTGCTGTGCCGTGGAACTTGCCCAAAACGTAGAATGGCTTGCAAACATGGTAGCGCAAAAATGAATATTAACGCTGTTTGTTTTTGCTGCTGTAACAGCTGCGCTGGTAGCCCAGGCAAAAGAAGTATTGGTATTAGTACCTGTGGTAGGACTTACAGAATAATCGAAGTAGCAAAAATCGCTTAACATACTCCAATCGTAATTGGTATATACAGAGCCCACCCAGTAAG
>JAZJZF010000026.1:49819-73156 GCA_040389965.1 Bacteroidota bacterium
GAAACACAAGCCCGTAGAACATGTTCATACCTGAGTTCTTTTGGCGCTCATACTGAATGGCTTTGTCGATAGCTTGGTTAAAGTTTGCTTGATCTTGGCAAACTGACATATTTTTATACTTTTTTATTTAAGGTGCAGCTGGCAGTAGATGCAGACCTTAACGCGGTAGAATTAGGGTTTACAGAAATCCCCTGTTCAATGCTGTTCAGGCTGTCCCATTGGGTTTCCCTTGTAAAATGGTAATTTTTATAATGATTGCTCTGTTCCTGAATAGTAGACTGCTGTGAGAAAGAGATAACCGGTAATAAGATAAAGAAAAGTAGCGTTTTTTTCATTATTGGTGTATTAGACCAGTAAATATAACAAAAAAGCCATCACGATATATCGTGACAGCTTTGTTAAAAAGTTGCTAAAATGCTTTAGTAAGCTATTATTTATGCGTTTTTTCGCTTGAAACGGTCAATTTTTTACGACCTCTCGCTCTACGTGAAGCTATAACTCTACGACCGTTTGGTGATGACATACGCTCGCGGAATCCGTGTTTGTTTCTTCTTTTACGTTGCGATGGTTGGAAGGTCCGTTTCATGATATTAAGTATTTAATGTTAATCAATTTTAAATTTTGGACTGCAAAGATAAAGGATTTTTATAAAGTCGCAAATTTTTTTGCAATTTTAAGTATAAATATAACTGTTTTTTAGGTTCTACCTGTGTTAAAACAGTACATTTGCACACTAATTCTCAGTAAAATGGCAAAAGGCGTAAAGCACAAAGCAAAGGACGATATCCCAAAAGCAAAGTTCTCCAAAGAAAATTTCAAAAAATCGTTTCGTTTACTCAAATACCTGGGCAAAAGTAAGTGGATATTTTTTGTAGGGATGTGTTTTATCTTAGCTACGGCCGTTGTCGGGCTCTATTTCCCGATTATGGCAGGTAAAATGTTTGGATACCTGGGGCAGACAAGCATGGCTACAAACTTATTCAAAGATTCGGTAAAAGGAACCGGTTTGGAGCTTTTTATCTTACTTATTATACAGGGTATTGTATCATTTGGAAGGGTTTTTACGTTTTCTTTAGTGACTGAAAATATCCTGAAAGGGCTTAGAAAAGACACCTTTAGTAAATTGGTGCAATTGCCTATGAGTTTTTTCTCAAAGAATCAGGTAGCGGATTTAAGCAGCCGTATTGCTACAGATATTAATGTGATCTCCGAAGCGTTTACAACTAATATCGCTGAGGTTATCCGTCAAAGCATTGTGGGCATTGGTGGCCTGGTACTCTTGGTAAATTATACCGGATGGGATGTAGCCAAATGGTTTTTAGCTATTATTCCCCCCATAACCGTTATTGCCATTCTTTATGGCAGAAGAATTCGGAAATACTCAAAAGTGTTTCAGGATAAAATTGCCGAATCCAGCATTATTGTATCCGAAGCATTAACCGGTATTACAAGCGTAAAAGCTTTTACCAATGAGCATTTGGAAATTAATAAGTACGATGTTGTAACCTCTGAAATCAGGAAATATGGGATTAAATACGGTGTCATGAGAGGCGCCTTTTTTGCGTTTATCATCATGTGTGTATTTGGATCCATCTTTTTTATTCTTTACCAGATGTTGCTGTTGCTTAATCAGGTTGGACCGGACGGTAAACAATTACTCACATCTCAGAATTTCGGAATCTTTATGATGCTGTCTTTATTTGTGGCGGCCTCATTAGGTGGTCTGCCGGAACAATTGGCTTCCATACAACGTGCGCTGGGAGCAACCGACAGGGTATTTGAAATCATTGATGAAACGCATGAGAAAATTAATTTAGCATACATACAACCTACCAATTTAACCCGCATAAAAGGGGATCTTGAATTTAAAAATATTGAATTTACGTATCCAACCCGCCCCGATTTTAAAGTGTTACATAACATTTCCTTTCATGCTAAACCCGGAGAAACAGTAGCACTTGTTGGTAGCAGCGGAAGCGGAAAATCAACACTCGCATCCTTAACCTTGCGTTTTTATGAGCCGGATGCCGGAGAATATTTAATTGACGGAAAAAAATCATCGGATTATGAATTGACCGAATTGCGTAATCAGATGGCCATTGTGCCGCAGGATGTGTTATTGTTTGGTGGAACCATTCGTGAAAATATTTTGTACGGAAAGCCTAATGCTACTGAAGCAGAAGTGATTGACGCAGCAAAACAAGCCAACGCCTATGATTTTATTATGAGTTTCCCTGATAAATTTGAAACCAGAGTAGGAGACAGGGGAATTCAGTTATCCGGTGGTCAGCGCCAGCGTGTAGCTATTGCAAGAGCTGTTTTGAAAAACCCTTCTATTTTAATTTTAGATGAAGCTACCAGTAGTTTGGATAGTGAAAGCGAACGTTTGGTACAGGATGCCTTAGATAAGTTAATGGTGGGCAGAACGTCTATCGTTATTGCACACAGGTTATCTACTATTCGTAATGCCGATAAAATAGTCGTATTACAAAAAGGAGAAGTCATTGAAACAGGTACGCATAAAGAGTTGATTACCCAGGATCAGGGCTTGTACTACAAACTGAGCAAAATCCAGTACGAGTTGCAGTAATTTTTAATTAAACAATTTCAACGACGCATTCTCTTTCTTGCGCATCAGCTCCGCATCTGCTTTTGTTTTGTCTTTGTAGCCACAAAGGTGTAAAATACCGTGGATCATCACGCGGTGCAGCTCTTCTTCAAAGTTTACCTTAAATTTTTTAGCGTTCTCTTCAACCCTGTCAACGCTGATAAAAATATCACTATTGATCTTTTTTTCTTCGGTATAATCAAACGTAATAATATCGGTATAGGTATTGTGATTCAGATGCTTCATGTTTATTTCAAGTAACTCTTCATCACTGCAGAAAATATAATTGACATCGCCTAAAAGGTGTTTTTCTTTTTCAGTAATAGTTTTAATCCAGTTTTTGAGTTTTGTTTTTTCTTTAAGTTTAAAAGAAATACTTTGATTCTGAAATGTGATCATTTATTTAACGATTAATGTAAGCGTATCAGGTTTTGCGCCACAGGTAGTGGCTTGTATAATTGCCTTGTTAGCGTAATAATTAGTGCCGTTTATTTTATACCAGGCTGTTACTTCAGCGGTAGTATTGGTTTTTTCTATCTGCTTTATATCTTTATTGTACACCAATGTGTTAATCACTGTAAGGGTTTTAATACCGATGATGGTATCATGAAAAGGACCACACATTTTATAGTAGTGAGTGGGGGCGTTCACATCCACTATCAGTAAAGTGTCAGCCGCTGTATAAGCATTGTTGATCTTTACTTTGTAATAGACGTTAACATCCGAATACAGGGGAATCATTCCATAATCGGCCGATTCAACAGGCATATCCTGATCGAGATTGGACTCGTTGACATTTAATAAATGGAAGGTTGTTTTTTGAGACGTTTTAAATAACACTTCGAAATCGCCGTTAGCATCGCTGGTGGCTGTTTCGCTAAAGCCATCATTTGTATTGTTTTGTATGGCCTGTACTTTTATATTAGCTAAAGGAGTATTAGTGCAACTGTTTACAAGCTTGCCTTTAATGCTGTATTCAACATCTTTTGGCTTACACGAAAAAAAAAGAAGGGAAACTAAGAAAGGTAAAAAAAGAAATTTCATTAATTTAAATCAAAGGTCAGTAGAACTTCCTGCCCGTTATTATTAAATTCAACTTTATCTGCCAGGTTTTTCATTAAAAAAACACCACGGCCATGTGGTTTATCAATATTTAAAGGATCTGTAGGATCAGGCAGGCTGTTGTAGTCAAAACCGTGACCTTCATCAGCAACCGAAAATTTAATATTATGTTCTCCCGATTCAAAACCAATTTTAATATGTTTTTCGGGATTGCCCTGGTTACCATGGTATATGGCATTATTTACGGCTTCGGTTACTGCTATTAAAATGTTTCCGTAATTATCTTCATTGACATTAAATACATCACAGACATCTTCCACTAACCGCTCTACCAGTCGCATATTATCAAACGACGAGGTAATATCTAATTTTTCTCCTTTAGCGGGTATCATTTATTTACACTATTAAAATATTCGTTAACCTTTTGTTTATAGTAAGGCGTTAAACTTGGTGGGACGGTGTTTAACAACTCTAATTCTTTTTCTTTAAGTCTTTTATACTCTAAAAATTGCGTAGGGTTACTTAAAACTTGATTTTTTGCTTCATTACTTTTCCTTTTTTCCTCCTGGTCGCGTTCCCGCTCCGCTTTTTCGCTTTCTAAAAGTTTAGTTAAGATATCCTGCTGGCGTTTCATCGTTTCCTGGGTAATTTGGCGGTTAACGATGTCTTTTTCAGTTTGTTCCATCAGATCTGTTAAGTTACCACCCGGGTTAGAACCGCCATCTTTCTTAATTTTATCCATCATTTGCTGCATTTGCCGCCTGATTGCCTCCTGTTGTGCAGCCATTTTAGCCAATTGTTCACTCATGCCTTGTCCCTGCATACCGGGCATCATACCCTGTTGTCCTTGCTGGCCCATACCCCCTTGTCCACCCGGTTTCTGGCCTCCCGGCTTTTGCCCAGGTTTATCTCCGGGTTTTTGTCCACCCGGTTTATTTCCTTGTTGTTCCAATTGTTTTTTTAAGTCTTCCAATTGCTGGTTAAGCTTTTGCTGCATTTGTTTCATGCTTTGCATGCTTGGTTTACCATCGCCCGGTTTCCCCTGACCTGGTTTCCCTTTCCCCGGTTTTTTACAACTGCCATTTCCCGGTTTGCCATCTTTTTTTTCCTTGGCTTGTTTCTGCATGTTCTCTAACGATTCGTTTAGCATTAAGGCTAAATTATTGATAGAGGTCATAGAATACTGCATACGCATCTGAGCATTGGATTGCATACGTTCTGCCAGTTCAGAAACCGCTTTACCCATATTCATATTAATGGCCGAGATTTCGCGGTTAATGGTAGCACTTATTTGTGGTTGCCTTTTACTTAAAGCCAACAAACTATCTTCAATGATCTTTGAATCGTCCTGTAATTTTTTTTGCGTTTGAGTTACTTTTAAATATTGAGGATTATCAGTGCGTAGTTTTGCTAACTGCCCCATCAGGTCTTCCTGTGCAAACGATAAATTTAACAGGTTCTCTAAGATCTGTCTGGCTGCCTGCATATCTTCTTCCTCCTGTTCCTGCTGCATTTTATCCATAGCCTGCTGCATCTGATCTTTCATCTCCTGCATCTTGTCAGAAGCCTCCTTTTGAGATTTGGAAGCGTTCTTTTTATTGTTCTGATTCAGTTGCTCAGAACTTTTTTCCATTTCTTTGCTGATCTCGTTCTGTTTTTCTTCTGTTTTCGGCAATTCGTTAGGTTGCTCAAGAGCCTCATTTTTCTCCTGCATTTCCTTAAGATCTTTTTTCAGATCGTCAAACTGTTTATTTAAATCGTCTTGCTTTTTTTCTAATTCTTTAGAATCTACCGGTTTTTTGTCCTTGGCATCTTTAGTGTCCTTTGATTTTTCGTCTTTATTTGGATCATTTTTATTGTCTTTTTTGTCCTGATTCTCTTTGGTTTGCTCTGTCTCTTTCTTTAAAGCATCTTCCTTGTTTTTCAATTCGTCCAGTTTATCAATGGCTTGCTGCATTTTTTGCTCCACTTCCATTTGCTTAAAGGCTTCCAATGTTCTGTCGAGTTCTTTCTCCATGTCTTTATTCGACAGTTTTAATTCTTCCAGTTTTTGTTGCACCTGGTTTTTATCTAATTTATCCAATAGCTTGTTGAGTTCATCAAATAATTTTTTCATTTCGGGAGTCATGATGTTCTCAAACAATTGTTCTAATTGTTTTTGTTTTTCTAAAAGAGACTCATCGGGTGGTGTAAATTCCTGCTGTTGCTGATTATTAAGTTGGTTTTCCTGTTTTGTTTGTTCTATTTTGTTTTTGAGCTCGTTTTGTTTCTTTAAAATATCTTCCAGTTTTTTCTTTTCGTCATAGCCCATTTGTTTTTTATCGTTGAGCTTTTTACTTAATTCATTAATATCTTTTTGAAGATCTTTGGCTTTTTTAATGCCATCATCGAGGTCTTTTTTAATTTCAGAATTACTTTTATCTGTAGCCTCATTCATCTCATCAACCGTTGGTGCTTTGAACAACATGGTTTGTGTTTTGGCAGATTTTGAGCCGTTTACGCCATCGTTATCCCATACTTCGAAATAGTATTCAATTTTATCTCCGGGTTGTAAACTAAAACGCGAAGCATCTAAAAAATAAAAATAAGGTTGTGTGATCTGTTGTTTAGTAACGCCTATGAGCTGCTCGCCACTTTTTACCATCGGCTTACCGGTAGAATCCTGCGTATAATGTGTGTATTTAAAAGCAAGGCGTGTAAAACCATAATCATCTTTTACGATGCCCGAAAAATAAATGTTTTTGGTATTTAAAGAATCTATTTTCTCGCTTACATCAATAGCCGGTACCTGATCAGGAATGACGCTCAATGTATAATTCGCTGAATCCGGATTTTGTTTCAAAAAATGGTTCAATGTTTTAATGCTGTAAGTTGTGCTTTGCATCATGCGTTTCGAAAACGAAAATTCGTCATTGCTTGTCTGAGTAGAATTAATTAACGTATCGGCAAAATGAAGAAATACATTATCGGTGTTTTTTGTATGGAAGACCCATTGCATTTTTGTTCCTTGCGGTAACTGCATATCTCCAACGTTTGAAACCGTTTCGTTTTTTTTATTTAAGTAGGTAGGATACGTTAACTGAATGTCGAACTTCATAAGCATTGGCTTTGGAAGCACAGAGAGCTCATATGACTTTGAATTAAAACCTGCGGCATTAAATACAAAGTCCTGATTTTTTTGAACGTTTTTTAAAGTGTATGTGAAATTAAGGTTATCACTTTTTTCCATTTTATGTTCAATGCCATCAACAGAAATAAACACTTCATTAGGAATTTCGTTACCGTTTAATTTTAATTGAACGGTGTAATCCTGCTGCTGTATAGCTTCTAAAGAAGTGTTCGTAATAACGAACTGAAAGGGTGCTGCTTTTTCGAAATAGGTTTGATGAAAGATGATACGTTCGGTACCGTCTTTGATAATATTTGGTTTTATCGCAAATATTAAAAGCATTAATGCCAAAGGGGGTAGGGCAAATCTTAAGTAACGTTTATTCTCATTTAAGTTAATAGCAGAGGAAAAAGGAATAGGTTTGAGTTCTTCCATTTTTTGATTAATGCTTGCCGTTAAAAGATCTGAAGATAAAATGGATCCTGAGTTCCGCTGCAATTGCAGGGTATTTAGCAATTTATCATTAATGGAATGGAAGTGTGTGCCAACAATATTTGCTGCTTCATCGTAACTGATAATTGCTCCCAGTTTATTTAATTTTAAAACGGGGATCAAAATATAACGGGTTAGTACAAAGCCGCTGGCCAATAAGAACAGGTAAAATAAAACGGTGCGCGTGGTTGTTCCAAACTCCGCAAAATATTCGGCAACCACCAAAAATAAAAATGCTGCAACAAGCAAACCGGTTGTGTATAGGAAGCCTCTCAGAAGTTGATTTTTGTAATACTTTCGTATAAACTCATCTAACTTTAAAATCAGTATATTTTGTTGTGGAGCCAAGGCTAAGGTATTTACACAAATTTAGCGAAATGGCTTGTTTGTTAAAAGAAAATTAGTGTTAAATGGCATTATCTTTTTGCAAGCGCTAAAATGAATGAGTAATAGGGGTGTTACAATTATTGAAAATACCCCGTTAAATGGATGTTTATCGTTAACTTTGGTCTGTTTAACAGGTAATATGCGACGATGAAATCTATAAAGGGATTGTTAGCCAGATATTTTGCAGTAATGTTTATGATAAGCTTACTGGCATTTTCAAATAAGAGTTTTTCACAATGTTCATGTACTCCAACCAGTGCGTTTCCAACAACGGTGAATGGAATAACGATTAATTTAAGTAATACCGGGAGTGTTACAAACTATGGTGCCAACTGGCCAAGCTGCGGTTTAAGTGCAGGCCCCATGTGGGTTGGTTCTGCAGGACCCTTTACTCAAACATTTACATTTTCGTCGCCGGTAAATAATGTGTATTACGTCATTACAGCGGCCAGTGTTGCCAGCGGAGGCCCTGAATCATTTACATTTTCTGTTGGTTCGGGTGTTTTAAGTGCAAGCCAGTGTGGTGGAACCTGTCCTTTTACGCAGGTTGGAAATTCTTTTACCTGTACGGGTCCCGATGATGGTACCATGGTGCTTTTATCGTCCACCTCCAATTATACCTCTTTCACTGTTTCCGGTGGCGGTGGAAGTAACGGAAGTCTGGCAGGAATTTGTGTTCAGTCTTTTTCCTCTTGTGTAACGCCTACTTTAACTATTTCTCCTTCATCTTCTGTTTGTTTTGGAGCAGCTAAAACGCTTACGGTTTCGGGTTCAAGTTCTTATAGCTGGAGTCCTGCTATCTCATTAAGTAGTTCCACAGGAAGTGTTGTTACAGCAGCACCCGGCACAACCACAACCTATTCGGTATTGGCAGGTGCAGGAACCTGTACGGCAATCGCCTATACAACGTTGAGTGTTACACCAAGTCCAACGGTTATTGCCAGTCCAACGTCAACTACCATATGCCGCGGTTCATCTGCTACTCTTACAGCATCGGGGGCTACTTCTTATACCTGGAATCCATCAGCTACTTTAAGCAGTGCCAATGCTACGGTGGTTACGGCATCGCCAACGGTCACAACAACTTATACGGTTACAGGATCAAATGCCACGTGTACCAATTCGGCTGTGGTTACGGTGAGTGTCGCACCCAATCCTACACTTACATTAATTCCAGCTACTGCTACTATTTGTGCGGGTGCTTCCACAACTTTATCTGCTACGGGCGCTACGAGTTATACATGGAGTCCGTCTACAGCGTTAAGTAATCCAAACCTTGCTACAGTAGTAGCATCCCCTACTATAACCACTAATTATACAGTTACAGGTGCAACAGGAATCTGTACCAATACGGCAGTAGCAACAGTCAGTGTTATTGCTATACCGGTGCTTACGGTTTCGCCTCAAACGCCAACTATTTGTGCGGGGTCATCTACAACCCTGACAGCAGCAGGAGCTACTTCTTACACCTGGAGTCCTGCTTTGGGATTAAGTGCCACAGGTGGAAGTGTTGTTGTAGCTTCTCCGGCATCAACAACAGCTTATAGTATTACGGCAGGCATTGGTACTTGTACAAGTGTTATTGGTGCTACGGTTAACATTAATCCTGTTCCAACATTAACTTTAACGCCGGCGCTTTCATCTATTTGCCTGGGAACTTCATCTACGTTAACGGCTACAGGTGCTACTTCGTATACCTGGGATCCTCCGGCAGGACTTAGCACAACCACAGGTTCTGTTGTTGTGGCTTCTCCAACAGCTTCTACAAATTATACAGTTACAGGCTTAATAGGTATATGCAGTAATACAGCTGTTGCCACCGTTAATATTTTTTCGGTACCTATTCTTACAGTTTCACCACAAACGGCTACAATTTGTGCCGGAAGTTCTGTTACTTTAGCAATAACAGGCACAACGAGTTATACATGGTCGCCGGCAACGGGTCTGAATACTACCACTGGAAGTTCCGTAGTGGCTTCTCCGGGTGTAAATACAATATACACTGTTATAGGTGGTGTTGGATCCTGCACTGCTGCATTACAGGCTACGGTTACAGTAGATCCTATTCCAACCTTAACTTTAACGCCAACGGCAATAAGTATTTGTGCAGGTACTTCCACTACTTTAACGGTAGCAGGAACCTCTACTTCTTATACCTGGAGCCCTTCGGGAACATTAAATACGTCTTCGGGTAATACCGTTATTGCAACACCGCTTAGTACAAATATTTATTCTATAACAGGTGCTTTAAATTCTTGTACAGCTATTGCTACTGCTACAGTAAATGTTATTGCCAATCCTACGCTTAGTATTGTTGCTAATACTAACGTATGTGCCGGAAACAGCGCAACGCTTAATGTAAGCGGAGCAGCAACTTATTCGTGGAGTCCTTCTGCCAATCTTAATACTTCAACAGGAAGCGTAGTGGTATCTACGCCTGCCAATACAACGGCTTATTCTATTATAGGAACACTTAATACCTGTACGGCTGTTGCTAATACTACAGTAACAGTTATTCCGTTACCTGTTATTGTAATGGGAGCAGATGCAAATATTTGTTCCGGCACACAAGCTTCTATTTCTGCGTCGGGTGCTTCCACGTATAGCTGGATTCCTTCTGCAGGGCTTTTAACTTCTACGGGAGGAACAATTAATGCTTCTCCAAATAGTACAACAATTTATACAGTTACAGGAACAACTTCAGGTTGTAGTTCAACAGGTAGCTTAACTGTTTTTGTAACGCCAACGCCTACTATTACAGCAACTGCAGTACCATCATCTATTTGTAAAGGTACAAGTTCTTCACTTACAGCCAGTGGCGCTACAACTTATACCTGGTCGCCAAATACATATTTAACGGTTGACAACTTACCAAATACGGTAGCCAGCCCTATATTAACGACTAACTATACTATTATAGGAGCTAACGGTTCGTGTGTTTCCTCTAATACGGTTGAGGTTACCGTTATACCTACAGCTACACCTGTTGTAAATGGAGTTGCGGCAATTTGCTTAGGTCAATCTACTATTATTGAAGCAACAGGTGGTACAATTTATCATTGGTTACCTTTAACCGGTATGGTAAGTGCTGATCTCGCAAGTACTGTGGTTAGGCCAACAGCAACAACAGTATACACGGTTACAGTTTCCGGTAATGGGTTATGTCCTTCTACGACTACAGTTGAGGTGGTTGTTAATCCCGTACCTCATGTGTATGCAGGCAGAGATACTACTATCAACATAGATGAATATACCACTTTAGTGGGAACCGGCGATGTAGAAGTAGGCTTCCTGGCACCTACACCAACGCCTTTACTTTGTAATTTCTGCAACTCTATTGTTGTAAATCCACAGGAAACTACCTGCTATGTTTTAAGAGGAGAAAACGGTTATCATTGCTATGATTACGATACGGTTTGTGTGTATGTTACAAAAGATTATAATATTTATATTCCAAATGCTTTTACGCCTAATGAGGATGGAAACAATGATGAGTTTATACCTGTTGGTTATGGATTATCGGAGATAAGGCTCACTATCTTTGACAGATGGGGAACTCAGATCTTTACAAGCAACGACACCCATATAGGTTGGGATGGAAGCAATAAAGGCAAGCAATGTGAGCAGGGAGTTTATATTTACCAGGCCGAAATTAAAACGATGGCAGGAAATGTTGAGAAACGAACCGGGCATGTAACCTTACTACCTAAATCGGTTATTAAGAATTAAAAAAAGCCCGGTAATCATATACCGGGCTTTTTTACTGTATTTCTGTTAAAATAATTAGCTGATCTTTCTTTCTTTTTTTTCTTTCAAAAGCTCTGTAATCTCCTGTTGAATCTGGCTTACAGAGAAACCGCATTCTTCATACAGTTCGCTTTGTTCGCCATGTTCAATAAATTTATCAGGAATACCCATACGTTTTACTTGTGCGCTGTAACCATTATCAGCCATAAATTCAAGAACAGCACTGCCTACACCGCCTACAATAGTTCCGTCTTCGATAGTAATTATTTTTTTGTAGCGTGTAAACACTTCATGTAACATCGCTTCATCCAAAGGTTTTGCAAAACGCAAATCATAGTGCGCAGGCTGAATCCCTTCTGCTTCGAGGTTTTTAATGGCTTCCACAGCAAAATTACCCGGATGCCCTAACGATAAAATAGCAATGTCTTTTCCGTCTTTTAATTTACGGCCTTTTCCGATCTCCAGTTTTTTGAAAGGTGTTTTCCAGTTTACCATCACACCATTTCCTCTAGGGTAACGGATGCTGAAAGGACCTGTGGTTTCTTCCAATTGCGCTGTATACATTAAATTACGGAGCTCCTCTTCATTCATAGGCGCACTTACGATCATGTTTGGAATACAACGGAAGTAGGCAATGTCAAAAGCTCCGTGATGAGTAGGGCCATCGGCACCTGCAAGGCCACCACGATCGAGGCATAATACTACTTTTAAATTTTGTAGGGCTACATCGTGTACCACCTGATCGTAGGCACGTTGCATGAAAGATGAATAAATATTACAGAAAGGCACTAAGCCTTGTGTTGCTAACCCTGCGCTGAATGTAACAGCATGCTGTTCGGCAATACCAACGTCAAAAGCTCTGTCCGGCATAGCTTTCATCATAATATTTAAAGAACAACCCGAAGGCATAGCGGGAGTAATTCCCATTATTTTTGGATTTTGTTCAGCCAGCTCAACAATGGTATGGCCAAATACATCCTGGTATTTTGGAGGTTGTGGTTCTTTTGGAACCACTTTAATAATTTCGCCGGTATCTTTATTGAATAAGCCCGGAGCATGCCATAGGGTTGGGTTTCCTTCTTCACTGAACTGATACCCTTTTCCTTTTTGAGTTAAAACGTGTAATAATTTAGGGCCGGGGATATCTTTCAGATCCTGCATGATCTTTGTTAAACGCACCACATCGTGGCCATCCACAGGACCAAAATACCTGAACTTTAACGATTCAAATAAATTACTTTGTTTTAATAAACTTGTTTTAACGGCATTCTCAATCTTTGATGCAATTTCCTGCGCGTTAGGGCCAAATTTGCTAATCTTTCCGAGTAATTCCCAAACTTTATCTTTTGTTTTATTGTAAGTGTGAGAAGTAGTAATATCGGTTAAATAATCTCTTAAAGCACCAACGTTAGGGTCAATGCTCATACAGTTATCGTTTAAAACAACCAACAGATTGGCATTTTCACTTCCGGCATGATTCAATCCTTCAAAGGCCATACCGGCTGTCATGGAACCATCGCCGATAACAGCAATATGTTGTTTTTTGTTTTCTTTGTTATAACGGGAAGCAACAGCCATACCAAGGGCTGCACTGATAGAGGTAGAAGAGTGACCTACGCCAAAAGTATCATATTCACTTTCCGAACGTTTTGGAAAACCACTAATGCCTTTGTAAATACGGTTTGTATGAAAAATATCTTTTCGGCCTGTAATGATTTTATGTCCGTAAGCTTGGTGGCCAACGTCCCAAACCAATTGGTCGTACGGGGTGTTAAACACGTAATGCAAAGCCGTTGTCAATTCCACAACTCCTAAGGACGCTCCAAAGTGACCGCCTTTGGTAGAAACAATGTCAATAATGTATTGACGTAATTCTTTACAAAATTGTTCTAATTGATCTTCCTTAAGAAGTTTTAAATCAGCGGGAGAATTTACTTTGGCTAATAAATCGCCTGGTATTACACCTGAACCTTTAATAATTTCCATGAATTCGTATTACGTTTAACTGTCAAAAAAATCAGGGTAGTTTGCCCTTAATAATTTGTATACAAAGATAAACTATTTTATGTATTCTAAAAACGGAATTTGGGGTTGTATTATTACCATTAATAGGTTAACAAACGTTAATAGAGGGCATAAAAATTATTTTTGCGAATTGTGCCAAATAGCTATTTAAAACGCTTAATTTTCCAAATTATAACGTATATGAAATTTCCGGAGGATAATTTTAAGAGCTTAACCGACTTTATTGACGAGGTACGAAAAATACCTTTGTCGGATGAAGCCCGTTTTAATAGTATACTTAAAAACTTAATTGATGTGAAATCGAGAGACGAAGCCTTTAAGGAACAAATTACCGCATTTACTTTTTGGGCTCTGGACAATGCTTTTTTTGTAAATGCTTTTGCAGATTACGGAATTCATCCTAACCGCGAATTCTTTGCGGAAATTTACAGCAGAATCAAACATAAACTATTACCGCCAAATATTCCGGATAACGAATTAAGTCATTTCATTATTTTTTTGTTTCGTAAAAAAAGTGATCATGAATGGCTTTCTGTTATAGACGCTTCGAACTGGACAAGCTTGCTGGATCTGATAGATACACAAAAACTGGTAGCCCATTCCGAAAAAATTTCGAAACAAATTTATAATGCGCTTATTATTTTATGCCATCGTTTTACAACGATTGGTATTGATCAATATTTGGTAAGTAAGCTTCCTGAGATCGACGATAATAATTCACCTTTTTTTCAACTGAATAGCCAGGCGGGTGCTTTTGTGAAGAAACACCTTGAGGATAAAACGCTTGAACTCAATCATGAGGAGTTGATGGGGGTACTAAACACGATCGACCGCTGTGAGCAGATCTTTATGGATATTCAAAACCAGAAAGATACTATTGGTACAAGCCTGCATTTGACTTTTTTATTGAAACGCGCCCAGCAACATGTGGATAGAATTCGCTTAATGCTTCGCCTGTTCATTACCAAGCAATACAGCAATAAAGTAAATGTGGTTTCACGCTTAATAGTTGAATTGGTAAAAGCAGAGCACACAAAAAACAGTGTCGCGAAATTTGTGAAAGAAAATACAAATTTGCTTGCCTACCGTATTGTAAGTCATACTTCAGAAAAAGGAGAACATTATATTGGATTTTCGAAAAAGGATAATTATAAATTATTTAAGTCTGCCATGGGAGGTGGATTAATAGTGGTATTTTTAGTGTACATCAAATATTTAATTCATCATTTACATCTGTCTTTATTTTTTGAAGGATTTTTATTTGGTTTAAATTACGGCTTAGGTTTTGTACTGATGCATTTGGTGCATTTTACCTTAGCTACAAAACAACCGGCTATGACAGCCTCCTATATTGCCGGAAGCATTGGTAGTGGTAACAGTTCTGATGTAAAACCATGGCATGTGTTCAAACAAATTATCTGGAGTCAGTTTGTGAGTCTGTTTGGAAATTTATTAATTGTATTACCTGTATGTTTTATTTCTGCCTGGGCCGTGCAATACTTTTTCCATTTTTCGATCTTTGATGCCAAAGAGTCGAAAGATCAACTGTATTCAAATCACCCTTTTTACAGTGCATCGCTTATTTATGCTGCTATTACGGGAGTCTTTCTGTCTTTATCCGGCATTATTATTGGCTATATCGATAATAAGGTGGTGTATTCCGAAATTGCAGAACGCATTATTAAGCATCCAAACTTTGATCCTAATTACAGGTTAGGGAAACGCAAAAAGCTGGCGGCATTTGTTGAGAAAAACCTTGGAGCCATTATCGGGAATTTATTTTTGGGTTTTGCATTAGGTATGGCCGGCAACATTGGTAAGTTTATAGGAATCCCTTTTGATATACGACACGTCACCATTTCTTCCGGAAACTTTGCTATAGCGCTAGGGACGCAACACCGTGAAGACCTTTATTTTGTAATTACTGTTTTTGTGGGCGTGTTGTTTATTGGTATCATAAACATTGCTTCCAGTTTTTTAATCTCTTTTATCGTTGCTTGCCGTTCGAGGGATTTGTCGTGGAAGCAGTCTTTAAAAATTTTGGTGGGATTGTCTAAGTAGGATAATATGGCTAGAAGCAGATTGGAATAAGGATAAGAGGCATGTAATATGATTTGTTAAGACTTAGAACATGTCGGTTTAATAGCTAAAAGAAAAATTATAAAGATGAAATTCTTTATAGAATAACAAAGAAGGAATGCTTTTATTTTAAAACAGCTATAAAACCGGTTTTTTTATAAACTTCATGGTCGATACCTTCAGCAACCAATAGATAATTGTACACATCGTCTTTCACCCGCTCTCCTCTGTATGTACCATCCCAGCCATGTTCCGCGTCACGCGATTCAAATACCAGGTTGCCCCAGCGGTTATAAATAACAAGATGGTAGCTTGTAATGTTAGTGCCGGGAGTGTACAGCACATCATTCAGATTGTCGCCATTTGGCGTAAAAGCATTGGGAATGTAGAGGGTAGACTCCAGTGATACTTCTATGGTGATACAGGTTTTTTGTTCGCAACCCTCAGGCGTGATGGCGGTAACGCAGTAATTACTGGTTTGGGAAGGTGCTACGGAAATAAGAGCAGTAGCAAGACCGTTAGACCACAGATAGGTGTTGCCCCCGGAAGCTGTCAGTGATACGCTTTCCCCGGGGGTGTTGATGATGGAGCTGCTTACCTGGATGGAAACATCGGGTAAGGGATTGACATGCACCACCGCTTGTAAGGTTGAAGTGCACATCCCTAATGAGCCTGTTATGATGTACTCTGTAGAAACCGTTGGTGTAGCAATAACTGAAGCTCCGGAAGTTGTATTCAAATTTGTGGAAGGTGACCAGCTATACACCGAAGCTCCTGAGGCAAGGAGATTGGCCTGGAAACCGCTACACACTGTGACGGAATTGGCCGTTAATAGAGGCATAGGGTTTACAGTAACCGTACTTTTTGTTGTATCGAAACAATTGCCAGATAGACCTATGACGGTGTACGTGATGGTTACCGGCGAGGAAGAGGTAACCATGCTTCCGGTAGTTGTACTTAAAGCTGTTGATGGAAACCAGGTGTAGCTTGTTGCACCGCTTACCGATAGGTTTGCTTCCGCACCTCTGCAAATGCTCATTGAATTAACGGACAGGGTAGGCGATGGCGTTACACTAACGGATGAATTAACCACGGCTGTACAAGAGCCTACAGTGCCGGTGATAGAATATATTACAGAGCTAGGCGGTGTGGAGATAACTGTAGCGCCGGAGGCGGTATTAAGAGAAAGGATCGGACTCCAGGAATAGACTGATGCCCCGGAGGCTGTTAGTGTTACAGATGCCCCGCTGCAAATCGTAGCTGAATTCACAGTTAAAACAGGTAAAGAATTTACTACGACCTGGGTTGTGATCGTATCACGGCAGTTTCCATTAGCACCAATAACTGTATAAGTTGTCGTAGTTGAAGGATTAGCGGCAACAGTTCCGGAAGATGTAGTGTTTAAACCGGAGGAAGGAGCCCATGTATAATTGGCGGCTCCACTGGCTGTTAAAGTAGCCGTTTGTTGCCCGGCACAAATAGTTCCCTGGTTAATACTTAAATTAGGAGTTTGGGGCATCACCACATTTACCGTGTCTTTGATCAGAGGGCAGTTGCTGTTATTCTGGAAATTGTAACTGTACAAATACTGCCCTTGTAAATTAACCGAAGGATTGTAGGTTCCTAAATACCCACCGCTGAGAATAGACGGACCTGCCCAGGTGCCATAGGTAGGACGAATGGTGTTGAATAGTCCATATAAATTTAAGGTGGGTGATGTACTGCATAAGGCAGTTTGCATTTTTATGCCCGGCGAAGGTGTTAAGCATTGTTCAATCAGCAGGTCATCCACTCCCAGGTCGTTTCCGCCGCCGCCGCCAACATTGGTATATAGGTCCAGAATAATTGAACTCGTAGTGGGGGTTATAACGCCCGAGCTATATTGCCCGAAGGCAGGGGCGTAGGGACAGGGGAAATTATTGACCGTATTTAAAACAGCGCCCGTGGCATCTTTTAAAAGAATTCTAACGTTGCATTGCATTCCCGCAAAGGTTGTACAAAACCACATCGATACTCTATACGGGGTATTCGGGCAAACAGCAATCGTCTTCCTGTAGAATAATGTACCTCCATGTGTTCCGGGAGGTGAGATCAAATTGCTGTCTACAAAATTAATGTATACGGACTGACTTCCCGAATGGGCTGCGTACGTGTCGGGATGTGCTACACCGTAATTAACTCCTGGTATAAAATCAGGACTTGTAGTGGATTGCGAATACTCAAAACTATCAAATAACAGATTACCCCAGGTGCATTGTGCATACTGTTTTTTAGTGAGCAATACCAGGACGATAAAGGCCATGCAGAGCTTTGTTATACGGCAGCATGGATAGGTCTTAGTGATTGTCATTTCTTTTTTTATTTATGGGTTTATCTCAGTAGTGTCATGTAGCCGGCCTTTTCATAAAGCGTATCATCAAGGCCTTTTGCATGAAGGATATAAGAGTATACTCCGGCCGAGGCATTTACGCCGTCTATTTTGCCGTCCCATCCACTGGCTTTATCGGGAACTGATGACTCGAACACTTTGATGCCCCAGCGATTGAAAATGATAACATGAAAAGATTCAAGATTATGATAAGGGAAGAAGAACCGGTCATTATTACCATCGCCATTAGGTGTAAATACATTCGGGAAATCGAGATCCGATTTAAATTCGGCCATTATGATCACGCAGGCAGTGTCGGGGCAGAAGCCATTCTCACTTACCTCTACGCAATACGATGTTGTTTTTTGAGGACTCACGTTAAGGACGTTGAAAAAAATGCCCTGACCAATCCAGTTAAAGGTGTTGCCGCCTGATGCCGTTAGTATACTTACAGGATCAGAGGGCGTAATTAAAAAATTACTTGCGCTGATAGAAGCAGATGTTGCCTGATGCACAAGCACTGTAGCATTTGCAGTAGCCGAACAGCCGGATGAAATGCCGGTAACCGTATAAATCACAGAAGCGGAGGGCGAGGCTTTAACTGTAGGAGCCGATGTGCTGTTCAATCCCGTTGATGGAAGCCAGGAGTAGGAAGATGCTCCCGAAGCATTTAAAAAGAGGGCTTGTCCGTTACAGATATCCCCCGAGTTAACGGTGATAACAGGCAGGGTGATAACCGTTACCGTTGTAGTTTGTATAGCAGAGCACATTCCAAAGGTTCCGGTAATAGTATAAACCGTTGTTGCAAAAGGTGCTGCAGAAACCGAGCTTCCGGTTACCGCATTAAGTCCTGTGATGGGGGTCCAGGTATAATTGGCAGCTCCGTTTGCCGTAAGTGTTGCTGTTTGTTTTCCGGCACAGATCGTTGCCTGGCTCACCGTTATAGTAGGGGAAGAAATGATCGTAATTTTAGCAGTATCTTTGATAAGCGGGCAATTGCTGTTATTCTGATAGTTATAACTGTATATATAATTCCCTTGTATATTAAGCCCGGGATTGTAGGTGCCGAGATAACTTCCTGTGAGACTGGATGGGCCTGTCCAGGAACCGTAAGTAGGTTGCGATGAGCCCATCAATCCAAATAAGTTCAGGGTAGGCGATGCACTGCAGAGTGTGGTTTGTGTGGTTACACTCCCCGAAGATGTTAAGCACTGTTCCAGCAGCAGGTCATCTACTCCGAGGTCATTTCCACCGCCTCCTCCTACATTGGTAATGAATTCCAGAATCATGGTACTGGTTGTAGGGGTTATAATGCCCGAACTGTATTGACCAAAAGTAGGAGCATAGGGACAGGCAAAACTATTAACCAGATTCAGAATGGCTCCGTTCCCATCTTTTACACGGATTTTAAGATTGCATTGCAGGCCTGAAAATGTAGTACAAAACCAGGAAGAAATTTTATACGGCGTGTTAGGACACACTGTAAAGGTTTTACTGTAAAACAAGGTGCCGGCAGGAACACCCGGCTGCGATGTTGAGTTGCTGTCCACAAAATTTATATATACAGACTGGCTCCCCGAATGTGCTGCATACGTGTTGGGATGGGCTGTGCCATAATTAACGCCCGGTATAAAATCAGGGCTTGTAATGGATGAGGAATATTCAAAATCATCATACAACAGATTGCTCCAGGTGCATTGGGAAAATACTTTCAGGTTCATAAACAGAATAAAGATGAATGTCTTTGCCGTTAAATGCTTATTGAGGATTTGAGCTCTCATAGAAAATTAATTGAATTGGTTATGCTAACTTATTTACTAAATAGTTAAGGTTTATGTCATAATAAATAAGTGCACGGATACAGGGATAAGTGAGTTTATTTATACTATTCTGAACCTATTCATTAGGAAAATCCAGTGTTTTAGCTTTGCTCACAGAATCAGACCTCCATTAAATTTTACATGGAGGCATTTATTTTTTTACCTTTATATTCTCTAAAAGAATCATCATCAGTACATCCATCAGATCATATTTTTTTATCAAGATCCTGCTTTTTCTTTTTCAGAGCACGGTATATGCGCAGGCATCTTTTGTTTCGGAAGAAAGCTTAAATGCGCGTTTTGACTATTCTATCAAAATATGGAATTCGGAAAATGGACTTACTCAAAAAAATATTCTGAATATGGTACAATCGAAAGATGGATTTATTTGGTTCATCTCCGAAAGTGCTCTGACACGTTTTGATGGCGTCATGTTCAGAAATTATAATGCTTCTAATACCCCGGACTTTCCTAAGGATGGAATCAAAGATCTGTTTGAAGATTCTCAAAAGACATTATGGCTTATTTGTAATAACAGCGTTATAAAATTTTCGAAAGAAAAACTGATCCATTACCCGCTCACAAAAGCTGCCGGAAATGTTTCCAGCGTATGTGAGGGTAACGATAGCAGCCTGCTTATAGGAACTATTAAAGGAAAGATATATCAGATTAAGAACGGCACTTTTTCGCTTTTCTACGACATGGGATCTGTTTTTATTACAAGGATGACTTACTTTAATAAGTCATTATATATAGGAACCCGGAGAGGACTTTTTATCTTAAAGAAAAACCAACTATCACAAATACAACTGCCACAAAATTTGTCGGTAACCGGTATTAAAGCAGGTCTCGACCATTCGCTTTACATTTCCAACCAGTTCCATTTATATAAAATGAAGCAGGGCTCTGTGCAAGAATATAAACTTCCCCGCAGCATGATTAACGAAAACACGGATGACTATTTCAACGATTTCCTGATTGATCAGGACAAAATATGGCTAGCCGGAAAAAATGGGGTTTGTATCATAACGGGAGATTCCTATTCTGTTATGAATGTTCACAACGGGCTTACGGCGAATGAAATCAGAACCTTTTTAAAAGATAAGGAGGATAATATTTGGCTTTGCACCGGCAATGCCGGCATCAATAAGTTGAAGCAGAAAGTGATCCGATCGTATTCTGAAACTGAAAATTTTTATGGCAGTAGCTCCGGATCTATTATTAACGGCCCTAACGGCTCCCTCCTCATAAGCAGTTACTGCCAAGGCGTTTTCGAATTCAAGGGTTCGGAATTCAGCAAAGTGCCAGCATATGGATGTATCTGGACCCTGTTAATAGACAAGGAAGGGGCTTTGTGGGGAGGCTCATATGGCGGCGGGGTTTTTAAGTGCAGGAACAATCAACTTGAAAAGATTTATAACATGGCGGATGGCCTTCCTTCCAATGAGGTTTTCTGCTTATACCAGGACAGGAAGAATACGATATGGGCAGGTACTTCGGAAGGGCTTTGCTATTACCGTGATGGAAAATTTGTGCGGATCGAAAAAGCGATGACGAATCCTATTAATCAGATCATGCAGGATAAAAAAGATCAGCTTTGGTTTTGCTCTAAGAACGGCCTCGGTATGATCAGGAACGGGAAAGCTCACATCTATACTACTGATGATGGGTTGCCGCATAATAATGTGCGTTATATCTACGAAGACCCGGCCGATCCTAACACGTATTGGATAGTAACATACGGTGGCGGCCTGGCAAGACTAAAGAACGGTGTTTTCTTTGCATACAATAAAGTCGTTGATCTGGTTGATGAATTTGCTTCCTGTATTCTTGAAGATGACCGTTTGAAATTGTGGGTGAGCACTAATAATGGCATTTATTCTATGTATAAAAAAGATCTTAACGACTATGCAGACGGCAAAACCTCTTTTGTTCCTTCCACTTACTATGGACGTGAAAGCGGTATGAAATATACCGAGTGCAATGGCGCATTCCAATCGCCGGGATTAAAAAAGGCTAATGGGGAATTAATATTTCCAACCATCAACGGCTTTGTGATCGTAGATCCCAAAAAGCAATATGTATCGGGTTATGTTCCGGATCTTTCCATAGAAAGAATAGTGGCTGACGATGTTGAATTGTCCATTTCCGATTCGGTGATCCGCCTGCCAGGGCAGACCGGCAAATTGGAAATTTACTTTAATGCACCGTTTTTCAGTGATCCTAAAAATTTGCTCATTCAATACAAACTGGAAGGATTGGAAGAGGATTGGAATTATATGAGAGGTAAGAAAGTGATCACGTATCGTCATCTTTTGCCTGCGGACTATGTTTTGAAAATCAGGATCTGCGGAAACAAAGGAGAAGCATTCGATAAGAATAAAAGGATCGCATTTAGTATTCCTTCCCCTTTTTATAAAACATGGTTTTTTCTGTATACAATTCTTGCATCTATTATATTCATTGTATTGATCACCGTTTATTTAAGGGTAAAAATAATTCGGAAAAATGAAGCGGAAAAAACAGAAATTAATAAAAACTATGCCCTGTTGGAATTGAAGGCTCTGCAAGGCCAAATGAATCCTCATTTCATTTTCAACTGTTTAAATACCATTAAGTATTTTATATCCACCGACGACAAAGTATCGGCCGGGAAATACCTCGGGAAATTTGCCAACCTAGTTCGTATGTTCCTGATAAATTCCAACAATAATTATATCTCGTTGCAAACAGAAGTGGACTTGTTAAAGTTGTATGTTGAACTTGAGCAATTAAGGCTCGATCACAAATTTGAATTTGTGTTAGAGATTGATCCTTTGTTGGAAAAAGAAAAAATTGAAATGCCCGGGATGCTGTTTCAGCCTTTTGTTGAAAATGCCATTCACCACGGCCTCAGGGAATCAGACAAGGAAAGGGGTTTAAAAATTAGGTTTCAAAAGCAGGATGAATGTCTGGTAGGGATGATAGATGACAATGGCATTGGCCGTGCTGAATCCGCTAAAAAGAAATCGCAGCATACCACACCGCATATTTCTATGGGAATCAAAACCATCAAAGAACGGATTCGAACGATTAATTACATAGAGAACATTCATATCAGTCTGGAAATCACCGATAAGCTAAACAGGCAAGGTGAAGCTGATGGGACTCTGGTAACCATTACCATTCCACTTAACAAACTACAAGCATCTTAAATTCATTTTATACCATTGCTCATGATAAACACCGTAATTGTTGACGACGAAAAAAAAGGCAGGGATCTTTTACAGATCCTGCTCCGTGAACACTGTCCGGCTATTAATGTCGTAGGGGTTGCTGATGATATTTCAAAAGCCCTTGAATTGATTAACTTATTAAATCCCGAACTTATTTTTTTGGACATTCATATGCCCGGCGGGTCAGGTTTCGACCTGTTGGAAAAGATCGGTGAACGTAAAATAAATGTCATTTTTGTGACAGCTTACCATGAACATGCCATTAAGGCCTTTAAGTTTTCGGCTCTGGATTATCTGCTAAAACCAATCGATGAAGAAGAACTGATCAAGGCTGTTAAAAAAGCAGAGGCTGTAACAAGCAAAACACTTGCTTCAAAAGATGCTGAAGTACTTAAAGCCAATTACAACACCGGTGGAAATGGTCG
>JAZJZF010000027.1:0-9100 GCA_040389965.1 Bacteroidota bacterium
TGTTCTGTTTGGGATTAACTCTATTATTTATTTACTCATGTGATCCTGAAAAGAAAACATTAGGTAAAATTGGTAGGCTGACTTTGCCTAATGAAGATGTGATAGACCTTGACAACAATGCTGTGCTCGAATCGGATGGTGATGCACAAATGCAGTTATTTGAAGATAGTATTTTAATCAGACCCAATACAAAAATCTCTTTAAAAGCTGAAATAATTGACACAGGTGCATTTCGTAGTTTAAGAGATAGCGCAAAAAAAATAGACCTCAACTATTCCGGCAGCTATATTCTTGCATTGAAAATTATATATGGTATGAATTTAACAAATAAAAAAATGAATTTGTTATACGAACCACTGTTCTTAAAAAAGACTCCAACCAGCAACGCAAAAATAAATGCCGAGTATACAGTATCTAGTGGCAGCTACACTTATAAATATGATAACAATACATCAAAATTTAAACAGGCTACAAGCTTAGGAGCCTCAACAGTATACCAAGATAATATATACATTAAACGCTCCGGTTCAGGATTTGGAGGATTTTATTACAACAATGATCAGGACTCGACAGGCGACGTAAAAGAAGTAGTTTTCTCTTTTCAGGAAATTGACTCAATAATTCAAGGAAATCCCACAACCAGGAAAGTATATGTTCTGAATGCGGCTGAACCGTTAACCATCAATCATAAGAAATACTTTAAGCATATTTTATTATTAGGTCCGGATGATCTGGCACCACCTGTAGGTCCAATTTTTTATATGAAATTTGGAAATCTCTCTCATCTTTGTCCTCCCAATTGTAGCACAGGAAAACATTACTTTAATTTAAAATAATCTGCTTATTATCAGAAAAAAAGTTTCCTATAAAAGGTTTATATTTATATAAACCTTTTATATATGTTAACCTTTCAACGAATATTGATTGATTTGTCTCCTATGTTCATAGCCATATTAATAGGAATGTTGGTATACAAAAAACTACCGGTATTCTACCGCATTTTGTTTTTCCAGGTATTGATATTTACTGTAGTTGACATATATGGCACTACTATTCCAATCAACAATGTCTTAGTTTATAATATCAGTATGATCATAGAAATTAATTTGTTTTTTTTAGCCGCATACACTTACTTTAATTCGATTGCCAGCAAGCGTATGATGTTCATTTTTTGTTCTCTCTTCATATCCCTTTTCTTATTTGACATTTGCTATTCAGGCATGCATCAATTGGCGAAACATGCCTATATAGCAGGAGGAATACTAATTACAGGTACTTACATCACCATTTTGTATTATCATTTTATTAAAAGAGACGATAAATACAATACCTTATCGCTTGTTCTCGTAAGTGTAGGAAGTATTATTTATTTTGCAGGGATGGTGCCCTATCTTAGCATCATGGATTATTTCCAGAAAAAAGATCCGATATTTAATAAAGTATTGTTTCAATATTTAATGGTGATCCCTGGCAGCATCCGTTATTTATGCATTGCTATGGCATTTTTCTTTTTGGGAAAATTTGAGTTCAAAGCACTTAAACCGTCCCGATAAATGATCGATCCTGAAATTATATTAGCCATTATATGCTCCACCCTTTTAATTCTGCTTCTTGTAGCAATAGTAGTGATCGTGCTTTTTGTTTCGGGGAGGCAACGTGCCAGACAGGAAATAGAAACAGCACGCACCAAATTATCGTTTGAACAGGAACTACGGAAGGTTGAAACAGAAGTAAGGGAACAGGTAATGGGTCAATTTGCACAGGAGCTGCACGACAATATAGGGCAGCAACTAACAGCCATGCACATTCAGATCGAGAATCAAAAAATAGATTATCCCGCTTTATCAGAAGGATTAAAACCCGTAGAAATATACCTGGCGGAAGTAACCCGACAATTAAAATTACTGAGCCGAACTTTCAACAATGATTATTTAGGGCATATCAATCTGTTTGAAGCGATGCAATTAGAGGTAGACCGATTGGAGGCTTTAAAAAGATTCAAGGTTCATTTTCCTCTATCGGAGGGAGATTCTAACCTCAACAAGAATCAGGAATTAATGGTATTCAGAATTTTTCAGGAAATAGTCCAAAATGCATTGCGTCACTCCTCTGCTCAAAATTTATATATCAGTATTGATACTATAGCCGACCATTTTGAATTGACGGTACGCGATGATGGAAAAGGTTTTGCAACTGAACAGGTATTTGCTTCCTCAAAAGCTTCGGGGCTTAGAAATATTATGAAACGTGCAAGGCTTGCAGGACTTGATTGCGAGGTTATTTCTTCACCGGGTAACGGTTGCTTGTTTAAGTTAAAAAAAACACCGATTTTAGAATAACTTATGGCTGAGATCAAAAAGAATATTATACTGGTTGACGATCACGTTATTATTCGCAATGGCTTAAAAGAACTCATAGAAAAACTGGGGCCTTATCACATTATTTTTCAATTCGACAATGGACAGTCTTTGCTCGATGCTTTACCATTGAAGCCTGAGCCCGATCTTATCATCATGGATATTAGTATGCCCGGTATGAATGGCGACGTGGTGATGGAAAAGATGCTCGAAAGACAATGCAAAATTCCTACACTGATACTTACACTTAACGAAGATGATGCCATTGTTATAAAACTATTTCGCCTGGGAGCAAGAGGTTATCTTCAAAAAAACTGTACGGCCCCTGTATTAAAAGAGGCATTGAATGCTATTTTTGAGAAAGGGTATTATCACAATGAGTTCCTGACATACTCGCTGCAAACAAATACACACTCCGCAAAAAAGAATGAGCAGGAAAGAATTCTTGAACAACTCACTGCAAGGGAAAAAGAGTTTTTAAAGCTGGTGTGCAACGAACAGGAATACACTTATGGGCAAATTGCCGATAAAATGGCTGTACAACCTCGTACAGTTGACGGTTACAGAGAAGCTATCTTTGAAAAATTTGGTATTAAATCGAAAACAGGTTTGGTCTTATTTGTTTTAAAACACAAATTATCCGACTTTCTTTAACACTACAATTAAGATTTAGCAAGAGAGATAGAAGACATACCCATACCGGGACTCAATTTCTTTTTCTCAATACTTGCCCTTATATCTGTTAATTGCCCTTTTGGAATAGAGCTGATCAGGTTTTTTGTGTAATCGGATGCAGGATTTAAGTAAATAGAATCGGCATCGCCCATTTCCTCTATCTTTCCTTTATTCATAACTACCATCCTATCGCTCATAAATTTCACAACCGAAAGATCATGCGAAATAAAAATATATGTAAACTTAAATTCGCGTTTAAGGTCATTTAATAAGTTTAATACCTGCGCCTGAACAGATACATCCAGAGCACTCACGCTCTCATCGCAAATAATAAATTTAGGGTTTAAAGACAAGGCTCTTGCTATGCATACCCTTTGACGCTGCCCACCGCTGAACTCATGCGGGTAACGGTTAAACTGTTTTTCTTCGAGCCCTACTTTTTGTAAAAGCTCCATCACTTTATCTTTACGCTGCCTGTTGGTAGAGTATAATTTATGCACGAGCATAGGCTCCATCAATGCTTCACCAATGGTAATGCGTGGATTTAAAGATGAATAGGGATCCTGAAAAATAATTTGCATATCTTTTCTTAAATACCTCATGTCATCTGCTTTAAGCTTCATGACATCGTTGCGCTGAAAAAATATTTTACCTTCAGTAGGTTCTGTCAATCTTAAAATAGTTCTTCCCAGAGTTGTTTTCCCACAACCACTTTCCCCTACTAGTCCGAGTGTTTCGCCTTCATAAACATCAAGCGTTACGTCATCCACAGCCTTTACCCATTCTTTGGTTTGCCCAAAAAGTGATTTCGTTTTAGGAAAATAGGTTTTAATATTTTGTATTTCCAGAATTTTAGATCTGCTGTATAATTCTTTGTGCTCTTCTTCGCGTTGCTCTTTGGTAATAATAACGCTGTTAATTGCCTCGCTCACTGTTTTTGGAATCTCAGTCATTAAACCCTGCTCATCAATTTTCATAAAATCGGAAGAAACCGGTAAGCGTACAATACGCCTGTCTAATGGAGGGCGACAGGCCAGCAGACTTTTAGTATAAGGATGCTTTGGATTACTGAAAATTTCCAACACAGGCCCCTGCTCCACTACTTTTCCTTTATACATAACCATGACGGTGTCAGCCAATTCGGCAATAACCCCAAGATCATGCGTAATGAACATAATACCCATGTCCTGTTCGCGCTGCAATTGCAGCATCAGATCCAAAATTGTTTTTTGAACCGTTACGTCCAATGCCGTTGTAGGTTCATCGGCAATTAAAATGCGCGGGTTGCAGCTCATAGCCATAGCAATCATCACACGTTGCTTTTGACCGCCCGAAATTTGATGTGGATATACATTAAAAACCCTTTCAGGATCGGGTAACTGAACCTGTTCGAATAATTTAATGGTTTTTTTACGCGCTTCTTTTTTAGAGATTTTTTGGTGCAGTAATATGGCTTCCATTACCTGACCACCGCATGTGTATACAGGATTAAGGCTTGTCATGGGTTCCTGGAAGATCATGGCTATTTCGTTACCACGAAACGACCTCATCGCTTTAGGATCCAGGTTCCTTAAATTGACAGTACCTTTTGTTTTGGAATGGTATAAAATTTCGCCGCCTGATACATACCCGGGAGGATTTGGAATTAACTGCATAATAGAAAGAGAGGTCACTGATTTACCGGAGCCGCTTTCTCCCACAATACCAATGGTTTCGCCTTTATGAAGTGTAAACGACACATCATTCACGGCTTTCATTAATTCTCCATCAGACTTAAACTCGGTAACAAGGTTTTTTACCTCCAGCAAGATCTCTTTTTCCATAATTAGTATTACGAATATAACAAATTACCTTTCAAAACAAACTATTTTGGTTGCCCAAAACACCCTGTTTATCGATTTTCTTTGCCAGAGAGATAAGCTTCCAAACGGGTTCAATAATGAAAAGCAACGCTCTATTATAAAGCAAGCTATGTCTTATAAAACAACCATTTTCCTATTTCTTTCCAGCTTGCTTTTTTACCGTACATTAAAATACCGGTACGGTAAATTTTGCCGGCCAGCCATGTAAAGAATAAAAATCCCGCCACTAATAACACCATGGATAGAACCAGTTCCCAAACCGGCACATCAAACGGTAAACGCACCATCATTACTATAGGCGAGGTTAACGGGAAAATAGAAAAGAATTGCGCAATGCCCGAATGCGGATTTGTAATAACACCCTGTGCAATGGCAAATCCAAAAATCATAGGAATGGTAATAGGCAATACAAATTGCTGCGTATCGGCTTCGCTGTCTACAGCAGAACCAACAGAGGCAAAAAGTGCTGCATATAAAAGGTATCCTATCAGGAAATAAAAAGCAAAACAACCCACAATTAACGGAATATTAAGGCCTTCGGCATAATTAATCATACCAATAACTTCGTTAGGCGTCTCTACCTTTTGCATTTTATCGGAATGCGCTAAAATATCGTTATGCATCACTTTTTCTGCCTGACCGTTTTGTGTCATGGTATCTTTGATCTGGTCTTTGAACAAAGTACTTGTTACAGTAGTACTAATGGTAAGCGTTAATACAACCCAAAGTATAAATTGGGTTAATCCAACAAGAGCAACTCCTATGATCTTACCCAGCATTAACTGGAAAGGTTTTACGGAAGACACAATTATTTCTACAATACGGCTTGTTTTTTCTTCGATTACACCACGCATTACCTGCGAACCATATAGAAAGATCATAAAATAAATAGCAATGGCACAGGCAAAACCAACCACCATATTTAATTCGGTATTTACTTTTTTGTCTTTACCGTCTTCTACTTTTGTAGCTATTAAATTAACAGGCCGCCTCGCCTTATCAATTTTCCCGCGGTCAATACTATCGCCCTGGAGCCTGTAATCAAACAAAATATTTTCCAGTGTATTCGAAATGTATTGCTTGGCATTCATTCCGGGGTCTTTATCATAAAACAAATAGGGCTTTGCATCATCTGCATTTATCAGATCATAATGCAGCTCCAGCACCAGGTCGTAAGGTCCATCCTGTAATTTCTTTTTAGCATTGACAAGCTGTTCAGAGCCATAAAAGAATTTAAGTTCTTTTGTATTGGGAATTTTATCTACAAAGGCTCCGCTCCTGTCAAGTACCAATACCTGGTGTTCTGTTTTATCGCGCATGCCCAACCAAACAGGCACAATCATCACACCTGCCATTAGCAAAGGACCCAGAATGGTCATTAAAAGAAATGATTTCTTCCTTACCCTTGAAAAATATTCACGTTTTATAATTAAAAATAGTTTGTTCATGTTTATAGTGACAAATGATGAGTTATAAATATTATTCAGTAAAAGAACTTTGTGTATTGGCTGTTTCTTTATTTTCGACAACGGAAATAAAAATATCATTCATAGAAGGCACTATTTCGTTGAATGACAGGATCTCTGCATTATTTAAAACAGCTTCCAGTAAATCGTTAGGTTTATTCTGACGTAACATTTTTACAGTTACACTATGTACATCGCCATCCGATTTTTTATCAAGGAACTCCGCACCGGCCCATACAGCATTGGTAAAGCCAATTAAATTCCCTCTGAATGTAATACTGTAAGTATTGCTTTTGTAGGCTTTACGGATCTCTTTTACGGAGCCATCCAGTAACTTTTCTGCTTTGTTTATTAAGGCAATATTATCGCACAGTTCTTCAACGCTTCCCATATTGTGGGTAGAGAAAATAATAGTAGCGCCTTTATTTCTTAATTCTAAAATTTCGTTTTTAATCAATTGTGCATTAATAGGATCAAAGCCACTAAATGGTTCATCAAGGATTAACAGCTTGGGCTCATGTAATACGGTAACAATGAACTGGATCTTCTGCTGCATCCCTTTACTTAGCTCTTCAATTTTTTTGTCCCACCAACTTTCGATCTCAAATTTCTTAAACCATTCTGTCAATTTGATCTTAGCATCGTTTTTCTTCAGTCCTTTTAACTGCGCCAGATACATCACCTGTTCGCCAACCGACATTTTTTTATATAAGCCGCGTTCTTCGGGTAAATAACCAATAAAATCAACATGTTTGGGAGCAAGGCGTTCGCCATCAAATAAAACCTGTCCGCTATCTGGACCTGTAATTTGATTGATAATACGGATCAAGGATGTTTTCCCTGCGCCGTTGGGGCCTAATAATCCAAATATTTTTTGAGGCTCTACAATTAAGCTGACATCCTTTAAAGCCGTATGTTTTGCATATTGCTTATTAATATTTTTTACTTCTAAAATAGGGTTCATAGTATAATTTGATGTACGAATTTAGCTAATAATTCAGGATAATTATAATGGAAATATGACGAATGGCAATGCGGGATTATAACACCTGTTTCTGCATTATAAGTGATTCTTCTTTACCATTCCGGTATAAGATAAACACAAGCCGATGCAAAATACAGACAAGCCAAAATATGCCGGGGCTATATGCCACACATCAAGGTACCGGATCCAGAAATGAACTCCTATAGCAGAAAGGAAACCAATGGAGATAGCCAGAGCAAGTATTTCCCATAAATGGCGACTCGCCTTTGAGCACCAGATACTAAAAAAGAACATGGCTCCCGTTGTTGCCAGCCCACCACCAAAAGAGGCTCTGTCGTGTGCTATAATGGGTATTAATTTTGAATTGAATTGCGTTAAGCCACATACTTTAATCTGCATATATCCAAGATCCTGAGGAACAAAAACACTCGTCATTCCAACAACCATAATGGTGACGCCACCTAAAAATATACCCGCTGATGTAAACAATAATAATGCGTTACCGATCCCGAATTTTGTAAAACTTGTATCGGCTTGTTTTACAAACAAGGTGCGAATTGTTTTGGGACTTGTTATGGAATGATAGCTGTAATAAAGACCTGTAAGGTATAAGGGAATAAGTAATAATGTTCCCATAGCATGCCAGCTGTCGAGGTAGCCATACCCGAGGTACGTTAAAAAACTTCCGAAACCCGAAATACCTGAGATAATAAACACCCACCAGGCCCATGCTTTCCCTTCTTTTAAAGGGAAAACCGCTAACCAAATATATAACAGGCCAACTGAGATTAAAGAACCACCAAAGGCAACTCTATCATGAAACATAAATCTTAATACTCTTCCTTCATTAAAAAAGGCAAGTTGCGCGGTTGACATTCCCAAACTCTTAACATCATGCGGAAGAAGCTGGCCACTCACAGATTGCGCGATTAGAAAAAAACCAACAAAAATTAAAATAATTCCGGTAAGGGCAAGCGGGTAAATTCCCCTTGCAACAAATGCACTGTATAAACTTTGATTTTGGTGTTGCATCGTCAGATCTTTATAATTTTTACACCCAGTTTATTAAAATACGGGTCGAGGCGCTTTGAAAGTTTATGCCAGTTTTGATGAGGCACCATGGGATATAGGTGGTGTTCCAGATGATAGTTATGATGTGCAAATAAGGTACTTAATACAGGACCTCTAAAGGCTTTTGTTTGAAAAAGCGGATCTGTTTCTTTAGCATTATGAGGAATGTAAACGGTAAACAAAGGATAGATCCAGCTTCCCACTAAAACAAGGCATACATATATAAATAGTAGAGGGCTCAAGGGAAATAAGAAAATGCTAAGGCCTACAAGGCTGATAAACCAAAGGCCTTCTACCAAAAGCCAGGGCTTATCTTTAGCTGTTGCTTTTTTCCAGGCCCAGGCATATAACCTAAACTGATAAACAGGTCCTTCAAGGAGGGTACGTAACAACGACATACGGGCCGTTCGTCCTTCAATGTCTTCATGATTCGGGAAGTATTTGTGGTGATTTAAATGTGCTATTTTAAAGGTATGTCCGCTTCTTAAAACCAACATTTCCATAAGTGTTAAAAGGAAACCGTTAAGTGTTTTGTTAATACCAAGATTCCTGTGAACCAGGTCATGCGAACTTGAAACATAGGTTGTAAAAAGTAGGACTACTATCGACACTACCGCTAAAGCCCATAATTGGTAATAAGCAAACAAAAAGCATGCTCACACAAAGATTTATTAAAACCGCTTT
>JAZJZF010000027.1:9110-9653 GCA_040389965.1 Bacteroidota bacterium
AGGTTTGATGATTGTCCAGAATTTTTGCCATGAATTAAGCTGTAGAAGATCTAAGCCAAGTTCTTTAATTGTAGGAAGATCATTCATTTTAATTCGGGGTTAAATCATTTATAAACGCTCTTAATCTACATAAAAAGCAAGGCCCTTGAGGTATTCTCCTTCCGGGAAGTTAGGAACAATGGTATGATCGGCCGGTTGAGATAAGGTATGTAATAATCTTAAATTTCTTCTCGACTCTATAGCAGCTGCAGTAACGGTATTATAAAACAATTTTTTATCAATAACTCCCGAGCAGGAAAACGTAAATAAGATGCCACCTTTTTTAATATTTTGAAGTGCCATCTGATTTAGGCGTTTGTAACCTATGACCGCATTATGCGACACATCTCTGCTCTTGGCAAAAGCAGGAGGATCTAAAATGATGATATCATAATTTTTCCCATGATCTTTTAAATAATCAAAGGTGTCAACAGCAAACCCTTCATGGTTCGTGACATTATTTAAAATGGCATTCTTGTTACAAAGGTCTATGGCTTTAGCACT
>JAZJZF010000028.1:0-544 GCA_040389965.1 Bacteroidota bacterium
AATAACTTAACATTAACCACTGATTGCTATCTTCCAAACATGCTGTTGTCTTTATCCGTGCGCTCCTGGTCTTCTAGCGGATACTCTTTTCTCAGCGGGAAAATGTCCATTTCATCTACGTTTAAAATACGTTTTAAATTAGGGTGGCCTTTAAATTTCACGCCAAAAAAATCATAGGTTTCGCGCTCCATCCAATTGGCTGCAGGCCACAGATCAGTTGCAGTTGCTACTTCAGGCTTATTAATATCCATAAATGTTTTTAAACGGATACGGAAATTTTTAGGCATATTGTGTAAATGATACACAACACCTAATTGTTTTTCATCGGCAGTTTGCACGCCGGTAAGATCCGTTAAAAAATGAAAGTTCAGTTCTTCATCTTCTTTCAAAAACTTAAGAACGTCGTGTATGGCATCTGTTTTAATAGTAAATACAGGGAAATCATATAACAACTCCGAAGACACCATGCTATCCGCAAATTGTCCACTTAATTTTTCATTTACTTTATTTAAATATGGACACCAATCAGGTGTTTCTATAATAC
>JAZJZF010000028.1:554-36153 GCA_040389965.1 Bacteroidota bacterium
TTAATTTTATTCTATTCCGTAAGAGTTTAATAATTTTTTGTACTCAGGAGAATTACGTCTTCTGAATGATTCGTTTGCTGCCAGCTCCTGTATTTTCATAACCCCTTCCAGGATCTGTTCAGGACGTGGAGGACAACCCGGAACATACACATCAACCGGAATAATCTTATCAATTCCCTGTAAAACAGAGTATGTATCAAAAATACCCCCGCTGCTTGCACAGGCTCCTACCGATAATACCCAACGCGGCTCAGCCATTTGCTCGTATACCTGACGTAAAGTAGGCCCCATTTTTTTAGCAATGGTTCCCATCACCATAAGCATATCTGCCTGACGTGGCGAGAAGCTTAAACGTTCAGAACCAAAACGTCCTAAATCATAATGCGATGCCATTGTTGCCATGAATTCGATTCCACAGCAAGAAGTAGCAAAGGGTAAAGGCCATAAAGAGTTTTTACGAGCCAATCCTATCATATCTTCTGCTTTACCTGCAAAAAAGCCAGGCCCTTCAAGTCCTTCAGGGCTTTTTGCCATTTCAAGCTTTGTGCGTTTTATAATTTCTTTTGCCATCTTTATTTAGTTTTTAATTCTTAGTGTTTAGTTATTAATAACTCAAAATTTAGCACTAAGCACTGATAATTATTCTTCCCATTTCAATGCTTTTTTCGAAAGCATGTAGTAAAAACCAACTAATAATAAAATAATGAATGTAAATACCTCTACTACCCCAAACATCCCAAGCTCTTTGAAGTTTACTGCCCATGGATACATGAAAATAACTTCGATATCGAATAAAACGAATATAATAGCCACTAAAAAGTATTTAATAGCAAAAGGCATACGGGCGTTTCCTTCCGATTCGATGCCACACTCAAAAGAATCGAGCTTAATTTTTGTTTTGCGTTTTGGCCCCAACCAATGCGATAAAACCATGGTTGTGACTACAAATCCAAGGGCTACAAGAAACATTAAAAGAATGGGTAAATAATCTAACGGGGATGAAGCTGTGTTCATATTTTCTAACTTAATTACTGATTGTAAGGTTAACGATTTTTAGGTAAATCATCAAATAATCAGTCTATTTTTCGGTATTTAGAATCGTTACAAATAAAGGCTTGAAAGGCTAATTTTAAGGCGATTCGTTAGGATATGTTTAAAAAAATTTGACCATTTCTTTACAACAAAAAAGCGACCCAAACAGAATCGCTTTTTTGCTAAAATAATGTTTGGCTTATTTTCATTTTTTGGAGGCTGTGGTTTTATTAAAGAATGGATAATAATCTAATAGGGATCAAACAGAGTCATATTTTTCTAAATAATTATTGATTTTGCAGATAGCATGATTTTTAGGTAATCGTCAAATAATCAGTCTGTTTTTTAAGGATTCAATTGCTCTAAATGCAATTCCCTATTCAATAAAGTTGTTTAAATTACCGGTCGATGACCTTAATTATCTCATTTTTTACAACAATACTATTAAACTTTATTTCTAAAAAATAAGTATCAGGCGGTAGGTGATTTAAATTGAGCAACCGTTTATCAGTAACCGGGGCATCAACTATTTTTGTTCCTAAATAATTAGTAATCGTTAAATTATAAGTCAATCCATTGCCGGATTCAAATGTAATACTGCTATTATCAGGATGGTACATTAGCATGATATTGTGCGACTGAACATGTCTACTGACGCCAGGTACCGTTACGACTGAATCATTTTTGTACTTAAGTAAATCTCTTGTAAAACGCTGTAATAATGGTTCAAAAATTTTATAGGTTTCATCAACGTTAATTGTAGTACCCGTTTTTTTATTCAGCTGCCCCGTACTATTACTTTTACCCGTAGATAAATCGCAACCATTTGTACATGGAGTGTAGTAATAGATGAAGTGTCCTACGGTTTCACCCGTTAATACATGAATGATTTTAAATTCTAATTTTTGCCCGATAAAGCATTGTTTTTTTAATAGTTTAATCTCTTTTCTAGATAGATCTTTATTAATGTCGGTTTTGTTTGCATAATATTTGAACGCTTCAAAGCCAACAAATTCAATCAGCAGATCATCAATGAATTTTTTTGGGGCATATGAATGGTCTGTAATCAGTTTATCAGAACCATATAGTGCAGAATTTAACTTTGTACCATCAACGACGATATTGTTTTTTTCAAGACTACTCGTAATGGCAGCGTACAAATAATTTGTATAGTAATTTCCTTCTTTTAAATTTTGGTTTTCGGGATGTATTTTTGGCGAAAAAATCATAGAACAATATGGCCGATTTTTTAAACATTGTTCAAGGGAAGGCTTTATATCAACCACATCAGGTTTCTGTTTTATCATTATCGTAGTATCACCCGAATATCCTTTTTTGAGGGAGTTACAAGAAACGAGAGTCCATAAAATACATATGCACAAATATTTAACTTTCATTTAAATAGTATGATCATCCTGAAAGTTAAAGATAATAATTGTTTGTTTAAAACAGATTTATCTTAATTTCTTAAGGATCTCAAATTCAAAAAAAATTTGACCATTTCTTTACAACAAAAAAGCGACCCGAATGAGTCGCTTTTTTTATTTAAATTATTTCTTTTTTGGAGGTAATTGTTGTCTTTGTTTCGACATTTCTTCCAGTCTTGATTGAAAGGCCGATTTTTTTTCCGGCTTCTTCATATTGGCCAGTAATTTTTCTCTGATCTTACCATCGTCAATAACTTTGCGCATTAACCAGGTTTGTAAAAAAGTAATAACGTTAGCCAGGAAGTAATACCAACTTAAACCTGCGCTGTAGCTATTCATTACGGCTAAGAAAATAACCGGCATTAAATACATCATGTATTTCATACCCGGCATTTGTGTTTGCTGGGGCTGTAATAAAGCGCTGTTCATCCATGTATAAATAATGGTTGACACAAACATTAAGATGGCAAATAAACTCACGTGATCGCCATAACCCCATACCTGGAATCCGAAATTATAAACCGAATCATAAGTAGAAAGATCATCCGTCCATAAAAATCCTTTTTGTCTCAACTCAATAGATGCCGGGATAAAGGCAAATAACGCAATCAGGATAGGGAACTGTAACAACATTGGCAAACATCCTGAAAGTGGGTTAGCACCGGCTCTTCGGTAGAGGGACATGGTTTCCTGTTGTTTTTTCATTGGATCAGGATCTTTCTCGTACTTGGCATTGATCTCATCGATCTCCGGTTTTAAAACACGCATTTTTGCCCCACTCATATAGGTTTTATAAGCTATTGGGAATAAAATGGTTTTTAAGATCAGTGTTAATATTAAAATAATTAACCCGCTGTTTAAAGACGATAAACCATTGAATAAAGGAATAACCATCCACTTATTAATATAACTAAATACGCTCCACCCTGTCGGGATTAACTTTTGTAAATCGTAATCGTAGTTTTTAAGTGTTTTATATTGGGTTGGCCCAAAATAAAATTCCATATTAAATGTTTCTGAACCGTTATGCTTATATGGAATACTTAATTCACTGGTAATTGTTTTTACAATATCTGTAGAAGCAGGATTTTCGGAGGTTTTAACGAAACTTCCTTCTTTAAGGAAATGATCTTTTTTGGCAATTAAAGTAGAGTTAAAGAAATGTTGTTTAAACGAAACCCATTTAATATTTGATTCGGTAAATACTTTCTCGTCGTTTTTGCGGGCATTGATATAATCTACTCCTCCTTTTTCTTCATTATAATAAACAGTTGCCGCTTCACGTTCTTTAGAAATGTGTTTTTCCTGAGTTGGCATAGCCTGCGACCAGTGCAGGGTTACATGATTTGTTTTTGCAGGAATGATGTTCTGCATTCCAACAAAGTTCACATCATACTCTAATATATAATCCTTAGGTTTTAAAGTATATACATACTCAATGTAACTTTCAGGTTTTGATGTCTGCAATTTTAAACTGATTGATTTAGTACCATCTGCTTTGGTAGTAACAGCAGATGCATTTGTAACAAAATAAAAACTATCTGTTACAAATTTCATGTTAGTGTATGCATCAAATTGCAGATACTGTGTTGTTGAATCTTTGTCAAATAAAATCAACGGTTCTTTTTTTCCGTAGCGTTTGTATTCTTTTAACTCTACTTTTTCAACTTTACCACCCTTGTTAGAAATGTAAACTTTAATGTTTTCGTTTTCAAGGGTCAGTGTTTCCTGCTTACCTATGGCAGCCATGCTAAAGTCTTTATACTGTTCATTAAACATTAATTTGTTTAATGAATCTGTCGATATAGCATTTCCGGCGTTTACTGTTGTGTCTTTGGCTGTCACTACGGTTTTTGTAACCGCTGCCAGTTTTGCCTGTTCTTTTAACTGCTGTTCTTTTGTAGCTAACTCAACCGAATCTTTAATTTGTTTGTTTCTGGCAGTTTGTTCTTTGCTGGGGCCATTCAATGCAAGCCAACCAACTAATATAACTGCTATAAGGCCTAAACCTAAGAGGGATTTCTTATCCATTTTTGGAAGTAAATTTTAGGCTGCAAATATAAGAGATTTTATTAACGGGAATTCGTCAAAAAATGATAATAAATGCCGGAATCGGTAAACCTTAGGAAAGGGCGGTACGAATGGTGGAAGCAATAGTGCCAAATTCTTCAGAACTTAATTTCAATTTTTCATTTTTGAAATTCATGTCGTTTTCAGAATTAATAGGTATTAAATGGATGTGTGCATGCGGCACTTCAAGGCCAATCACACACATTCCCACCCTATTGCAGGGAATGGCTTTTTTAATGGCCAGTGCAATCTGTTTGGCAAAATCCATTAATCCGGTATAGGTCTCATCATCCAGATCGAAAATATAATCTACTTCTTTTTTAGGAATAACAAGCGTATGTCCCTTTTTTAGAGGGGAAATGTCCAAAAAAGCCAAATAATGATCGTTTTCGGCAACTTTATAGCTGGGAATGTCCCCGGCAACTATTTTTGAAAAAATGCCCGGCATTGTATTTAAATGCTGATTTCCATGATTTGAAACGGAATAACACCTGCAGGAACAGTAACATCTACCTTATCTCCTACTTTTTTGCCAACCAGGCCTTTGCCTATGGGCGAATCAATAGAAATTTTTCCCGCTTTAAGATCCGCTTCGTTTTCAGCAACGATCGTATACTTCATTTCGGCATTATTTTTAAGGTTTTTAATTTTAACGGTGGTTAAAATACTTACCTTATTTATATCCAGCTGGGCGCTATCTACAATACGTGCATTGGCTACAATTTCTTCCAATTTAGAGATTTTGATCTCTAACAGACCCTGAGCATCTTTTGCAGCATCATACTCCGCATTTTCAGATAAATCGCCTTTATCGCGTGCTTCTGCTATCTGCCTGATTACACTTTTGCGTTCAACGGTTCTCAGTTCGTGCAATTCATCTTTCAGTTTTTTTAACCCTTCTTCGGTATAATATGCAATTGTTGCCATGCTACGTGTTTTTATTAAAATAAAAGAATCCCGAACATAATTCGGGACTCTCAAAATTTGTCATTAAACAAATATAGTAATTATAAATTAATTCTCGCTCCGAAAGAGTGGACACCACCAAACGGGTTTGTAAAACGGTAAGAGTAATCGATACCAAAAGTTGATTTCTTTTCTCCGAAAGGAATTTCAACGGTTGCACCACAAGTTGGGCCTGTAAAAGCAGTTGTACGGTTTCCTTCGCCTTTAAAAATACCTTTCTCCATCGTTAAACCACCACGAACCATTAACATATCTTTCCAACCATACTCAACACCTACTAAGAAATTATCTTTAGTAAAGGAGTTAGATGTAAAGTTACCGGCTACAGTAACACGGTGTGTTTTTAATCTTCCTGTTGTATCTTTCAATAAATAAAAATCATAAGCACCACCAATGTTCAATAACGCAGGCAAATCAAAAGCTGCTGATTTATTGTTTTGTGTAATCAGGTAGCTATCACCATAGGCATTGGTAACAGTACTTTGCACTGATAATCCATCGCCTTTGTATTGCATTTTAGGACCAACATTTTTTAAGCCTACACCTAAGTGAATTTGGTCATATTTACCTGTATGGTATTGGATCCCTGCATCTAAAGCTACACCCTGAGCCTTAACGTTATCAATACCTTCAGTGATAACTCTCATAGTGATACCACCATAAATGTTATCAGAAAAACCTTTGGCATAAGATAATGCGATATTTGTAAAACGCGGAGTAAATGTTCCTAAACCACCTTCCGGTTGATCTTCGGTAGTTCTTTCGATTTTACCGGCATTGATAGAGGTAATACCTACACCAATAGCACCTGTTTCGCCCACTTTTTGTGAAAAACCAAAAGCATTGATGTTAATACCTGAGCCACCTAACCAAGAGGTGCGCATAAACATTAGCTCTGTTTTTTTGGTAAATGCCAAACCTGCTACGTTGGTAAATTGCGATTCCAAACCACGACAACGTGCTGTGTTAGAATTAGCCCAACCTGCAGAACGTGCATATGGATTAATTAACAACTGTGTTGCACCTGCTTGTCCGGCTCTTTCAGGGTTACCAGCGTTAGCTATTGTACTTAGTGCAATAAAACCGCCTGTTAGTGCAAGACTTAATGATATATTTAAAAATGACTTCATGCTGTATTTTTTAATGCGATTATATGATTAGTAATTTTGTAAATCCAAAGGTCTCATGACACCAAACCATTTCAGGATTTTTTCACCTACTCCCGGTACATCTACGTAAATAATGTATAGTCCACTGGCAACAGGAATACCATTCTGATTTTTCAAATCCCAATCCTGGTAAGAAACCCTTTTCGAGTGCACAAAATCACTTGATGTAATCGTAAGGTCTTCCTGTCCGGTTACATCCCTGTCAAAAGTCCTAACCAATGTTCCATTTAAAGTAAAGATTTTGATCTTACATTTATTAGGTAAGTTAGTAATCTTGATTTTGTTCTCAGTTCTGTTCTTCTCATACGTAGAGTACGCATAATAAGGATTTGGAACTACATTGATAAGGGCTAATGCATCTTTAGCTGTATTAGCGTTATTGATTTCAGAGAAAATATCTGCTGTGTTGAATTTATAGTAACCAAAGTTATTATTTACAGGCGTACCAACCATATCAGTTGTAAGTTCAGCTGCACTTAATGAATTTACAGTTCCCGGGAATAATGGTGTTACCAAGCTACCTTGCAAGCTACTAGCTGCTGCAGTATAGTAATTTCCGCTTAAACCTGGTCTGTAAGCTTTTTTAACCCTTAAACGAACTTTTACATCGCAGGTCATATCAGCAGGGTTTTTAAAGGCATAACGTTTATCCGCTAATGCCGGTATGTTAACCCACATGGCATCTGACCATAAGTTGTTAAGTGCTACAAGTGTCGCGTTTTTGAAAGCATATTTATAACTTTTTGCAAAATCAGCATAATTATTATAAGTACCGGCGCCCACTAATAATCCGTTAAGGCCTGCTGCACCACTAAATCCACTATATCTTGTATTACTTCTTGAGTTACCGAATACATAAATGTAATGTCTTCCTGCAAAAGAATAAGTGTATCCATTTTGGCTGTATAATTCAGCTGTAGGATTCCACATCATATCTCTTCCGTTGTTATAATCCTGTTTAGAATCTTCCCCAAAAGCAATGTTTAATCTTTCACCTGTTTCAATGTTTACAGCATATCCAGGGAACCAACCACATCCGTAAGTTAAAGTATCCAATACAGCTTCTCCTTCATTGCATCCTGCACTTCCGCTTGGTACACCTTGTTTATCAACCGATTTGTTTCTTCTTGGTTCTAATTTTTTAGCACCTGTAGGATTTGCATTTGGCTCATCACACTCTTCTAATACTAAACAACGGGTCCATTTGCTCTTATCTCTCGTAAACACAATGTTTACATTTGATAATGCCCTGATATCATAAGGACGCTGTACCGGCATAGATGTTTCTGTTGTACCAACCAATGGTTTAGCAAGTCCTACATATCCCGGAGCTGCAAACGTGTTACCGGTAGTACCTGCTTGTGAAGCCGCAGTTAAAACATATGGTGCCCATGTTCCTCCTAAAATTGTTTCAAATTCCTGGTTAGGATCTAAAAACGGAGCAACTACAGTAGATGTTGGCACAATCTGGTAATCATTTTGTGCCGCATCAGCAGTGCTTGGACTGTTCGCAAACGTTCCTGACCTGATCCAGTTACTTGGTGTGGTTCCATCCACATCCGGCACACCTGATAACCATCTTTCTGAAGGATTAGAGAATTCCATTGTTCCTTCAATAAAATCACCTTTTTGAATTATTTTATCTGTCAATAATGCAGGACTGGTAAGATTTGCAACATCTCTTGATTGGCCAATAGTTACCGATAAACCTATTTCACTGAAGTAAAACTCTTCACCTACTTTAATTGATTTACATGGTTTGTATTCTGTTTGAGTAGTTAAATCTTTCAATACCCATGTAGCGCTATCTCCGGCTAACTGCCCGTAAAGTGTATTGTTTAAAGGAATTTTATTATTAATATCGTATACACAAGCATTTTTCAATGCATCGTCTGCGTTACTATAAAAGTTTTTCTTAATAAACATGATCGCAAAATCCGAGTTAGGAACATTTAAAGGATCAACTACTTTTACTGTAACCGGGCCTCTTCCGTTTTCATAAGTCAGGGATGCTTCTCTTCCACCATTACTTACAATTCTGTCAATGGTTTCTTGTGTCAGATCTATGTTATTACCACCTGCACCTTGTCCTTCAATCCTTGTGATTTTTGGTCCGTAACCATATGATGAGTTAGAAAGGGTACCATTTTTTTCAGGATCAGGAATGTGTGGTGTTCCGTACGCTTTTTTAGATTTACGTCCTTCAAGGTAAGGTCTTTTTTGTCCTTCTGATGAAGGTGTATTTTTAGTTGTCCAAGGAGAATCTTCTTTGTACTGGCCATATTGGTTATAACCATAAGCCACAGCCATAAAGTAATACTCTTTATTGTTTACTACTTTTTTATCGCTGGTTGAAGAAAACTCATCTCTTGCAAATCTGAAAGTAGATTGTAATCCATTATCAGTTCCTTCTGCTTTTACTTTTGGAAGATCTCCACCTGTAGTAGCATCAAATTCGAAGTTAACCAAACGTTTTACACCATTATTAACATCGCATTGAAAAACCAGTTTTGCTTTTGATGGGTCTGTTAACTCTTCCTGAGTAATGGTAATGTTTCTAAGCTGATATACTTTAAACCCTTCAAATCTGTATTTATCATCCGGAGTATAGTGATTAGGATCTACGATAATCGATACATCTTTCTCGATATATTGATTTAAGTAGTTATTAGATGTCTGTTTATTAGAAAAATAAAGAATTAATTCGTTGTTTAATTCCTGAATCGTTAAATCCGGTGCTTCAGGACCACTTAATACTTTAAAACAGTTGTCGAATAAAGCCTGTGCTTTATCATCTGCAATTTTTAATAAAGGAATAGAAGCTGATGCATCGGTAGATGTTGTTCTGGCCCATGGTAAACCAAATGTAATATAGTTAACTGCTCCCGGTTTTAAGTTGAAAGGACCTGCAGATTGCATGAAACGTCTATCGTTTGGTGTATTACCTGCTGTTAATTCAGACCATGGTGCAGCACCACAAGGACCGGTTGTATAAGTTTCGGCAGGATACACATATTTTGTTGGGATAGATCCGCCATAAGCATTACCACCACAAGTAAACGGTGTACCATCTCTCCAGAAACCTGTCATATACTGGTAGTACTGAGTTGCATTTTGTGGATCGGTTTGTTGAATTGGAACACCCGCGAAACTGTTATTGAAATAATTGAAAATGGTCATTCCCATTTGCTCTCCCGGCTCATCTACCAAAGTATCATGATCGTTATCAATTCCATCTTCTGTATTAATAGGTCCTTGAAAGAAATCGCAACCTAATGCCGGTACATATTGTCCGTAACCATTAGTACCACCTACTGTTTCATCAAAATTATCGGCATTGTAAATATAGCCTAAACCTCTTTTTACGTCACAGCCAATATAATCATCACCATAATATCCCATATCTGCATCCGTCCAAACGGTCATATAGGTTTGTTTCAATTCGAACGCAGAACGGTTAATGATCTGGTAGTTATAAAAAGTCATGTTATTGATCTCATCTGTTGTTTTGAAAGCAAAGGCTTGTGCTCTCACTTCCATACCAATAGATTTACCACCTGTTGCCTGGTGAACTCCACCATTATCGTTATAAACCCACCATAATGTTTCATCACCAAATACACGTGCTTTACAAACACCTAAATTATCTTTTCCGGCATTGTTATATACATCATAATATGGATAATCCCCTTCTTCAGGAGTATAAACACCGTCTCCAATTTTATCGAAAAAAGGTGCTAAGCTCAGATCCTGGTTCAATGAAAGATCTCCGTTACCCGGCCAGTCTTTAATAGCAGGTGTTATAACACCATCGCCTAAAACGAAATTATCAACCTCAACACGGGTTAATTTAAATATTTTATCATATTTACTACAAACATCTACGTTTGTAGACGCATCAGTAGTTGTTAATGGACCTGTCCAGAAATCGATACCGAACTGACGGTAAGTCTGAGCTCCGATTTTTAATTGCCCACCTACATCTAATCCACCAAACCAAACGTTTCCGGCAAAGTTTGACGATACACCTCTACTTCTATCTTCTACTTTTGGTACATAATACCAGGCATTAGTTCCTCCAAATAAATCCCACCACATATCACCACCCGAAAAGATGATGGTACGAACGTTATTGATAGTTAACTCTGCAGATAACTGAGGAGCAGAACATCCTGCCATTACACGTTCAGTGTTTGTGCTGTTTCTGAACACAGATCCAAATTTTTCTCTGGCATTTGCAGTAACTGCAGTAACCACCATCGCAGAAAGAAGTAAGTATTTATTTAATTTATTCATGGTTTCCATAACTAATTTCGTTTTTAATTAAAGTTTAATAACACACCTATTCTTATTGTACGAGGACGTGAATAATTTGAAGGGTTATTTAGGTAAATGTTGTACTGATCGGTATATGCTGTAGGATTAATACTGTTTTTTTGTACTGTTTGACCTGCTGCTGATGCTAAATAACCATCATCATCAGGGTTTCCTGTGTAGTTATATACTCCTAAGATATTTCTTGTATTTAATAAGTTTAATACTTGTAAGTAAATGTTCAGGTTAGCTCTTCTTTTAGTATCGCCTTCTTTGCCCCAGGTTAATTCAATGTTTTTGTCAACTCTTAAATCAGAACGGAACTGCCAAGGTTTGTTTGAACCATTTAATGAACCTGCAATAGATGATCTACCTCCAATTGGCACAGGCGCTACATAACGTGTGTAAGGAGTACCAGAACCAACGTGGAAGATCATATTAGCTCCCATATTCTGGAATATTTGTACTGTTTGACTTTCTCCTTTTTTCTTGCGGTTAAATTGAGGGCCTTTGTAATCTTTACCTTCTCCAAAACGGTAATCCAAGTTAACGGTAATGTTGTGACGTTGATCATAATCTAAAGGTAGAGTCACACGTAAGTTAGGTTGACCAGAACTTGCAAGGTTTGCACCTGATCCTGCATTAGAACCAGAACCATCAGCAAATTGCAGGGTATAGTTAGCTGTTAAGGAAACACCACCTGTTCTGCGTAAATCAAATTCTGCACTTAATCCTTTTACTGTACCAAAATCTCTGTTTACAGTAGTATAGTAAGTTTTAGGATATGCCTGGTTAATCGTTTGTGTTGTAATCTGATCTCTTAACTCTCTGTAGAATGCAGTGATTTTAATAGCCGCATTTTTTTTCTCGTTTAAGATTTGGTTATAACCCAACTCATAATCAATTGTTCTTGTTGGTTTTAAATTAGAGTTAGCTAAGTAAGGATTAGCTGATGTATAGTTAAAGAAATAGTAATCTTTTGGATCGAAACGGAAATCAACTTCAGAAGGACGTTGTGTTAACACATCGTAGTGAGCAAAGAAGTTAGCCACATCAGAAATAGGGAACGAAAACGCTAAACGCGGCATAACGTTAATTTGTGGTTTGTAATCTTTGAAGGCATTTACACTGAATGCATTTTTAGAAGCAAATGTAGGATCTTTTAACATTGGATTAATTCTTCCATCTGTTGTTAAGGTGTTAGGATCACTTACCTCTTTACCTTCTGAGTTATACCATTGGTCACCATTTCTGTAACCGATGATCTCAGTACTTTCTGTTCCGTGTACATATACCACATAATTATCTTTAATATTATCAGGCTTACCCGGAGCTTTTTCTCCTGCTGTATATGCTTCCTGGAATAAATATTTATCTTTTAATACTTTTTGATTTGCATCAAAACGATCGATACGTACACCCACGTTAAATTTAATATCTCTGAAATCGAATTTATCCTGGATATAACCTGCTACATAAATTGGTTTGAATGCCCCAACATGGAAGGTATTATTACCATTAGCATCTTTATCGTTTAAGAATTTATCAATAGATGTGGAGTTTTTGTCTTTGTTACCTAAATAATCGTAACCATAATAATCTACCAAAGCATTTCCATTCAATAATAAATCGCTTGCGCTGAACATGCTTAGTTTTAATTCGTTTGGATCTAAAGCATCTGTATTAATGATACGTTGATCAGTAATGGTTGTTCCTAATAATTCTCTTAAAGATTTGTCAATCTGAGTTTGATCTGCCGGATTATAAGTCCATCTTGCAAAATAGCTTGGCGGTGCGTTTGGATCACTGTTAGGAATTTGGTAGTAATCGCCTTGTGATTTTTCAAGGTGGTTATTCACCAATTGTCTCATACGTTCCCATAATCCGATAGGGCTTACAGAGTAGGCACTTTGATTTCTTTGATCGTACTCCACACCAAACATGATTGCATGGTTTTTGAAATCGGCAGAGAAACTTGAAGTGAAACGTAATTGAGTACTGTTTGTGATGGAGTATCCGTTGTACTGACGACCGGTAGGTAAAAACAAGTTGTAAATTCCGTTTGGTCTGTCACCGTTTGCAATACCGTTAGCAGTTTGCACGGAGTTAATGGTTGGCATTGTTCCAAAGTAATCAAAAACCTGTGAGGTATAGTTTGCAGAAGTTGCATTCAAATCACTTCTTTCAAATGTAATAGGTCCTCTGATGTTTACTGATTTTTGCAAAAATAAACTATCTGCATTCCCTTGTAATACTAAACGGTTTGTATCTACATTATAATTGAATTTACCAATGTAACCGTAGTTAAATAATTTGTCTTTGTGAGTATCATCCTGTGTTTTACCTTTTGTTTGCTCGTAACTTGCTAAAAACGTAAAGTAGGCATTAGAGATAACGGATTGACTTTTCTCTTTTTCAGCTCCTGTTTGAGGTGCACCAAATTTTTGGTTGATACGTGCGTAAGTTCTCCAGGTTGTATTAACTGATTGTGGATTATTTTGAGGGTTGAATAAAGAATAATCGTAAACAAACCCGTGATTATTTCCGTAGTCAAATGCACCACCTAATGTTAAGTTTGTGTTAGGAGCTAATTTAAAATCTAATTTTCCGTTTAACTGGATAGATTTACTGGCAACATTCTGGCGGGCTTTGATCTGCTCCATGTCGCCTTTATTAATATAATATAAAGACGGTAAAAATCCTGTTCCTGTAGGAGAAAGAGTTAATGGTTTTTGTTCTACTTCTTTTAATTTGTCATCATTTAATTTATACATCTTATTATAAGAAGGAGCAGGGTCTTTTTCGTAAGTTCCTTGTCCTGATAAGAAGAAACCAATAATTGGTTTTTTAGCACCGGTTGAATCTCTTTTTTGTAATACCGGTCCACCTACTGAGAAACCTAATGAGTTATACCCGTAAGCATCTGTTAACTGAGAAGAGATTAACTCTACTCCACCAAAAAATTTACTTTGAGGCCCCCTTGTTGTTACCGAGATAACCCCTGCTGTTGCATCACCGTATTGTGCAGGTAAACCACCTGTAATTACAGATAATTGCTCAACACCTTGCTGAGGAACACCTAAACCACCAATTACTTTTACACCATCCACAAAATAAGTTGTATTGTTTGAACGTCCACCACGTACATTTAATGCAGCACCCTCATCCGCCTGAAATACACCGGCAGTTGTTGCAGCTACTGAGTTAATGTTTTTGGTAGCCATATGCTGGTATTCTTCTCTGGTAACAGTTCCACCCGATTTCATATCCCCGTCAATTAACGGCTCCACAAAAGCACTTACAACAACCTCATCCAGTTTTACACCTTCGCCATTTGCTAATTCAATGGTTACATATTTTGTTTGTGCCTCACCTACGTTAATCCCTTTTATTTCGGCAGCCTGATAACCTACATAAACACCTTTAACATCGTATTTACCCGGAGATAACGGTTTGATAATAGCATTACCATCCATATCGGTAGTAGCTACACCCACTTGAACACCTCCCTGGTAGGCAACTACATTGGCAAATGGTATAGTTTCGCCGTTAGCTTTATCTTTAAGCGTTACTTTGATTGCGCCACCCGTATTTTGGGCAATCGCAGAAGTAGCGGCTATTAAAAGTGTTACGATGGAAAAGTAAATTTTTCTTAACATATTGATAGTTTTTTAATTAAGTTCTTTTTGTACGAGCGGATAAATATATAAATGATAGGTAAATAGTGCAAGTTTTTCTGTTAATTATTTGTAATATTCTGATTACGTGACGTTTATTCTGACCCTTTTCCTTTATAAAATCCCAAGCTTAACAAGAATTAACACAATATTACGAATTATAAAAATGGGGTCATTTTAGCAACTCTTAAATGGGGGTATTAAATTTATAAGTGGTTGGTTTTGGCAAATAAGTGGTAATTTTTTTCGATGGCCGTTTGCCGGTCATGTAAAATTAACCTTAACCCTTTAGTATTGCTGCACTTTGGATGCTTTCTCTTTTGGTTGCTTTACGCGTTTGCCTTTGTTACCTTTTTTCTTGAACAAACGTTGAAAAAAAGGTTCGCGTTTATGATCACGATTTCTGGCTGCAGTTTGTTTACTACGCTTCATTCGTTTGCGCACTTCTTTGGTTTGAATGCGTTTATGATGATCTCTGATTTTTTTTTCTTCGGCGCGTTTATTTTTCCTGTCTTCCTTCCATTTTTTCCTGTCTTCCTTACGCAGTTTTCGTTTACTTTTTAGTGACTGATCTTTTTTAGGCGCATCGCCACCTCCGCCTTCCTGCGCTGATAAAGGGCTTTGAAGGATGAAGAAAAACAGCAGACAAAAAACAATTTTCAGATACATAGTTTAATTATTTATCGAGTATAACGTTTAACGGGTTTACCTTAGCCGGGATATTTAACAACTTCGACACCAAATTTTCTCAAAAAATCAACACCTTCATCACTCGGAATTTTTTTGTATTCAGCATAGCTGTGTTTATAAAATACTTTTTTAATGCCTGTTGTAAAAATAATCCTCGCACAGGCTATGCAGGGAGATAAGGTAACGTAAAGGGTTGTACCTTCAATAGCCATGTTATTTTTCACGGCATACAATATGGCATTTTGTTCGGCATGTAAGGCCAGGGAGCAACTTCCTTTACTGTCACGAGGACATCCGTCTACAGGAAACTCGATATCGCAATTATGAGTCCCTGCCGGCGGGCCATTGTAACCCAATGATACAATACGTGTATCTTTGGTTAAAACGGCTCCTACCTGCGCTTTTACGCAGTGTGAGCGTAATGCCAGCTTTTCGGCCAACTCCATGTATATTTCATCAAAAGATGGTTTCATAATAAGTTCAAAGTTATAATTTAAAAGTAAAAAGAAAGAGACAAAAAAAGGCAAAGAAAACACAGGGTTTTGCTTTGCCTTTTGAATCTTTTACTGTTCACTTCTCGACTCTGCTCGAAGTGACAGCAGGTAAAATTATTTAGAAACTAATGTTTTACCCATACGTTTACGTTCGTTTTCATCTAAATAGATTTTACGAAGACGGATAAAAGTAGGCGTAATTTCAACATACTCATCGCCCTGGATGTATTCCATAGCTTCTTCTAAGCTGAAGTTAATTTTTGGTACAATACGCATTTTATCATCTGTACCGGAAGCACGCATATTGGTTAATTGTTTTTCTGTACAGATATTTACTACTAAATCATCAGGACGGATGTGCTCGCCGATAACCATACCCGGATAAATTTCATCACCAGCTTCCACAAAGAATTTACCACGATCCTGTAATTTATCAATAGAATAAGCTACTGCTGTTCCTTTATCTTTAGAGATTAATACACCCGCAATACGGCTAGGGATTGACCCTTTCCAAGGCTCATACGCTTTGAAACGGTGTGCCATGATAGCCTCACCTGCAGTTGCCGTTAATACGTTATTACGTAAGCCAATGATACCACGTGCCGGAATTTCAAATTCCATATGCGTTAAATCACCTTTAGCTTCCATCAACATTAAATTACCTTTACGTTGTGTTACCAAATCAATTACTTTAGAAGCACCTTCCTGAGGAACATCTACTGTTAATACCTCAATTGGCTCACATTTCTGACCATCGATTTCTTTTACAATAACCTGTGGCTGACCTAATTGTAACTCATAGCCCTCACGACGCATGGTTTCAATTAATACAGATAAATGGAGGATACCACGACCAAAAACCAGGTAAGAGTCAGGAGAAGAAGTTTCTTCTACACGCATTGCCAGGTTTTTTTCTAATTCTTTATATAAACGGTCACGTAAGTGACGGGATGTTACAAATTTACCATCTTTACCAAAGAAAGGAGAGTTGTTAATGGTAAACAACATACTCATGGTTGGCTCATCAATTTTCATTGTTGGCATTGCTTCAGGAGCTTCAAAATCAGCCACTGTATCACCAATTTCAAAGCCTTCGATTCCTGTAAATGCACAGATATCACCTGTTTGAACCTCAGTAACTTTTACTTTACCCAAACCTTCGAACACGAATAATTCCTTGATACGTGATTTTTGAATGGAGCCATCACGTTTTACAACGCTTACCGGCATATTTTCTTTCATTTTTCCACGGAAAACACGGCCTACGGCGATACGGCCAATAAAAGAAGAGTAATCTAAAGATGTAATTTGGATTTGTAATGTTCCTTCACGCTCAGGCGCTGTAGGTATATTTGCTAAAATAGTATCTAATAAATACGTAACATCCGTAGTAGGTGTTTTATAATCAGCACCCATCCAACCTTGTTTACTTGAACCGTAAACAGTCGGGAAGTCTAATTGCTCTTCAGTCGCTTCCAGGTTAAAGAACAGGTCAAATACCTGATCATGCACTTCTTCAGGACGACAGTTTGGTTTATCTACTTTATTGATTACTACAATGGCTTTTTTACCGGCTGCAATGGCTTTTTGAGTTACGAAACGCGTTTGAGGCATTGGCCCTTCAAAAGCATCTACTAACAAAATAACGCCATCGGCCATATTTAAGGTACGTTCTACTTCACCTCCAAAGTCCGCGTGACCCGGTGTGTCAATGATGTTAATTTTGGTCCCTTTATAAGTTACAGAAACGTTTTTAGCTAAAATGGTAATACCACGTTCACGCTCAAGGTCGTTGTTATCAAGGATCAATTCTCCTGACGCCTGATTTTCTCTGAATAAATTACACTGGTGTAAAATTTTATCTACTAATGTTGTTTTCCCGTGATCGACATGGGCAATAATGGCAATGTTTCTGATTTCTGACATGGTATATTTTAATAAGGGCGCAAAAGTACTAATTTTAAAGGTAGAATCCAAGTTTATAATCGGGTTTCGACAGGAGCGATTTTCCTGTATTTCAATTAGTTCCATTAAACTGCGGAATGAGAAATCAGGCGTTTTATTTTAAGGGGTGATTTCGGAGTAAATTTTATCGTTTTTTCAGGAAATCTTTCATAATTAATCCATTTTTAAGCATTTTTTGCGGGAATTTCCGAAAATTGGCCGATTTTGTACAATTAGCTCTTTCCTGAAATTATTTAATGATAAGATAACTTATTCTTTCTGAAATTTTGAGGCTGCAAACATAAAATTCCGATCCCTGATTTCATTTATGTTTATTGAAACATACCTCTTCCGGAAAATGGTTTAAGTTTTGGTTTATCAGTTATCTTCATTTTCCGATACCGGCTATATAAGCCTGACAAATCTTGATCCGGCATTACTTTAAGGAAAAATGTAATTACCTTTAGTGAAAAATAGAAGATCATTTTCCGCGTTAGATATATTTACCTCCTTTTTTTTAGTCTTGCCCTACTACTGGTGTTTATTGCTGGCTGTGTTGATGATAAACCTCATGCTGTTGCTGAAAAACCTGTTAGCGATTCTTTGGTTTACCTCAATCATGCCGATTCTGCACACTATGTGGGTATCAATACCTGCAAGCTCTGCCACCAAAGTATTTACAACAGTTTTATCAAAACGGGGATGGGAAAATCCTTTGATCTTGCCACCAAACAAAAGTCTTCGGGAGATTACCACACATCGGTAGTTCATGATAAAATCGGAGATTTTTATTATAAAGCGTTTTGGCAAAATGATAGTTTGCGTTTCCTCGAATACCGTTTAAAAGGAAAAGATACTATTTACAAAAGACTGGAAACGGTTAATTACATTATAGGTTCAGGGCAACATACCAATTCGCACATACAATCTGTGAATGGTTATTTAAACCAAATGCCCATGACATTTTATACTCAGAAAAAAACCTGGGACCTTCCTCCTGGCTTTGAAGACGGGCATAACAGCCGCTTTATGCGAAAAATTGGTTTGGAGTGTATGAGTTGCCATAACTCGTATCCCGATTTTGTATTGGGTTCTGAGAATAAATATAATGCTGTTGAAAAAGGAATTGGTTGCGAGCGTTGCCATGGGCCGGGAAGCATACATGTAAACCAAAGACAGACAGGAAGCAGAATTGACACTTCAAAATACATTGATTATAGTATTGTAAATCCTGCCAAGCTGAGTATTGACAGGCAGTTTGATATTTGTCAGAGATGCCACTTACAGGGCAATACTATTTTAAAAGATGGTAAGTCGTTTTATGATTTTAAACCGGGTATGGTGTTGAGCAATTACATGACCGTGTTTTTGCCCAAATATAAAAATGCGGATGATGAGTTTATTATGGCTTCACATGCCGATCGGTTAAAACAGAGTAAATGCTTTATGAAGTCCATGGAGAAAGCTAAAGACAGTAAATCGTTAAAGCCATATAAAGAAGCAATGACTTGTATAACCTGTCATAATCCACATGTGAGCGTAAAGGAAACCAATAAGAATGTGTTTAATGATGCATGTTTGAAATGCCATGGAGAACAAAGGACACGAGATGTGAGACATGAGATAGGAGACAGTTTGAATTCAAATTCTCAGATTTTTTGCAGCAAAAAGGGAGTTACAAAAATAGCGAATTGTGTGGGTTGTCATATGCCTAATTCAGGGTCGATAGATATACCACATGTTACCGTGCATGATCACTACATTCGCAAACCTTTAAATAGCAACGAAAAACAAGGAATTAAAGAATTTATAGGATTGTATGCGATTAACGAAAAAAATCCGGCACCCATCATCAAAGCAAAAGCTTACCTGAACCAATACGAGAAATTTGAACATAATGCGGTGTACCTTGATAGTGCAGCTTTTTACTTAAAGGATAAAACAGATAACGATCTCAAAATAAATATGGAACCCTTGGTACAACTCTACTTTACCAAAAATGATTTTGCTAAGATCGTTAGTTATATCAATCGTTTGAGTGATACTTATGTATTGAATACAAAGCTTGTTACGACTTCTTATTCTAATGATAATGCCTGGACGAGCTACAGAATAGCAGACGCGCTTTATAAAACAGGTAACGTTCCGCGTGCTATTGGTTACTTTAAAAAAGCGGTAACGCTCGCTCCTTTCGTCTTGGATTTTAAAAACAAATACGCTTCTGCCCTGGCATCCAATAACCAGTTACAAGAGGCGGTACAGCAGTATGATGAGATCTTAAAGGAACATCCTAAACATGTATCGGCTTTAACTAATTTAGCTTATGTAAAATCGGCACAGGGTAATGTAAAAGAAGCAAAATTATTATATGCAAAAGCACTGAAACTTGATCCGGACTACGAACCGCTATTATTAAACTTAGCAGGCTTATACGCTTATGAAAAAGATTTTAGTCAGTCGAAAATTTACCTGAACAGAATACTTGCTTTAAATCCAAATAACCAACAAGCTAAACAAGCATTGACGCAGATCAGCGGCATGCATTAAATAAAGATGCGATATGTCTACTATTAAATCTACATCCTACTCTATTTACATTGGCGACAAAAGTTTTGATGCGCTGAATACTTTTTTAAAGAAAAACAGCTATTCAGGTTACTTTTTAATTTGCGACGAAAACACCTTTGAGCATTGTTTGCCAAATTTGTTATTTAATTGCCCGGCATTAAATGAAGCGGAGATCATTGAGCTGGAAAGTGGTGAACAGCATAAACAACTTGAAACCTGCGTACAGGTGTGGGGTGCTTTAACGGATGCCGGCGCTGATAAAAAGAGCTTACTCATCAATCTTGGTGGCGGCGTTATTACTGATCTTGGTGGATTTGTGGCATCAACGTTTAAGCGAGGTATTGATTTTATAAATATCCCTACAACGCTGCTAAGTATGGTAGACGCCAGTGTTGGTGGGAAAACGGGCGTTGATTTTGATGATATAAAAAACCATATTGGCACAACCTACGAGCCTAAAGGGGTTTATATTAATCCTGTTTTCCTGGAAACACTTTCCGAAAGGCATATCAAAAATGGTTATGCAGAGGTTATTAAAATTGCACTGATAGCTGATCTTGATTTCTGGAATGACATTAAACAATCTTCTACAACTCCACATTTTTATTCGGAAGAATTAATTATACATGCTATTGAATTAAAAAATAATATTGTAAAAAAAGACCTTTATGAAAAGGATTTGCGTAAGTCGCTTAATTTTGGACATAGCGTAGGTCATGCTTTGGAAAGTGCACTGTTAAAGCAAAATAAAGATATTTTACATGGCGAAGCTATTGCTTTTGGGATGATGATTGAAAGCATAATTGCCCAACAACTGAAACGGATCACTAAAAAAGAGATGAACGAGATCTGCGGTTACATTGATTCTATTTACACTAAAATTAAATTAACCAACGACACTAAAAAGCTATTGTTCGATTATATTTTTCATGACAAAAAAAATGAAGATGGTAGTTTGAATTTTGCTTTACCTCATTCTATTGGGGTTTATAAGCTACAGCCGGGGATACAGCTTGAGCATATTAAGGAGGCGATAGCGTTGTATTAATTATTAGTGCGATAAGAATCCACTATTTTAAGTCATGCTGAACTTGATTCAGCATCTCACTTATATAACTTTATATCTTATAACTAAGAGACCCTGAATCGAGTTCAGGGTGACGAGCAACATTAATTACTTATTGACCTAATTCACGATCAGTTTAAACACTGTTCGTCGGTTTTGTTTGTGCTCTGCATCAGAGCAATCAACACCATTTGCGCAATGGTTGATTAAGGCTGTTTCGCCCATTCCCTTGGCTATTAAGCGTTTTTTATCAATGCCTTTGGACTGAATATAATCTACAACATTGGTAGCCCGTTTTTGCGAAAGATCTAAATTAAATTCGTCGCCCGCTACTGCATCTGTATGTGATTCTACCTGCAGGGTTAATTTAGGATTTGCTTTCAATGCATCAATTGCTTTATTGATAATGCTCTCAGATGATTTTGGTACAGCAAATGCTCCCGATTCGTAATAAATGTTTTCGATAATGGATACTTCTTTTTTTGCTTTAATGGCAAAAGTCAGGTTAGCCCATGGATCGGGCTCGGTAATGGAACTGAGCTGAGTTCTTTCTACATCCAGCAATTTATATTCAAAAAAGCCGGCATCGTTTTTAGAGATTATTTTTAATACCTGACCTTTATAATCTAAGATAAGAATTTTATTGGTGTTGATTGTTTTGGCTTCTTCTGCATCAATTTTAAAAGAATAGCTTTCACCCGGTTTCAAATTGGTGAATATAAAATAACCGTTCTCATCCGTTTTTTTGACCATCACTTCATTATTATTTTTCACAAGTTGCAAGGCAACATTGGGCAAAGGAACCTGCGTGCCTGCAACTCCCATTAAACGGCCCGAAATGGTTACCATTAAAGGCACATCGTCTATCGACATGAGGCTCATGGTAGCAGCATCTACCTGCAATAATTCAAAAGCAAAACTACCGGCATTGTTAGCTGACTGTGCCGATTTCATAACGGCTTTCCCGTTTTTATCGGCCAGGATATAACCTGTTTGCCGAAGCTGTACATCTGTTTCTTCTACCTGAATTAAATAATCCTTATCTACCGGGAGGTTTTCAAATACAAAATATCCTTTGCTGTCTGTTCTGCCTTCATAAAACTCTTCGCCCTTTTGATTCGTTAAAAAGATCTGTTTATTAATTAAAGGTTTTCCTGAGCCGTCGTTACTTAAGATAATTCCTTCAAGGCTCACAATAGCCCTAGTTTCACTCACAATATGCCCCACTTTTATCGACTTTACGGAGGTATTATTGTAGATGTCGGTTACTGTAATATCTACTTTTTTCAGGTTCTCGGTTTTTATAACAAATCTAAAATCAGGGTTAATGGCTTCTTTATCAAATTCTTTTTCCTGATCGTTTACAACAATAGATTTGATGGTACTTTTATCTATGATTTGTCCTTCAATAACAAGTGTTATCTGGTTTACATATACATTTGTAAAATTATTATAATCGATTGCAGGATACGCTATTTTTACCTGCGGCGGGTCGCTTTCTTTATTTGCCAGATAATATTTCGACTCTGCCTGTCTTAGCATATTTTTTGCTTCGTTATTATCAGCATCCAACTTAAGGCAGGTTTTCAGGTCTTTGATCGCATTTTTAAAATTGCCTAATTCCATTTCACACTGGCCTTTATATAAATAGGTTATGGCATTATTAGGTTCTAAAATCGAGGCCTTTGTGAAATCACTAATAGCACTTTGGTATTGGCTTGTAGCCTTATACACGATGCCACGCTGAAAAAACAAATGCGCATTTTTTCCATTCAAAACGATGGCTTTATTTAAATTGCCGATGGAGTTATTGTAATCTGATTTTGCAAAATAGGACAGGCTGTTATGATAATACACATCAGAATTAGAAGGCTGTATGGTATCTGGTATGTCGAGTGTGATAGCGATATCAAAATTTTGAATGGCCTCGTCGTAAGATCGTGTAGTGTTTTGAACTTTAGCAAGGTTTACATAATAGGGTTTGTATTTTGGCAATGCTTTAAGGCGGTTCAATTCTCTGGTTTTTACAATAACAATGGCTCTTTTGTAAGATATTAAAGCCGCCGTATAATCATGTAGACTGTCTTTTGCAATGCCTCTGTAATAGTGTGATACATCGGTAAATTCGCCATCGTCTTTCGAATCCTCTTTAATAGCAAGATCGGTTTTTTCTACGGCTTTGTTAAATTCTTTCAGAATAATGAGGCAGTAGGCAGAGCGTTGTAAGGCAGGGATATTATCTTTATCAAAGGCCAGTAGTTTTTCGAGGATGTCGTTTGCCTCTTTATATTTGCCAAGTTTCATATAAAGGTCTGCTATTTTTATATAAGTGGCTTTGTCTTTTTTCTCGGCCCCGATGTATACTAAATAATCGTCGATAGCAAGGGGCAGTTGGTTTGTTCTTTCGTAGCTCACTGCCCGGTTATAGAATACGTCTATATCTATGGTAGCAGCAGAAGTTAGCTTAGAATAGCCCGCAATAGCAGCGTCGTATTTCTTTAATTTAAAATCAGCATCAGCTTGCTTTTTTATCACTTTCGGCTCTTGCGCATACGCACCAAAGCATAGTATTAATAAAACAAATTGTAAGTAAAATTTCATTTTAATATGACATTTAAACAACTAAAGATATAAAAAAATAAGCCGATTATTATCCCCCTTTTGTATGATAATGTTAAATGAAAGCCTGTAAATGAATAATTCAGACATTTCAAGCACTAACATTATCCTATTTAACTTTTTTCCTTGACGAAAAAAGTTACAAAAAAGTCAAGACGAAACGCCAACCCCCATTTTTTACGCACATGCCTTCCCAAAAAACGGAGTGAAAAAATGACCTACCCGCTTTCTGGCTCTTTCGCTAAAAAAGTACACTGTACTTTTTCTTAACGCTTAGCCCCTCACCGTTTCGCCAAAGCCAGCCGCACTATTACTAACGTATGTAATAGCTTGTAAGCATTCCACAATATTCTGACACAATTCTTTAAATTACCTTATAATTACGGTATTCGCCAACTTTCCAGCCGGTGGTTTTTTCAATCAATAAAAGGAATTTATCTTTTGTACTTATTTTAATCTGCGAACGGTCGAATTTAAAATTCCAATTGGCTGAACTCACTCTTTGCTTCATAACAGAGGGGTGTGTGCCATTAAATTCTTCAAGACTATCAATTTGCGAGTAGTCGAACTCTTCCACTTCGGCAATGTTTTTTTTCATCCATTCATCATCGTGCCACATTTTATGGAAATTCTCCTGCTTGGCCTGCTGTGCTTTGGGCGGTTTTACCCAGCCGTAATGGTAAATTTGGGCATTGACAGGCTTTACATTTAATTTAGAATTATCTGCTTTGCGAAAACCCTGAGCATCTTTGTATGAGCGAATTGTTTTATCATTCCTGATGACACGGATCTCTTTTCTATACCAGCGACGGGAGTTTCCAACATAGTTGTATGTTCCGTAGAAATGCACATAGTTAAATAATAAACCATCTACCTGCTTATCATCTTTATATTTTTGCATGGCTTCTTTAATAGAAGGCAAATATTTTTCATGCACACATTCGTCGCTTTGAATATAAAAACACCAGTCGGTATCTGCGCTAATGGCATCAAAAGCTTTATTGGTTTCAATAGCCAATACTTGCCCACCCTGGCGCAAGGCATCGTCCCAAACGGTTTCAATGATCTTTATTTTTGGGGAATTGATACTTTTAATTAATTGAAGAGTTTCATCTTCGCTATTACCAACGGCTACAATAAATTCGTCGCATATTGGCAGAATAGAAGTAATGGCCTCCACTACGGGGTAATCGTACTTAATAGCGTTACGTATGATTGTGAAACCGGCTACTTTCATTTTTGTTTTCTGTTCTCGACTACGCTCGAACTGACATTCTCGTTACCTAAATTTGTTTCTGGGTCTCAATTAAAACTCCGGATTTCTACCTACAAAGTTTTGAGGTGTAATTTGCAATAGTTCTGCTTTTACGTCTGCACTTACATTTAACCCATTAATAAAGGTATGCATCGATTCTTTTGTAATGACTGAATTGGTGCGTGTAAGGTCTTTTAAGGCTTCGTAAGGCTTCGGATAACCCTCTCTGCGTAAAATAGTTTGTACTGCTTCTGCTACTACAGCCCAGTTATTTTCCAGATCGCGGTTAAAGATTTCTTCGTTCAGGATTAATTTATCCAATCCTTTTAAAATGCTTTTATAAGAAATAAGGATATGCGCTATGGGCACACCAATATTTCTTAACACGGTGCTGTCTGTTAAATCACGCTGTAAGCGGGATAGAGGAAGCTTTGCAGACAGGTGTTCGAGAATGGCATTGGCTATTCCTAAATTACCTTCTGCATTTTCGAAATCAATCGGATTTACTTTATGCGGCATAGCCGATGAACCAATTTCTCCGGCTTTTAATTTTTGTTTGAAATAATCCATGCTCACGTAAGTCCAGATATCGCGGCAAAGATCCAGTAATATAGTGTTGATGCGTTTTAAGGCATCGCAATAAGCGGCAATATTATCGTAATGTTCGATTTGTGTTGTGAACTGACTGCGGCTTAAGCCAAGGGTATTATTCACAAATTCATTTCCAAATTTTATCCAGTCGTGTTTTGGATAGGCTACATAGTGCGCATTGAAATTTCCGGTAGCACCACCAAATTTTGCAGAAAAAGGAATTTCCAATAGCTGGTTGATCTGTACCTGTAAGCGTTCAACAAATACATAGATCTCTTTCCCTAAACGTGTTGGCGAAGCCGGTTGGCCATGTGTACGTGCTAATAAGGAAACATGTTTCCAGTCTTTCGATAAAGCCGTTAAGCGTTCGGTTACTGAATTTAAATTTGGCAATACTACATCAAGTGTAGCTTGCTTTAAAGATAATGGGATAGAGGTATTATTGATATCCTGAGACGTTAATCCAAAGTGTACAAATTCCAGGTATTTTTCGAGTCCCTGCGCTTTTAATTTTTCTTTAATGAAATACTCCACGGCTTTGACATCGTGGTTAGTTGTTTTTTCAGTCTCTTTTATAATTTCTGCATCGGCAAACGAAAAGTTTTTATAAACTGCTTTTAAATGCTCTATTTGCGTTTCGTTTAGTTTGGGCAGTTGCGGCAGGCCTTGTTGCGATAACAAAATAAAATAATCTATCTCTACCTGTACACGGTATCTGATTAAGCCAAATTCAGAAAAATAAGCGGCTAATTCATTGGTTACTTTTCTGTAACGACCGTCGACAGGCGAAATTGCCGTAAGTGCATTTAATTCCATAATTTAAAAATAAAGGGCAAATATAGGCAATTTTGGGAAACGGCTAACAGGGTTGGATTGGTTATAACGAATAGCGTGGAAGCTTAGTTACCATTATATATTGCTTTGATATCAGCCCACATCATTCATGGATTGTGGACTACCGGTTTTCTCTTTTCCCCATTCCGCCATTAAGTCTTTCCCCTTTTCATAAACTAAAGTCACACTCGTCTCAAAAGGTGGAGACATTGCTTTTAACTCCCAATATTTGTCCATACCAATTAAGTTATCTGAAAGTTTACCCTTAAATATAAACCAACCTGCTATGTCTTCATGAATATAAAACTCCTCTCCGTTGTCAGTTTTTAGTATTAAATGAATTGTGTCGTAGTAATAATTATCTGTTTTGTACGCTATAACTCCAGACACATTAGCCCAGTTCCAAGCAATTGTTTTATTTTTACCATTGTAAACAAAACCCTTATCGGTATAATTAAACATACCAATGTCAACACGTTTTTCTTCAAGTTCTTTTTTTACAATCTCAGGAATAAGTTGGTCTTTAAACCAAATTCGTTTGCTGTTAATTGCAAATAAAATGAGCATCGAAGCCGGCAATCCAATAATTAGCATCTTTCCTCCCGTTTTATAATCGCCCTCAAAAATTGAAGAAAGTCCACCGAAAGTAATGAGGGAAAAAATACCCGCCGTTATTAAAACATAAAACTCAAGAATGGGGATTTTTAATAGAGCATCTTCTGATACACCTTTATCATCAGATTTAAATTTGAAAAAGGGGGCGAAGCCAATTAGAGATATGATTGCCGGGAGTACATAAAACAATATACCCTTCATTGCCGCCTCTGTTCTTTCTCCCTTTAGATACATACCAATACAAACTATCAAAGGAATTCCAAAAAAGTAAAGGAAAAACCGGTTGATGATTTTACGATATGGTAATGAGAATTGCCGCATTTATTTTGTCGTCAATTATTGTTCGTCTGTTCGTTTTTGTGCCTCCGATTCAATACGCATAAAACTCGTTGCTACTCAATAACCACTATCTTTTTAAAGACTGATTTTTGGGATCCTGAAAGCTTTGCCATATAAATTCCCGCCGGAATATTAGCCAATGGAATTGTTTCTTTGTTTGTATTTAAGACCTGTTGAATGATCAGTCTTCCGTTGACATCATACAACTCCAATAACTTATATACTTTAACAGACTGAACAATCGTTAATTCATTCACCGCAGGATTGGGAAATACGTTTACCAGTTCTTCATCGCTTAGTTCATGAATGCCATTAGGTTGCACGGGTAATTTTAAATGATGGTATGCTGTATCTGCCTGATGCGCCCCATTAATTAAAGCTGTGAGGCTATCTGCGCCAAGTATGGCAAACGCTACTTTTACCACTTTACCCGGAGCAATTTTTAAAGGGCCTGTACTCATTACATTAATGACATCGTTTCCGCTACCTGCTACTCCTGCCGTTAAGCGCTTTGTGCTCATCGATTTGTATTTATCTTTACTATCCACTCCATTCGAAAAATCGAGGCCTCCGTTACCGCCACCCACATGATCTACCGCATAAAAATCAGGTGGTGCTGTATCTGTCAACAGTTTAATGCCTCCGTATTTTCCGGCGGCACCTGTATAAAAGCTATAACCCATTTTTGTAATGGAATCGTAGTTACTTCTGTTTTGAGTATAGGTAGAACCATCGATATCCCAATCGGCAAAGATCCCGGCATATAAGGTTTTAAGGGTATCGGTGGCATGTGTGTTTTTAATAAAGTATTCCCAGATCACAAATTGCTTATAAGGGTTAGATGCCCATGCATAGGTGTTCTGTTCTACTTCCACATTAAGGGGTGTTAAAGCAATATTGTCATTTATTTTAGCATGGGTATCAAAATCGGAAGTGACTGAAGGCAGAATTTTATTGATACGCGCTACAGTCGCAAAATCAACATCTGCTACACTGGTGTTCATTCCTCTTACACAATCAGAGACCGAGTTTGTATCGCGGCCAATCATTAAGCCTACTTCATATGCCATATCTACTCCTTTGTATTTAAAGCCAAGCCCCTGTGCCTGCGCATCGAGGTTATAGCCTATTTTCCCTTTACTGGTGGCGGTTGTGTAAGCATCATTAATTTTAATGTCAATATAATCTACATTAATAAACACACTGAAATATTGTTTCGCTAGATAGGAACCGTCCTGCATTGCCACTTCAAAATCGATGGACTGATTAATGGGAATGCTTCCTGTAAGCTTAAAAGAAAAAGGATCTGTATTATTATTTTTACTGGCAAGTGTATTGATCACTCCCAGAGAAGTAGTATTATCTATTGTTACAGCATAAGAAGATAAAGGCGTAACGGTTACATTGAGTGCCGATGTAGCGCTCAGGTAGTTTGTAAATTTCCCGGTAATGAATAAGGTATCGCCGGTGACAAAGGAATCGTCGTTATGATCGCTAAACACTTTATCGCTAAACACCACACTTGGCGTAGGAGGATCGGTAAGGGCACGGTATAAATTTATTCTTCCTGAACCCAGCTTATTAAGATAGGATGCATTAACACCGTAAATATTATCGGCTGTTACTTTTAAGCGTTCACCAACTTGTAAGCCGGTATAAGATGGAAATTGTTTTTTAACAATGCCAGCCGCACCTGCAACCACAGGGGATGACATAGAAGTACCTGTTAAGGTAATGTAAAAACTTCCCGGCCAGGTAGAATTAATGTTTGTTCCGGGAGCACACACATCCACAAAATAGCCATAGTCAGAACTAAAATCTTTTGCATCGCTCGAATTGGTATTCGCTACTGCCATCACATAATTATAGGCTCCGGGATAAAAATCGCCGTCTGCCGCATTATTTCCTGCCGCCGCAACTACCAGACAGTTTTTATTAATAGTGGCATAATCTATAACGTCTTGCCCATACTGGCTTGCACCGCCTCCGCCCCAGGAGCAATTAATAACCTGACAACCATGATCGGCTGCATATTTAATTCCTTCGTATGCTGCAATGAGCGCACCGGTAGCATCTCCTATTTTTACGGGAAGAAATTTACAATTAAATCCTACCCCTGCTCCACCAAGATTATTATCGGCACTGGCACCTGTAATGCCACATACGTGCACACCGTGGCTATTGGATTGCCAGGTAGGATCATTATCATTCATGGCAACATCCCAGCCCATGTAATTGTCGATATAGCCATCGCCATCATTATCAATCCCATCATTCACATCTGCGTAGTTTCGTTTAATGTTATTAAACAGATCTGTATGTGTAGGATCGGTACCTGTATCGGTAACACCTATTACAATAGAAGAATCGCCTCTGTTGATAGTCCAGGCATTAAACGCATTAATGGTTTGCAGGTGGTACTGGTTGCTTGCATTAGCCAATGGGTCATTGGGCATGTAGCAGGTTTTAGGGATAAAATGCGGTTCGGCATATATCAATACACCCGACAGCAATAATTTGCTGATTGCTTTTTCTATGGAGATAGCCGATGTATAATTCAGTTCATAAATTAAAGAGAGGTCCGCAAATTTTTGTCCGGCTTCATTAAATTCTTTTTCGGGAGATTTATCATGTGGAAATTTTTTGTGAAGGTTTGTCATTCCTATAGAAGCAGCCATGGCACTAAAGCCCGGGTCATTAATTGCGTTTATGGAACAGTTATTTGCCAATGACGGCTTTACCTTCACAATAATCGTTTTTGGCATATAGTCGGCTTCTGTAAGGCCAGCACCCATCTTATATAATTTTTGAGCGCTTATAGCCTGGCAGAATGCCACAAAAGAAATGATACATAAAACTGTTCTCATCTGTAGATATTTAATGAAGTAAATAACCCTGGTGTTTATCGTATTTTTCGAGTGTGCGGATACCCGAAGAACTGATATGCTCAAACTCCTTGTCACAGAATACGTTCACAATTTTAATATCGGGTTTTAATTCCTGTATGTAACGGTACTGATTTTGCTCGTATTGAAAATCGGTTGAGTTTCTGAGGCCACGCACTACCGTTACATCATAGCCTAAAGAATCAATATAGTCAGTTACCAAACCGTTATACTGTGTTTGTTGCCTGTTAGCAATGGTTTTAGGAATATCCCAGGTTCTTTCGGCTTTATCCGGATTTTTTCCGAAGGCAATAATCACTTTATCAAACAATTTTTCCGCTTTTTGCAAAACATTATAATGTCCTTTATGAAAGGGGTTAAAACTTCCGGCAAACACACCAATGTTAGGTTCTACGGAATTAACGTAGTCTATTAAATGGTTCAGGTTTCCGTTGGTATTAAAGTGTTTGAGCACTTCAACGCGTTTTACTTTGTATTCTTTGTAATCTACAAACTGAAATTCTTTAAATATCTGTTTTTCGTAGGTGATCAGTTTATCAAAAGATGCATTTAAAATAGCCAGATCCGCTTTGATGAATTCTTCTGAAAATTGAACGGTAGGCTTATGCGATTTAGTATCGAGGATCAATTGCTTAATGTGCGTTTTTTGATCATTGGTTAAACCTGATGATTTAGCCGCGTGTAAAAAATATTCTGCCGAATCTTCCTCGTTGCTTGATGAGCGGGGATCGTAGATAATATCATGAAACACGGCCGCCAAAAATAATTCGTCATGCTTTAACAGATCAGCCTCATGGAGTTGTTTTAAAACATCTTCAATATGAACCAGTGTATGGTAAAAACGATGCGGCTCTTCATACAAATTAATGACATCCGAATTGAACTGCAGATGATTGAGTCTATGTGATATTTCGGCTATGGTCATGTTATATGTCCCGCAGATCACGCGGATTTTCGCGGATTTATAATTACAAATTATTTACTTTTCTATAAATTGATTTTGATATGTCATCACTATTAAAGTTAATTAATAAACCCAATTTAATATTGGTTAATTTTAAATAAGTCAAAACTTGTTTATGATGGACATCTAAAATCGTTTCTATGGATTTTAATTCAATGATTACTTTATCTTCAACTAAGATATCTATTCTAAAGCCTAATTCAAGCTGTGTTTCTTTATATACTACTGGTAAAGCAACCTGGGTTTTAATATTCAGACCTTTTTCTCTTAACTCATAAGCTAATGCGCTTTCGTAGACAGATTCCAGTAATCCTGGCCCCAACTCATTATAAACATCAAACACACATCCTCTGATTATATAGGATATATTGTTTTCTATTATTTGTTCTATCTGTGGCATCTGCGAAATCTGCGGGAAAATATTACTCCTTCTTCAAATAAAACAGCGTGCTACAATTTGTTTTTTTCAAAATAATATTGGCCTGCTCTTTTATCTGCTCCGCTGTTACTTTCTGGTAATTTTCTATTTCTTTATTGATCAAATCCGCATCTCCTAAAAGCTCAGATATAGCAAGGTTAGTCGCTTTATTCAACACATCTGTTTCGCTATAAGTAACGGTAGATTCTATTTTGTTTTTACATTTTTGTAATTCTGTATCGCTTACCAGCTCCGTTTGTAGTTTCGCAATTTCCGCATCAATTCCGGCTTCTGCCTCTTCAATACTTACCCCGTCATTTATTTTTCCGGAGATCACAAACAAACCTTTGTCGAAATCGCCCATCACGTAAGCATTGATATCAGAAAACAATTGCTTGTCTTTGATCAATGTTTTGTATAAACGCGACGAGTTCCCGCGCGATAAGATATCGGAGATTAAATCAATCGTGTGGTATTCAGGATCTATGCGTGAACACATACGGTAAGCCCTATAAATAGAGCTAATAGGCACATCGCGTTCTACGGTTAAGCTTCTGTATTCTGTTTGCTCAGGCTCCGCAGGTAAATTACGACTTGGTTTAACACCGGCATCAATAGGCTCGAACCATTTTTCGGCCAGGCGTTTTACATTGTCAACATCAACATCGCCGGCCACCACTAAAATAGCATTGCTCGGGTTGTAATGTGCTTTAAAAAATGATTTTACATCGGCCATCGTCGCATCTTCAATGTGCTTGATCTCTTTGCCAATAGTTGCCCATTTGTAAGGGTGTACTTTATAGATCAGGGGGCGCAACAGCAACCACACATCGCCATACGGCTGGTTCAAATAACGCTGTTTAAATTCTTCAATAACCACATTGCGTTGCACATCCAGGCTTTTTTTATCAAAAGCAAGACTCAACAACCTGTCGCTTTCCAGCCAGAAGGCGGTTTCGAGGTTTTCGGCAGGAACGGTGCAATAGTAATTGGTAATGTCGTTTGTGGTAAAGGCATTGTTTTCGCCACCTACCAGTTGCAGGGGTTCGTCGTAATTAGGAATATTAATACTTCCGCCAAACATTAAATGTTCAAATAAATGAGCAAAACCGGTTTTATTCTCGTCTTCGTCGCGCGCGCCAACATCGTAAATTATATTTAAGCAGGCCATTGGCGTGCTTTTATCCTGATGAACTATAACTGTGAGATTATTTTTAAGTTTAAATTTCTCGAACTGAATCATATATTATTTTAAGTGCTAAATTATTCCTAAAGATACTAAAAAGGGCTTTAATATATTCAAAAAGCTTATTTTTAAATCCTGGTTTATGGACATATCTGAAAACATAAAAAAGCACGAAAACCTGCACATTGTTTTTTGGCTTGTAAAAGACAGTTGCTGGATGCTTGAGCTGCGGTGGCTGGGTATAGCCATGATCATTCCTACATTAACCATTGCCTTAATTATTGTTTATGTTACCCGTAAAACAGTTGATCTGTATATTAACCTGGGTATTTTGTTCTGGATAGCGGCCAATAGTATGTGGATGTATGTTGAGTTTTTTACTTCCGGAAAATATAAGCTTCTGGCGTCTTTTCCGTTTGTTTTGGGTTTTATATTTGTAGGTATTTTTTACTACAAAACCCTGTTTGGTAAACGGGCCTCTTCTTAAGGTTTTTATTCATTTAAATCGTCTAATTTTTGGCATTAAAAGCGGAAAAACCGTTATATTAGCCACTCTATTTTAACAAATTTTCCCCATGGAAACTACACCATATCAATCTACACATAAAATCCGCATTGTAACTGCCGCCGCATTATTCGATGGTCACGATGCTGCTATCAATATTATGCGCCGTATTATTCAATCGAGCGGTGCAGAGGTTATACATTTAGGACACGACAGAAGTGCGCAGGAAGTTGTAAACTGTGCGATACAGGAAGATGCCAATGCTATTGCTGTTACCAGTTATCAGGGCGGACACGTAGAATATTTTAAATACATGTACGATCTTTTAAAAGAAAAAAATTGTGAGCATATTAAATTATTCGGCGGTGGCGGCGGTGTTATTCTTCCTACTGAAATTGATGAGTTACATGCTTATGGGATCACAAAAATATACTCACCTGATGATGGCCGTTCGCTTGGCTTACAAGGTATGATCAATGACCTGTTACGCCAGTGTGATTATGCAACAGGAACAAATATTAAGCAGGATGCCGCTAAAATTGCGGAGAGAGATTATAAATCTATTGCCAGAATTATTTCGGCAGCAGAAAACTTTAATGAAGAAAATTTAGGTTTATTAAACGAGTTAAAAGAGAAAGCAGGAAAATCCTCAACGCCTGTTCTTGGCATTACCGGTACGGGTGGTTCAGGAAAATCGAGCTTGGTGGATGAACTGGTACGCAGGTTTTTAATTGATTTTAAAGACAAGCAAATTGCTATTATTTCCGTAGATCCATCGAAACGTAAAACCGGTGGCGCTTTGCTGGGTGACAGGATCCGTATGAATGCCATTAAAAATGACCGTGTGTATATGCGTTCGTTGGCAACACGCCAGAGTAATTTAGCTTTGAGTAAATATGTTCAGGATGCCGTTAATATTTGTAAGGCTGCTAATTTCGATCTGATCATTTTAGAAACTTCAGGGATCGGACAAAGCGATACGGAGATCATTGAACACTCTAATATGAGTTTATATGTGATGACTCCTGAATATGGCGCTGCTACTCAGTTAGAGAAGATTGACATGTTGGACTTTGCCGACATTATTGCCTTGAATAAATTTGACAAACGCGGTGCATTAGATGCCATCCGCGATGTAAAAAAACAATACAAACGCAACCATAATTTATGGGAAATTGTTGATGAAGATATTCCGGTGTTTGGTACTATTGCCTCTCAGTTTAACGATCCGGGCATGAATCGCTTATACAAAGCGGTAATGAATAAAATGGTAGAGAAAACAGGAAACAAAAATCTGGCTTCTCAGTTCCATATTACGGAAGAGATGAGTGAGAAAATTTACATTATTCCACCATCGAAAACACGTTACTTAAGCGAGATCTCTGAAAACAATCGCAACTATGATAAGCGCGCTAATCAACAGGCAGAGGTTGCACAAAAATTATATGGTATTCAAAAAACCATCGAAACGATCTCAGAATCGAAGATGGATGATAAGGACCGCCTGATCAAAGGTTTGCAGGAGGCTTTTGAAAAAACAAAGCTTGACCTGGATCCTCGTAATTTATTGACTATTGAAACCTGGGAAGCCAAGAAAAAATTATTCAGTAGTGAGTTTTATGAATTTAAAGTGCGTGATAAGGTTTTAAAAATTGCAACACATTACGAATCCCTTTCACATACGCAGATTCCAAAAATTGCTTCACCAAAATATACTGCATGGGGCGATATTTTAAAATGGAATTTGCAGGAAAACTTTCCGGGAGATTTTCCTTACACAGCAGGTATTTATCCGTTTAAGCGTGAAGGAGAAGATCCAACGCGTATGTTTGCCGGAGAAGGCGGACCTGAAAGAACAAACAAACGTTTTCATTATGTAAGTAAAGGATTGCCTGCAGCCCGTTTAAGTACAGCATTTGACAGCGTTACCTTATATGGTAACGATCCTGA
>JAZJZF010000028.1:36196-42458 GCA_040389965.1 Bacteroidota bacterium
CGATATTTACGGTAAAGTAGGTAACAGTGGCGTAAGCATTTGTTGTTTAGACGATGCAAAAAAATTATATAGCGGCTTTAATTTAGCGGATCCTAAAACATCGGTATCAATGACTATTAACGGTCCGGCCCCTACCCTTGCCGCTTTTTTCATGAACGCTGCCATTGACCAACAATGTGAGTTTTACATTAAAGAAAATGGTTTAGAAAAAGAAGTTGAAGAAAAAATAAAAGCCATTTACAAAGCCAAAGGAACAGTAAGGCCAACTTATCAGGGAGAATTACCGGAAGGTAATAACGGCTTAGGTTTAATGTTGTTAGGTGTTACCGGCGACCAGGTGTTACCGGCCGATGTGTATGAAAAAATAAAAGCTACTACTTTATCGCAAGTGCGTGGTACAGTACAGGCCGATATTTTAAAAGAGGACCAGGCACAAAACACCTGTATTTTCAGTACTGAATTCAGCTTAAGGGTAATGGGTGATGTGCAGCAATATTTCATCGATCAAAAAGTACGTAACTTTTATTCGGTATCTATTAGCGGTTACCATATCGCTGAAGCAGGTGCCAATCCTATCTCTCAGCTTGCCTTTACTTTAGCAAACGGTTTTACATTTGTAGAATATTATTTAAGTCGTGGCATGAACATCGATGATTTTGCGCCAAACTTATCTTTCTTTTTCAGTAATGGAATCGATCCTGAGTACTCTGTGATTGGCCGTGTGAGCCGCCGTATCTGGTCGAAAGCCATGAAATTACGTTACGGTGGCAATGAGAGAAGCCAGATGTTGAAATACCATATTCAAACATCGGGTCGTTCGTTACACGCACAGGAAATTGATTTTAATGATATCCGTACAACCTTACAGGCATTGTATGCGATTTATGATAACTGTAATTCGTTACACACCAACGCTTACGATGAGGCTATTACCACGCCTACAGAAGAATCGGTACGAAGAGCAATGGCCATTCAATTGATCATTAACCGCGAATTAGGTTTAGCGAAAAATGAAAATCCTTTGCAGGGCTCTTTCATCATTGAAGAATTAACAGACCTTGTGGAAGAAGCGGTATTAACAGAGTTTGATCGCATTTCTGAACGTGGTGGTGTGTTAGGTGCCATGGAAACCATGTACCAACGTGGCCAAATCCAGGAAGAAAGCTTGTATTACGAAACACTGAAACACACAGGAGAATATCCTATCATTGGTGTAAATACATTTTTATCAAGCAAAGGAAGCCCAACCATTATTCCTAAAGAAGTGATCCGTTCTACTTCGGAGGAAAAAGAATACCAGATTACGATGTTGGCGGAGTTACACAACTCTCATAAAGAAAAACACGATGAGTATGTGAAAAAACTGCAGCATGCTGCTGTTCAAAATCAGAATATTTTTAGCGAACTCATGGATGCCGTTAAATTTATGAGTCTTGGGCAAATTACCCGTGCACTGTTTGAAGTAGGCGGGCAATACAGAAGGAATATGTAAAACACCTGTTTACTCAAATGAAATAAAAAGCCCTTGTAAATTGCAGGGGCTTTTTATTATATTTGATTTATAAATTACCGGTTTCACTATCCGGTATATGATCTGCTCCGTCCCGGTTACTCAGCCTGAAAACATTTATTTTATTTTTTATTGATGAACAGAAAATTCATTTACTTTTTCTTTATACTCTTTCATATATGGAAGGGCGGTTACGCACAGGTTAATGATTCTATCAGTAACGTTCTTAATAGCAACAAGAGCCATTTAGAAAAAATAAAAAAACTTAACATGTTATGCGAAGACTTTTGGTTCACGGGTCATTATAAAGAATCGAAATATATTGCAGACACGTTGTTTTATCTGGAAAAACAAGAGTTAAATACTTCACCCGGCAACAAAGACTTATTAAAAGAACAAGCTTATACGTATAATAATCTGGCCATTATTTACCGTTTTCAGGGCAATTATTCCGCCTCTATCGACAATCACTTAAAAGCTCTCAAAATAAGGGAAACCATTAATGATGTGCGTGGCATTGCCCGCTCAAATTTAGGTTTAGGAACCATCAATGAATTTTTAGGCAAGAAAAAAGAAGCGCTCGTTTATAAACTTAAAGCCAAAGCGTTATTTGAACAGGCAAAAGATACCATGTTCGTTGCCATTACCAACAATCATATTGCGAGTATTTATTTTGACCTTGGCAACATCAATGAAGCCGAAAAACATAATAGCATGGCAATATTGGTTTTTATACAAAAATCTAATCTTAGTGGTACAGCTGATGCTTACATGCTTGCCGGTCAAATTTTTGAAATCAAAAAAGAATATGCAGATGCGATTGATAATTACAAAGGCGGTTTAATTTATAAAGAATTTTGCAGCATGCAGGATGGGGTTATTGACGCGAATGTCAGGTTGGGAAAGGTTTACACTAAACTCAACCAACTTGATAAAGCTAAAAAACATTTAAACGATGCATTAATCCTCTCGAATAAGTTAGGCTCTAAAATTAATCAAAGCGATATTTACAAAGCTTTAACAACCATCGACAGTATTAGCCATGATTACGCAGCAGCCTATCAACATTATAAATTGCATATCGCTTACCGGGACAGTTTGATCAATCAAAAATCTGCCGAAAAGATCTCTCAGCTGCAGGCCGGTTTTGAAAACCAGAAAATTGAAGAAATAAAGGCTTTACAGGAAGAAAAAAAAGAATACGACCGAAAGGAAAAGGAACAGCAACAGAAAGTTATCCTTTACTCAATATCAGCGGGCCTCCTGATAGTGTTGGTGTTTACCTTTTTCATCTTCAGAAGCTACAAATTAAAACAAAAAATAAATAACGAATTAATTATTAAAAACGACATCATTGAAAAACAAAAGCACCTGGTAGAAGAAAAACAAACAGAAATTTTAGATAGTATAAATTACGCCAAACGTATTCAGTATTCGCTTTTGGCAAGCGAAAAATTATTGAATGAAAACTTAAAGGATTATTTTTTATTCTTTAAGCCTAAAGATGTGGTAAGCGGCGATTTTTACTGGGGCTCGAAATTAAATAATAGCAATTTTATTTTGGTAACAGCAGATAGTACCGGACATGGTGTGCCGGGGGCCATTATGAGCATGCTTAATATCAGCTGTTTAAATGAGGCCATAAGCTCGGATAAATTAATGCAGCCTGCAGATATTTTAAATGCAAGCCGCGAAAAAATAATTACCCATTTATCTAATGATGGAAGTGAGGAAGGCGGCAAAGACGGCATGGATTGTAGCTTAATTAGTTTCGATTTCGCAAACAAAAAACTTGCCTACTCTGCTGCTAATAATCCCATTTGGATTATAAGAAAAAATTCATTGATTGCTTTACCGGCCGACCGGATGCCTGTTGGCAAGCACAACAAAGACAACGTATTATTTACGCAACATCAAATTGAACTACAAACAGGCGACATGGTTTATACTTTAACTGACGGATTTCCCGATCAGTTTGGCGGACCAAAGGGGAAAAAATATAAATACAAGCAACTAGAAGAATTATTGATTTCGATAGCTGATAAACCAACTGCTTTGCAAAAACAATTGGTGAGCGAAGCATTTGATCAATGGAAAGGAACACTTGACCAGGTAGATGATATTACCATTATCGGGATTAGGGTCTAACGTTTATACCACTTCAAAGCAGATATTAGTAATAAGTATACTCATAAACCGTTTCCTCTTCATTTGTGCCTTTTACAGTCTTATGGGTCGTTATTAAACCTTTTTCGTTATACTCAAACATAAAATAAACATCGAGCATTCCTGTTCTGTGCTGTTTCAACAATTGCCCGATTTCGTTGTATTCACACTCATCATTTGCATTCATACCCATAATGGATGCCTTTTCAATGACCTTTAAACCGTCTTTATTATATTCGGCTTCGCCGTATCCAACTAATTTATTTTTTTCGTCATAGGATTCGAACCGCACCCTCAGTCCCCTGTTATCATAAAACTCTTTGTCAGCGCCATTAGCCGACAATTCGGTACGTGTATTTAATTTAGTATTGTACTCTATTTTAGTCACAGAGGCTTTACCGTCGCTATCTGTAAATATTTTACTGATCAGCTTACCATCTTCATTATATTCATATTTTATACTAAATACAGATCCATCTTTATACTTTGTTTTTTCCTGGATTACTTTTCCGTCTTTATCAAATTCGTACGTGTATCTTTTTTTTCCTGAATAGTCGCTTTCCTCACTTATTTTATTTCCCATTTTGTCGTAGGTAGAAATTGACCAACCACCTTCATATATTTGCTTTGCAGATTTAACTTTATGTTTGACAATAAGTTCTTCCTGAGTAGGTGCTTTTTTTACAGGGCCTGTATACGCTGAATTCTGAATAGGAAGTTGCACGCTATCGTTTGCAGGAGTATTGTTGAGACCCTGATTTGCCTGAAGGGCGGCATTCAAAATTTCATTGTTCCTGTCCGTATCCGATTGGCATGAAGCGGCAAACGATCCAACTGCTATTAGCAATACATAAGTAAGCAACTTTGATCTTTGTACATCCGGGAATCTATTTATATTCATTTTTTTATTAGCAATAATGTTTTGTGGTTATTTCAAAGATAAAATTACAAAATTCTATGAGGTTTTTGGAAATTGAAAAACAGGCAATGCACCTGTTATAAGAATCTCTCTTAACGGGGTATATTATAAGCAGCTGTAGGATTTTTGAATAAATGTAATTGAGGTGTATTTGTAATGCATCTTCAATATCCTTTACCTTAGTAGCATATTGGGACTTTGAAATTTTAAGCTGCTGAAATTGCGCCTGATTAGAAATGTCTATATATTCGAACCGGGAAGGCACTTGCCGCACATCGCCCAAAGAACCTTTCAGAGTAAGGACAGGGACATTATTCTTATCAAAAAAAGTGAGGAACAATTCCTTTATATAAGCATGGCCATTTTTGCGACGAATGTACTGTTTAGAGATAGTAAATGGATAATTTAATACAATTGGCGCATCTAACTCACGGTCATTTATTTCTATCGACAGGGTTTGATCCTTGCCATAAATATTAATCTTAAATCGCCGTACAAAATAAATAAGGAATCCCCATGCCGTAAGCAAAAAAGTTGCCAATAAAAAATAATTATTTGTGCCTTTGAGTCCCCTGGGTTTTTGATCGCCTAAATATAAATTCACCGCATAAAAAACAAACGCTACTAAGGCAAAAGAGATCAAAAAACGTTATGCGTTTCGAGTGTATTGGTCTTAAACTATAGCAGGAAAATTCAGTAGTGTACATAGGAGTTATTTCTTAATTTATTTATGCAATTCAACTTTACACCTTTAGAAAGACCTGTACAAGGGATATGAAAACAGCAAACAGGCATAGCAAAAGCGAAAGTTTATATTTCATGGTGGTAAAGTTACAACTATAATAGAATTTTGTATTTACAAAACTCCGATTCACATTTTAAAATTTAATGATGATTTACTACCTTTAGTATTAAACTTTAAAACTTATATCCCATGAAAAAAATTCTTTACGTAGTAATTGGCTTATTAGTCATTTACCTTATTTTATGTATGGTTGGGCCTTCTTCTATAAGAGTGGAACGTTCAACAGAAATTAATGCTGCGGCAGATGGTATCAGAACTAAAATTGTTGACCTGAAGTTTTTTCACGAAAGCTGGAGTCCCTGGACTGAAAAAGATCCCGGCATGAAAGTGACTTATACCGGCGAACCCTGGAAAGAAGGCTCATCGATGAGTTGGGAAAGTGAGAAAAAAGAAGTTGGAAAAGGAAGCATGACTTATAAATACACGCATAATGATACGGTAATGCAATCTTTAAATTTTGAAGGGCATGGTGAAGCCCAGGTATATCATGTGGTAAGTAGCACCGGCGATAATAAAAGCAGAGTTACCTGGATCATGCAAAATAAGGTTCCGTTTTTCCTGAGAGCAATTATGTTGTTTATGAATATGGATAAAATGGTTGGTCCCGATTTTGAAAAAGGACTTTCTAAATTAAAAGCTGCTATGGAAAGTATGGCTGCTGAACCTACGGTGCATTATGACGTTAAGGAACTTAACTGGGAAGCAAAAACATTTTATGGTAAAGGTGAAAAACTTTCTTTCGATCAGAAAGACGTTAAATTCCACGGTTGGGCGATGGAAGCGCGCATTTATGCAGAAGATCCGAAGCGCGGCTTCCTGCCGTCTACCGGCCGCATAACACGTTACATAGAGCCGGAAAACG
>JAZJZF010000028.1:42468-53364 GCA_040389965.1 Bacteroidota bacterium
AGGTATAAGCCAAAATAATGAGTTCGCAATCATAAAAGCTAAAATAAAAGCGATCGGCGCTCCAAAAGCCATCTACTTTACATTTGACGAAAAAACCATGATCACAGATTTTGCCGCAGTAATGGAAGTAGCAAAGGGAAGCAAACTGAGCGGCTGGGAAAAATTTGAATCGCCTGCCGGAAAAGTATTATTGATAGAGTATTATGGCCCGTATGATAAATCGGCACAGGCGCATTATGCTATGGATGCTTATATGAAAGAAAAAGGTTTAAAACAATCTCTTGTGTTGGAAGAATATGTTACAGATCCTATGACAGAAAAAGATTCTACAAAATGGTTAACCAATATTTATTATTTAGTAAAATAGATTTTCACTGAAAGATGTACCAAGCCTCTCCGCAAAAACGGAGGGGCTTTTTAATTGAAAAAATATACCAAATATTGGTTTTAAGCCCATAATTTATAAAACAGAGCCACTCTTAACCTAAAAACAATAGATTTAATCAAATAATTACATGAAATGATGGTTCATTTTAGCAAAAATGGCTTATTTTTGCTAAAATTATAATTCCCTTCAAACCTTGTGTTTGTTTGGTAATTTATTTTTGTACTTAGCTATACATATTTATGAAACTAATTTATACTATACTTCTTTCAACTGTTTTTTTGCTTTGCAGTCTTACTGGTAATGCTCAGGATAAAAAATCAAAGAGTCAGTTCTGGAGAAATGTAGAACGCTCAACCATCAGATCTCCCTGGATTTTTGGACTGGGATGGAACGTTATAGATGACGATGGAAATGCTTTCAAAAAATGGTTTGATGCAAGCAACTCGTGGAATGTTTTACCATACCCTTCAAAACTCAGCGCCGAAAAAGTATTCATCCAGGGCTGGAGTGTAGAAGCAGCTATAAATTATAACCAGCTTAAAACCGGCAAACAAATAAACAGTGATATTATAAAAAGTAATAAAACCTTTGTTTCTTTTGATATAAACGGAAAGTTTAGTTTTTCGGAATTCATGAAAAATAAGACTTTCTTCGATCCTTATGTTTTACATGGTTATGGCTATACCTTCAGAGATGTTTCAAAAAACAGCAGCGTAGCCACAGGAAACATAGGCCTTGGCTTTAATTGCTGGGTTTATAATGATATCATAGGAATAAATGTACAATCGCAAGCAAAATTTGCTTTAACAGGGCCATTTTTTAAAACAAGTGGAAACTACCTGCAACACTCCTTAGGTATTGTTTATAAATTTGAATCAGTGTCTTCACGTTATGGTCAAAAACCGGGGCGTAGCGGAAGTAAATACAAATTCTTTAAAACACGCTCTTCAAAAAAATAATTACCTTTTTGGGGTAATTACTTCTCTTAAAAGTTAAAAGGAAGCTAAACTCCTAAATTTTAACATATTAGCTATTTAAAATTGTTAAAAAAATAGTATAATTGTTAAACAAATTAATCCCTAAGCGATTATTCAAATCTGTTTATTTTGAGAAAACTTAAGATCGGGCTATCCGGACTATCTTTTTTATGCATCTGTCATTTTGCATTTGCGCAAAAAATACATCCATCTCTGGTCCCTTGTTTTGTTCCACATCAGAATTTTAAGCATTTCATCACTAAAACACCCTGGATCATACAGGTTGGAGGTAATGTCGTTGACGATGATGGCAAGCCTTTTAACAAGGTATTTGATGTTAAAAACAGCTGGAACCTGTTTCCCTCAGCAAAAGTTGCCATTGAAAAGGAACTGAAATATAATTGGGACATTGAGCTTGCTTTTACCTACAATAATTTTAAGACAGGTAAAACCATTAATGGTGATATCCTTAAAAGCAACGGCACTTTTTTCGCGATCGATTTAAACGGAAAAAAAATTCTTACCAGGCTCTTCAGAGTAGAACCTTATTTGTTTTCAGGTTTCGGTTACACCCTACGTGCTCAAAAATATCCTAACATTGTTACTCTTAACGCAGGATTTGGATTTAATATTTGGGCTATTGATAATGTGCTCGGCCTTAACATACAGGGTTCAGGAAAATTTGGCCTCACAAATCCCATTTTTAAAACAGGCTCTAATTACCTGCAACATTCCCTTGGCATTATTTATAAATTCAGCGGAAATAAAAAAAGATTAAAAGCCGCAAGGATACATCTCAAAAAAGTTTACAGCAATTAATTTTTCAATTATAATACATTACTTATGAAGGCTATCATACTTACTTTATTAATTAGTTTTTTTATAGTGAAAGGTTTTGGTCAAACAGTGTACAGCGATGACCAGGTTATTAAAATATCCGATTATCTGACTGAGCTTGAAAAGCGCGATTCTATTATTAAATCGGTACTTGCCGGTATTGATGAAAACCTGCCGGGGCAAGGAGATAACACAAAGCCTAAAGCAGTAAATATTTGTGGCAAATTAACCGGTTTAAATAAAACCCAGTTTCCTATTACTGATATTAATTTAATGCTGGTAAAAGATAATGGGGAAACACTCACTCAAAAAACATCTAACAACGGAAATTTTAATTTTAAGAATGTTAACCCTTCCGAAAATTATAGTTTTAAACTAAGTGCCGAGGATACCAAAATTATACAAGCCAGTAAAATTATTATCTCTGACTGTAGTGGAAAAACCGTTAAGATAATTTCTAAAAATGAAACCGGTTTTTTTGAATATAAATTACTGGATGTAGAAAAAACGCAGATGTCTACAGAGAGCAATGGTGTTGCAGGTGGTACGGCAGATCCTGTCGCAAAAATAAATACATTAAAAACAAATTTCGAAAAACTAAAAGCCGATACAAAAGCCTGTGAAGCCAATGTAGCTGATCTACAAAAAAAATTCAATGAACTTGAAAAAATATTCGACGCGTTAAAATCAAAACCACAGGATATGGATACTGACCTGCAATTGTATGACAGTAATCTTCTTTCAAAATATTTAAAATTAATTCAGTTTAAATCGAACGATGCTACTCTTGATGAAGAAGCATACCGCTCGCTGGATGCATTAGCGGTACAACTCAAGAAATTCCCCAAAGTAAAATTCATGATACAGGGCCATGCTGATAATTCGGGAACAGATGCTATTAATACTAAACTGTCGCAGGAAAGAGCCGATGCCGTGAAAGCTTATCTGGTGTCGAAAGCGGTAGATACGAAACGGATTTCAACTCAGGCAATGGGTTCTGCATATCCTATTGCCAATAATGATGTAGAAGAAGGCAGGGCTAAAAACAGGCGTGTGGAGATTAAAGCCAAAAAATAATATTATTATCTGAAAGTACTTTTCATAAAAAAATCCCGGTATTGCCGGGATTTTTTATTTAAATATATTGCAAAATTAACCTTTGATGTTCCACCATTTTTTCGATTTCTTCTTACCGTAATTACCATAGCCGTAGCCATAGCCGTAGCCATAACCGTAGCCCCGTTTATAATCAGATCCGTTGATTAATACCGCCATATTAGGCAATCGTTTTTCTTTGTTTAAAGATTCGGCTATACGCAATAATCGTTTATCAAGGTAGTTGGCACGGGCCACAAAAACGGTACAATCGGCATATTTACTAATAAGTAAGGTATCGGCAACTAAACCAACAGGAGCGGTATCTACAATAATATAATCGTAATTATCTTTTACGATTCCAAACATTTCGCCTATACGTGGGTTCATCAGTAATTCGGCAGGGTTTGGCGGTATGGGCCCGGATGGTAAAATGTCAAGGTTTTCAACATTGGAAATTTTTATAATTACTTCCTCTAATTTCATGCTAGAATCTGTAATATAATTCGTTAATCCCTTTTCGATTGAAAGCCCTAAGTAAGCCAGTATTTTAGGGGCACGCAAGTCAGTTCCTATCAACAAAATCTTTTTGCCTGAAAGCGCAAAGCTTATGGCGAGATTTATAGCAATATAGGATTTACCTTCTTTACCGATAGTGGATGTTACAAATACAGTTTTATTTTTGCTTGCATTATTGGTATTAATAAATTCAATATTTGTTCTTAATATCCTAAATGCTTCGGCTATATTAGACTGGTTATCTTCTAAAACAATTAAACGGTTTTTTGAATGCGATTGCGGAATATCGCCAAGGAAAGGAATTTTTACTTTATCAATATCTTTTTTGCCATGCACTTTAGTATCTAATAAATCAAGAATATAAAAAGTAATAATTGGGATGATGAGTCCCAATAAAAAAGCGGTAAGGTAAATGACCCGTTTTTTTGGAGCAACCATAGTGCCATTGCTATAAGCAGGGTCAATAATTTTAGCATTGGCTACAGTAACAGCAAGTGCGATATTGGTTTCTTCCCGTTTTTGTAAAAGGTACAGGTATAAAGCTTCTTTTATTTGTTGTTGACGTTGAATGACTCTGAATTCGCGTTCATATTTTGGAACGGAAGCTATTTTTGAGTTGATGCCACCTTCCTGTTTTCCTAATTCTTTGATCCTGATAGCAAGAGTAGTTTTTAAATTGGCAAGACTTTCTCGTAAGCTTGCTTTAATGCCGCTCAGCTGACCATCTATGTTTTCTACCACCGGGTTTTTTTCACTCGAGTTTTTCAGAATACGGTTTCTTTCCAAAACAATTTTATTGTATTCGTTGATCGTATTGGATATAGCAGGATCCTGTAAGCCTAAATTAGACGGTATGAGATCGGTAGAATTTGTACGCTTTAGAAGATCGTCGTACATATATTCTGTCAGCTTGAGTTGCGTGCTCGCCTCTACGATGCTCATCTCACTTTCGCTGCCCGTTTTTAAAAACAATTCTGCTTCAGACGTAATATCGGTTAATTTGTTTTTAGTTTTAAAATCCTGAACCTCTTCTTCTACATTATATAACTCTGATGTAATGTATTTTATTCTTTCATTAATAAAATTTGCCGTATTCTTGCTAACCTGATTCTTGTCTTCAACAGCATCGAGGTTATGTTGTTTAATGAGGTTATTTACAATATCAGCAGCTTTATCGGCTAAAGGATTTCTAAGGCTGATAACAATGGCATTTGAATTTTTATTAACGGGATCTACCCTAACAGCCGCGAGGTAATTATCAATGACAATATTAACAGGAGATATAATGATCCTGAAATCTTTTTTAATATATGAGTCAGAGAAAAACCCGGTGGTATTAAAAACCAGTTTTCCCGACTGTATGCTAATAGAATCACCAAAATTATAAGTGCCAATCGCTTCGTTGGTATCTCCGTTTTTTAATATGAATTGTCTGGAAGATTCTGCATTGATAAGCCAGTTTCCCTGTATCTCATCAAGAGTATCCTTGTTCACAAAAGTAGCCGTTATGGGTGTGTTTAAATACCGCTCATGTTCAATAGGTCTTCCGTAAGAGAAATAAGAAATGTTGAGTTTTAGTTCTTTTACCACCCTCATCATTAAAGCCCTCGATTTTAAAAGCTCTATTTCGTTATCAATATTGTTGTTGCTTTTAAAAATGCCCAGGTCTTCAAAAGTAGATAGTTCAGAAGAGATGGCTCCCTTTTTATCGTCTCTGATTAAAATAGTGGCATTTACTTCGTAAACCGGGGTTTGATAGCGCAGATAAATAAAGCCAAGAGTAATGCAGATGATTACGCTTAGTAAAAACCATTTCCAATTGTAGAAGTACCTTATCAATACATCTTTTAAATTGTTTTCCTGGGTTTCTTCAACCGAAAAATTATATTGTTCTAATTCCATTTTTATTAACGGGAAAGCAACACGGCAATAGTGGTTAACAACGACACAATTGAGATCACGATACCAACATTTGACGCATTTACTACCGATGAATTCATTTTTGCACGGTTCGGTTCTACATACACAATATCATTTTGGTTCAGGTAAAATACGGGCGAAGAAAATAATTCTTTAGAAGTAAGATCTATACGGGTTTCTGTCTTCTTACCATCTACATCTCGTATTACCAATACATTTTTTCTTTTTCCTGTGATGTTCAGGTCGCCTGCAATTCCTAAGGCCTCCGGCAAAGTAACCCGCTCGTTTGGAATATTAAATGTGCCGGGGTTCTTCACATCTCCCAGTACTGTAATCTTATAATTTAAAATGCGTATATTAACAATGGGGGTATTAAGATAAGCTCTTAATTTGCTCCTCAACAACTCTGAAGCCTCCATTCTGTTCAAACCTTGCAGTTTTATTTTTCCTATAACGGGGAAATCAATATTACCCTCCGCATCGATCAAGTAACCCGATAAGCTTGGCAGGCCTGTAGCATAACCAGCCAGGTTACCACCTGCACCTTGTGTAACAACCAGGTTAAATGGTTTTACGGCATCCTGATCAATGGCTGAAACAATAATAGAAAGTAAGTCGTCGGTATGAAAAACAGGTGTGTAATTTTTATTGGTTTCAGAATTTTTGATCGCCTCCTCTGAATTAAAGTATACCAGTTTTTTTTTAGAGGTACAGGATGCCAATAGCAAACTGCTAATTAAAGCTATTATGTAAACGAAAGAATAGACTGTTTTATTCAAAAGCTGCATTTAATTTTAATTTAATGTGCAAAAGTATGAAAAAATGCAGTTTAACCTACTAAAAAGAGCCTTTAATACACATTTCGGTTTCGGAAAAAAACCATAGTAAGGGTTTTTAAAATGATTCTGAGATCGAGCAAAAATGACCAGTTCTCAATATACCAGATATCAAATTCGACTCGTTTTTTCATTTCCTCCAGATCTTTGGTTTCGCCACGGAAACCATTTACCTGTGCCCAACCGGTAATGCCCGCTTTTGCAAAATGCCTTACCAGGTAATTATTAATAAGATCTGAATATTCTTTTGTATGCTTGAGCATATGCGGCCTCGGGCCAACAATGGACATATCTCCTTTTAAAACATTAAAAAACTGGGGCAATTCATCGAGACTTGTTTTCCGCATAAACCTACCGATAGTAGTAATACGTGCATCATCTTTTGTAGCCTGCAACTCATCTGCTAAATTATTAACCATCATGGTGCGGAATTTATAGCACCAAAACGTACGGTTATTTTTCCCTGAGCGTTGTTGTTTAAAAAATACCGGACCCGAAGAGCTTAATTTTACTAATAAAATTAATAAAGGAAATAGCCACCAAAAAACCACTATAAATAATACAGTCGTAAAAAAAACATCAAACAGGTATTTAATAATACGATTCAAAGGATATTCAAGTGGCTCTTTGCGCAGGGATACCACTGGAATAGAACCGTAAAAACTGACTTCGAGTTTGCGGCTTTTAGTAAAGTTTCTGAAATAAGGTACAAATCGGATCCTGATAAAATTACGTTCACAGTAATTACTCAGTTCCCTGATTTCAGGCGTGTCGTAATTTTGCATGGCCATGTATATTTCATGTACCGGATGACCGATAATATACTTTATGACCTCATTAATTTTGCCTAATACACCGGGGCCTTCGGCCTCATTGTCGAAAAAGCCCAATACACGATAGCCGTAGCTTAAATCCCCTGATAATGTTTCTCTTATTTCGTAACCCGTTGTGCCGGCACCAATAATAATAACGTTTCTGAAATTGTATCCTTTTCTACGGAGACTTTTTAAAACAGATATAAAAATAATGCGACCAATAAATATCTCTACAAAAAATAAACTGCTAAAAGCAAGCAAACGGGTTCGCGATACTTCGTTATACTTTAAGGCAACAATAATAGCAAATACGAGTGCCATTAAATAAAACACCAGCTTAAAGCTTCGGATAAGGATTCGTTCCATTGGCTCCAGCCTCATAAACCGGTAAGCGTGAAAATACCCAGCTAAAAAAATCCAGATGATGTTAGAAAACAACAATACGGTTTTAGCATCCTGCGAACTAAATTCCGAAAAACGTTCGTTACTTATAAAGTAAGAACAAATGTAGGCCAGGTTAAGCAGCAATATATCGAGCAAAAGCCCAAAAAGCTTTATGTAACGGGAATAACCATATATATAATCGCTTCTCTTTTTTGGCATTTTACAGAATAGTTATGCGCTTCGCTTATGCTTAAAAATAATATTAAAAATGGCTTTAAAAAAATATTTAGTATCCGTAGTGTATGGATGCCTTGTTTTTTCGAGTAAATAAGTTCTCTCTGCCTCCAACACATCTATTACATTCCCCTTCATATTTAAAGAGACATAAGGTGGAATGCAGCCTGGCTTTTGTTTCAGTCTTAAGGTAAGTAAATCTTTTGGAATATCTTCAGCATAACGCTTACTGATAGGCCTTACTCCTACCAGCTTTAAATCGCCTTTAATTAAATTAATTAATTGCGGTAACTCATCGAGCCAGTACCTTCGCAAAAATTTGCCCCAGGGTGTTAGCCTGAAATCGTTGGCAGGCTTACCTGATGAAGCATAGCCATGTACCTTTAATATGTAATCCTGTAAATATTCGGCGTAAGGATGCATTGTGCGGAATTTATAAACGCCTATTGTTTTTCCGTTTTTGCCAAGTCGGGGCATTTTATATAATGCACCATAACTTGGGTTCATATCAAATACCGGCTCTTTCACTTTTTTGGCAATCACATACATTAAGCCCTCAAAGCTATCATAGTCTACTATTTCAAACCCGCAACTGGCCAGCCTGCCAAATGTTTCGGCTTTAGATAACAGCCTGTTCTGACCCCGTGTAATGGCAAAATAAATTTTTTTAATCCCCCACATTTTTGGGAAGACACGCAGAAAAATAAATTCAAAAACAAAATAAATATTTTTAATAACGGGTATATTACCAATACGGTGCCGTTCTTTACGCGCCTGTATGGTTTCGAAACAACAAACAAACAGGTTGTCGTTCTTTAATTTTTCATTTACTTTTTCAAAGAATTTATTAATGTAACGTATGTCGTTTACTTTATCAAGGTTAATAATTGCCGTATAATTATGGGCATTATTAATAATATTAAATTCGTTTGTAGTGGCTAAAACCAAGGTGTCTATAGATTCTACAGGAACATATTCACTAAAGAAATTATAGGCATCTACTCCTGATTTTTCAGTTATGAGTGTTTTCACTTTGAGTTTGCTTTGGACCTAAAAAAAGAAAAATTATAAAACTTAAAACTATTCCTATACAGTTTGCCACTAAGTCGTGCCAGTTAAGTGCTCTGTAGGGTGTAAAATACTGCAAAAATTCGGCTGCCGTACAGCACAACAGTCCTGCCATAAACCAGGCGATTTTATTTAAATACCTGTGTATAAATAATGGCTTTATTAAAACATAAAAAAACATCCAGGGAATAAATAAACCTACATGAAAAAGGTAATCTAATCTTATGCTTAAAATATAGGTATGGTTAATTTTTGATTCCTTGCCGTTGATAGGCAGAACAACCAATAAAATGATCAATAAAACATATCCCAAAAAGAATTTTTTATACACCCCGAGCGATTAGGTCAAAAAAAGAGCAGTATTATAACTAATACTACTCTTTTTTAATATTGATAAAGCTTTTTTGATTACTGCCTTATTACTTTAATGGATTTTGTTTTGCTACCCTGTGTTATAACAATGTTATACAAACCATTGCTATAATCAGAACCAATATTAAGTTCATTAACTCCGGTTGGCATTACAGCATGCTGTTCGATCAGTTTACCGGTTGCATCATACACCCTTATGCTAACCGATTCATTTACCTTATAGCTTAACAGATTTATATTAAACTGTCCGTTAAACGGATTTGGGTAAGCCATTGCATCAAATGCAGTTTCTTCCTGTGCATTGAGGTTTGCAATAGCTATACGTGATGCCATTGTATTTACATTTTGTGTTAACACAATAGCCGAAGCAGGAGTAGTTACTGTACAAGCAGATCCGTATGGTCCCCAGGCACCATTAAAGTAAACGCGTACTTGCACAGAATATGCTGTGCTATTGGCAAGCCCCGTAAATTGCCCTAAATTAAAGTTATTGTTTGTTTTTACATAAGACTGACTGTAGCCCAGACCAACATTTTCTAATTTGTATTCGTATTGAGTTGCACCGGTTACAGCAACAGCAAATAAAATTTGAGGATAAGTACTTACAGTTATACCACAGCTTGTTGGTTGCAATGAAGTGGTTGGAGATGTAGCAGGCGTTGTAACATTACAAACATTTCCAAAACTACCCCAGGTATTGTTCATATATACCCTTACAGATACCGCGTACGTTGTATTATTAACCAGGTTAGGAAATTGCGTTAAGTTAAAATTGTTATTGGTTTTAACATAGGTTTGCGAGTAACCTAAACCGGCATTTTCTAATTTATACTCGTACTGTGTAGCTCCTGTTATTGCCTCGGCAAAAATGATTTGCGGGTAAGTAGCTGCTGTAATACCACAGCTTGATGGTTGCAATGATGTTGTAGAAACGCCTGAAGGTGTAGTTACGTTACATACTGTACCGAAATTACCCCAGGTATTATTTACATAAACCCTGGCAGATACTGAATAGGTTGTAGCATTTGCAAGGCCTGTAAATTGTGTCAGGTTAAAATTGTTATTGGTTTTAACATAGGTTTGTGTATAGCTCAATGCTGCGTTTGTTAACTTGTACTCATACTGTGTAGCACCGGTTACAGCCTCTGCATATATAATCTGCGGATAAGATGTAGTTGTAATGCCACAGCTTGCCGGTTGCAATGAAGTTGTTGGAATAGTTAATGGAGCTGTTACACTACATACAGGGCCAAAATTACCCCAGGTATTATTTAAATAAACTCTTACAGATACCGAATACGTTGCGCCATTGGTTAAGCCGGTAAATTGCGTTAAGTTAAAGTTGTTGTTTGTTTTAACATACGTTTGGTTATAGCTCAATGCCGTATTTTTTAATTTGTACTCATACTGTGTAGCACCGGTTACAGCCTCTGCATATATAATCTGCGGAT
>JAZJZF010000028.1:53464-67583 GCA_040389965.1 Bacteroidota bacterium
AAGACGAAACGGTAATGCCACAGCTTGCCGGCTGTAACGATGTGGTAGGGATTGTTATTGGAGTTGTAACATTACATACCGGCCCATAAATATCCCATGCACCAAAAATAAAGACGCGAACAGAAACCGAATACGTTGTTCCTCCAACTAAACCTGTGAACTGCGTTAAATTAAAATTGCTGTTTGTTTTAACATAGCTTTGAGAGTAGCTTGCTGCTGTATTTTCTAATTTATATTCATATTGCGTAGCACCGCTTACATTATCAGCATAAATAATCTGCGGATAACTTGTTGCTGTAAAACCACAATAACCTGCTGATAGTTGTGTTGTTTCTGCTGTTGGTGAAGTAATCGTACAAGGGCTTCCGTATGGGCTCCATGTAACACCATCCGTAGACCAGGCCACAGTTACTGTATAAGTTGTGTTATAGCTGATTCCCGGAATAGTATACAATGTTAAATAAGGGTAGCCCGAATTGTTGGTGAATACCTGATTAAATGATGTTACTGCGTTTACCAATTGAAATCTGTATTGTGTAGCCGTTAATACAGAATCCGCACCAATAAATTCGCCAAAGCTGTATGCTGTATAACCGCAGTACGTTGTGCGCAATTGTGTAGTAATAATAGATACATAAGGTACTAACTCGCCTGTAGCTGATAAAGTGGCATCATAAGTTGTAGTTCCGTCAAAGAATTTAATTTGTGCTAACTGACCTGCTGTAAGGTCTGAAGCGCCGGTTCCTACAAAAATGTTACCTGCTGTACCCGAAGAACCTGTTGCACTTGAGTAAACTCCCTGCCAACCTGTAATAACCAACGTTTTACCTGCTGTCCAGCTTACACCACTGCTTGCTGCAAAGTTGATTGTATGTGTAGCAGACGCATTTAATGTAATAGTAGAATTATCGGTTACATTCAATGTAGATAAGTTTAATACCGAAGAAGCTGAAATTCCTGATGTTCCTAATACACCGCCATTTAATGCTATTGGACAAGAAGGCAGGTTAAGTGTAGGAGAGGCAGGATTAAATCGTAATTCGCCATTGGTAATGGTTAACCCACCGCTAAAGCTGTTACCATTACTGGTTAAGGTTAAAGCTGCGGCACCTTTTTTAACGATCGCTACATTTTTTGTAGCCCCATCTTTAATACCAAGACCAAATGTTTGGGCGGTAGTTTGATTAATGGTTAAGGTACTGTTTGATGTTGCACTATTATTCTTGATCACGGAAGCATTAACTACATTACTACTTAAATTTCCTATGCTCTGGTTAAATCCGTTCAAATCTAAAATTCCTCCGTTACCTGAACTGTATGACATGATAACATCTCCTGTTGTAGGCAACGCATTATTAGTGCCTAATACAACAACTCCTGTTAAGGCAGAATTAAATCTTGTTTCGCCTGAATAGGTATTGTTATTATTTAAAGTAACAGTCCCGGCACCTCCGCTGGCTCCTGCTGAAAATTGCAGACCTGATGTACCGCTGATCACACCGTTCATTGTAATATCGAAGCCGCTCGTAGCGCCAATACAGGTTGTGAGAGAAGAGTTGTTTGTGATGTTTCCGTTCACTACTGCTCCTGAGGCAGTAGCTACATATCCGCCATCTCCTGTCCCGGTAGCACTCACAATATTAGTAGGCACATTTACCGAGCCATTAGCCACAGCAATGTTGATCCTTGCTGCTGCTGCAGTTCCTTGTTGGTTACCAAAAATAGTTACCGATGCAGTTCCTGTACCGCTAACTGATTCCAAAGCAATAACTCCGTTTGCAGTACTTCCTGCATTTGGTGCCAGCACCAACTCGTTATTGGCTCCAAGGGTCATTGGTCCTGATAAACCATATTGTGTTGAAGATACCGTTTGAACAGTATAAGAAGTTGTGGCAAATGAATACGAAGTGGCTGTTCTTGTAGCATCTACAGTTACAGCGCCTGCAGTTCCTGCAAAAATAGCCGGGTTACCATTTGCCCAGGTTGCCTGTGACCCACTTGCGCTTGGTTGTCTCCAGGCATTAGTTGTACTCCATATTCCGGTACCACCATTAGCAGGTAAAGCAGCTATGCTGCCGCCATTCCAGTAATAGCCCGGTTGTACAGGTGTACCATTGGCGTCAATAGCCGCGCTCCATCTTGCTGCAGAACCCGAACCATCTACTGTAAAAACCCTGAAATAATAAGGTGTTCCGTTTGTTAAACCTGTTAATGTTACAGATGTTCCTGTTCCTTTATACACTAAAAAATTTGTATTGTCGGATCCAACTAAAGTAGCTGTCAGATCATATACATCGTTTGCATTAGAATTTAATGTCCATACGGCATTAGCTGCTGTAAAATCAGCATCGCTTACCAGTCCGTCGAAACTTGCTTTACTTACGGCAGACTCTACTGCTAAACCTTTCCTGGCTATTATAATCACATTATTGTAACAAGAAGTAGCGCTTGGGTTAGTCCATGATAATTGTAACTGACCTGATGACGGGCTTACCACTGTTGCAGAAACCGGTTGCGTGGTTGAAGAACCATTAATAATGCTTGTACCTGAACTCCAGGTTGAACCACTATAAGAATAGGCTTTAAAGCTATAGTTTTGCCCGGCCGTTAAGCCTGAAGCAGCAAAGTTAGCTCCTGAGCCGCTGTACACTAATTTACCTCCAACTGCAGGGTAATTGGTAGCTGATGTATAATTGGCATTGGCACCTGTAAAAGAAGAACCTGCTCCGGTTGGATCTGTAAAAGAACCGGTAGTATTGGCAAATACCAGTACACTACCTACTGCAGGAGCATTCATATCAATGTTTATTTTTACTTCTGATGCGCAGTTTACACTAAACGTAGTAGGATTGGTAGGTAATGCTGCAAATGTTTTGTCTGTTATTGCACCATAGCTATTACTTCCATTGTAATTTACCGTAGGTGTAAACACCACATTTGTATTAGATGTAAAGCTTCCCGCCAATGTTGAACCTGCACTTGCCCCACTCGCTATATCAGCTGTAGCGTAGATATAACCGGTAGCCCCGGCAGCAATGGTTTGTGTGAGGCTGCTCCAGGTAATGCTTTCGGTAGCTCCCGTTTTTGTAGAAGATTGAGATCCTAATAATGCATCACCAACAGGGACTAAAGTAGCATCTGTTGAATAATATAATTTTAAACCACCTGCAGGAATATCTGCTGCAAGGTAAGTTCCCAACATATTTGCTGTTACTGAACTTAGCGTTGCTGTTCCTCCTGCAGCACTTAATGATGCCCAGTAAAACTGGTTGAGGGTGCTTCCCAAAGGCCAGTTAACAGCAGTTGGTGTATTTGGATCCTGTGCTGTGATTGCTATGGTAGGGGTACTCACTGGTGCTGTAGCAGATATATTATCTATAGAAAAAGATGGTCTGTTTCCACCCCCACTTACGTCTCTCATTACCCACCTTAATTGTACTATGCTTTGATTATTACACGCAGAAGGAAGTGTTAAACTAATATTTAAACTATTTGATGCTGCTGTTCCAGTATTAATTGTAGAACTTGCATTATTACTATAAGTACTTAAAGCTATATCTGTAAATGTTCCTGAAGTTCCAATTCGATACTGTAACCCTAGTTCATCTATTCTTCCTGCGCTAGTCTGGCCTTGTGTAGCTGCATCAAAACTAAATAGAATATTCGAAGAACTGCTTGTATTCAATACCAAGCAAATACCTTTTATAGCGTTTGCAGTAGACAAAATACCGATTTTTCCATTCATATCATATACACCTCCTGAAGTAACTGAATTACCTCCTGCTGCAAGTGCCTGATTTCCAGTAGGAGCAGCTGTAGTAAAAGATGTTCCTAAAGAACCTGTTACTGTCCAACCTTGAACACCAGCAGGATAAGTTGTTGTTGCACCTGTAAATGTGCTGAAATTCTGGCTATAAGGTAAGCTCTGGGGAGTTGGATTACTTTGTGCCCAGGCTGTAAACCCTGCTACAGTTGTTAAAATGGCAAGCGTAATTTTCTTAATCATGTTTCAAAGTTTTATGTTGCTGTTATTCGGGGTGCGAAGTTACAAAGATTGTACCTAAGTCTTAATTTAACGTATTAAGTTAAAGTTACCATTTACCATCTAAGCCTTCTCATTCAAATGTAAGACAATAATCTTTTCTGAATTGTTAATTTCCCCCAACCGTAAAAATCATAGATTAAACTTGTTTTTTTAGTGTCAAAATCAATTTTAAATAAACTGATCCTGAAATGCAGGATCCTTTTTTAAAGTATTTACGCTTGAAGGATAGTTTTCAATGAACCAAACCAAAAATGCGGTTACATCTATTTTCTGTTTTAACAAAAGATCTTTATGAGCCAAGTGTTTCTGTTTCAGATCATCGTCCTTCAAAAGTTCTCTGATCTTATTTTCCAATCCAACAGCATTCCTAAAACTATAGAGTACCTGGTGTTTTACTTCATCTTCAAATACGCCAGCATTTAAAGAGTTTACAAAAACCGAAGGCGTTCCTAATAATGCCGCTTCTGTGGCCATCGTTCCACTTTCTCCAATAAAGAAATCGGCTGTTGCCAAAACACTGTGAATTTTTTCAGGAGAGATCTTTATCTTATAAGGTTCAAACTCTTTACTTAATTCTCCTTCGGAAGAAATAAGCACTTTGTAGTTTTTTTCGAGAAACAAACGGATCAGATTTTTTTTGATATCATCCGGAATACCCGATTGACCTATATCATGCGATGCACCCCAGGAGATATAACGGAACAGCACAAATTTTTCGTTCTCCTTAATTCCAAGCTGATGTTTAATATTGTTTAGTGTAACAAAATACTTTTTATGAAGATACGAAAGTTCAATATACGACCTGAAACGTATCTGCTTGGGACCAAGGTCTTTATTAAATACGTCCGGTGTTAAAATAGTAGCCGTAAAAGGGGCAAAAGCCAGGATTCCAAGCTTAGCATGCTCTGTATCGGTAATCGCTATATGCGGCCTGCCTATCAGCTTTGAAACATGGGCAGCATAGGGCGATCCAAAAGACAGCAATACATCCGGTTTCCATTTAAGGGCTTGTTTTAAAATCAGTAAATCAGCTTTTAATGCATATAGGACTTTGCCCAGCAGGTTGCTTTTACCTTTTCCGCGTGAAACATAAGGTATTTGGGCTACTTTCAGCAGTTCATGCGTAATTTCTTTATCACGTGCTACAACTAAAAAAGAATGTCCTTTTTCTTCTAAATTGTAAATCAGATTTTTAAAATAATGAACGTGGGCCGGATGGCCTATATCAATAAGTATTTTCAAAGCTTTTTAAAAAATAAATGTTATGTGTCTCTTCCTTCGGATTGGTAGATGAAAAGAGGTTTGTTGGGCAAGAAATATTTTACCAGAGGATAAGTAATTTTTTTAAATCTTTTAATCATTGGAAAATACGACGGATAATCATAAAAAAAACGATTCGGCGTCTTAAATACCGCTTGAAATTCTTCTTTCGAGAAATTAAGTTTTTTACACAGATACTCCATGTCTTTTTCTATCTCATTTTCCGAATAAGGCTTGTTTGCAAGTAGTAGCAACGCTTCTTCTCTGGTCATTTCGCCATTCAGAATAAGGGCTGAGTACGTGATCTTTCTTTTATCGATGCCAAATTTTTCGAACAACCAATAGGTTATTATAAATTTGGTAAACACATTTTCGTAATGGTGGCCGCCATAATCTTTCCAGTCATATACATCTTTAAGCAGTTTTTTTGCTTCACTTTTATTATACTGCATATAAAAAAACGGCCTCAGCAATTTAATTTTTTTAATATAGCTCAGGTATCCGAACTGGAAAACAGATAAAGAAGGGAACGATTTAAGTTTCCGGCCGCTAAATCTTTTTGCAATATATTTTAATTGCTTTGCATCGCTATAAGTCCATTCCGTTGGCTGAAATCCTTCGGTTCTGAAATCGTGCCCGATCAATACATATTTCATACCATAGGCATGGGCTTTTTTGAGCAATATGGCTTTTATGGCAATATCCGTAGGAGAATCCGCCCAGGGCAAGCCGGCTTTGAGATAGGCTTTTAATACATCTTTTACTTCATCGTAGTTTATAACGTAAGTTTCAAGATCAACGTTTAAGGCTTTCGTCATTTTTTCGATATTACTTACCGAAATTTCTGATGCCCATCCATTGTCGAGATAAACGGCTAAAGGCTTTAAGCCATTTTCTTTTGCCACATGCAGAAGGTATGAGCTATCGGTACCGCCGCTTAAACCAATAATACAATCGTATTTTTTGTTTGCGCCGGCCTGTTTAATTTTAGCAATATATTCTTCCCACACATTTTTGCCCCTAGCATCGTTTGGATAGTCTGCGGCTACTTTATGAAATATGGAAGCGTAATTAGAAATTCCGTTTCTATCAAAATGAATTCCCGGAATACTTTCATCCCAAACACCTTCCTTACATATCTTCCCTACAGTTGCCATTAATGTTTATTTACTTAATATACTTTTATATACGTTTACTATTTTTTCGGCCACACTTTGGGAATCGAGCTGTATTTGTTCCAGTTTTTCCCTTCCGTTTGTATATTCCCTGGTTTTACTAAAAATTAATGCTTCCAGCATTTTTTCAGAAAAATCAACGACGTTTCCTTCTGCAATATAATTCCCATCTGTTCCGGCAAATAGCCATTCTACATCTCCTACATTTGTACTCACTACAGGTAAATTACAAGCCATGGCTTCTTTAACAACATTAGGCGATCCTTCATAATGAGAACTCAACACTAAAACATTTGCCGCATTTAAATAGTGAACTGTTTGGCAATGTGGAATATCATAAATAACCAGCAACTCCATGTCTTCCTGTTTAATGTTATTAAACGCATTTTGCGCGAGGCTAAAATTCTTTTCGGGCCGGTTGGGGTTTGCTAAAAACAGAACATATTGCTTTATAGGATCTAAATCCAGTTCCTTTCGTGCCGGGGCTTTTCCGTCTTGGTCAAATACCGAAAAGCTTACTCCATTAGGTATAACATATGTTTTACATTTGTAGCTGTTATTATTAATTGCCTGCGATTTCACAATGATTGCTTCCCAATAATTACTAAAAAAAATTATAAGCTTAAACAAAAAACCTTTCCTTTGAACATCACTCCCCATCAAAGAAGTGATAACAGGCTTACTTGTAAGTGTTAGCTTACTTAAAAAACCACAAAATGAATAGTGCCCATGAATTAAATCAGGATCGAACTGTTTTATTTTTTTTCTTAGCGGGATGATATTCTTCAAATATCCTACCATACCTTTTCCCTGTACATAGTAGAAATCTATTAATAGCGATCCATCATGTTTTATAAGGGATTCGGCCTGATTTTCTACAAGGTTAGATCCATTTTTCTTATTCCCACTTAATACAAACAATATTTTCATAAACTACCTGTTCCGTTACCTGAAGTTCCAGTACGCGATGAGTACTAAAAAAACAAACATATATACATTAACTAATTTTTGTATTTCCCGTTTTTTCTTAGCCGGTAAAGCTTTTTCTCTGTTATAAAAGTCGATAAACCAAAAGGCCGTAATAAAAATAAAAGGAAAATGAGTTAAGGATTTCCGAAGCTCCAGTGATTCGAGAATATATGCCAGAGCAACCATCTCTATCAATACAAATATAATAACGGGATAAAGAAATTTATTGGAGACTTTGAAGCTGTAAATAACCCCCAGCCAGAAAACAATGGAAATAAATATTTTAAAAATTAAGCCCGACGAATAAAAACTTAATAAGGGCTTGGTTGGTAAAATGGTTGGAAGAGGCCCCAATGTGGAAGCTAGCACGTTAATAAAATAGGTGAAAGTTACACCGCCTTTTATCATTCCTTCTGATTCTTTGGATGCCAGCATCTCTTCTGAACTACCAAGCAGGAACCTGTCTGCAATAGAATTAATAAACGCAAATGATATAACTACCGAAACCATTAGTAGTATTATTAAAATAACAGAGCCTGCACTTGCTTTACGTGAAAATAAAATCCCAATGGCAATGGATGCAACTACTATAAACATTAAAGCAGGTCTGAAAAAAAGAATGGATACGAGACAAAGAATTCCTAAAATAAGCGAGTATGGCTTTTTATTTTTATGAAAATTATAGTAATGATAAAATGTGAGGACAATTAAGGCCACCAGTGTACTTTCTTTGAGGCCGGATGAATGAAACCACAATACATAAGAAGATATGGAATAGGTTAAAGCACAAAGAAACGCGTTTTTATCAGACATAATATATTTACAGATTTTATAAATATGTACTGCAACCACGGTTCCTATTATGGCGTTATAAAAATTATAAGCAAACTTTGATTCAACAAACCTGTAAATATTACTCAGTATAAATACAATTCCCAGATCTTCTGATTCGTGTCTGTGCAAATAATAATTAATGCCGTTTATAAGGCCCATATTTGACATCCGGGATGCCTCATAATCATACAGCAGAGCATCGGCTTCACTAAATACAAAGAAATTATTATTGTAATAATAGGAAATGACATTGTAAATAAAAATATGAAAAACAGAATATAAAAAAACAATAACCCCCAAATGCTTTGCCGTGAAAAAGAGTTCATCTTTTTTGCTGAGATAAAAGGCTACTGCGCAAAACATAAACAATGAAAAGTAATTAATCGCGAATATGATTTCGTTGTATCCCTTGATAACAGGGATAAAGAACAGATACAGCAAAGTGCCGTAAATAAATGTCTTTTTTAATATTCCGTCAAACATCCCAGCCTGTTTATGGCAAAAACTTATTTAATTGTATAAGAGCCCAGATAAAATTGCCGTTGTCTTTTTTTCCTTCTTTATTTTCTGTCACTATCTTATTAATAGTATCTCTATCCAACATCTCTTTTACCTTTTGCAGGTTTTCTTCCAACAGATCGTTAAATCCTTCTTCTTTAAACCATTCTCTTAAAGGAATTCCAAAACCTCTTTTAGGTGCGTTTAAAACAGATGCCGGCAGGTTTTTGCCAATACTATTCCTCAACACACTCTTTAGTTCCCAACCCTGCATTTTTACATCTTTATGCACGGTTGCCATAAATTCAATTAACCTGAAATCCAAAAAGGGTACGCGTGTTTCAATAGAATTGGCCATACTCATTCTGTCTACTTTTACCAGGTAATCATTTGGCAAATTGTGCAAGTAATGCACATACATTAATTTATAAAAATCGTCTTTGAATCTGCATGTTTGCAGCAAAGATTCAAAGTACGTTTCTACTGCAATAACACCAGGTATATTTTTTGTAATGGTTTTAATATCTTTTAAACTTGTGCAGGCTATTTTTTCGGCAACTCTTATGTGAAAAGGTAAATTCGAAGTCTGTAACACATTACTAATCTTGTTTAGCTTATAGCGCAAGGAGCCTTTAAACACTTTGGCAGCTGTATTAACTGAACCGATAATGATTTTTTTAAACACACCCGGTAAATTGTTATTGATAAAGGAGGTTACTTTTATGCCTTTATAAGCTGTATAGCCGCTCAATGCCTCATCACCGCCATCGCCGGTTAACACCATTTTTACTTTTTGCGCTGCATAACGCGAAACAAAATCAGTTGGTATGGCAGACGAATCTCCGAAAGGCTCGTCGTAATGCAAGGCAACTTTGTTAACGGCTTCCTTAAAATTATCAGGCAACACCGTTCCTCGGGAATGTTCTGTTTTAAATTTTCCTGCTACTTCTGCGGCAAGTTCACTTTCATCAAATGCTTTATCATTAAAGCCAATGGTAAATGTTTTTACAGGATGCCTGGAGTTATTTGCCATAATTGACACAATACCCGATGAATCAAGCCCTCCACTTAAAAACGCACCAAAAGCAACATCGCTTCTCATTCTAATTTTTACGGCATCCGAAAGGATTTCTTCAAATTTCTGATAAATTTCCTGCTTATTGATAAGCATGTCCTTTTCATTGATTTGTGGAAATTGCCAATACATTTTTTCGGAAACGTTTCCATCTTTTACGATCAGATAATGGCCCGGCCGTAACTTATAGATGTTTCTATAAAAAGTATCAGGTGCAGGAATATTGGTAAGCGCAAGGTAAAGTTCAGTCAATTCAGGTCTTATTTCTTTTGGCACTCCATATTTTAAAATAGATTTTATTTCTGATCCAAAAATAAAGGTGTTGTTATATACGCAATAACTCAGGGGTTTCTCTCCTATACGATCACGTGACAAAAATAATTCCTGTTTTGATTTATCCCATAAAGCAAAAGCCCACATGCCATTAAATTTATTCTGGCATTCATGCCCCCATTGTTCGTACGATTTAATCAATACTTCCGTATCAGAACTCGTTTTAAACTTATGGCCAAGACCAGTTAACTCTTCCCTTAATTCAATATAATTATATATCTCTCCGTTAAATACAACTATTTTATTCCCATCTTCACTATACATAGGCTGATCGCCTGTATTCAAATCAATAATACTTAACCGTCGGTGGCCAAGGGCCATGTTATCATACACATAAAATCCTTCGCCATCTGGTCCACGGTAAGCAATACAATCGGTCATACTTTTTAAAAGTGCAGGATCCGCCTTTACCTCTTTATCGAAATGGAAATAACCTGCTATTCCGCACATATGCTATTACTTATTTTCATACTTTAAATACATTTCGTAATACTTACGGCAAGCTATCTCAATGCTAAAATTAGTATTGTATTTATTAACGTTTGCTGCTTTTACCGTTTCCATTTTATTTTTGTCCCAATATATTATGTCCTTCAGTCTAGTGAAATAAGCATTCGCATTCATTTGATCAACTAAAAGACCATTCTCATTATCAGTTATCAATTCAGGAATGCCACCTACATTGGTTGAAATTACAGGTAATCCGTATGCTAATGCTTCAATAACGGTAATTGGTAATCCTTCGAATTTTGACGACAAACAATAAACATCAGCATTAAGCATATAATCCACTATATTATGTTTTGCTCCAACAAAAAAAACAGTATCCGGCTTTATGTCTAATAACTGATTTAAAGTTAACTGATCTGCCGAGTTATCTGCCCCTATAATTACTAAAATAACATTTATATGATGTTGCAAAGCTTCTTTAAACACCTCGAGGAGCAACTTATAATTCTTTTGATCTTTAGGAGAATTTATTCGCCCGATGGATAAGAAAACTTTCGTTGCTTCATTTTTTTTATACGATTCTATTTCCTGTTTTACAGAAGGATAATGCATAGTCGCTTCCTGTTTCTTTACGCCATTGTAAATTAATACGGAATTAATACGGTACAGGTTTGAATGCGACTTTTGTGTAATGGTTGATATAGAAACAGGAACTAATTTATGGGTACGGTAGATAAATCTTCGTACTTTTTGCAAAAATTTTCCCGGGGTTTCTTCTTCTGCCAGATTATGAATAGTATGAAAAAACTTTATTTTTTTCAGCAAAAGAATAGGCAGATATAAGTACAAGATAGTTCCGGAAAGATGCGAGTTTACTGCATTTGGTTTTAATTTTAAAAGAAACCTGATTAGCCTTATTTGAAATGAAATATCAATCTTACCTTTCTTTGACAAATTAATGTAACGAACTTTTTCTTTTAATTCGTTTTTAAACGATGGCTGATTTTCGTTTTCGTAGAAGACGCATAAAAAAACTTCTGCGCCTGGCGTTTCTGCTAGCTGATTGCAAAGATCCACTACAAGGCGTTCTGCACCTCCTTTACCTAAGCTGCTAATTACCTGAACAATTTTCACGCTTTATTTCTGATAAAATTCAGGATGCTTTTTACAGGTTTATGTTCGGCTCCGAGGGCTAATAGCTTTTCGTTCAAATTTATGTTGAGCCCATGTGTTTTAAAATAGTTTATTGCTTTTTGAGCGAGCAATCCATCGCCCAAATTATACGCAATTTTCAGTAAAACTCTGTAATAATTTTCGTCAATTGCCAGCTTAATAGCATCACTGGCCTTGTATTTAGCAATATACGTTTGCTTTATATGGTAAAGCCCGTTATGAAACCGTAATTTTTTTTTGGGTGACTGTGTTCTGCTGGCAGATTCATTCAACAACCTATAAGTAGCAAATACCTCATCTATATAATGGACCTTTGAATGGAAGGCAATATCAAGCCATAAAGGAAAATCAGTCAATGGCCAGTTTTCTTTAATAGCCAGATCATAATCAAAATACTGCCTTACCAATTCTTTTCTAAAACAGACAGTTGCCGGTTTAATAAAAAACGGATCGGGTTTCATTAAGTCATTAAAAATAGCCCCTTCGGGCACTTTTACATGATTACTCCTGTTAACATGGTGCTCTGTTTTTCCTGTTGCTTCGTAGTAATGATCTACATCGGCATGTACCAATCCATAATCAGGGTTAGCTTCTAAAAAATCTATTTGTTTTTGAAGCTTCAATTCATCCATCCAGTAATCATCTCCTTCTAAAAAACAAATGTATTTTCCTTTTGCTTTCTCAATACATTTCTTTTCGTTGGCAATGGCACCATTGTTTTTCTCGTTTAAACTTAAAAATACCTTATCAGGATGATTTTTGGCATATTCCTTTACAATATCCCCTGTTGCATCAATTGAGCAATCTTCGCCTACAATAACTTCATAGGCATAACTACATTTTTGATGTAAGATCGAATCCAAGGCCTGGGCAATATATTTTTCCTGGTTATAGGTTATAACTACAACACTTAAAACAGGAGAAGGCAACGCAGTACTCAATTTTTATAAATAGAAAAATGAATGGTTTTATACTCTGATGGAAATTCTTCTGTCTTATGAAAAATGTTATTCCTTACTATACTTTCGTGACACAGGGGATTTTTATAAATGATTGTTACCTGTCTCGGATTTTCTATTAATGATTTTTCAATTTGAAGAATAACCTTATCCATAATTCCGGACTGAAACGGATTATACATATAGAAATAATTAAAAGACTTATAGTCTGTAAATAGCCCTGCATCTACATTCTTAATATTTACATGCGTTTTTTTTAGAACCTGCATGTTTTTAGAAGCAATTTCGCAAAGCCTTTCGGAAAGTTCAATGCCACATAACATGCCAAAAGGAAAAGAACTCAGGATATATAAAGCATGCCCTTTTCCCGATCCAATATCCACAATATGGTCAGATGGTTTGATCTCCATGTTACGGATAATCTTTTTTAAATAATTATTTCCAGAAGTCTCATAACCCCACGAATTATCGGGCAGATTTAACTCCCGGATAGATTCCATTTTTGAAAAATCAATTCCTCTTAATTTTTCTATCCGACACATTATTTCATATCTCAACTTCCTGAAATAGACTCCGGGATTATTTATAACAAATGCTATTCTCTTAATAAGTGGTTTTGCAGACATTTGGCAAAGAGAGGTTAATTACTTTTGAGTTGTGCGTTTGCATGTGCAAGAGATTTCTGATACTGCTTGAACCAGAATGAACTTAGCAGCGTATTTCCTTTAATCAATTTAGTATATAGTGTATTATAACCAGTACTAAAACGTTCTTTGTATTCATCTTTTCCCCAGCCTTCCGAATGGGAATGGTATCCATTTTTAAACGACTCTTTTAAATTAAATTCTACCGATAGCATTCCTACTGAGTACCTTCTGTAATCACGGTCAAAAGAGGCATCCAGGCAAAATTTTTCGTTATGGTAAAGCAAATTTGTACGGTATGCCACCATTTTACCATTTAATTTTATTGAAATGAGTTGAGCGTCAAATGAGCGATACAGATCCATTGCCATAGCATATTTTGCCGCATCATCGTAAAAACAGATTTTATTATCTTTCAACTTACTTCTTGAAATATCAATTATTTTTTCGAGGTCTTTTTCTTCCAAAGGCGCCGAAACTTCTTCATAAATTAAGTTATCGTTTGCCATTCTGTTTCGTGAAGTGCGTATGTTTTGCTTATGCCCTGAACTATATGTTTCTTGGTATTGGGCATAATCTTCAAACTTTTTTATATCGTACAGGTAACATACGTTAAACGCGTAACTTACGCTATTGTCTGCTTTATAAAGTTGCGATGTCTCTGTAATATGAGATAAATAACTAATATCAATTTTATAGTTTTT
>JAZJZF010000028.1:67593-71528 GCA_040389965.1 Bacteroidota bacterium
AATGTATTGGCAATGATATCTGAATAATAAGAAAAAAACTGCTGGCCAATAAATTCCAGGCTCTTTACGCGAAAGATTTTTTTTCTTTTCCGGGTAATGACACAAAAAGGAAAAATCGCCTCAATTGCCCCATTATTAAGCAATACCGCAATGGCCAATTCTTTTTTAACAACGTTCTTTTCAGTAACGTTCAAAAAGTTTTTCCAGAAAACAGACAAATACGTATAACTGTATGAAATATATTTATGGGAAACGGTGTTTTCAAACTGCAGCCATTTATCGCGGTATAAACTAAAATCTTCTTTCGACCTGATAAATTCTACAGTCATTTAATTTCAGATTAAATTAATGTATAATTATTTAACTGGTTTTTCGTTTTATCTTTCCCGTTAAACATTAATACATCAATAATGGAAAGCCCGGGTATAAAAATATCCGAAAACTGTGTATAGCTACTGAGCTTTGATTGTATAAATTTAAGTTCCATTCCCTGCAGTGCAAATGCTTCTTTCGAGTAAAGTTCTTGCCCGCCTATAGCATTAATATAAACGCCGGCATTCAGTAATTTACACATATGTATTATTTTTTCCTGGGCTTTAAGTTCGTTGTTTTTAGTAAGCTCCGAAGAAATGCGGATGTTTGTTTCGATGTTTAATTCGTTACATATCAATTTGATGCTATTGCTTAAAAATCCGGATAAATTATCTTCCGGAAAATTCAAAATACGTTCTGCCAGATCCATTGTTTCACCAAAATGAGTCGCTTTTTTATAATAAGCATTTAAAGTCTTTACTATTTTGGCTTTGTTATGACCAACACTGATTTCATTTATTTTTTTAAAAGAACTTGAACCCGAAAGTTCAAGGGTGATATAGCAAGGCTCTGCGCCTTTCGAAAATCTGTTTCTGTTTACCCAACCTTGTTTAATGTAATTTACATCATCATAAATTACAAAAACATCTACAGCTTTAATTAACTGGAAATATCCCAGGTAAGGCAGAAAATAAGGTTGCATTATTCCAAGTTTCACAATGCAGTAACTCTTTTTTTAGAAACAAGTTTCATAAATATTTCTCTTAATGTAACCAGCTCTTTAACCTTAAAGAGGTTCGATAACACTGCATAAAACAAAACCCCCACAGGCGGTAATATAATAAGCTGGAACATATTATTTGTAATGATATATTTTAACCCCAGAAGAAACAACAACATTAAGCCATTCATGAATATAAATACCAACAGATCTTTGATTTGATCTATAATTCCGTAATCTAAAAGTCTTTTCGAATAAAACGTATTGATATAATAACAAACAATACTTAATGCAATTAAGCCCCACACTAAGCCATAAACTCCCCATCTAAAAAAAACAACGATGGTAAGCACCGTAAAAAATTGTTTGATGACTTCCAGTTTCAAAAATAAATCAGACCTGCCTTTCACTTTGAGTAAATCAAGATTTATAGCTTGTAAAGGGTAAAAAGCGCCTTCAATACATAGTATTTGTAATAATGTCACACAGGGTAACCACTTTTCTGTTAATACTACTCGTATCAGGGGTTCTGCCACAACTCCTAAAATAGTCATAACAGGAAACAAGGTAAAAGCAACGATCCTGAACATAGATCTGTACCCTTCTTTTAACTGGTCATTATTGTGCTGCAATTTAGCAAGTACAGGATATGTCACTGCCCCAATAGCTCCATAAATACTGCTTACAGGCAATTTTTGAAACTGATTCGCCCTTGTATAAAATCCAAGGCTTTTTGCATTATACAGTTTACCAATGATAATAGCATATAAGTTTTCGGAAACTGCATTAATCAGTGCTGATGCCAACAGCTTGGAGCCAAAACCAAACAATTCTTTAAAGGAACGTTCAGAAAAGATAGGCATTGGGCGCCAGCTGCTTAAAATCCAAAAACCAATATTCATTAAAATATTCTTGCTTAAATTTTGCACTACCAAAGCCCATACTCCCAATCCCTGCCATGCACAAACAACGCCAATAACGCCACTGATAATAATAGAACTGAGATTGACTTTTGCCTGCGATTTGAAATCAAGTTGCTTGGTAAGAATTGTTTTTTGAATGATACCAAATGCGCTAATAATAATATTTAAGGCTACAACTTTGGCTAACGGGGCAAGTAATGGCTCCTGGTAAAATTCTGAAATAAGGGGTGAACAAAGAAAAATAATAACGTAAAAGACAAAGGCTACTACAAGGTTAAACCAAAATACGGTTGAATAATCACGGTTTGTTGGCTCACTCTTTCTAATAAGCGCAGCCGAAAATCCGCCCTCCACAAAAACCTGTGCAATAGAAATAAACACCAAAAGCATTCCAATAAGTCCATAATCTTCAGGCATTAAAAGCCTGGCCAGAATAAGCCCTATAATGAATTGGATTCCCTGGTTACCAAAGCGTTCGGCAACGCTCCATATAACACCGTTAACGGCTTTCTCCTTTAAAGTACTCACTATTTAATAAGGTCAATAATTTTATTCAAAAAATATGGTTCTATTTCTGAATAAATAGGTAAGCACAACACCTCTTGCGACATTTTAAGCGCATTTAAAAGGGTTTCGTTCTTTGAAGAGCTAAGCTCATTGTAAGGGCTAAAGCTACTTACCAAAGGATAAAAATAACGCCTCGCATAAATATTATTTTCTTTCAATAATTCATACAACTCGTCCCTGGTTATTCTGTAATCACTGTTTACAAAAATCGGAAAATAGGAATAGTTATGTTCTACATTCGCTTCATCTTCCAGAACGCGGATTCCTTTTATATTTCTAAGCTGTTCTCTGTAAAATTCAGTAACTGTTTTTCGTTTCGAAATATTTTTTTCTATTTCCTTCAATTGCAATAACCCAAAGGCGCATTGCAACTCATTCATTTTAGCATTAATGCCAGGCTCTACTACTGTTACTTCATCGGTAATTCCAAAATTCTTTAAATTATCGATCCTTGTTTTTGTTGCTGCATCATGCGATATAATGGCACCACCTTCAATCGTGTTAAATGTTTTAGTAGCATGAAAACTTAAAATAGAAAGATCTCCAAAATTCAAAATGCTTTGCCCCTTTTGTTTAACTCCAAAAGCATGTGCTGCATCGTAAATCACTTTAAGTTTGTGTTTTTTTGCAATGGCTTCAATCTTTGCCATGTCGCAAGGATTCCCATATACATGCACCGGCATAATAGCAGTGGTAGCTGGTGTAATCAACGCTTCTATTTTTTCGGGGTCAATGTTTCCGAACACAGGATCCACATCGCAAAACACCGGAATAATTCCATTCCAGTGCAATGAATTAGTAGTAGCCACAAAAGTATAAGGCGTTGTAATCACTTCTCCTTTTATGCCAAGGCACTGCAGTGCGGTTATTAACGCCAGCGTACCATTCGAAAAAACCGACACATATTTAACACCTAAATATTCTGAAAGAGCTTTCTCAAACGCTTCATGAAAAGGTCCCTGGTTTGTCAGGATTTTAGTATCCCATATTTCTCTCAGCGATTCAACAAAATCTTCTAAAGGCGGCAGACTTGGCTGCGTCACATAAATACTTTTGTCGGTATTGATTTTGTCCATTTACTTAATCCTTAAATTTTCCCAATACCATTCAACCGCTTCTTTTAATCCCTGTTTAAGGTCATGCGTAGGTATATAATTTAATATATGCTGTGCTTTTTGTATAGATGCCAAAGAATGAGGAATATCCCCCTGCCTGTTTGGTCCATAATTGATATTCACTTCTGCTATTTTTGGATCATATGCACTTAAGTATGTTTTTAGCAAATTGGTAATCTTGAACAGCTTTTTTAGTTACCATTCCGAAGTATCCTGTAGATACACCGTATGTGTAAAAACCTTCTGCTGTCAAACGGTCTTGAAGTGCTGTAACATCAGCTCCTCTCGCTCCGAATT
>JAZJZF010000028.1:71538-74225 GCA_040389965.1 Bacteroidota bacterium
AGTACGCTCGCCCACAGCCGTATTAAATACCTGCCCAATAGCTTCAGGATTACTCGTGGTTGCTGCCAGATGATTCATCTGTATCACATTATCGATGTAGGTAAAATCGCGCGAGTTAGTACCGTCTCCGTTTATTAACGGCGATTGGTATGCCATAAACGCCTGCGTGAATTTTGGAATGGCTGCAGCGTAAGCGCCATTAGGATCCTGGCGGCGACCATACACATTAAAATACCTTAAGCCAATACTATCCAATCCGTAATTTAAGCGGAACACATGTGCATATAACTCATTCACATACTTGGTAACGGCATAAGGCGATAAGGGCTTCCCTATTACCTCTTCTATTTTAGGCAATGCTTCCGAATCGCCATAAGTGGAAGAGCTGGCGGCATACACTACACGTTTTACTTTTGCATTACGTGCAGCTATCAATACATTTAAAAAGCCCCCTATATTTACATCATTAGTAGTTAAGGGATCATTTATGGAACGCGGAACAGAACCTAATGCGGCTTGCTGTAATACAACATCAACACCCTGCATGGCTTTTTCACATATTGCAGCATCGCGAATATCTCCTTCAATTAACTGAAACCGTTTGTTATCCAATAAAGAACTGATATTTTCACGTTTACCGGTAGAAAAATTATCCAAACAAATAACTTCATTTGCATGCTGTAATAAATCTTCACATAAATTCGATCCAATAAATCCTGCACCTCCGGTAACCAGAATACGCATATTTGTAATAGGAGAATAGGTCATGTTTTGGGTCATAGGCTAAAAATAATAGCTCTTATTTATAATTTACGGCTTCGCCTGCTCAATCCCATTTTCCGGGATTAAATAAGACCCGCAAAACTACTCAAAATTCGTTAAAATTCAGGGGTTTCTTATGCTTAATTGGCCAAAATACCCCATAAATAGATAAACAGGCCTTTTTTTACGTTATTAATTTTAATTCTATTTTCTAAATTTTTGTTGGCTATCAATAAGCAATGTCATAAACCTAAAACTGGAAATAAATAAAAGGTTGCATTTCCCCGCTTATTAACTGATAAATACAAAACACAGCAATTACCACCACAGTTGCCATAGCCGGTAGCGGCAAACCTGCAAAGGCATTACGATACTTTTGTTTTAATGTTTCAGGGATCCAATGGATCATATAACCAATAAAAATAACCAAAAACACTACCCAATAGCCCCTAACAACATCCAATATCAATTCTAATCCCAGATGATTGGTAATCCGGTCAAAAATAAGGCTAACCGTATCAAGGCTGTCACTCCTGAAAAAGATCCGTGTAAAGCTGATAAAAGTCAAGGTTATGAATATACAGGCCGCTTTTACACCAAAAGAAGTATCGTTTTTAAATGGAGAAATCTTTTGCCATAATTTATGCACTACAAGTCCTAAACCGTTAAGTCCTCCCCAAATCATAAACAACCAGGAGCTGCCATGCCAAAGGCCTCCAAGCAACATAGTTACCAGCAGGTTTATATTGGTATTAATGCTTTGCTTTACTTTCGGGAAAAAATAAGCCAGTAACACAAATAGAATAGCCACAAATAATAAAACAAGAAATAACCACATCTCGCCCGTGAGCATTACCAGCACAAACGATAAAATAGCAATGCAAATATAAGAACCTATGGTGCCGTGTTTATTTCCTCCCAACGGAATGTATAAATACTCTTTAAGCCACGAGGATAAGGAAATATGCCAGCGTTTCCAGAATTCACTAACGTCCTGCGCCTTGTAGGGCGATTTAAAATTTGTTTTAAGCCTATAGCCCAACAGTAATGCTATTCCTATAGCAATATCCGTATAACCGCTAAAATCGGCATAGATCTGCAAAGAATAACCAAAGATCCCAAAAATGGTTTCCACACCTGAGTAATACGTAGGGCTGTCAAAAATACGGTCAATATAATTAACGGCAATATAATCGGCCATGATCTTTTTCGATAACCCGTTTATAATCCAAAAAACCGCCATGCCAAATTCTTTTTTGGTTAAGCTATACGATTGGTAGATCTGGTAAAGAAACTCGTTTGCCTTTACAATAGGCCCTGCTACAAGGTGTGGAAAGAAGCACACAAAAAAACCATAATCAAAAATAGAGTTAACGGGTTTCACTTTTTCCCTGTAAATATCGATGGTATAGGAAATAGATTGAAACGTAAAAAAAGAAATTCCCACAGGCAGAATCAGTTTATCTACAGGATCGCTTGTACCAAGAAAAGTATTACTAAAGCTTGTAAAGTGATTAAAAAACTCGAGGTGCGTATTTCCCAGTTGATTAACGCTTTCTACAAAGAAATAGGCATATTTAAAATAACATAATAAACTCAGGTTAAGCAGTAAGCTAACCGTTAGATAAAGTTTCTTTTTAGCAACAGATTTACTTTCGTAAATAAGCCGCCCCCAGTTATAATCACTGCAAATAGTAAAAATAAGCAGGATCAGGAAAACACCACTGGTTTTATAATAAAAGAAAAAACTAACCAGCAATAAATAAATGGTACGCGCTTTATTTTGCTTATAGAGCAACGAATAAATCCCCAGCACAACAGCAAAAAATCCCCAGAAATAAAGCTGCGTAAAAATAACCGGCTGGCCTTTTACGTAGCAGAACCAAGGTTCCAGGTATGTGAGTATATCTTCCATTAGTTAGATG
>JAZJZF010000028.1:74235-91342 GCA_040389965.1 Bacteroidota bacterium
ACCAAAACACCCAAGGTTTAGCAGAATCAGATTGCTGCGCATGTGAGATTCTTGCGAAGCAAATGACTAAGGTTAAAGAAAGGAGTATTTTGGCAAGTTTCATTAGATGTGAGATATGAGATATGAGATGTGAGATAAACCTATCTCAAGTCTCATATCTCACGTCTCAATTCTGTTTATCTTGTATTTTACTATTATTCTTATAACTTCTATCAATTGCTTCGTACATCATTCCTGCAATCATTTTATATCCTTTTGCATTAAAATGCACTTTATCTTTAGCTGCTAATCCTGCTTTGTACCATTTGTAAATAGATTTATAACCTCCCATTACAGCATACAAATCATATACAGCACCTTTGTGTTTTTCTGCCAGCTCGTAGGCCGCTTCTGCCGCTTTTATAGGTCTCTTATTGGCAGTTTTGCGGTTCATATAATTATCAGTAGTGGTTACAAACAAAAAAGCGCAATCGGGTGAAGCCTTCTTAATATTAGCTACAAGGCTATCGTATTTGGCAATAAAGGCCTGCTTCGTAAAATTAATATCATGGGTATCATTAACCCCTAATGTAAAAATAACCAGGTCGGGTGGAATACTTTTTAATTCGTTTATAAATTCGGGGCAACGTAAAAAAGATCCACTGCTGGCGCCATTCACGCCCATAGAGGCATAATAAAATCCGGGTTCCGAATTTTCTGCGCTCATGCCCCGCAACATAAAATCGGGATGCATGGTGTCGCGTTTAATCACCACAAAATTCAGGGAATCAATAAAGGTTTCAAACGTAAACTCCGTGTAGCCTTTCTTTTCATAATCCTTTCTTACAAAATGCAGGGTAGATTCATGATTTAAACCCAGCTCAAAACTCGAGTTAAAATTATGGTATACCTTAACCGAATTAAATTTCCGGGGATGACTTGTTTCCAATAACTTAAACCCAAACAAGGTAAGGCTATCGTTAGTAACTGCGGCCATACCGGCCACACCAAGGTTATCGCACATTTCCTTACTCACTGCACAACGACAGCGTTTCCATTTTCCGTAACCAAACGAACGGTAAAAACTGGGATTATTTGTTTTTACAATTTTAAACGGAAAAATAAACAAGCCTCCACCTTCGTAATTTCCTTCCGACTGAAATCCATTGATCAATACTTCCGGCCAGAAACCTGCCTGTATATGCGACCCGCCAAAATGGGCAATAGTAATCCGCTTTGCTCTGCCTTTTTTAAGGTCATCCATTCTTCTGAACAGGTCCATAAATTTTGAACTGTCTTTAGTATAAATGATCTTGCTTTGTTCAGGTTTTATGAAAGGATATGGTGTCTGAGAATAAGCCTGTACTGCTGCTTGTGAAAAAGACACAGAATATAGAACACAAGATAAAAGACCTGTTAATAGTATCCGAAATATTTGTTTTGTTTTGTCTTTTATCATCACTCCCCTATCTTAAATACTTAATTATACTTCCACTTTTTCTTTCGCCTCTTCTGTCCCTTCCATCCTTCTGCCTTTTTGGTACTTTCTCTTATTTCTTTTTCAAATAACTGTTATAATCATTTATTAGTGAAGAATAGAGTAACACCGCTATTTTGCGTGCACCACCCGAACTAAAATGGATATAATCCTTAGCAGCTACGCCCTGCTCTACCCAGGTAAGCATACTATTTTTACCTCCCATACAATTATACATATCAAAAAATGCACAATCTGTTTCAAACGCGGTGCGTTTAATAGCATCCCTTAAATTTTCGAGTTGTGGATGCGTCACATATTCTGCCCCTTCCTTCACACTCATATCAGCAGGGCCAATCACCAATATGGAAGCCTGGGGCGCCAGTTTTTTAATAGTATTAATTTGTGCTTTTAAATAATTTCCAAAATTATCTGTCTGTTCTTTTGTTGTAATATAGGGCAAGGTGTTACCACCAAACTGTAAAATAATAAGTCTGGCATTTAAGTAGTCGTAAAAGTTTTTTAACTGCCCGTAATTTATTTGGTTAAAAAAGGTTCCTGAGCTTCCGCGCAAGCCAAAATTATCAACCATCACGCCTTTGCTTCCTTCAAGCGAAACCCCATAAAAATCAGGACTATCTTTGCCTTTAAATTTAAATTCGTGTAGTAAAGCACCCTGGTTCAGATTAAATTCTTTAATATTAAAATTACCTCCGGCAGCAAGAGAATCCGAATTATTTAAAGAGCCATTCTCATACAGCTCCACATGCGTTTTTGCTTGTGCCCCACCATAAAAGAGTTTTATTTTAGTAAAGGCTGCCGCTGATGGCCCACCATTTTTGCTGGTTACAAATTTTATCCAGGCACTTCTGTAAGAAGCCGTATCTGTTAAGGTCGTATAAGGCGCAAAACGGGTAAGATGAGCCATAGCCCCAAAATTGTTATGTTTTACCCGTTTATCTTTTCCGGCAAATACCTGGTAACGATCCCAGGTGCTGCTCCAGGATATTTTATTAATAACGCTGGGCGCTACAGGCATAAATGAAATAAGTCCGGGCCCTGCGCCACCAAATTGACCCTGTAATTTCAAACGAAGATAATCACTAATCCTGTCTCCTTCAATTTGTGAATCGCCATAATGCAATATCCTGATACTTTTAGGTTCGCTATCAATATTGGCAAGGGCACTAAAAAAGTTGTCCATAGCCGATTTCGACGCGTCTTTATATTGAATACTTGTATTTAATTTTATGGTTGAATCTTTTAATTCAATTTCCTTTACAAGTGCCGTATCAGAACTGCCTTTCAGGGTATCAGCATCTTCGGCATCGGCCAGTGCTATAATGTTTGAAATATCTGTCTTTTTTTGAGTTTTTTCAAAAAACGATGCAAATGTAGGGAAGTGTATCGATAGCTTATTAGTAATATAAATACCGTTTTCGGGAAATAAAGCAGTTAAACTTATCAGCGATACGAAAATACCGATCAAAAAAAGAAGCGTATGAATAGGTTTGTGCAATGCCCTGTATTTTAATGTTAGCCAATATGCAAAATACTTTGCAAGCTGTCTTCTACAAAAAAATATAGTTTTTCACAATACAGGTGTAGATAAATACAGGTGTCTTACGTCGTCCTGTATTCCTAAATAAGCGGGTTTTATAATACATTGAGTCGGTAAAACTCCAACAGCTCAATAGCATTGGTGCAGCCGGCTTTTTGAAGCATTTTACGACGGTGTGTATCAACTGTATGTTTGCTTAAAAAGAGTTTTTCAGCAATAGCATTGCTCGTTAATCCTTTATCTATAAGTTCAAGCACTTCCAGTTCTCTTGATGAGAAGAACTTTTGATATGATTGTTGTACGTACATTCTGAATTTTTTCTGATCTAAATTTGGTGCGTCAAACGTCCACTCCACATAATTCCCGGATTTCATAAAGGAAATATCGGTAAGCTGTGAAATGATCTGTTTGTCGTGTCTGTTATTGTTAATAGTTGTCTGGCATAATACTTTTATATAATTACCATTTTTTTTGCGCATGCGGTAGGTTATATTTAACACCACTTCCGATCCTGACCAGGTTGGGCCTGCATATTCAACAACTGCGGCCATAACCCTCGATAAGGCATCTATATCTTCCGGATGAACAGCCTGCATGATACTGCTGTAATTAAATTCATGTTCAGTATAACCAAGCATTTCCTCCACTCCCTTTATGCTTGATACTTCTTTATTTTTAAAGTTAAAAACGTACACACATTGAAGTCTGTTGTATATTGCAGGTATTGGCATCGTGGCTTCTACCTTTTTATCTTTCAGCATAAGCTGCAGGTCATTCAAAAAAAGATGTGTATCTTTTATCATCAAAGCATTGTCTTTTATGCTTGATTGCAAAGCGCTTTGTTCAACCTCTTTAGTACTGTATTTCATAAATTATTTTTTTAATTTGCGTACACTTAATTTATCCTCAATAAGTTATCAATTCTTTGAACCAGGGTTTTATATAAAGTTTTGATGAATAATAAGGTTTTATCGTGTTTAAAAGGTAAAAACGGGGATTTTACTTCACAAAAGTACCAAACAGATTCCCCCGATCTTAAAAAACGACGTGCTAAAAACCTCTTTTACGGTTGGTTTATTAAAAATAATTTACCTTATTTCTTAGTAACATTCATTTAAAATAATCTGTTTTTTGCGCATTTAGCCCGGAGTTTAAACACTTTTTAGGTTTCGTGGTTTTATAAAAGCATATGTGTAAAATTTTTATGTTAAACGATTAAACAATGCGGGTATTCCTGTATCAGGAAATGCCCCGGTTCTAATTATATAATGCTCTTTCCCACTTAAGGATACACTATTTATCGCCCTTAAATAATAAGCATTTATACCCTTGTTGTAATGTCTCGATAATAGCGGTTTATCTTTCCTTAAAGTCATGGTAAAACTTAGACGCAAACCACTATCCGTTTCCATAAAATAGTACCCGTTTTTGGCTTGTGCGGTCTAAAGTATAGAGCTTTTGCATTTTTTAAGTAAGTACTGGTGGGTATTTTATTATTTTGTAAGATATTTGATGGAGTTTTTGGCAAAAAAACGTATTTTTGCACCCCTTATAATTAACTAAGAAACTGAAAATGAATATTATTAAGAAAGACGTAGATGCTTTAAATGCAGAATTAAGTATCACATTAGCTCCACAGGATTATGAAGTAAGAGTAAACGATGCCATTAAAAAAGTGCAAAAACAAGCTGCTATGCCCGGTTTCAGAGCCGGTAAAGTACCTGTTGGCTTAATAAAAAAACAATATGGCAAAGGTATTTTAGTGGATGAAATCAATAAAATATTAAATGACTCATTATATAATTATATAAACGATAATAAAATCGAAATCCTTGGTAATCCTATACCAAAGGAAAATAGTGCAGTTGATTTCGATAATAAAACAGAGTGGACTTTTGAATATGAATTAGGTTTAAGTCCTAAATTTGACCTGACTCTTGATCAGTCTCAGAGCTTTACTTACAATACTGTAAAAATTGACGATGAGTTGGTAGAAAAATACCTGAAAGATGTTAAACGTAACTATGGTAAACCTTCTAACCCTGAAGTAGCAGGCGAGAAAGATGTATTATACATTGATATCGTTGAGTTGGATGCTAATGGAAACATTACTCCTGGCGGTGTATTCAAATCTACAAGCATTGGCATTGACCGTTTAAAAAATGAAACTGCAAAAGCTAAATTAACTGGCGCAAAAGTTGAAGACAAAATTGTATTGAATGCTAATGTTTTATATGATTCTTCAGTTGATAAATCAATGTCTTTAGGCATCGACAAAGAAGTTGCTGAAACATTTGGTTCTGACCTTCAGATTACGGTTAAAAATATTGCCCGTATGGAAGATGCTGAGTTAAACCAGGAATTATTTGATAAACTTTACGGTGCAGGAACAATTAATTCGGAAGCTGAATTCAGAGATAAAATTAAAGGTGAATTAGCTGTTATGTTTTCACAGGATACAGACCGCAAATTTGTTGAAACAGTTGAAGCTGCATTGGTTGACAAATTAAATATTAAGTTACCGGATGAGTTTTTAAAACGTTGGTTAATGGCGGTTAACGAAAAACCTTTAACTAAAGAGCAATTGGAGTCTGAGTATCCTGCTTATGCAAAATCCATGCAATGGAAATTAATTGAGAATAAGATCATAAAAGATAACAGCATTACTGTTACCGGTGATGAAGCAAGATCTGAAGCAGGTAATTTTATTCGTTCTCAATATGCACGTTACGGCCAAACTCCTGACGAAGCAGAAGTTGATAAAATAGCAGATTCTATCTTAACAAAACAGGAAGAAGCTCAAAAAATATACGAAGGATTGTACAGCAAAAAAGTATTGGATCTTTTAAAAACAAACTGCAAACTCGATACGAAAGAAGTAAGCTATAACGAGTTTTTTGGGATCTCTGAATAAACATTTTTAGTTTTATTCTGTTTTCTTTTTATATTTAAAATCATTTAGCTTACGCTATTTACACAAGTAATGCAGGGAGTTTATATAACCAGGGCGGCAAAATTTTTACCTAACAACCCTATTTCCAATGAGGAAATGGAGGAATACCTTGGTATGATAGACGGCCTGCCTTCTAAAGGTAAAAACCTCACGCTACGCAACAATGGTATTAAAACCCGCTATTACTCTATCAATAAGCAAGGAGACTCAACACATTCGAATGCAAAAATGACGGCCCTTGCCATTGAAAAACTAATGGGGGATGGTTTTAAAGAATCAGATATTGAATTGCTTGCCTGCGGAACTACTTCGCCCGATAACTTGTTACCATCGCACTCTGTTATGGTACATGGCGAATTAAACTGCGGTCCTGTTGAACTGATTTCCACTTCAGGTGCATGCTGCGCAAGTATGCAGGCACTAAAATATGGCTATAACTCTATATTAGCAGGCAGTACGCATAATGCAATATGTACCGGCTCCGAAAAGCTGTCATCATTAATGCGTGCCGAACATTTCGAAAAAGAAACAGAGCGGCTTGCAGAAATGGACAAACATCCCATTATTGCTTTTGAAAAAGATTTTTTACGCTGGATGCTTTCCGATGGTGCAGGTGCTTTGTTATTAGAAGACAAGCCCCGCGGAAATACGTCTTTAAAAATAGAATGGCTTGAAATAAAATCTTATGCAAATCAGCTTGAAACCTGCATGTATGCCGGTTCCGAGAAAAAAGCAGATGGCACTACTAAAGGCTGGAAAGAATTTACATCCGAAGAATGGCTCGATAATTCGATCTTTGCGTTTAAGCAGGACACGAAATTATTAGGAAGAGAAATTGTACCTACCGGTACCAAATACCTCAAAGAAATTCTCGACAAAAGAGGATTTGATATTTCAACCATTGATTACTTTTTACCGCACCTCTCATCAGAATTTTTCAGAACAAAAATTGCTGAAGAAATTGTAAAATACGACATCTCCATTCCTTCCGAAAAATGGTTCACAAACCTTACCACTATTGGTAATGTTGGCTCGGGCTCTATCTTTTTAATGATAGAAGAACTAATGAATTCCGGTAAATTAAAACCCGGACAAAAAATACTATTAATGGTTCCTGAAAGCGCACGCTTTACCTATGCATATTGTTTATTAACTGTTTGCTAATACATTTAGTTTCATGAAAAAAGAAGATGTACCACAGGACCCCTCAGCCTTGCTTGGCGTAACGCGCGATGTATGTTACGTGAAAGATAAAGACGGTAAGTATACTACTGATTTAAGTATTGGCTGGGAAGTAAAAAAACAAGCGCTCGATAATGCCTGGGACGATATCCATGAACGTGTGAAAGATGCTGCAGAACAGGTAAAACGCGGAGAAATTAGTCCTGTGTTTTATTTCATGGAATTAAAATTGATGGATGTAACTCTCCTGGCCGGCTATACTGGTTTTTGGAAATGGACGGTAAAAAGGCATTTTAAACCCAAAGTGTTTCATCAATTAAATGAAAAAAAAATAGCTATCTATGCAAAAGCATTTGATATCAGTGTAGAAGAGCTAAAAAAATTTAAAGGATAATTTTGGAACCCACATATAAACACATACAAGCAGCTCATTGCGAAAACGGCGTAGCTACAGGACTTCTAAGACATCATGGCTTAGAGTTTATGACAGAGCCACTCATGTTTGGCCTTGGCTCAGGTATTTTTTACATTCACATTCCTTTCTTAATGGTAAACGGTGGGCCGGCTATTTCCTACAGGAGTATGCCCGGTTTAATTTTTAGCCGTGCCAGTAAGCTGTTGGGTGTAAAGGTGAACCGCAAAAAATTCAGTAGCGAGCAGGAAGCCGTTGATTATTTGAACAAACAGATACAGCTGGGGAATCCTGTGGGTTGCCAGGTAGGCGTTTATAACCTTCCTTACTTCCCTACCGAATACCGTTTTCATTTCAACGCGCATAACATTGTAGTATATGGCAAAGAAAATGGCAATTATTTAGTAAGTGATCCTGTTATGGAAACCGTTACTACGCTTACCGAAGCAGACATGATGAAAGTACGCTTTGCCAAAGGCCCTTTGGAACCTAAAGGTCATGTATATTATCCGGAAAATGTAAAAGAGGTTAGCAAGGAAGATATTAAAAAAGCCATTAACAAAGCTATTAAACGTACAGCTTTCGAAATGCTGTTTATTCCGGGCCCTATTGCAGGAGTAAGTGGTATTCATTATACCGCTAACCAGATTCGCAAATGGCGGGACAAACTGGGTCCACGTAAAGCAGCGCTCTATGTAGGCCAGATAGTGCGTATGCAGGAAGAGATTGGCACCGGTGGTGGTGGCTTCCGCTTTTTGTATGCTGCTTTCTTAGAGCAGGCACACGGCTATATTCCTAATGATGAACTGTTACGTATTTCGGATGAGTTTACCAAAGCCGGTGATATGTGGCGTGCCAGTGCCCTGAATATGGGCCGTATCTTTAAGGGCAGGCTCAATGAACAAAAAGACTTTGAAGAAAGTGCCAACATGCTCGACGAGATTGCTGAAGTAGAACGCCAGGCATTTAAAGACCTTAGAAAATTAAAGTTGCTGTAAATAGTCTTTCTTACTCTTTCACAATGATGATACGCTTGTAATAAATCTCTTTTCCCGATACAATTTTTAAAGTATAAATTCCTGCATCAAGCGTTTGAGTATTAATGGTGATCATTGAATCTTCTGTCACATAATTAAGTACTACTTCTTTTCCGGAAGTAGTTAAAGCAGATAAGCTCCCGATCTTTGGCTCATTAAATATAACATAAAGTTGATCTGTTGCCGGCAAAGGAAAAATCCTGATAGTTTCTTTTTCATTTCTTTCTACAGATACGATTGGTGCATACTTTACGCTTTTGTCGTAATCCGTTTGTTTTAAACGGTAATACGATACACCTGAAGTTATTTCAGTTATAGTAGTGTTATAACTCCTGGTTTCACGGGAGTTTCCGGCTCCTTTTATCTGCCGTAATACCTGCCAGTTAATCCCATCTTTGGAGCGTTCAACCGTAAAAAAATCGTTATTTATTTCACTGGCAGTAGCCCACTCTAACAGGTCTTCTTTTGGATTTGCGGTTGCATTAAAATAGAGTAATTCAATAGGCAAACCACTATATAAATTAATGGCCACATTATCGATAATTAAACCACAGGTAGATCCTGTAAAATTAGCGGCAATAGTAAGCGTTAGGTTAGTTTGAGTGGCTGTAAACGTAAATACAGAGTGCTGTAAGGCATAACTGGATACGGTACTGGACACACTTGCACTTAAAGCGCTATTACTGATGGTAATATTTGCCCCTGCGGGATTAGGTCCGGGACATCCTCCGGTTCTGCGTGAATAATCAATGGAAAACCTGTAAACACTGCCAATCGTAAAACCACTAATCGTTTGGCACAGGCCTGCTTCAGCATCAACTTCTGCTACCGCATTACTTGTTCCTCCACCGTATACGTTTTCGGCATTGATTTCAGCACTGCATCCCCATCCGGAAGATCCGGAAGCAAAGTCTCCGTTATTAACCGATTGAGCATGACTTAACGAGATGCTTAAAAGAAAAATGAGAATAGTAAGGACCCGGATCATAAAGTTTGCAAAGCTACTCTTTTTTAAGCAAGTACTTTAACTTAAACCAGCATTTTAATACCCGAAAAAAGTATTTCTAATAATGCATAATTATTTTTTCACAATAGGTTAACCCTCGGTTATCAAAAACAACCATAAAATAAACATCGCTTTGAAGGAAGTTAATCTTAGCTCTTTTATACTCTTAGTACAAATACCAAAAAAGATTAAAACAAAAACCCCTCTGATGTTTCCATCAAAGGGGTTTTAAATTATGTCTCTTTTGTTCTCGACTACGCTCGAACTGACAATCGACTATTAAAGATTATGCTTCTTCTTCAATTTCTTCTTTAGAAGCCATTAAGCGCTCGTACTCTTCTTTACTACCAACTACGATTTTTTCGTACTGACGTAAACCTGTACCGGCCGGGATTAAGTGGCCAACAATTACGTTCTCTTTCAAGCCTTGTAATGTATCTACTTTTCCGTTTACAGCTGCTTCGTTTAACACCTTCGTAGTTTCCTGGAACGATGCCGCAGAAATCCAGCTGCTTGTTTGTAACGATGCTCTTGTAATACCTTGTAAGATCGGTGTAGCTGTTGCAGGAACTGCATCACGTGCTTCTACCAGTTGTTTATCTTTACGACGTAATACTGAGTTCTCATCACGTAATTTACGAGCAGTAACAATTTGTCCGCGTTTCAGGTTTTCAGAATCACCCGGTTCAACCACTACTTTTTTACCGTATAGGTTATCGTTCTCAGCCATGAAGTCAATTTTATTGATCAACTGCAACTCTAAGAATGAAGTATCACCCGGATCTTCAATTTGAACTTTACGCATCATCTGACGAACGATCGTTTCGAAATGCTTGTCATTCAATTTCTGACCTTGTAAACGGTAAACCTCCTGGATCTCATTTACTAAGTATTCCTGAACCGCTGTAGGGCCTTTAATTGCTAAGATATCGCCAGGAGAAGTTGCGCCATCAGATAATTGCTCACCTGCTTTCACGAAATCATTTTCCTGTACTAAGATATGTTTAGATAAAGACACTAAGTAACGGTGTTGTTCGCCTGTTTTAGCTTCAACAATTACCTCACGGTTACCACGTTTAATTTTACCAAAAGTAACGATACCGTCAATTTCAGAAACTACCGCAGGATTACTTGGGTTACGAGCTTCGAATAACTCAGTTACACGAGGTAAACCACCGGTGATATCACCTGTTTTACCAGTAACGCGAGGAATCTTAACTAAGATCTGACCCGGTTCGATTTTCGCTTTTTCATTTACAATGATATGCGCACTTACCGGTAAGTTATAAGTTTTTAAAGGCTCACCTTTTTTATCAGCAATTCTGATTAATGGCGATAATGTTTTGTCTTTACTTTCAATGATTACTTTTTCACGGAAACCTGTTTGTTCATCAGATTCTTCGCGGAAAGTTACATTTTCTTTAATACCGTCGAATTCAACGATACCTGCAAATTCAGAAACGATAACCGCATTATATGGATCCCAATCACAGATCATATCACCTTTTTTCACTTTCGCGCTAGGTTTAATGTATAATTGAGAACCGTAAGGAATATTACCTGTAGTTAATGTGATACCTGTGTTAGCATCAACGATACGAACCTCAGTAGAACGACCAATAACAACATTAGCTTTAGTTCCATCCTGGTTAATACGTTCAACAGTACGTAACTCATCAATTTCAGCAATACCATCGTATTTAGCAACTAAATTAGATGATGCTGCTGTGTTAGAAGCTGTACCCCCAACGTGGAATGTACGTAATGTTAACTGTGTACCCGGCTCACCAATAGATTGTGCTGCAATAACACCTACTGCTTCACCTAACTGTACCTGACGGCCATTCGCTAAGTTACGTCCGTAGCATTTAGAACATACACCTAATTTTGATTCGCAGGTTAATACCGAACGAATTTCAACCGATTCAATTGGAGATGCTTCCAGAATATCAGATACATCTTCAGTAATCATTTCGCCACCTGCAACAATTAAGTCACCGGTTGTTGGATGATACACATCGCTTAACGCGATACGACCTAATACTCTGTCACGTAATGTTTCAACCACATCATCATTGTTTTTCAATGCTGTTGCTGTTAATCCACGTAACGTTCCGCAATCTTCTTCGTTAATAATAACATCCTGTGCTACATCCACTAAACGACGTGTTAAGTAACCAGCATCGGCAGTTTTCAAAGCCGTATCCGCTAAACCTTTACGCGCACCGTGGGTAGAAATAAAGTATTCTAAGATGGATAAACCTTCACGGAAGTTAGATAATACCGGGTTCTCAATAATGGAAGCCGTAGTATCACCTGCTTTCTGTGGTTTAGCCATCAAACCACGCATACCACTTAACTGTTTAATTTGCTCTTTAGAACCACGGGCACCGGAATCCAACATCATATAAACCGCGTTGAAGCCTTGTTTATCTGAACTTAAATTGTCCAATACCTTTTTAGTTACTTTAGAGTTGGCATGCGTCCAGATATCAATTACCTGGTTGTAACGTTCGTTATTAGTAATGAAACCCATAGAGTAGTTATTAATAACTTCATCTACTTGTGCTTGTGCTTCATTAATAATTTTAAATTTCTCATCCGGAGTTTCAATATCACCTAAGTTAAATGATAAACCTCCTTTGAAAGCTGTTTGGAATCCTAATGTTTTGATATCATCCAGGAACTTGGCTGTTTTAGCCATACCTGTTTTCTTAACTACCATTCCAATGATATCACGTAATGATTTCTTGGTCAATAGTTCGTTGATGTATCCAACTTCTTCCGGCACAACCTGATTAAAGATGACACGACCAACAGTTGTATCAATTACTTTGCTAACTAACTGAGTTCCTTCTAATGCATTAGGAACTTTAATTTTAATCTGTGCGTGCATATCCACTTGTTTCTCGTTTAACGCGATCACAACTTCTTCTGCACTATAGAACATTTTACCTTCGCCTTTAACAGCATCGTTAGGTAAATTCTTTTTAGATTTTGTTAAGTAATATAAACCTAGAACCATATCCTGAGATGGAACCGCAACCGGCGCACCGTTAGATGGGTTTAAGATATTATGAGACGCTAACATTAAGATCTGAGTTTCCAATACAGCAGCATGTCCTAACGGAACGTGTACTGCCATTTGATCACCATCGAAATCGGCGTTGAACGCTGTACAAACCAATGGATGTAACTGGATCGCTTTTCCTTCAATTAATTTTGGTTGGAAAGCCTGGATACCTAATCTGTGTAATGTTGGGGCACGGTTTAACATTACCGGATGTCCTTTCAATACATTCTCTAAAATATCCCAAACAATTGGTTCTTTTTTATCAACGATTTTTTTCGCTGATTTTACAGTTTTCACGATACCACGTTCAATCATTTTACGAATGATAAACGGTTTGAAAAGCTCTGCAGCCATTTCTTTTGGTAAACCGCACTCATGTAATTTCAACTCAGGCCCTACAACAATTACCGAACGAGCCGAGTAATCTACACGTTTACCTAATAAGTTCTGACGGAAACGTCCTTGTTTACCTTTTAATGAATCAGATAATGATTTTAATGCACGGTTAGATTCAGTTTTAACCGCGTTAGATTTACGTGAGTTATCAAATAATGAATCTACCGACTCCTGTAACATACGTTTTTCGTTACGTAAGATTACATCCGGTGCTTTGATCTCGATCAAACGTTTTAAACGGTTGTTACGGATAATTACACGACGGTATAAATCATTTAAATCAGAAGTAGCAAAACGACCACCATCCAATGGCACCAAAGGACGTAATTCTGGTGGAATAACCGGAACTGTTTTAATGATCATCCATTCAGGTTTGTTTTCGATATGCCCTTGAGCAGCACGGAAAGCTTCAATAACCTGTAAACGTTTTAATGCTTCGTTTTTACGTTGCTGAGAGGTTTCAGTATTTGCTTTATGACGTAATTCGTAAGATAATTCATCTAACTGTAAACGTGATAATAAATCCTGAAGTGCTTCCGCACCCATTTTAGCAATAAATTTATTAGGGTCGTTATCGTCTAATAAATGATTTTCTTTTGGTAAGGTATCAACTAAATTTAAATATTCTTCTTCTGTTAAGAAGTCTAAGTATGTTGTACCGCCTTGAGCAGCAACACCCGCATTAATTACTACATAACGTTCGTAGTAAATAATCATGTCTAATTTTTTAGTTGGTAATCCTAATAAGTAACCAATTTTATTTGGTAACGAACGGAAATACCAGATGTGAGCAACAGGTACCACTAAATTAATGTGACCCATACGCTCACGACGTACTTTTTTCTCAGTTACTTCAACACCACAACGGTCACAAATAATACCCTTGTAACGGATACGTTTGTATTTACCGCAATGACATTCATAATCTTTTACCGGCCCAAATATACGCTCGCAAAACAAACCATCTCTTTCAGGTTTGTAAGTACGGTAGTTAATGGTTTCCGGTTTTAATACTTCTCCACTACTGCGTTGTAGAATCGTTTCAGGCGACGCTAAACTGATAGTGATTTTCGAGAAGTTCGATTTTACTTTGTTATCTTTTCTTAAAGCCATTTTTTTGCTTTTAATTTAATTGATAAATGAAATTCCTTTTACCTCACCCCTAACCCCTCTCCAATGGAGAGGGGAACAAGGAAAGAATTTTTAGTCAAGTGTTACATCTAATGCTAATCCACGTAATTCGTGCATCAATACATTAAATGATTCAGGGATACCCGGAGCAGGAATGTTTTCGCCTTTTACAATTGCTTCGTAAGCTTTTGCACGACCCATTACATCATCCGATTTAATGGTTAATAATTCCTGTAATACATTAGCTGCACCGTATGCTTCCAATGCCCAAACTTCCATCTCACCAAAACGCTGACCACCGAACTGTGCTTTACCACCTAAAGGTTGTTGCGTAATTAATGAATATGGTCCGATTGAACGAGCATGCATTTTATCATCAACCATGTGTCCTAATTTTAACATGTAAATGATACCTACTGTAGCCGGTTGATCAAATTTCTCACCTGTACCACCATCACGTAAATACGTACGGCCATACTGAGGAACGCCTGCTTTTTTAGTATACTCATCAATTTCAGCCATAGAAGCACCATCGAAAATAGGAGTAGAGAATTTCAATCCTAATTTTTGACCTGCCCATGCCAATACTGTTTCATAGATCTGACCTAAGTTCATACGGGAAGGTACACCTAATGGATTCAACACGATATCAACCGGTGTTCCATCTTCTAAATATGGCATATCTTCATCACGAACAATACGTGCTACGATACCTTTGTTACCGTGACGACCCGCCATTTTATCACCTACTCTTAACTTACGTTTTTGAGCAATGTAAACTTTAGCCAATTGTACGATACCGTTTGGTAACTCATCACCTACTGTAATCTGAAATTTCTCACGTTTGTACTGACCTAAGAAGTCGTTAAACTTGATCATGAAGTTATGTAACAAACGCTCAATTTGCTCATTTTTATCTTTGTCAGTTGTCCAGTTACCCGGATTAACTTCCGAGAAATCAACTTTCTCTAATAATTTCTGAGTGAACTTAGTTCCTTTTGTAATTACCTCTTCACCTAAGATGTTAGTAACACCTTGAGATGTACGACCATTAACCAATTCAAATAATTTTTCAATTAATTGGTATTTGATATTAGCAACTGCTTTGTGATGATCTGCATCTAATTTTTCAATTAATGGTTTTTCATCTGCTTTTTGCTTTTTATCTTTAATAGCACGTGAGAATAATTTTTTATCAACGATAACACCTTTCAATGATGGAGACACACGTAAAGACGCATCTTTCACATCACCTGCTTTATCACCGAAGATAGCACGTAATAATTTTTCTTCCGGAGAAGGATCAGTTTCACCTTTAGGAGTAATTTTACCAATTAAGATATCTCCTTCTTTTACTTCTGCTCCAACACGGATAATTCCTTTTTCATCCAGGTCTTTAGTAGCATCTTCACTTACGTTAGGAATATCCGGAGTTAACTCTTCCATTCCACGTTTTGTATCACGCACTTCTAAAGAATATTCATCAATGTGAATAGATGTAAAGATATCATCACGGATAACGCGTTCAGAAATTACGATCGCATCCTCAAAGTTATAACCTTTCCAAGGCATGAACGCTACTTTTAAGTTACGTCCTAATGCCAATTCCCCTTTTTCAGTTGCATAACCATCGCACAATACTTGTCCCTTAACCACTTTATCGCCTTTCTTAACGATAGGTTTTAAGTTCATACAAGTACTTTGATTGGTTTTTTGGAATTTGGTTAATTTATAAGTTCTCACATCACCTTCAAACGATACTAATTTCTCGTCGTTGGTTCTGTTGTAACGAATAACAATTTCACGGGCATCAACATATTCAACAACTCCTTCGCCTTCTGCATTAATTAATACACGGCTATCTTCCGCTACACGAGCTTCGATACCGGTACCAACAATTGGTGCTTCAGGACGCATTAATGGAACTGCCTGACGTTGCATGTTCGATCCCATCAAGGCACGGTTGGCATCATCATGCTCTAAGAACGGAATCAATGATGCCGCAATAGATGCAATTTGATTAGGCGCAACGTCCATTAACTGAATTTGACCCGGATCCAATACAGGAAAATCACCTTCATAACGGGCAGTTACTTTTTTGCCAACAAAGTTCCCTTTGTCATCCAACTCTGCACTTGTTTGAGCGATATTTTTCTGATCTTCTTCCTCAGCAGTTAAATACGTAATTCCTTTATTAACTTCCACTTTACCGTTTGTTACCGAACGGAAAGGGGTTTCAATAAATCCTAATTTATTCACTTTTGCAAACACACAAAGAGAAGAAATCAAACCAATGTTTGGTCCTTCCGGTGTTTCAATCGTACATAAACGGCCGTAGTGAGTGTAGTGAACGTCACGTACCTCGAAACCTGCACGCTCACGGGATAAACCTCCTGGCCCTAGTGCCGAAAGACGACGCTTATGCGTGATCTCCGATAAAGGGTTGGTTTGATCCATAAACTGTGATAACTGGTTCGTTCCAAAGAACGAATTAATAACAGAAGATAATGTTTTTGCGTTAATCAAATCGGTTGGTGTAAATACCTCGTTATCACGAACGTTCATACGCTCACGGATAGTACGAGCCATACGGGCTAAACCAACACCGAATTGAGAGAATAATTGCTCACCAACTGTACGTACACGACGGTTTGATAAGTGATCGATATCATCCACATCCGTTTTAGAGTTAATTAATTCGATCAGGTATTTCATGATCAAAATAATATCTTCTTTTGTTAATACACGGATATTCATAGGAATATCAATGCCTAACTTTTTGTTGATACGGAAACGACCTACTTCACCTAAATCATAACGTTTGTCGGAGAAGAATAATTTATCAATTACTCCACGAGCTGTTTCTTCATCAGGTGGCTCAGCATTACGAAGTAAACGGT
>JAZJZF010000029.1:0-43441 GCA_040389965.1 Bacteroidota bacterium
GCTAACCTGATCAGCATCTTTTGTCAAAGCAAAATGATGGGCACCAAGGCGCTGAGCGTCTTTTTCTTTATCTTTGGAGGTACTGAGCATGGTAACTTCAGCACCAAACGAAGCAGCAAATTTTACTGCCATATGTCCTAAACCACCAAGCCCTACTACTGCTACTTTATGACCTTTACCTACCTTCCAGTGGCGCAGGGGCGAGTAAGTAGTAATACCTGCGCAAAGTAACGGTGCTACTCCGGCAAGAGGCAATTTTTCGGATACTTTTAATACAAAACTTTCATCTACTACAATTTGTTTCGAATAGCCTCCATAAGTAAAGCCACCGGTGTGTTTATCTTTTCCGTTATATGTTCCTGTGGAACCGTTACGGCAAAATTGCTCCAGACCCTTTTCGCAGTTATCACATTCGCGGCAAGAATCCACCAGACACCCTACACCTGCAAGGTCTCCGGCTTTAAATTTTTTAACGTGAGCGCCTACCTGTGTTACACGTCCCACAATTTCATGGCCGGGTACAACAGGGTAATTAGCTCCACCCCATTCGTTTCTTACCATGTGCAAATCGGAGTGGCATACACCACAATATAATATCTCAAACTGCACATCGTGAGGGCCTACGGCTCTTCTTTCAAAATTAAACGGGCCTAATGCATCTTTGGCATTTTGTGCGGCATATCCTTTAGTAGCTGTCATATGTTTATAGATTTAAAGTAAATATGGTATTATTTTCGACTGTATGTTAAATAACACGGTAAGGTTGTAATTGTTGACCGCTTTACAAAAATACACAATAAAGTAAATAAGTACCGGGATATTAACCCTGTTAAAGAAGGGTTTAGTTTTAAGTTTTTTTAAACCATAAATATTCAGATATTTGCTTAGAATGAAACAGAAGGGATATCTGAAAATAATAGTAACCTTATTTGGCCTGATTACCACCAACACGATCATCAGCCAGACAAGTGCCGAGCTGGCTTTTTCAAAAAGTTACTCTTTTGAATACGATACCCAGTATGCAAAGGCTATTGAATCATTAACAACGCTCAATTCTGATGCCTACGAAGTCTCTTTTCGTTTGGGATGGCTGTATTACCTTAGTAAAGATTATGCAAAATCTGAGAGTTTTTATAAGAAAGCGATAGCAGCAGAGCCGGCTTCCATAGAAGCACGTTTTGGTATTGTATTACCATTGTCGGCTTTAGGTAATTGGAATATGGTACTTACGCATTACCTCGATGTTTTAAAACTGGACCCTAATAATTCTATTGCCAATTACAGAACGGCTTATATTTATTATTCAAGAAAAGAATACGCCAATGCTATGGTCTATGTTGGCAAAGTCATAAAAATGTATCCTTTTGATTATGACAGTAATTTGCTGGCGGCAAAAGTAATGATGGTACAGGCTAAAAATGCAGAAGCTAAAAAATACTTTATCAAAGCACTCGAATACAACCCACAATCAGAAGAAGCCAAAACGGCTTTAAAAAAACTATAAATTTATTTTTTGTGAACTGCCTTATTGTAGATGATAATAAAATGGCGCGTACAGCGTTAAAGCATTTACTCAAGGATATTGATTTTATTACTGTTGCAGGCGAATGCGAAAGCATTATGCAAATGACCGGGATACTTAATAAAGAAAAAATCGACCTTTTATTAATGGATGTAGAAATGCCCAAAATAAATGCGCTCGAGTTTTTAAAAATAGTTCCCAATAGCCCTTTGGTAATTCTTATTACGGCAAAACCCGATTATGCAGTACAGGCCTTTGAGTTTAATGTCGTTGATTTCCTTGTAAAACCGGTAAAAAGCGACCGCTTTCTAAAAGCAGTGTACAGGGCAAAAGAATTGTTTGAAAGCAGTGCCAGGATACTCGAAACAGAAGCTGATAAAGAGTTTTTCTTTATCCGTGAAAAAGGCATTTCTTCAAAGCTGGTTGTAGCCGATATCCTGTTTGTTCAGGCTTTGGGCGATTATGTAACGATACATACTACTCAAAAAAAATATACCATTCACTATACTTTAGGTGCTCTCGAAAAAGAACTTTCTCCTTCAAAATTTATGCGCGTACACCGTTCATACCTGGTAGCATTAGATAAGATTGATACTGTTGAAGACGGGACAGCTTTTGTTCACCAAAGCCCTGTTCCGGTGGGCGATGCACAACGGAGCGAGCTGATGAAAAGGCTTAATTTACTGTAATCACAGAGCTCACTTTCATTTTTAGGCTTTCAGCCATACTTTTTCCCCGTTTACCGAAATACCGACCCTTTAAGGGTTTTTCATATCTACTTTTAACGTACAACCGCCACAAAAGGCTGCCTTAAAGAAGTTACAGCATTAATTTAAAATTAAAGTAATATGGAAGCAAGAGACCGAATTACCATTTTTGTTATCGATGATGATAAAATGCTGACAATGGCTTTAAAAAATGACATTGAAAAAACATTTGCACAGTACAATGCCGTAGTTTCAACTTTCGAAGCCGGTGAACAAACAAGTATGTTTATAAAAAACGGACCTGATATAGCTATTGTTGATTATCATTTGAACAGTAAAAACAAGGATGCAATGGATGGTGTAAGAATTATAGATATGATCAAAAAAGAAAGTCCCGATACGGAAGTGATCATGTTTACAAGTGAGGAGCATGCCGAAATTGCTGTAAAAGCTTTGCACCATGGTGCCCATGATTATGTGGTGAAAAATGATTTCATGTTCAGGAAACTAAATATGTCGGTAATGCAATGCATTAAATTAAAACAACTTAAAGCGGATATCAGGTCACAAAAAATAAAAACGAGTGTACTGGCGGTTTCTCTGGTGCTTATGGCGGGGGCTCTTATCGCCTTACAAATCTGGGCGCCAAATGTATTGAGTAAATAAGTACCCTGAATATAAAACCCTTTTTAAGACGAAAACCGCTCAATTGATAGCAATTCTTTAGTTACCATTAAAAACAATTCGTTATTTTCACTATGATAAAATTACGGCCATGTACTGGTTATTATCACCAAAAACAGGGCGTATCATTAAATTGAAAAAAGAATATGAAACTTAAAAATCAGACAAAAATCATTATTGCTATCAGCTTCCTGATAAGTATTTGCCTGATCGTATTTATTGCTATTAATGCAGACAGGTACATAAAAAATATGTCTAAAAATAATTCGGAGCTCTATGATGCTTACCGTATCTCCGAATTAATGAAATCTTTCCGCAGTAATATTACGGTTTTAGAAAATAAAGAAAGAGATTACGTTGTTACCGGTGATGCCAAATTTTTAGAAGAATATAGAATCAACGAAACAGAAATCAAAACCCATTTGCAAAGGATGGAGAAATATTTTGTAGAGAAACCCGAAGAAGCCTTGTTTTTTCAATTGAAAGATCTTAGCTACAAAAAAATGATGCAGGCGAAAGACCTTTCGCACAATATGCCGGGTATCCCTCAAATGGGTGAAGAGAATACCGAAAATTCGGGATTAAAACTTATGGCAGAAATTAATTCCACAGTTGATCTCATCAATGCAAGCCTTAGTAAAACAACACAAGGTCTCATTAATAATAGTATTGAGTATGTGCAGTCTTCAAAAAAATGGGGCTTACTGGAAGTAGCAATTGGAATTCTGGCGATGATTGCCGCCATTATTATTTTGTTCAGAGATATTAATGTTCGTAACAGACTGGAAGCCGAATTGCGTATTGCAAAAAAACAAGCTGATGATAATGCCATGATGAAAGAGCAGTTTATGGCAAATATGAGTCATGAGATACGAACACCTATGAATGCTATTCTGGGCTTTTCGGATCTTCTGTATAAGAGCGATTTGGATAGTACACAGGCAGAATACCTTTCGGCTATTAAACACAGCGGTTCCAATTTGTTGAACATTATTAATGATATCCTCGACTTTTCTAAGATAGAAGCGGGCATGCTGCATATCGAAAATATATCTTTTAATCTCCAGGAATTAATAAGATCGTTAAAGATCATTTTTGAAGAAAAGGCGAAAGAAAAAAATATAACATTTACCGTTATGAGCGGCGAACGCCTTCCGGTATCTGTTTTTGGAGATCCTACTAGGCTTACACAAATTTTGGTTAACCTGTTAAACAACGCTGTAAAATTTACACAACATGGTACAGTAAGTTTAACCATCGAAATAAAGGAAATGAATAATAATGTGGCGGATATCTCCTTTAAAGTGAAAGATACCGGCATCGGTATTCCTGCGGATAAACAGTCGGATATTTTTGAACGCTTTAATCAGGGTAATGCTAAAACAACCCGTATATATGGAGGAACAGGCCTTGGGCTTTCCATTGTAAAGAGTCTGGTAGACATGCAGAAAGGATACATTCATTTTACAAGTGTCGAAAATAAAGGAACAGAGTTTATAGTAACAATTTCCTATCCGGTGTCGCATACGCCAATAAGAGGCAAAAATGAGACTGTGCAAACCTCTCTTAACGAATTGAAAGATCGTTCTTTAAACATATTACTGGCAGAAGACAATATGCTTAATCAAAAACTGGCTACTACTTTATTGAGAGGATTTGGATTGCATGTAGAAGTAGCTGATAATGGGCAAACTGTTTTAGAGATGCTTAAAGAAATGCATTTTGATATGGTATTAATGGATATACAAATGCCCGTTTTAGACGGTTATCATACAGCTATGAAAATAAGAAATGAACTGCAGTTGCAATTGCCAATAATAGCAATGACAGCACATATCATGGAAGGCGAAAGGGAAAAATGCATAGGCTATGGTATGAACGATTATATTTCGAAGCCATTTAAAGAAACGGAACTATATGATGTAGTTGTGAAACAGTTTGGAAAAATAACAGTCCCGCAAACAACTGCAGATATAAACATACAAAGCGAAAGCAACACCATAAACCTTGACAGCCTTTACGAAATGGCTAACGGAAGCAATCAGTTCATTAAAGAAATGATAGAGATTTTTATTGAACAAAATCCTGTTGATCTGAAAGAGATTTCCGATGCCATTGCTATAAACGATTTTGAAACCATAGGGTCGGTGTCGCATCGCATGAAATCATCTGTAGGATTTATAGGACTTGATTATTTGCTTGTAAACCTTACTAATATTGAAGATAGGGGGAGTAGTGCTTCCGGAATGGATGATATTAAAAAGGAATTCGAGCTGGTAAAAAAATCCTCCGAAAAAGCTATAGATGAATTAAAACTGGTTTTAGAAAAACTAGTGTAATCCTTAAAATGAAACGATTATACCATAAGTAATTAAACACAATAAATAGCTACAGATGAAAATAAAGAAAAATATTGCGTTAAGCGACACCGGATTTGTTTTTGATCCTTCAACAGGTAATTCTTTTACAACTAATCCTATTGGAATGGACATTATTAAATTATTGAAAGAAGAAAAAAACGGAAGCGAAATAAAAGAGGCCATCCTTCACATTTATGAGACGGATGATGTAACGTTTGAGAAAGATTATTACGATTTTGTAAACATGCTTCACAAGCTGAAAATAACAGAAGGAAATGCGAAAGAGACAAATTAATATTGCTGTCACAGGTTTAAATGCCATTGATAGTCCGGGGCCTGGAGTCCCTGTTATCAGGGCTTTGCGCGAAAGTAAAGTATTTGATGTCCGCATTATTGGCCTCGCTTACGAATCATTGGAGCCCGGGATTTATATGCATGATCTGGTAGATAAAACCTACCAGATTCCGCTTCCTGCTTCAGGGAAGGAAAATTTATTAAATAGGTTGGCTTATATCAATGGCCTTGAGAACATAGATGTTATTATTCCAAATTTTGATGCAGAGCTTTTTAATTTTATAAAACTGGCAGACGTGCTGGAACAAGAACTGAAAATCAAAACCTTCCTGCCAACACTTGAACAGTTTGAAGCACGCCATAAAGTAAACCTCGAAGCATACGGAAAAAAACATGGAATTAAAATTCCCAAAAGTAAAACCATTACCAGTTATGCCGAGATCACGGCGCTTGGTGATGAATTTACCTATCCTGTTGTGGTTAAAGGGAAATTTTATGATGCCTCTGTGGCTTATACGCCTGAGCAGGTTGTAAACTATTTTAATAAAATAAGTTCGAAATGGGGACTGCCAATTATTATTCAGGAATTTATACAGGGGCAGGAAGTAAACGTAACGGCTTTAGGCGATGGCAAAGGAAATATGATAGGAGCAGTTCCTATGCGGAAACAATACATTACAGATAAAGGAAAAGCGTGGTCGGGTATTTCCATTGATGATGAAAAAATGATGGATATGGCGCGTAATCTTTTCAAATCAAGCCAATGGAAAGGTGGGATGGAGCTTGAAATTATCAGAACCGATAAAGAAGAGTATTATCTGATCGAAATCAATCCGAGATTCCCGGCCTGGGTTTATCTGGCAGTGGGTTGCGGACAAAATCACCCGGAAGCCTTGGTGCGAATGGCTTTAGGAGAAGAGGTAAAACCATTCGAAACATATGATGTCGGGAAAATGTTTGTACGTTATTCTTACGACATGATTGTAGAACTGGATGAATTCATGAAAATTTCGACACTTGGAGAACTTTAAAGCGTAACATTATGAAAAAATTGCAATATGAACGCCCTATTATTCAGACCTTAAACACCGGGCTGATGAATAAGTACGGTACAAAAACCGAATACGAGCCGGTAACACACATCGATGGCAATTCTGTAGAAGAGCTCCTTAAAGAACATGGGTCGCCACTTTTTGTGCTTTCCGAAAAAACAATGAGACAAACTTTTAAGGATGCTAACCGTGCGTTTAAAACACGTTATCCTAAAGTGCAGTTTGCCTGGTCTTACAAAACCAATTATATTAATGCGGTTTGTAACGTGTTTCACCAGGAAGGTTCATGGGCAGAAGTTGTATCCGGTTTTGAATATCAGAAAGCCCTGGAAAATAATGTACCCGGTAATAAAATTATTTTCAACGGACCCGATAAAAGCGAACCCGAATTAAAACTGGCTATTAGCAACGATTCTCTGATCCATATCGATCACCTCGACGAATTATATTTCATCATGGAGCTTTCCAAAGATATGAATAAACGTCCGCGTGTTGCTGTTCGTGTGAATATGGATACAGGGGTGTACCCCATGTGGGACAGGTTTGGTTTCAACTACGAAAATGGACAGGCCTGGGATGCTATTAATAAAATAATGCTTAACGGTAAAATGGATCTGGTAGGTTTGCATTGTCACATAGGCACATTTATGCTTGCTCCAAGTGCGTATGGTATAGCGGCAGCCAAGCTTTCTGAACTGGCACTAGCGGTTAAGAAAAAGCATGAGAAGCAAATACAATACATTGATATGGGTGGAGGCTTTGCTTCTAAAAATACCTTAAAAGGTTCTTATCTGCAGGGTGCTGATGCGTGTCCTACATTTGATCAATATGCAGAAGCGATTAGTACGGCCATTTTAAACGCGGGCTTTACCGAAAAAGAATTGCCGCTTTTAATATTAGAAACGGGTAGAGCATTAGTAGATGAAGCGGGTTATCTTTTAGGAACTGTTATTTCCAATAAACGTTTATCGGATGGAAGACTCGCTACCATTATGGATTTTGGCGTAAACATATTATTTACATCATTTTGGTACGATCATAAAATAAGTCCGGCTCAGCCATTTGGACAATATACAGAAGATGCAGTCATGTATGGCCCTTTGTGTATGAACATTGATGTAGTACGTGAGCATATTACACTACCTCCTTTAAAGCGCGGTGACAAAGTAGTAGTACATACAGTGGGTGCTTATAATATGACGCAATGGATGCAATTTATATCGATGAGACCTGCAGTGGTTATGTGTGATGTAAATCATAAACCAAACCTGATCAGGAAACGGGAAACCATTCAAAGTATACAGGGAGAAGAAGTGATGCCATCACATCTTAAACAGTTTAAACTGTAAATGGACAAGATAAAGTCATATTTCCATTTTTTTAGAACGGGTATTACAGCCAGTTACAATCAGGTTTTCTTTTCAGATAACAAATGGTTTGCCCTTGCCTTATTTATTGCTTCGTTTACGGATGTGTCGGTTGGTATCAGCGGTTTAACAAGTGTATTCATGGCATTGATTATAGCAAGAGTGGCGGGCTTTAATACTCTTTATATTTTAAGCGGCACTTATACCTATAATGTGTTATTGGTTGGTTTAACCATGGGTGCTTATTTTCAACTCAATGCAGTGTTTTTTGTGATACTGTTATTGGCTTCTATAATTACATTATTGTTAAGTGTATGGCTCTCGGCAAGAATGGCTTCGAAAAAACTTCCTTTGCTGAGTCTGCCTTTTGTATTGGGCATCTGGATCATTTTGTTAAGCACGCGTAGTTTTGGCGCTATGGGATTGAATGAGCGGGGTATTTTTACTTTTAATGAATTGTGGAGTTATGGAGGAATGACCTTTGTTACACTCTACCAAAAATTAAATGACCTTGGCTTACCACAGTTGCTCATTATCTACCTGAAATCGATGGGTGCTATCTTTTTTCAGAATAATATTATTTCCGGATTATTAATAACCCTTGGGTTAATTATTTTTTCCAGAATTGCGTTTTCACTTTCGGTTATCGGGTTTTTGTCGGGCTATTTTTTCTGTACTTTGGTTCAGGGAAACCTGTCGGATATAGAATACAGCTATATAGGCTTCAACTATATTTTAACGGCCATGGCTATAGGAGGCTTTTTCCTGATCCCATCCGTAGGATCTTATGTACTGGCTGCAGTGTCGGCACCGCTCATTAGTTTGTTTGTAGGGGCATTAAGTAAAATTACTACCGGCTATATGCTGTCATTGTATTCGTTGCCGTTTACAATGGTTGTACTATTAATTTTATATGCTTTAAATAACAGGTATTCGATAAAATATTTATACATAGTGCAGTACCAGTTGTATTCGCCGGAAAAGAATTTTTATTTATTTCATAATTATACTGAGCGTTTTAAAAAAGACAGCTTTGTGCATATTCACTTACCGTTCTACGGAGAGTGGACTGTTTCGCAGGGTCATTCCGGAAACATGACACATAAGGATGAATGGCGTTTTGCCCTTGATTTTGTAGTAGAAGATGATACAAAAAAAACATACCGTATGCCCGGACAACAGGTATCTGACTTTTATTGCTATCATCTGCCGGTTCTTGCTCCGGCGGACGGAAATGTTATTACGATACAGGATGGCATTGCGGATAATGTGATCGGCGATGTGGATCTTCATAATAACTGGGGAAATACCATTATTATAAAACACACGGAATATTTATATAGTAAAATCAGCCATCTGAAAAAAGACAGCTTTAAAGTAAAGGTGGGTGATGCTGTCAAAAAAGGAGATGTGTTGGCTTTGTGTGGTAACTCGGGGCGTTCACCGGAACCTCATGTTCATTTTCAGTTGCAAAGCACGCCGTATATAGGGGCTAAAACGCTGGATTATCCTATCAGTTATTATGTGAGTAAAAATGCAAACACTTATAAACTCCATTCGTTTGCTGTTCCCAAAGAAGGAGACGTCATCCTGCGCCCTTTACCAACGCCGCTTATGGAACAGGCTTTTCATTTTATACCCGGCATGAAGCTTATGTTTGACGTAAATAATGGTAAAGAAAAGTATATTGAAACCTGGGACGTATGTACTGATATTTATAATTTATCTTATTTGTATTGCCCGCGCACAAAATCTGTGGCATACTTTACAAACAACGGAACACTCTTCTATTTCACAAGTTTTACCGGCGATAAAAACTCCTTATTGTATTATTTCTATTTAGGAATGCATAAAGTATTGCTTAGTTATTTTCAGGATATAAGCATAGAAGATAAATTTCCTATAGAAGGATTTTACAAAGGCCCTGTAAAGATTATTCAGGACCTTATAGCACCCTTCTTCGTATTCCTCAAAACATCCTATAAAGCAGCATATATGTATGCAGATAATGCTTCGTCGCCTTCCACTATAAAAATACGATCAGAGGCAAAAGCATTTGCAAACCAAAGAACAACGCGAGCTATCAGCTTTGAAACAGAATTAACGCATAAGACCATAAAACGGTTTATTGTAAAAGAAAAAGATCTATGCCTCACTGCCGAACATATTGGTTAATCGTATTTATGCTGTTTGCATTATGTGTAAACCTGAAAGCAGACAATACACTTACTTCGGCAACTGTTGATAGTACATCGTATCAATTGTATATGTCTAAACAATGGCAATTGCTCACTAAATTTTGTGATAAAGCCATAAAAGAGGGTTACGATTATTACTATTTACGGATGCGTGCCGGCATTGCCTGCTACGAACTTAAAAATTACCGCAAAGCTATCGGGCATTTTCGTCGGGCTCTGGCATTTAACAGCAATGATGAAACGGCTGATGCTTATTTATATTACAGTTATATATATGCCGGTCGTTTTGAAGAAGCGAGGAATTTCACCCGATTTATTGATAGTACTACAAAAACAAATATGGGCATAGGTCATTTGCAACCTATTGCATTTGTGGGTTTGGAAGGCGCTGTGAAATTAAGTGACAGTTCTGCGAAATTTAAACCTGTAAATTATATCCAGTTAAATCTGCAACATTATGTGGGCAACAGGGTTTCGCTTTACCATGCCTTAACATATTATAAGCAAAACGAATCCAGAAATGATATTAAGCAATTTCAGTATTATCTGTCAGCTACCGTTCCTCTTAAACGAACTACTATACTAACTGTTGGCACACATATGCTGTACGATAAACTGTCTATACCCGAAGTAACAACTAAGACTGTAAATCCTACAGGTCCATCGCCACAACCAACGATTAAAACCTATACAAATTATATTGAGAAACAGTCTATGGGTTTGGTTGCTGCTGCAACTATTACAAAACGCATGACGTATTTAGATGTATCGCTTGGAACAACCGTTTCTTTTTTTGATACAACTACTCAGTACCAGTTTCATGCCGGTCTTACCTGTTATCCTTTTGGAAACCGTAAACTGGCTTTTGGGGCATTGCTCTACCATCATAGTGAAGATTATTATAAGAACAGTGCTTTTGCCATAACACCTTTTCTTTCGTCATGTATTACAAAAAAACTGCTTTTATCTGCGTCTTATTTGAACAACCGTGGTGGCAATATTAATGAGAACAGCGGTTATTTTGTCAACAACTCTTTAGACCTTTCTACGTCGCGTATAGCCTGCACAGCGGAGTACAACCTCTTTAAAAAAGTAAATGTATATGCTACTTATGGTTATGAGAGCAAGCAGGAGAAATTTTATCATTATACGTACCACTACAACACGTTTTTAATAGGCATAAAAATAATACCATGAAAAAAATCGCTTATCTGATTATAGGAGCTATGCTATTTGTTGGCATAAGCAAACTCCACGCTCAAAGTAGTCTTTCGGCCGCTTTTGCGAAAAGCTATGAATACGAAGCAAAACAAAATTATAATGAAGCTGCTAAAGTTATCAAAGAGGTTTACGATAAGGGTTCGTACGAAAGCAATTTGCGCCTTGGGTGGCTATACTATAAAGGAGGAATGTATAAAGAATCGTTGCTTTATTATAAAATAGCTACAGAACTGATGCCATACTCTGTGGAGGCCAAGCTGGGTTATGTATATCCGGCATCCGCTTTAGGAAATACAAACGAACTGATCACACAATATACCAAGATCCTTGAAATAGACCCACAAAACACAACTGCAAACTATTGGATGGGAATTATCCATTATAACAAAAAAGAATACGCGCTCGCTTTTAAGTATTTTGAAAAAATTGTTAATCTGTATCCCGTTAATTATGAAGGACTGTTAATGTTTGGCTGGGTAAATCTTCGTCTTGGGAAAACAAGAGAAGCAAAGATCTTGTTTAATAAAGTAATGTTATTGTATCCCTCTGATAAATCGGCATTGGAAGGACTGGAATTAATAAAATAATGAACATTTAAAAAGAAGAGTTATGATAAAAGCAATTGCAGTAGACGACGAGCCATTGGCTCTGAAAGTGATCGAACACTTTAGTGAGAGGCTTGATTTTATTAAGCTGGAAAAAACCTTTACAAAGCCACTTGATGCTATAAAACATCTTAATAAATTTCCGGCTGATCTGTTGTTTCTTGATATTAATATGCCTGTACTGAATGGGATCGATTTTTATAAATCGCTGAAACAAAATACAATGGTCATATTTACCACTACTTCTATTGAGCATGCCATTGAAGGATTTAACCTGAGTGCGGTGGATTATTTGCTCAAGCCATTTACTTTCGAACGGTTTAATCAGGCTGTTACAAAGGCCCGCGATTTTTATAACTATCAAACAAACAGTAATAAAGACGATAGTTCGAATTACTTTTTTGTCCGTGCAGATTATAGTCTTATAAAGATCGTCATAGCTAATATCCTTTACATTGAAGCTCTTGATGATTATTTAAAGATCCATATACAAAACGAAAAAATGGTTGTGGCACGTATGACGATGAAAAGCATTTTAGAGAAATTACCTGCCAATGAGTTTTTCAGAATACACCGCTCATTCATAGTACCTTTGAGCAGGGTAAAAAGTGTACGTAATAAAATGATCAGTATTGAAGATCAGCATATTCCTTTGGGAAATACATATGAAGCTGATTTTTTTAAAGTCTTTCGTGGGGAATAGATGCGAAACCAACATGCTTGCATCAATTTCGCATGATTAATATTCTGATAAATCAACTTGTGCACTATTTTGATTAGTATCTGCTTTCTGTTTTATCTTAAAAAACCTTTGTTTTAAGAACGCTATAATTACTTGTAATGTAAAATTATAGCATGAACTAACTTTACAATTACTTAATTTTTGTGTAATACTAATTAAATATTGCATCGATACTTTTGCTGGAGATTAATAATTTAAGTCATCACTTAGGTTTTAATTGAAAGTGAAAATCCTAGAGGATAAGCCTTATCCAAAACCACTGTCAATTTTATGGAGCAAGCATTTGGCTATAATGCCTGATAGGCGTAGACATTGAGATGAATGTCTTAATATCTGTTTAAAAAAGATATAAGGATTATGTACCGGTAATAACAAGAATAAAATTGAGACATGCCAAACGGAAAAATAATATTTTTCAATAAAAAAAGTAAGTTCGGTTTTATTAAAGACGAAGACGGAACGAATTACTATGTGCATGCTAAAGACCTCTTAGATGAAATAGAAGCCGATGACGAAGTTGAATTTGAAGTAAGAACAGCTAAGAGAGGATTAGAGGCTTTTCAGGTAAAAAGAAAAGTCAATAAATAATATAAAACGGAGTGGCCTAGTTTACAGGCATTTCAGGTTTTACGGCTCCACCTTTACCAAATAAACGCATGGCCAATTCTTTTCCTATACCGTTACTTTCTTTAAATAAAAGTTCGCTGTTTACAACAAGAGGCGTTCCATCAGCCGGATTTATAACATTGATCATTACCTGATAGGTATCTCCTTTTTTAAAGAATTCGAGATTGGCAATAGGCGCATTGGCATCATCCGTAAATTCAATATTACAATCTTTCAAATCTTCTACTACAGCTTTAATAGTTGCATCGTTCTGTATACCTGTAAAACTTACATTTAACCTGGCAGGCATACCTGAAAACAACATCAATTGCGGATAGGTTTTAAAACATTCGTTTCTGTATGCATTATAATTTTTGCCATCCGCTGTTTGTGCCATTATTTCGAGTACGCGGTATAGATATAATTTTTCGAAAACAGGATCGGCTACGTTCCCGCTGCCGGAACCATAATTGGTTAAAGGATCTGTTTCTTCCAATAGCTTTTTACATTCTCTTCCTGCTTCATCATCGTCGCCCTGTTCGAACATGAATTTGTAAGTAAATAAACGAAAGTAGCGATTGATTTTTTTTCTTGGATCGGCGAGCGTATAGTCTTCGTATTTCATTTCAAAATAAGGGAGGCAAAAGTCTTTCAGTAAATACATCGATTCATCAAAGGTAACAGTACTTTCGGAGCAAAAGAGATCATACACGATCCTGTCTCTTTCCGGGTTATTGGCCAGTGAATTTACAAGGGCATATTCCAGCATTACTTTTTCGATCTTCAATGCGCAAACGTCATAAAGTCCACTAATAGAGTACCACCAGCCGGTATCAAAAAATTTGATCAGCGCTATCTTTTTTTCGATAACCTGAATTCTTAATAAGTTAATACTAAAATCGTATAAGGATTGCGTGAGCGTTGTTCCTATATGGAGTTCCTTAAAGTTGGAGGCTTTGTTCAAAAAGAATTCGCAGCTGTCTAATTGCCCGTCGTATAAATAACCTCTCGCCAGCGCAATGGTATACCACCCAAAACCCGGGGTAGAGCCACTTTCATTAATTTTTGCCTGAGCCATTTGAATGGCATTTTTTGTTTCGCCACCATAAACAAGAATCATCGGCAAATAATAATCCGATTCAACCAATGAGAATCTTCCTTTGTATTGCGTTTTCGAATAATCTTCTACGGCTTCTTTAAAATTCCCTAATACATGTTGCTGGTTGGCATAATTACTCCACGATACTCTTCCGGCATTGATTAAAATATCATAATAAAATTGAGAGCTATCATAGTTCTGATTATAATCATGCAGTAACGCAAGGTAATGATAAATGGTAAGAAGGTCGTCTTCACTTTGATAGGGACCATACCAGTTGTCGTTAACCGCTTTACTTTCTTTGATCTCTGTCATTCCTGTGTAGCATTCATTAAAAGCCAACTGTTCGTTTTCTTTAATGGAATTTTTTAAGAAAGGATATTTTTCAGAAGTATAAAACCGGTTTCTGTGAAGAAGCCAGGCGCGACCACTCCGGATATTAAAAAAATCTCTCTGAAAATGGTATCCTTCCAGTTTATTAAATAAAGCCATGGTTGAATCGGGCATCTCAATACTGTTATAGCAGGATTGAAGCGTGTTGGCTATATAATAGAAGTCATTAAATAAACTGCCGTTAGTTCTGAAATATTCCATCGAAGAGAAAATGTTACGCATCTTAAATCCGTAATCTTTTTCAAAAAGATGCAAAGCCTTGTAAAGCGGGCCTATGGCTTGTTTGTAACCAAGATAATCACTACTTCTATCAAACTTATAAAGGCCTTCGTACATCCAGCCAACATAGTAAGTGCTATCTAAACGTATAAATTCTCTGCTTCGTGGCAAAGCGTCTTTATCTTCGGGGCTTACTCCAATGCGTTTGGCATCGATTTCATACCTTGCACTTTCGTTGATTTGCGCGTTAAGCATACCTGAGAAAAATAACAGGCACAAACAGGCAAGTCTTACTATATGGTTTTTGACCATAAGTTTAAACACAGAATAGCAGTTATAATGACTAAGATTGTGTTGCATGGATAGTTATTTTTCTTAAGCGGTCCATTTCTTTTGCGATGATCTGGTCTAGTGCTTTTTGCTTACCTTCTTTAGTACGGTAAATTAAACGGTGGTCTAAAACCGCATGTGAAATATCCTTTATGTCATCTTCCGTTACAAAGGTTCTGCCGCTTACCAATGCATATGCTTTTAAGCATTTTAAAAAGGTAATGCCGCTTCGGGTGGATGCTCCAAGTATAATTTCGGGGTGTTGGCGTGTATCTCTTACTAAATTTCTTACAGCAGTAATAAGCTCGTCATGAATAAATACTTTTTCTGTTTCCTGTTGCAGGAATAAAATTTCATTCATGGTCAATACCTGTTTCACACTATTCAGGTTGTTTTGAATACCCAGGTAATCCTTATAAATATCAAGCTCTGTAGCTTCATCTACATAACCGAAATAAATTTTAATAAAGAAACGGTCAAGTTGTGCGTTTGGTAAAGGATAGGTCCCTTCCATTTCCACAGGGTTTTGTGTGGCGATGGTAAAAAATAATTTCTCCAAAGGATAGGTCGTTTCGCCTATCGTAATTTGATTTTCGGCCATACACTCTAATAAGGCAGACTGTACTTTTGGCGATGCCCTGTTGATCTCATCAGCTAACAAAAGATTACAAAACAGGGGACCTTTTTTAAAGACAAATTCTTTTTTAATATCATCAAAAATGTGTGAACCAATCAAATCCATTGGCAGCAGATCGGGTGTAAACTGGATCCGTTTAAACGAAACACCATGTTCATCGTGCAGGCCTGAAATACTTTGTGCAAGTGTTTTTGCCATTACCGTTTTACCTGTACCTGGGTTATCTTCCATTAACACGTGGCCTTTGGCTAACAAGGCGGTAAGTACAAATTTTATCTGGTTTTGCTTACCCTTTATAACCGTTTCGATATTGGTAACCAGTTTCTGAATATTGGTTAAAGCCTGTTCAATTTGAATCGTTTCTTCCATGTTAGCTGATTTTAGGTTTTGAAAAATAATGTAAGGTGTTATAAATATTTAAAAAATGTTTTAGTCTTGTTTTGGCCGGAACGTTCTTTTTAACGGTGCTTATAAACGGCGCGTAAAATGTATTCATAAGGCTTGAATCATTTTCGGTTGCAGCCATTTTGCTATATTTTATTTTTTGATAACTGGCATTAAATGCTTTGAGATTTGTTCCAAACTGCTTATCAATTTGTCGAGCAAATTCGCCCGGGCCGGCTTGCTGATAAACGTAACCCATTTGATTTAAATAATATAATAATGCCCTGTTAATATGGTAACCTTTCTCGGAAAGTTGCGTATAGTGCCTTTTGGCTTTTGCATTGAGCCATAACCATATAAAGAGCGGGCTCAGCATTACTACTATAAATATGCCTAATAAGCTAAAGAGTACAGTATATAAAACCCTTAGCCAGTTTATAGGTTCATTTGCTTTTTTAGCATCGTCGTCTTTCTGTTTATTTTTTTCTTCTTTAGGAATAATTTTCAGCTCATCTATCGGAATAGGTTTAGACAAACGTGAAATAACAGACATTAACGAGTCCTGCGGTTTTACATATATATTCTTCAGAACTTCTGCATGCGATACGGCTGTTACATGCATACCTTTTGCTAAAGCACTTAATTTAACTTCAGTAGTATCTAAGGATATGTTTGCTAAAGAAACATCTGTCAGGATGTCGAGCTTGGTTTTAGAAACAAATTCGCTGTCGTGGTATAAAATATTTATACTGCTGATGGTTACCCGTTTTTTAATGGTATCTGTATTCACAATGGTGCCATCGATCACGAGGTATGTTACAGGAACATCTGTAGGCGGCGTTCCATCCGGTTGGGAAGCCTGTTGTGTATTTACATCGGGAATAGTTGTGTCAAAATCGATCCAGCCGTATCCCTGAAAATACACCTGTACCCAGGCATGTGCCTGATCCTGATAAAACCAATACCAGCCGGGGTTTTTGCTGCTTCTATCGGTGGTTAAAAATCCTGCGGCAACTCTTGATGGTATGCCCAACGAGCGTAACATAAATAAAGTAGCACCTGCATAATAAGCACAATAGCCTTTTCTGTTTTCAAATAAAAAATAATTAAGCTTACTGGCGCTTGGCATACCCGGTATTCCGGGATTATCAGAATACTGGTATAATGGCTGATTAAATTCATCCTTGCTTAAAAAGTAATCGCGGATAGCAATGATCTTGTCAATGGGTGCTTTTTGGTCCTGCGTTACTTTCTTTGCCAGTTCACTGATCTTACGGTACTCTGCATTAGAAGGCATGTACGTGTAGTAATCCATGAATTTTTTATCGGGCCCCACAATGTTTTCGATCTCTCTTAATTTTTCGAAACGTTGTTCCTGAAAGTGTTCAAGATCTCTGTTTCCGGCAGGATTATAAATAAAGTAAGCACTGTTGAGTTCGCTTACCCACATTTTAGCGGTGTAGGCACTTCTGTATTGTTTTTTTAATTCTTTTGGTACCGATATTGGCTGGCAGAAAAAAGCAGTAGAAGGAGCCAGGTATGTATCGGCAGATAAATTAACGTTATACACATCGGTTGTCACTACTTTCCGGTTAAGGGTGGCTAGTGATTTTTGGATAAGCGTAGGATCTGATTTTTTAAAGTAGAGAGGGATTTTAGATGGATCTACATTAAAGAGATCGTTATAAGGCATTTGATCATCTATTTCAAATGTTTGCGTGGCTGTATCAAACTTGGTATAGTAGCGCGATGTAAAATAAAGTGGGTTTGGCGTATTGGAATTTTCAAAATAATTATCTAGCCTGGCTACAAATAATAACTGCTTGTCTTTACTTAACGAGCCCGTAAGTTTTGACTGATCTTTGTTTTCAACGCCACCGTTTTTGCCTTTTTGTGTCATCGATTCTCCGCTGCCTTTTCCTTCTTTATCTTCCTGTGATTTAGCGCCTCCCCATTGTTTTTCAATGGCTTTAAAATTGCCTGTAAAAAGGGTGATGATCGCAATGAAAAGAGCCAATAATAATAGGGCAAAGGCGGAAATGCGTTTACTGATAACCCATGTAAAGCTTGCCTCATCTTCATTTAAATTCCTGATAAGGCCGGTAGTATATATAATATAAAAAGCGTAAACCAATACAGGTATAATACCACCCAGCAAAGCGCTTGCAGTGATATCGCTTGTTTTACTGATCAATACGATTTCAACAATGAGGAGAATAACGCTCCATACAATGGTGATATATTTAGAACGGCTAAAACCGTAGCCAACCAACCAGCCAACCGTAAATAAAATAAGGAAAATGTAAAACTTAACGGTGATATAAAAACTATCAAACTCTCCGAAATTAATCGTTTGAAGAGAGACATAGATAAGGTAATTACATAAAAACACCAGTAGAGAGCTGGTAACAAAGCGAAAGCGATACCGGAACAGCATAAGAGAGGCTATACAGCCTGAAGCAAAATACAATCCCTGTGTTAGCCACTCATTTTGTAAAATGGTGTAATAATTATTCAGGCGCCATAATATAAAGCATATAAATACAACCGTTGGAACAACTAACAGGATCAGTTGAAACAACATCTTTTTTAAGCTATGTACTTTTCCTATGCTCATCAGATAATGGTTGCTTTGGCGGCTTGTTTCAATATAGCCCTGATCTCTTTTTCGTTTTCTTTCAATTTAAAACGCAAAGGCGATAAATTCCATTTAGCTCTGTAGGATGCCATATCATTCTTTTCGCTTTCAACAAAGAGCCATTTTATCCAGTCCTTAAAAGCGCCTTGTTCAAACGCATCGCTTAAAGGAACAAAGACCATTGAAATTTCGGAGCCGTAACTTTCTGCAAATTCTTTTACCTGTTCAGGATCATTAAGCGAGGAGATAATGATAACCGAAGCATTTCCTGCTTTCACAAAATCTTTGAGTTGTGTTTCGGTTTGCCAGTTGCTTACAGTAATAGCATAATTTACAAGTTCGTCGGGTGCTGAAATGCTTTTTGTTGGTATTTGCTGATCAGGGACATAACGTACTTCAAAGCCTTTTTGTGCCAGTTGTTTATAAACCGACCAACACACGGTTTTATAATAATTTAAAAAGGGAACTTCCACACTTTCGTTTCCTGCAATATTAAATTTTGAAAAGAAAGAGGTATATAAATAAATGTGTGAAGCGTACGGATCCATGATTTCAGGAATACGAACCACCAGTTCTTTATTTTTGGCGTATATTTTCCAAACGATGCGACGTACGTCGTCATTGGTTTCAAAATTTTTATAATTGATCAACTCTCCTTCCACGCGTTTTAATTCTTCTATGCGTGTGGTGGTTTCTTCTGTTTTGCGGGGAGAGGCTTTCAGGGCATTCAAATCCTGTTGGGTTGGACTTATAAAGAACCTGTTTGATGTTGTAAAAGTTGTGGCGATAGAAAAGAACTGAAAAAAATCTTCAAAATAAATAATCACTTTTTCCACCTGGTATTCTCTGATCTCAGGTAAATTCCAGCTAAAGCGGCCATCGTAGGAGAATTTGAAGAAATTAGTTTGACCTGATACAGGTGTAAACTTATCGGAAATGTGTGTGGAGTCGTAGAGTACCCTGATTTTTAAAAAGCCAATGACAGGGATCAGTATAGGTTTTATTTGGATGCTTACCACCTGGTTGTTGCCCTTACCGCTTTTATCGGGAGTCGTTTTAAGGCTAAGGTTAATTTCATTTTTATGTGCTTTCCATTTAAAATAAATAAAAGAGGAAAGCACCGTTATAAAGCCAAAGCAAATAATGGCAATACTAAAGAATAAAGCAATGGAGAGGAGTAAGCTAAAAATGCCGGTGTAAGCAGAGTCGGGGAGCTTACTCAGGCCTCTTAGTTTTATATAGCCGGGAATAAGCACTGCTACAAACACAAGTAAATACATCGTAAAAGGAACAAAATAGCTCAGCTTTTTTATGGCTTTAATGAATTTATGCATGTATTGGATTTACTTATACAGTAAATTTATATTTTATTTTTAATGATTGGTATTTATTCACAAAATTTAATGGAATCTATTCTTTCTACTCTATTATCTTAACAATAACCGAGCGGATCTTTTTTTCACCCGCAAACCTAATGCATATATGAAGTTTTGAACCTTTGTCTATTTTCGCTAACAGGCTTATTAATTCAGGACTTAATTCATTGCCTTTGTTCTGCATCTGAATTAATTTACCCTGTGCTTTTAAAGTAATTTCATAAGCCGAAACTGTGTTATCCGTGGGAAGATCTTTCATAAGATCGCTTAACAGCTTCATATCTTTTACTTCCGACCTTTTAATAATAAAATCTTCTTTGCTCTTGGTTTGAGAGAAACCTGTTATACAAAGAAGTAGCAATAATAGAGTAAAATAATTTTTCATAGTAATTTAGAAAGATGTGTTTATAACGCAGGGTTATATAAAAGGCACATCTTTGGCTTCAAATGTTATCAGTTGCCTGTTTACAGGATGTTCAATAACCAGTTTTGCAGCATGAAGTGCTATGGCATTGGGTTTGTAAACTTCTGTAGAACCATAGAGTTCGTCTCCAACAATAGGGCAAGCCTGGCTTGCCAGTTGTACTCTTATTTGATGGTATTTTCCTGTATGTAACTTTATGTCCCATAAAAAATGGGTTCCAAAGGGTTTTACAGTATATTCCAGTTTTGCTTTTTCAGCATAAACTGTTCCTTCCGGAACAAGCACTGCTTTCTTTTTTTCTTTGCGATGCCAGTGTTCCAGTATCCCTGTTATTTCTTGTGGTGCATTTGTAGTCATTGCCAGGTAACTTTTAGATACTATCCGTTGCGCAAACTGCTCGCTCAGGTCTTTAAGGTATTCCCGTTTCTTGGTAAACAACACAATGCCACTGGTGGGCCTGTCGAGGCGATGAAGATGTTGCACATAGGGTTGTTTTTCGCCGGTGCTTTCTTTTAAATAGTTTTTTACCTGCTGTAATAGGTTCGGGAAATTATTGCGATCGGGTTCTACCATCAGGCCAGCAGGTTTGTTACAAACAAGCAGAATATCGTCTTCGTATAGGATGGATGGTGTTTGCAAAGAGGTATCTAATTATTGGGTAAAACTACGGAATATTTGGTTTAGTCAATGAACAGATTGTTTTCTTAATAAAAGTTAATCTTTTGCGATTTGTAAACAGGTATCTTGTTTAAAAGTAGCCGATAAAATAACATAGTATAATTGCATTTAAAACTGTTTTGTAATAATTTTAATGGATGCAAAACACACAATCACCTCCACAAAATAGCAACTTTATTAAAGCTATGATTAAAATAGCGAATCCTGAATGGACGCCTGAACAAATCGAAGCCGAAGCTCAACGAAAAATGAATGAGATGGCTAACGATACCGGCGACGGTAGTTGCGAATTCTGTTCAAGCTAAAGGCATGACAACCGACTTTTTAAAAAGCCTTTACCATGAGTGGTAGAGGCTTTTTTATGAACCCTAATTTCTAAAAATAAAAAGTCTCCTTTTGTGGGAGACTTTTTTTAATGTATAGAAACAGATCGTTACGTGTTTATAAAACCAGGAGATTATTTAATGACAGAATTCTGATCATACGAGTAATTCAACATCCATTGCACACCAAATTTATCACGAAACATTCCGCAATAAGCTCCCCAAAAGGTTTTATTTACGGGCATTTCTACTTTTCCGCCTAAAGAAAGGGCATTAAATAATTTATCGGTTTCCGCTTCGCTCTCGGTATGCACACACACGTAGTAGTTAGTGCCAAATATGGCTTTCTGTTCCATTGAGTCTAATACATCTGTTGCCATAAATACCAAACCTTTCGGAGTATTTAAGGTAATATTCATAAATTTCTCCTGTTCTTCGGCAGGCATTTGTTCGCTGCCCGGCATGTCTTTAAATTGTGCATAAGCAGTAAATTCTCCACCAAAAGCAGATTTGTAAAAATTCATGGCTTCTCCTGAGTTGCCATTAAAATTAAAATAAGGATTCATGTGTTGCATAGCTGTTATATTATAAGTTTATGGGACAAAGCTATTGACAATAAACGGTTCCGGAGATGTGTAAATGCGACATTGTATAGATGGCAATTGCGACAAATACTTTTTTTACATTTGTAGCATGATCAACATCTCTATATTAACTTTAAAGAATGCCGTTCTGGCTTCTGTAATGGATACAGCCTATGTTTTTAATAAGGTAAACGACTTTCTAAAAGAAGCCGGTAAGCCGGCTCTGTTTAAAATTCAGCTCGTTGGCCTTGCTCCGGAAATGAAATACAATAACGGGATGTACACCGTAAAACCTGATGCCGTTTATGAAACAGTAAAAAAAACAAACCTAATCATTATCCCTTCTTTTGCAGGGCATATGACCACAGCTACTTATTTAAATAAAGATTGTTGTTGGTGGATTACCGAGCAATACAAGAATGGGGCAGAAGTTGCAAGTCTTTGCACGGGAGCTTTTCTGTTGGCTTATACCGGTATTTTAAAAGAGAAACAATGTACTACGCATTGGGCTTATGCCAACGAATTCAGATATTATTATCCATCCGTAACATTAATAGACGAAAAAATGATTACAGATCAGGACGGCTTGTATTCGAGTGGTGGAAACAATGCCTATTGGAATTTACTACTGCATTTGGTGGAAAAATATACAGACCGTGAAATAGCCATACGTACCGCTAAATATTTTGTGATTGATCTTGATAAAAGTAATCAGTCGGCATTCATTATTTTTCAGGGACTCAAAGATCATGAAGACGCCGTTATTTTAAAAGCACAGCATTTTATAGAAGAAAATTATTTAGAAAAACTCACGGTTGACCGTATAGCAGATAAATGTAATATGACGCGTAGAACGTTTGAACGAAGGTTTAAAAAAGCGACGCGTAACACGGTAGCAGAATACATTCAACGTGTAAAAGTGGAAGCAACTAAAAAGCAATTGGAGATAGGAAGAAAAACAATCAGCGAAATTATGTTTGATGTAGGCTATTCAGATATACAAGCTTTCCGAGAAGTATTTAAACGCATTACCGGTATGACGCCGGTAGATTACAGAAGCAAATATAATAAAGGCTAAAACGGAATGCCGATTGCGACTCAAATCTGGTTCATTTGTTAAAGTGGATGCTCCTTTACGTTTTCATAAAGTTAGAGTTAAGTAATTATGCCTTATGTAAACTTCAATAGATATATTAAAACTTTTCGTTAATAATCTAAATCTTTAGGTGATTTTTTTATAACCCTATCATAATGTGTGCTTATTAATAAATTTTGGTCTCCCCTCTATATTTGATTGTATAAAGTGAATATCCTATAAAGAATTGTTTTGTTCTAAAACAAGAATCTTTAACCGCTTTAAAATAGTAAGTAATTAATTCTTGATTTTAATGAATGCAAAATAATTAGCAAATGAAAAAATATGTTTTATTTTTTACGGTACTTCTTTTATTTTACGGATTGGCAAATGCCCAAACGACTCTTTTTTTTCAGGGTTTTGAGGGAGCAGCTGCCGACACCTGGGGATACACAAGTGGCAGTGTAAGTACTTTAACAGCCAGAACCGGCTCAAAATCGGGCACAGTAGGAGCTTCAGGACAAAACAGCACACTGTTATTTAATACGGTTACTCTTAATTCATCTTGTTCAGGCCCAATCCTTTCATTATATCATAGTGTTCGTGGGGGCACGGGTCCTGGCATGGATACGAGAGAAGGAGCTTCTGTTTTTGTGTCTTTAAACGGAGGAGCCTGGGCGGTTCTTGAGCAAGTGGGTGGCTTTGGTGATATTTCCTGGGGATGGACAGCAACCGGTGGAAGCGCCTCTTCCAGTGCAGGTTGTAATATTTATCAGGCACCAAATCCTATCACTTATAATATTCCGGGAGGAACAACTTCCATTGCTTTAAAAATTGTAAGCTGCACAGGTGGTAGTTGTGCAACTTATAATAATAATATGAATAGCGGAACTGCCGGTAGCTTCGACAGGACAGATGAAGGGTTTTTTATTGATGATATTAAAATTACTACCACAAGCGCTATTACATGTGCAACTTTGCCTGTTACTCTTACCGATTTTTATGCTGTAAAAAAGAATACTTCCAACGATCTGATATGGAAAGTGGCTTCCGAAGAAAGCATCAATTATTATAGCATTGAAAAAAGTAATAATGCCATTGATTTTACGCCTTTTGGAACCGTTTGGCCTAATGCTGATAATTTTGAAATGAAAAGCTATAGCTATACAGATACAGAGCCTTATAACGATATCACCTATTATAGATTAACAACCAAAGAAAAGAACGGTAGCACAAGATATTACAGCATTATTTCTATTGATGAAAATTCTTCGGACTGGGATTTTACGCATTACCAGGACGCTTCGGATATTATCGTTGATTTTAAAAATACCATTCCAAAAAACGGATCTGTAAATTTATACAGTATGGATGGAAAATTAATAAGCTCGCAAACGATCGTTAACCGACAAACTAAATTATCAAAAGGAAACATTGAAGATGGTATTTACTTTATCAGAATTGTAAGCAGAGACAGGTCAGAAAATGTGAAGCTGGTGGTTCAGAAGGATTAATGTAATGCAGTGTTGTTAACTGCTTATTATTATTATTATTATTATTTAAGCCGGTTACTTCCTTTTAGAATAATGGTTTGTATTCATATACGATAGTTATTCTAATTCAGAACAACGGAAACCAAATGACATTAATAATTCACTTATGGCAAAGGGATTTGTATCTGTTGATACAATTCTTAAAATGTGATCACAATCTTCTAAATCAAAATTCCAATCTACAATTTTTGGTATCCTGTTTAGAAAAGGGGTTAATTTTTCTACTTGCTCTTTAGAGCTAACAGATGTTTTATAAACATCCACTATATGAGTATTATCCATGTTTAAATACATGATTATCTATTGTTAGAGATGAGATTTTGCTACCGGCATTAGTTTAATTACACAGGTTTTTTTATTTAATATGTTTCAAACAAAATCATATGTTGCGTTGAAGGATTGTTAATGTTATAGGTTCAGGCCTTTCCAAAATGGTAGTAAAGAAAAACCCACTTGTGCGTATGGCGTCATACCATTGCTATTTTTAATAAAATAATTGCTCACTTTGTCTCCTTGTCCTACCAGTTTTGATGTAAGTGTCGATTGGAAACCACCGCTTAAACTTAGAACAGCTTTTTTAGAAAGTCTGTATTCAAAGAGGACACCTGATTTAAGACTTAAGGTCGTAAATATGGACTTTTGAGGTAAATTGCTAGTGTTCATATCAAGAAAATAATTATTACCTCCCAACTCACTGAACGCAGATATAGAAGCCTTTCCTTTCAGGTCTTTTCTTAATGCAATTCTTGATGGGAGGTCTATCATCAGGTCAACACCAAGTGATCGAAACTTATGAAAATAACTTACCACTAAGAAAACAGGTACCGGAGAAGAAGGGTCTCTTATGGCAGCTGCACCTATCATTAAAGAAGAATTTTTATTACGGAAAAGTGTGAGGGAAACCAGTCCTGTATAAATAAATCTTTGTCTGGAAAACGATGGGTTAAATAAGCCTGTAACGCTTAAATGATACGTTATGGGGCGTTTAAATAAAGAATCACGCCGTATATAGCTTAAGCTTGTACTTAAAGTGGTTAAGTCCCAGTTCCCGGTAGAAACATTATAATCCGGATTATAATTGGTTACTTCGCCCAATCTGAAATGCCTTTGTGTTGCACCAAAACCCGCCACAAAGATATTTTTCTTTCTTTCTATGATGGGTATATTCAGGTTAATCGTTGTTGCTGACCAGCTCGAGGGTCCCTTAAAAAAATTCTGGCCATAAAGTTTGGAACTGATGTTACTGTTTCCTACTTCTTCGTGTGAAATACTGAATTGACGGATACGTGGATATTTTAAAGCTGCTTCGTCGATATGAACAGATTTAATAGAATCCATCATTCTCTTTTTTATAAGATCACTATTTTGTTGTGCAACAACGTAGCTGCAAACGCTCAAAAAAATGATCAGTAAATTTAGTTTCTTCATGGAGGTTTATTTTAGATTTTGAATAGCTATAGTATTATGATGCGAAATTGAAAATTACTTGTCGGGTATGCCAGTAGTTTTTGCCCGAAGCGGACAAAATCAGAACTAAGACGACATTGAAAGCATTGATCATCAGCGGATAAACCATTCCAATGAACGATGCCACCTGTTTGGGTTCAGTATTTTTAAAATGACATTATTTCCTTTGTAAACTACCGGTTTATAGGAATAAAAAGAGGAAAATAGTTTTGTCTGCCCATACCATAGATATGACTGAAATGGCCTGTATGCGGATGTATTTTACAGAGAATTACCCGCCAGCCATTTCAGAAAAAGTCCTGCTTTTTCTTTACTGATGGTAATATTCTCTTTTACAGGTACAGAAACATGTAAAGATAATTTACGGGAAAAATGACTCGATGCATTAAGGATTGATTTTCTATTAACCAGGTATTGGCGATTTGCCCTGAAAAAATCATCTCCGCTAATCTCCTCCAACTCATCTAAACTTTTACCGGGGTAGTAGGTTTTTTTATCAAATGTCATCAAATAAACGATATCATTTTCGAGATGGAATAAAGCAACTTCTTCAAATTTTATAGGAAAAATAGTGTCTTTATAGTGGATTAATAAAGAGGAGGCTCTGCTTACCTTTGAATCAGAAAAGAGCTGTCTGATGGATTCGTATTGCCTGTTTATTTCCTCATGCTTATTTTGAGTAAGGTTTTTGAATTTGAGTAAAGCAGCTGTAACTGATGCCGTTGTAAAAGGTTTCAGGATATACTCTATGCCGTTTACTTTAAACGCATTAAGGGCATATTCGTCGTACGCTGTGCAAAATATAACGGGCGTATGCAGATTCTGTAAAATTTCAAAACTGAGGCCATCGCCTAGCTGAATATCACTGAATATAAGATCAGGAGACTCATTTGTCTTAAAATAAGTGAGCCCCTCATTTACAGATTTTAATACAGCAACAATTTCACAATTTTTGTCGGCATGCTTAATGGTTTGTATCAGATCATTAGCTGTAAGCCTTTCATCTTCTATAATAACTACTTTCATTTATCTAAAATTTTTATCCTTACCGTAAAAAAGAAATTGTCGGAACTGATTGTGATTTTTTCCCCGCTAAGTAGACGGTACCGCTCTGTCAGGTTCGATAAACCCTGTCCGGTAGAGGTCTCTTTATAACTTCGTAATTGTATATTGTTGCATACAAGTATATATCCGTCCTCTTCTTTAATTGTAATCATGATAGGACGTGCTTCTGTGAGATCATTATGCTTTAAAGCGTTTTCAACCAGGGGTTGCAGAGAAAAATAGGGTAAATACCCGCTTTGAATAGTTTGTTCTGAAATAGTAACTGAATAGTTTAAAGCATCGCCAAAACGTATTTTTTGCATTTTAAGATAATCTATGCAAAATTCCAACTCGTTTTTTATTGAAGTCGTTTTTGTGGTATGATTTGAAATAGAAACCCTTAAAAAATTAGCCAGGTGTACAAGGTATTCTTCTCCTTGCTGAAGGTCGTTCTTATACAAGGACTTTACTGTATTTAACGCATTAAAAAGAAAATGTGGGTGGATCTGCTGCCTTAATAAAAGATTTTCTGTTTCGCTCACATTGGCTTTTAGCTGTAAGTTTTCAATTTCCGCTTGGGCTTTTTTGTGCTGTAATATAACCAGATTCTGTAGCACCAGAATAAGTGCATTTAAGATACACACCGCCAGGATGGCAAGAAAATAGGCCTGAAGTATATGATCTCCTTCCCCTTCCCATCGATGGCCGGTTACATAAGAATGCAAAGTCCTCACAAAAAGCCACACGATAATTGCTGTAGAATAGCTGTACAGGTAAAATTTGGCCGTTAAATATTTATTCTGAGCTTGATTTTCTTTTGCGAACTTCCGAAAAGCCAGGTTGCAAAAGCTTAATAAACTCATAAATAATAAACACTGCAGGAAACGCGTGAAAGAGCTTATAAAATCTTGCTCAAGCGCTAAAAAAAAAGTAAGAACCAGCAGTGCTATCATAAAGGAGATAGTCCAGTTCAATGTCTTTAGATTTTTAAATGGAAGATTATTTGGCACAAAGGTAAAAGTATTTGTTTTTTACCTTGTTTTTCAAAAAAAAGGTAGTAAAGCAGCCATATTTAAGGTTAAAGAGGCTTACATGCATTTCTTTGTCAGTTTATTGGTTCAAATCTTTAGTTCCATTGTATGAAGAAAAAGAAAGATCCTATTAAATATAAAAAACAGATTATCTCAGTGAGTAGCGGAGTAAAACAGAAGGTTTATGCTATCAGAAATACTGAGTTCGAGGTTTGCCAATCATGACAATCTATAGCAATGAAAAACTGGAATTTTTATTAGGATCGACCTACAATTTCAATTCGAAATTTTTTTATAATGAAATTTAGAAAATAGTACACACTAGTCAAATGAGCGTCAACAAAAAAGCCTCTCATTTCTGAAAGGCTTTATAGTTAAAAAAACGGATAAAAAACGTTCTTAAATCCTAGTACGCCCTTAATTATTAAAAAATGATTTATTGTATATTTTTAAATAGATAATCGGATTGAAACCGATTATCTATTAAATTTATATCAATATATGTAATGATATTTGCAAATAATCGGATATTTTCCGATTTTTGTATTAAAATATTACAAATGGAGTTAAGAAAAATAGCCAAAGATTTAGGAGAGGCTCCGTTTTCCAGGCATTTAATTCTGGAAATGCTTAAGGATTATAAGAGGCCGAATGACAAGATAAGTGAACTGGTAAAGAAAGGCGAATTACTCTCTATTAGAAGAGGTTTATACATTCCTGGAAAGGAAACTGATCTTCCTGTTCCTGCTCCGTTTTTAATTGCTAACCATCTGAGGGGTCCAAGTTATGTATCTTTAGAAACAGCGTTATCTTATTGGGGATTGATCCCGGAAAAAGTATATGAGATCACTTCTGTAACAATGAAAACCTCTAAAAAGTATAAAACGCCTGCCGGGAGATTCAGCTATTACTCTCTTCCTTCTCCATATTATTCATTTGGGATAGAGAGTGTACAACTCACCCCTAAACAAACCATTTTAATTGCTTCGCGTGAAAAAGCAGTTTGTGATAAAGTGATCCTGACATCAGGCATTACACTCAGAAGTACAAACCAAACCATGGATTTTTTATTGGATGATATGCGTATGGATGAAGATATACTGCGAACACTAAACAGATCAGTCATCCATTCGTGGTTAGATGATGCACCTAAAAAAAGTAGTCTTATAATGCTTATTAAAACACTAGATAAATTATGATCAAAGAATGGATAGCAGAATATAAACCGCAGAATGAAGATGAAACCTTGTCCGCATTGCGTGAGATAATGCAGGAAATAGCTCTTGCAGGTTTATCGCGAACAGATTTTTTTGAAAAAGCTGCGTTCTATGGCGGTACGGCACTTCGTATTTTTTACGGACTCGATCGCTTTTCAGAAGACCTTGAATTTTCATTACAGAAATCTGATCCAGACTTTTCGTTAGAACCTTACTTTACTTCTATTGTAAATGAATTTGAAGCACTTGGAATGACGGTTAGCATCAAAGAGAAGGATAAAAAAATAAAATCGAATGTTGAATCTGCATTTCTGAAATCTGAAACTATTTGGAAAGAATTAGTGCTTGAAGATATTGTTAAGCAAGCAGGCATAAGATCCAATAAGCAAATCAAAATTAAAATAGAAGTAGACCGCGAACCCCCACTTGGTTTTACAACTGAAGAAAAATTATTGGTGCGACCATTTTCCTTTTATGTAAAGTGTTTTACACTGCCAAGTTTATTTGCAGGTAAAATGCACGCATTGTTATTCAGAAAGTGGAGAGATAGAGTGAAAGGAAGAGATTGGTACGATTTGGAATGGTATATTAAAAAAAGCGTTCCATTAGATATCAGCCATTTTTTACGCAGAGCTAAAGACACTGGCGACTGGAAAGAAGAAAAAATAACCCAGGATCAAATCATTGATTTACTTAAAGAAAAGATATCGTCTGTATCGTTTAACAATATTAAAGAAGATGTAGTAAGGTTTATTAAAGATGATTCTGCTCTTAAAATTTGGTCGCCTGAATATTTTAATAACTTATTAGAGAAACTGAAGTTTGCTTGATTTTAAAGTTAAACTAGAACTATAGACTTCTTTTTCCAGTTTATGTCCAAATGGATCATTAGATGGCTCAGATTTTGGGGATATGATCCCGAGTAACTGGATCAACAACTCCGAAAAATTCAACATATACCAGTATCAAAATATAAAACAGCAAACCTTTACCGAGTTCCTTTCTATTTTCAATCATATTGAAAACATAAATAAGACATCAAATAAAGATGACGGTGAATTTTAAATAGCCGGTATTTTTATGTAAACTTGTATATAGTTACCTAAATCTTAATACAAATTAGCAATCTTAGAAATATCTAGAGGCTTTAAAAGAATGATTTTTCTTCCTTTGGTTTCTATTAAGCCTTCTTCCTTGAAATCATGTATTAACCTTACCAGTGTTTCTCTGGCAGTTCCTACAAACTTTGATAAATCATCCCTTGAGAGATCTAATTCAACAGGGATGCTATTTTGATTTTCTTTTTTGTATTTATCTCTTAATACCAATAAACTTACTGCTAAGCGTTCTCTTACTGTCTTTTGGGCAAGAACTGATAAAGCATTTACCAATACACCAAATTCATGACTCATTACTTTTAGTAATCGGTTTGATAGTATAGACGATACCTGAATTGCTTCCAAAAAATCATCTTTTGGTATAAAAGAAATGATAGATTCTTCGATTGTACAGGCTGTATCTGTAAACTTCTCTTCACTTAACAAAGCATGATAACCAAATAATTCACCTTCTCTGTAAACATAAAATATCTGTTCTCTACCTTCTTTATCAGTATTATATTTTTTAACTTTTCCTTTTTTAATATAGTAGATGCCCGTGGGGTAACTACCTCCTCTAAATAAGATCTCTCCTTTTTTGTAAGAGTGAGTTACCATACTTTTATTTAATAAGGTAATATCATCTTCCGGCAGTCCTTCAAAAATAGAATCACTGTTGAAATTAAATTTATCAAATGGAAAATCAATATTCTGCATTGGTACAAATTAATATGAAAAGGTTTGCAAAAGTAACCATTTGAATATACTTTTCCTAAAAGTGTGACTTTAGTCACATTTACAATGAGTTAAAAATCACATTCCTCCCCCCTTTTTTGTCAAAGTTATTTCGCTTTATGTAAGGTAGTTTTGCCCTAAAATTCACAATAATGAACATTCTGGATAAACTAAAAAATAAAAAAGGTCCTTTAGGCGAACACGCATATTATGCCCATGGATATTATACCTTTCCAAAATTAGAAGGCGAAATTGGCCATAAAATGATTTTTAATGGCAAAGAGTTATTGGTTTGGAGCTTAAACAACTATCTCGGATTAGCTAATCATCCTGAAGTTCGCCAGGCCGATTCTACAGGGTCAAGTTTATATGGTTTGGCTTATCCTATGGGTGCGCGTATGATGACAGGTAACTCTAATCTTCACGAGCGCTTAGAGGCTGAATTGTCAATTTTTGTAAAAAAAGAAGATACTTACTTATTGAATTATGGTTATCAAGGGATGTTATCGATAATCGACAGTATTGTAGATAGACATGATGTGATTGTTTATGATGCTGAAGCCCACGCTTGTATTATTGACGGGTTAAGGTTACATGTAGGTAAACGTTTTGTGTTTAGCCATAATGATATTCCAAGCCTTGAAAAACAGTTAAAGCATGCTAAAACTATAACCGATAAGACAGGCGGTGGTATCTTAGTAATAACCGAAGGTGTTTTCGGGATGCGGGGAGATATGGGTGATTTAAAAGGAATTGTAACTCTTAAAAAGAAATTCGATTTTACACTTTTAGTTGATGATGCGCATGGTATTGGTGTAATGGGCGATACGGGTGCAGGAGCAGGAGAAGAACAAGGCGTTCAGAAAGATATTGATTTATACTTTGGCACATTTGCAAAATCTTTTGCTGCCATTGGTGCTTTTGTTTCAGGAAGTAAGCACGTTATTGATCATTTAAGATACAATATGCGTTCTCAAATATATGCCAAGTCTTTACCAATGCCTTTAGTGTTTGGCTTATTGAAACGTTTAGAATTAATAAGAAAGGATAAAGGGTTACGAGATCAATTATGGGCTGTTACAAAAGCTTTGCAAAGTGGATTGAAATCTGCTGGGTTAAATATTGGAGATACTGTTACCCCTGTAACTCCTGTATACTTAAATGGTACAATTAACGAAGCAACGGCACTGGTAAAGGACATTCGTGAAAATCACCGTATTTTTTGTTCTATGGTCGTATATCCGGTTGTGCCAAAAGGTATTATCATTTTACGTTTGATTCCTACGGCAGCTCATACAATGGCTGACGTCAAAAAAACAATTGAAGTGTTTACAGAGATCAAAGAAAATCTAGCCTCTGGTAAATATGCCACTAAAGATTTAAGAGCTGTATAATATTTTTCAACTTAAAATAAAAATTACTATCAAAAAACATCATAATGAAGAATAAGCAAAAACAGGAATTAGCACAATTAGGATTGAACAATATTAAACATGCTTTTTGGAACTTAAGTGTTCCCTTGTTAGTAGAAGAAACCATTTTCTTGGGACAAGGCGTTTTGACTGATACTGGAGCATTAGCTTGTAATACCGGAGAATTTACCGGTCGATCTCCCAAAGATAAATTTGTTGTTATGGATGAAACCACTAAAAAAACTATTTGGTGGGGGGATGTAAATAATCAAATTTCGATAGACACTTTTAAAAAAATTCATGAACGAATGAATGCCTATTTAATAGGCAGAGATATTTATATAAAGGATGTTTACGCATGTGCTTCTGACAAATATAAATTGAATATCCGGGTTATTACAGAATACCCCTGGCAAAATTTATTTGCACATAATCTCTTTTTAAGACCAACAGACCCAGAATTAAAGGACTTTGCTCCGGAATGGACTATTTTATGTGTGCCTGGTTTTAAGGCAGATCCAAAAGTAGATTTTACCAGGGCACATAATTTTACGATCATCAATTTTACCCTTAAGACAATCTTAATCGGTGGGTCAGCTTATACTGGCGAAATCAAAAAAGGAATTTTTACGGTTTTAAATTATTTATTGCCAATTCAACATAAAACGTTATCAATGCATTGTTCTGCTAATATTGGCAAAGATGATGATACTGCCGTTTTCTTTGGTTTATCAGGTACAGGAAAAACAACTTTATCAGCCGATCCTAACCGCAAATTAATTGGTGATGATGAGCATGGTTGGGACAATGATTCTGTATTTAATTTCGAAGGTGGTTGTTATGCTAAATGTGTGAACCTAAGTGCTGAAAAAGAACCACAAATTTTTAATGCTATTAAGTTTGGTACATTATTAGAAAATGTAAACTTCCATCCGGAAACTCAAATTGTTGACTATGATGATGTAAAAACAACGGAGAATACAAGAGCAGCTTACCCTATTCATTTTATTGATAACTCAGTAGAACCTTCAATTGGTAAACCCCCAAAAAACATATTCTTCTTAACAGCTGATGCTTTCGGGGTATTACCACCACTTTCAAAACTAACAATTGGCCAGGCTATGTACCATTTTATTTCAGGTTACACAGCTAAAGTAGCAGGAACCGAAGCTGGTATTACGGAGCCACAAACAACATTTTCTGCTTGTTTCGGTAAGCCATTTTTACCGTTACATCCAACAAAATATGCCGAATTATTGGGGAGTAAACTAAAAGATTCAACTATCAATGTTTGGCTAATTAATACTGGCTGGACGGGTGGTAGTTATGGAACCGGTGAGCGCATTAAATTAAGCTACACTCGTGCTATGATTACAGCAGTTTTAAATGGCGACTTAAAAGATGCTAAATATCATGAACATGATGTTTTTGGATTACAAATGCCTTCAGAATGTCCAAACGTACCTTCTGAAATATTAAATCCAATAAATACCTGGAAAGATAAAAACATGTATGAGGAGACAGCTACAAAATTAGCGCACTCTTTCATTAAAAATTTTGAACAATATAAAGACGCCGCCAATGCAGAGATCATTGCAGGCGGTCCAAAAATTAACAACATTGAAAAAACCACGGCAAACAATCACTAGTTTCTCAAATGGGTTTGTCATAAACATCATGGGAGAATTGATACGTTTAAATAAGGGTATGTCTAAAATTGACGTTATGTCAATTTTAGGAGAACCTTTCAAAGTAGAATCATGCGAGAATAAGCTCAATGAAAAATTAGTATTTAAAATAAACAGCGGCCGGCCAATCAGTACAAGGTACTCTGCTCTGTTTTTAAATGATGTACTAGTATATGTAGCAAAACTAAATTAATAATAAACAGTTATATGAAATACCCGGAAAATTTACTTTATACAAAAGATCATGAATGGATTAGTTTCGATGGCAACCATGCAACAATCGGCATTACTGATTTCGCTCAAAAAGAATTAGGTGATATTGTTTACTTAGACATTTCAACTCTGGATGAAACAGTTGAAAAAGAAAAAGTATTTGGAACAGTTGAAGCTGTAAAAACAGTTTCTGATTTATTTATGCCTATAACCGGCACAGTAATAGAAGTTAACTCTAAAGTAAATGATGAACCTGAATTAGTAAATAAAGACCCTTATGGTGATGGATGGGTTATCAAAGTTAAAGTATTAATCGAATCTGAAAAATCGGAATTGTTATCAGTAGAGGCTTACAAAAAATTAATTGGTGCTTAATATTTTAAATCGACATAAATTAGAATTAACGGAAGAAAATTTCAATAATTGTCTTCCCGATTATCTGAAAGCACGGTCTAAACGCTTTTTTACTCCATTTGATGTTGCTAAAACTGCTACCGAATGGTTGACTGAGGATGGTAAAAAACGGATTTTAGATATTGGTGCTGGTATTGGAAAATTTTGTATAGCCGGAGCTTCCTGTTCTGATAGTTTTTTTTGTGGGATAGAATACAGACCAAGTTTGACTAAAATAGCAAATGAACTCATCCTAAAGTTTGACATTGCAAATGCTATGGTTAAAAATGGTAATGTGGCCGAAATTGATTTTGAAAACTTTGATGCCTTTTATTTATACAATCCCTTCCAGGAAAATTTAATCCCTGATCTTAGATTAAATAATGAGGTAGATTTAAATAGCGCACTTTATGTTTATTACTTTAATCATACCGAAGAAAAATTAGCTAAGGCTAAATCAGGTACGCGCTTAGTCACTTATCATGGGTGTAATTTTGAGGTTCCGACATCATTTACGAAGATAAAAGAAAGTAAGGACAATACATTAAAATTATGGATAAAGAAGTGATTATAGAGTATTTAAAATTAAATATGCCTATTAAAGATAAAGAATTTGATATGATTTATCCAACGGCTATTCGTAAAATGTCAAAGCGCCATTTTACAGAAGTGGATGTTGCTATTAAAGCATCGCAATTACTGGTAAAAAAACCTAAATACCGAGTGCTCGATATTGGAAGTGGGGTTGGTAAATTTTGTTTTGTGGCGAGTGCCTATACCGATGCATTATTTACAGGCGTAGATTACAGAAAACATTTCATAGACCTTTGTAGGAATTTAGCGGATAGATACCGATTTCAAAATGTAAATTTTATTTATGATAATATCATGAATATTGATTTTACAAAGTATGATAGCTTTTATTTTTTTAATTCATTTCTAGAACATACTGATAGAACGGCAAAACTAGACGATACCATTAGATTGAACCTTGAAAATTATGAAAAATATTTCTCTTTTTTAAAGGAACAATTTTCCAAGATGCCTGACGGCACTCGTATTGTTACTTATCACGTAGACCCAACTCAAATTCCTGATACGTATAGTCTCATAAGTCATCATTTTGATGGATTGTTAGCGTGTTGGGAACAAACAAATAATCTGTAAGTAAATTAATATAATGGCTTATTCAAAAGATGAATTATTAGAATTAGGTATTAAAAAACTCAAGAATTTTGGCTTTTTAAATGTCAATAGAAAAAATGTATTAGAAGATGCAGTGTATGCATACCACTTTAAAAAATTCATGTCTTTTCTATTAGGGCAAAGTGAAGATTTAGACTTAGCAATTAAAGAATTATTGACCTCTATTGATAAAAAAAATGAAACGCATTAAAAATATTGTAAGTTTTATCTACCCTATTTTAATAGAAAGTCGTAACGGTACAGTCACTAATTATTTAGAAATTATGCAGTCAAATGGACAATATATTTTGAATAGCCAGAACGCAAATTATTCTTTCGGGGGAGTTCATAAAATCTTTGATGAGATATTTAAAAAAATCAATATCAAACAATATGACTTTAAAAATGTGTTAATATTAGGAATGGGTGCTGGCAGTGTTATCAAATTACTCCAGGAAAAATACGATATTAATTGTTCTATTACTGCCGTGGAGAAAGATAAAGTAGTTATAGAATTAGCTGAAAAGTATTTTAATATTAAAAGATATAAAGCTTTAACAATTATTAATGCGGATGCTTTTGAATATGCAGCTACAACAACCAATACATACGATTTAATTATTTCAGATCTATTTGTGGAGTGGGATGTTCCAAAAATATTCGCATCAAATGAATATTTAGTGAATTTAAAAAAAATATCAAATAATAGGGCTTGTATTATCTATAATAAAATGACGGAATTACCAATTCATAAAAAAGAGTTGACTAATTTATCTGATAACTTTGAAAGAGTGTTCCCTGGTTCAGAAGTTTACAAACTTTACGTTAACGAGTCCGAAAATAGCATACTATTTAACAATACATTACCGGTTTTAATAAAAGAACCTAATCCTAATGCAATAGAAACAGTTGATGACACTGCAAAAAAATTTATTACAGAAGATCATTCTGCTGTTCTCGATTTTCCCAAAATAAAATAAATATAATCAAAGACCATGATAAAACGCATAAAATCATTGAAATAGATAGTACTGTAATTTTTATAAAAGAAAAAATAATAGTATTTAATGCAGAGAAAGAAGTAATGTTTAAAACCATTGGAGTTAATACATTAGATCAACTGATAAAAGAAACAGTACCAATTGACATACGGTTATCTAAAGAATTGGATATTACTTAACCATCCAGAAGAGACAAAATGAGCTAAATAAAAAATGTCACTTTAGCCTAATTTTTGAAAATTATTGCACACCATTATTGCACACCTTCGTTATTAGGCACAAAAAAGCCCCACATTTCTGTGAGGCTTTCTGTCGATGATTGTCAAGTCTGGTAAGGACTTGAGCGGTGTACCCCAGACGGGACTTGAACCCGTACGTCCGTGAAGACACAGGATTTTAAGTCCTGCGTGTCTACCAATTCCACCACCGGGGCATTTGGATAAAAAAATAAGCCTCGTAAGGCTTATTTCTGAGCGAAAGACGGGTCTCGAACCCGCGACCTTAACCTTGGCAAGGTTACGCTCTACCAACTGAGCTACTTTCGCTTGTAATTTTTATTTTAAAGAACTCCCAATTTATTGGATTGGGAGTGCAAAGATATATGTTTTTTTGCTTTGGCAAAATTTTTTTTCAAAAAAACGATATCCTTTTATTTTACGGGCTTTTGACCCTTGCAGGCACTGCGTTTCCTCAATTTTACTGCGTTAACCTCTTAATCAATTCAGCCTTGTTTTCACGGTTAAGGGCAATGGATTTATTGCGGATGAGCACGTGCCCTTTTTCAATTTTCTGTACCTTGCCCTTATGGATAATAAAGGATTTCTGGATCTTGATAAACTGCTCGGCCGGTAGTTGCTGTTCAACGCTTTTCAGGGAGGTATAGCAGATGAGCTTCCGGGTATCGCAGTGGTAGATCACATAGTTGCGCATGGCTTCCACCATCACAATCTCATCAAAGAATACTTTTTCCAAGACTTTCTCTGAGCGGATGTACATAAAATCATGCTTTTGCCCTGTTTTGGCGGCCATAAAGCCAATATAGTTTTCGGCCTTTTGAAGCGTTTGCCCGAAGCGCTCTTTGGAAATAGGCTTTAAAAGGTAATCCAGTACATTAAGCTCATAGCCTTCCATCGCATATTGGTTATAGGCAGTGGTAAGCACCACAGGCATCTCAGGCTGCGCATCCCGCAGGTAATCAATTCCTTTTATGCCCGGTAATTCAATATCCAAAAACAAAAGGTCGATGGTTTCCCCTGAAGTTTCCTGTAGCTGTACAAATTCCGCAATATCGTCGCAAACTGCCAAAACCGTAAATCCCGGAAACAACCCAAGTAAATTCAGAAGGCCTTTTTGGGCAAGGGGTTCGTCTTCAATAATGACACAGTTAATCATAGCTGAGTGTTAATTTTAAAGTAATGGTAAATAGTTCATTGGTTTTAGTAACCGTCAGATCATACTTACCCTGGTATAAAAGCTTTAAGCGTTTTTTTACATTTTCAAGACCAATGCCGCCCGGCAATTCCGATGTTTGTTCGTGGTGTATGGTATTGGTTACCTCCAATAGAAAAACATTTCCTGTAACCAACGTACGAATGCCGATCAGACTTTGCAGGTTCTTCTTCTTGGGGCTATGCTTAAAGGCATTTTCAATAAAGGGCTGCAGTAAGAGGGGAGCAATCATGAGCCCTTCAATACCGGCTTTATCAATCCTGCCTTCCACAACAATTTTATTGGAATACCGCAATTGCTCGAACTCTATATAATTTTCCAGAAACTGCAGCTCTTTGCTCAAGCGAATGTATTTTACATTGCACTCATACAACTGGTAACGCATCAGTTCCGAAAACTTCAGTAAGATTTCCGAGGCCTTGTTTTTATTCTCATCTATTAGTACGTAAATATTATTGATGGAGTTGAATAAAAAATGCGGGTTCAATTGTGCTTTTAAAAAATCAAGCTCACTCTGCAAGTGCTCTTTTTTAATTTTAAGCTTATACTGGCGGAAATAAATGAAAAATAACAATACACATACAACCAGAATGAGCAGCAGGATAACAAGGGTGTAGTTTTTAGTTTGTAATTGCTGCAGCGACTTGTCTTTAGCTGCCGAGCGTACCTGGTCCTGGTAATCTTTTTCAAGAAGCTGAATGCGTTTATCTTCAAAGGTAATGTGTTCTTGCAATTCGCTGTTATAAAGGCTGTCGGCAAACATAATGGCTTTGTCTTTATAAAAGAAAGCGCTGTCGTACTGCTTACGGGCCAGATAAATGTCGGCCATATTTTCATAAATAAACCGGTAATTACCTACGCCTGTTTTTATGCCCAGGGCTTTTTTGTAGTTAGAAAGCGCTTGTGTATGATCCTGTTTCAGATCGTTACAATAGCCCATAAAAAAATAATACTTCCCGTTGAACTGATCAGAAAGCTTCAAAGAATCAAACAGCTGCTTTGCTCTGTTAAGGCAATAGAATGCACTATCCCAGAGACTGACCTCTGCATAGTTTTTCCCCTGACTAATGTACATCTGTATAAAAGGCTCCGGTTTTTTAAGCTGATTTTTAAAAGGAATGTTTAAGCCGCGGTTGTTGTAAATAATGGCGCTGTCGTAATGGCCTGAAATGGCTTTAATGTATGATTTGGTGCCCGACAGGATGCCATAATCTTCCAACAGGTTATGTTGCAGAAATAATTTGGAGGCGATGTTCAACAATCGCTCTGCCTCTTTAAAATTGCCTGCCGCCGAAGAAATATTAGACATGTTCCAATACACTGCACCCATACCTTTGAAATCCCTTAGGCGGGTGTATATTTCGAGCGCATTGTTATAATTGGTCATGGCTCTCTTAAACACTTTCATGTTGTAAAGATTGGCACCTGCATTGTTGAGTATTTTTGCTTTAAACAGTTGGTCTTCCTCCAGTGTTTTTAAGCCCAGTGCTATCGTAAATAATTTGTCAGCTTTGGTGTAATCGCCTTTGCGGTAAAAGGCAGCACCCCAGTAATAATATAATTTAGGACGTAGCGAAAGATTTTCCTGTTTATTCAGAAAGGCATTTACTTTTTCAAGCATCCCTAATGCGGCATCATATTCTTTGAGGCTGTCAACGGCATAAATGGCCTGCTTAAGAAGTTCTCTGCATTTAATACTGTCGTGTCGTGGCGGAGATACAGCCTGGTAAGCGCCATACTTATTGTCCTGTGCCTGTAACAAGCCTGTACAGGATATTAAAAGGGTTACAAAAAACTGGATTGACTTCAACATCTGTTTACCAAAAATAAGCAAAAGAAATTGCCTTCGGGCATGAATGCATCAGGGGCTCGATACAATTTATCCTGCAACAAATACAGATGATATAATTTCATTAGCAAGGTTTCGATTTCAGTCTAATTTTGATATAAGCGCTTGAAAAACAACAGGAATTATTTTACCAACCTATTTTAAAACTACTTCATAAATGAAAAAAAATTATCTCAATCTATGCGTTATCACCTCCTTATTAATAGGATTGAAGGTAAACGCGCAAATGTCCGGGCCTTATAGTGTGCCGGGTAGCTTCCCTACACTGGCGGCAGCTATTACAAACTTAAATGCGGTGGGTGTCAGTGGGGCCGTGTCTATTAATATTGCGGCCGGTTATACCGAAACGGCTCCTGTGGGCGGTTATTCTTTAACAGCTACCGGAACATCTGCCAACACAATAGCTTTTCAAAAAAGCGGCACCGGTGCCAATCCCTTAATTACTGCTTATTCAGGAGGAACAGGTACTCCCTCCACTGCTGTTCAGGACGGTATATGGCGTTTGATCGGTTCCGACTACGTAACCATTGCTGCTATTGACCTTATCGATCTTAATACGAGTAATCCTGCTACTATGGAGTTTGGTTACGGTTTATATAAGGCCAGCGGTAGCGATGGCTGCCAGCACAATACCATTGCGGGTTGTACAATCACCTTAAGCAGGCTTAATAATGCTGCAGGAATCATGCCCGCAGTACATGGCTCAAGAGGCATACACATGGTAAATGCAACAGCAGTTGCCAACACCACTCCTCTTACCATAACAACAGCAGCCGGTAGCAATTCCGGCAACGGGTTTTATGCCAATACCATCCGGAACTGTAATTACGCTATCGCTTTAACCGGCTATAACGATGTATTTCCTTTTGCCTTTTCAGATTCAGGAACTAATATGTCCGGTAACAATCTTTTTAATTTCGGAGGAGCGCCGGCCGCATCTAATGCAGCCGGTGGAGTGATTACCACCTGGCAACAAAACCCTGTGATTACGGGAAATACCTTCAACAGTAATGATGGATCGGGTATAGATCATGCCAATGACCTTTGTGGTATTTACGTGACTACAGCAGGTGGAGCTGCAGGAAACCTCAGTGGCAATAACATTACGCTTCACGGAGGTGGTACTGCAAGTCAGGTAACTGCTATTGAAGTAACAGGGGCTGTAACAGCTCCGGGTAGTTCGTTGGACATTAATGGTAACACCATCAGGAAGTGTACCTATGCAACAGCTACCTCAGGAAGTTTTTACGGGATCCATAATGCATCTTCTGTTGCTACATTAGGCATTAATGGAAATAATTTCTTTAATAATTCTACAGCCGGCGTTAGCGGCGGCTATTATAATATTTACAATTCGGGTAACGTTACCGGCAGTATGGCTATTAATGCCAATACCATAGATACTTTAAACTTTACAGCAGCAAGCGTATCCTCTACGGTTTGTGGAATTTACTGTGCTGCTTCAGGCAGTCAGGCTAATGCAGGCATTAGTGGTAACACCTCTAAAAATATAAACTTCGTAGGTAGTACAGGCATGTATGCAGGAATCTGTTTTACAGCTAATGCGGATACCGCTTACATCACAGGGAATAGTTTGAATGACCTTCATTTAAATTCAAGCGGACCTGTGTATTTTGTTTACAATAATAGTTCAACAGCACTCATGCAGGTATTTGGTAATAGCAACCCTACCGGCTTCACCCGTACATCCGGCACAGGAGATACTTACTTTTATTATGGAGCAGGCAATGCCGCTTCAGGAACAGCTAATATTTCCTTCAATAATATTACCAACGTTTCACAAAGCGGCACCAGTGCTTTTTATGGCGTGTATACCAATGCTCCGGCAACACAGAACCAGGTCGTATCCGGCAATACCTTTGATGCTATTAACTCAGGAAGCGGCATCACCAGCATCGTTTCAATGACATCAGGCAGTACAAGCGCCTGTTATAATAATACGATCAGCAATATTTCATCCGCTGGGGCTCTTTATGGCATTCAGTGTAATGCCGGTATTACCCCCAACAGAATTTATCAAAATACTGTATTTGGCTTTACAGGCACAGGTGCTTCTTCCGTTTACCCTGTGTATGTGGCAGGAAACAGCCAGGCAAGTATTTATAAGAATAAGATCTACGATATAGCTAATACAAATGCTGCAGGATCAGCTTATGGAATCTATCTGGCGGCTAATTCCACTACCATTTCCGGACAAAGCGATACCCTTTCCAATAATCTCATCGGTCATATTGAAACCCCTGCGGCCAATGCTACCATGCCTTTAGCGGGTATCTATATAGGGGGCAGTACCAATGTTAAGGCCTGGTATAACTCTGTATACCTTAACGGTTCCAGTACAGGAAGTTTATTTGGAAGTACTGCGCTTTTTGCCTCTGTCGCTACAGGCGTAGAATTAAAAAATAATATCCTCGTAAATGAATCTTCTCCTTCGGGTGCCGGCATCAGCAGTGCTTATCTCAGAAATGGCAGCAACCTTGCAAGCTACCTGACAGGTTCTGATAATAATTTATTTTATGCAGGAACACCTTCTGCTGCTCATGTGGTATTTTCTGACGGCGCAACTTC
>JAZJZF010000030.1:0-4433 GCA_040389965.1 Bacteroidota bacterium
AAGAAGTCAGCTATGTTTCCGATGGAGGTAACTGGAAAGAAGAATTAAAAAAGTCGGACTGTCTTTTTGTATTATTAGGTATACCGGAAGATATTGGTGTAAAAGCTAATTACGGTCGCGGCGGGGCTCATACTGCCTGGAAACCGGCAATGGAAGGCTTTTTGAATCAACAAAGCAATATGTACCTTACTGGTAAATCCATTTTTGTATTGGGACATATTTATGTAGATGACCTGATGGAAAAAGCAAATGCGCTCACTACAAAAAACAGAGAGGATATTACCCAATTAAGAGACCTGGTAAGCGAATTGGATACCCGTGTAAGCGATGTCATAGAAATTATTAGCTCTTTACATAAAATACCTGTTGTTGTTGGCGGTGGGCATAATAACTCCTACCCTATCATTAAAGGCTGCTCTAAAGCACAAGCCAGAGCAATACATGTTATTAACTGTGATCCGCATTCAGATTTTAGACCACTGGAAGGCCGCCATAGCGGAAATGGATTTAGTTATGCTTTTGAAGAACAGTTCCTGAAAAATTATTCTGTTTTTTGTTTACATGAACAATACAACACGGCTCAGGTACTAAAGGATTTTACAGCACACAATACCAGACTATTTTATACCACTTACGAAGATGTTTTTATAAGAGAATATAAAACGTTTACAAACGCTCTGCAACAAAACCTGGGCTTTGTAAAGCAAAATTCCTGCGGTGTGGAAATAGATCTGGATGCCATTACCAATGTACCTTCAAGTGCTAAAACAAGCAGCGGTATATCGCCGGTTCAGGCAAGGCAATATGCCTACCAGTGCGGGAAACAACTTAATGCCCTTTATTTCCATATAGCCGAAGGTGCACCTGTGTTATCGCACATTAAGGCCGATAATAAAACAGGTAAATTGATTGCTTACCTGATCACTGATTTTATAAAAGGGGTTATTGAAAAACAGGATGCATAAGAGTCATGCATTTTAATTGTTATTTCTTTTGAAAATGAATTTCAAAATTTGCACCATTATCGTTGTAAATTTTCAAGTCAGCCGAAATCTGATCTGCTAAAATAGAAACGATATCCTAATGAATCTAAATTTGTAATGTCAAAATTACCGGGCAAGCCTTTTCCATTATCACTTATCTTAAGCATATAGGTATTTTTAAAAAGCTTCGACAATTCTACCTTAATTTCACCCTTGTTATCACCATCACTAAAAGCATGCTTATAAGCATTCGACATCAACTCATTAGTTATCAATCCTAAAGGTATAGCTGTATCCAGATCAAGTTCAAGCGGGGTTAGTTTCGATTCTATTTTTACATTATTGTTGGTTAATGCAAAGCTGCTGGATATTTGTAATATTAAAACAGACAAATACTCATTAAATAACAAGCTGGTAACTTCGTTATTTCTATATAATAGTTGATGAAGCAATGCCATAGAGTTGATCCTGTCCTGGGCTTCCCGTAAGGAATTTAAAATTTCCGGGTTTTGAGTCTTACCCGATTGTAATTTTAAAAGGCTTGAAATGATCTGCAAATTATTCTTTACACGATGATGCACTTCTTTTATCAAAAGGTCTTTTTCCACCAGCGATTTATTAATAATATCATTTCGGGTTTCTATTTGTTTGTTCTTTAATTCGAGTAAGAGTTTTTGCGAATTTGTTTTTTTAAGCTGCGAGGAAATCATGATAATGATGATCACTAAAATAAGTCCTCCAAAGAACAGGGCGGTTTGTATGGTTTTTTGTTGCGAGAGCTCCACTGTTCTTTCCTTGATCTTTTTTTCATTATCAAGGATCATACTCTCTTTTTCCTGCATTTGATTGGTAATTTGAGCAGAAACCAACTCTTTTAAACTTTCAGTAGCATCTGTGCTGTCTTTAAAATAATTGTACTTTTTATAGTAATCGATGCAAAGTTTTGTTTGCCCTACTTTTTCATAATACAGAGCATAATGTTTTATGATTTTAAGCCGTGTTTTATAATCATCCACACCTGTAAGCCTTAAGGTAGCACTATCAAGGTATTTTTTACAGAGTCCCATCTGGTCAATACTCATATAACATTTCGAGAGCTCTATCTGGCTAATAGCTGCATTGAGAAAATTCCTGGATCTTATACTATAAATGACATCCTTTTTTAATAAAGGAATGGCCTTGTAATATTCTTTTAATTCAATATAGGCCTGACCTATATTTCCTTCAATTAACCCAATTGTAAACTCATCTGTAATACTCAGTTTTTTATCATGACTATGCATTTGCTGAAATAACGTCCGGGCTTTATTGTAATATTTCAAGGCACTATCCTGATGGCCGTATTTACCCCAAAACAATCCTCTGTTATTATAATATCCCAATAATAAAGCATTATCCTTCTTCATTTCGTCATACTCCAGAAGCTGCTGATTAAGACATTCTTTATAAAGCTTCATTTCATAATACAATGTACTTAGTTTGGGATGTAAAAGCCACGCATCTATTTCGGGATGGACTTCTTTCAGCTTAACGAGCACTTTATGTATATCCGTGGCTTTTTTCAAAGAATGAATGTTTACATAAGAGTTCTTTAAAAAATACAGCACTTTGGCACTATCCTCAGGAGTTGTGATCTTGTTTTTAACTAAAAGATCTGTAAAAATAGGAATGGCCTTCGAGTAATTTTTGCTTTGATAATAGAGTTCTCCATCTATTTTTATTAGCCTGTCTATAATATCGGTTTTATGATCACGTATAGCTTGCTGTCTGATAGATTCCAGTTCGACTTTAACTAAAGGATAATAGATAGATTTTAAATTTGGCCTGAGAGTATCATAAGCTTTTACTTTACCGGCAAGACTTTGTTTTTTAAAATTATTTAAAAACGCCGTTTCTTCACTTGTTTGCGCATGAAGCTGACAAAGGAAAAAAAATGACAATATGAACGAGCAATATCGTTTTAGTATGGTATTGATCTTAGACATCTTTTCAATATAAAGATATTACAATAAATCATAATCCATTTATGAGATTCTGTTAACTTTTTAATTGTTTAAAAGTTTATAAGGCTAGTTGTTCACGACTATTTCAGTCAAACACAGGTTACTAACAAAATACGAGTTGATAATCAGATCCTTAAAAAGCAGTGTTAAACATATGTTAACATCCTTAATGCCGCTAAAAAACCGTACCTTCATGTATTGAAAAGTATTGAGCATTTTTACCCTCCCGTACTATATTTATGCAAAGCTTCGACAACCAAAATAAAACCCGAAAAAAACTATATACTCCTGCAAACCCTAATGAAATTGGGAAGTTGCAGCCGCAGGCTGTTGAGCTTGAAGAGGCTGTACTTGGAGCCATGCTACTTGAAAAAGATGCTTTAAGCACTGTTATTGATGTTCTATCGCCCGAAAGTTTTTATAAAGAACAAAATGGCCTTATTTTTAAGGCTGTATATACTTTATTTAACCGCTCCGAACCGGTTGATATTTTAACCGTAACTCAGGAATTAAAACGCACCGGAGAACTTGAAATGGTGGGAGGATCGTTCTATGTTTCTTCGTTAACAAACCGCATTGCTTCGTCTGCAAATATCGAATACCATGCCCGTATAGTGGCGCAAAAATATTTACAGCGTGAGTTGATAAGGATCAGCACAGAAACCATTAAAACAGCTTACGAAGACAGTACCGACGTATTTGAATTACTGGATGCAACTACGCAACATATTTTTGAGATCCTTGATTCGAATGTGCGTAAGCAACATGCCGGCATGACCTCTTTAATTGCGCAGGCTATTACTGAGATTGAAGCCGCGGCCCAGCAAACAGACGGTTTATTAGGCGTTCCTTCAGGATTTACAGCCTTAGACCGAATCACCGGTGGATGGCAAAAATCCGATTTAATGATCCTTGCTGCTCGTCCTGGTATGGGTAAAACGGCATTTGTTGTAACAATGGCAAAAAATGCGGCTGTTGAGTTTAACAAACCCGTGGCTATTTTCTCGTTAGAGATGTCGTCATTACAATTGGTAAAACGTTTAATCTCCTCTGAAACAGAAATTGCACAAGACAAGATCTTAAAAGGAAATTTAGATAACCACGAATTTGTTCAGTTAAATGAACGTATTAAAAAATTATCGGTAGCACCTTTATATATTGATGACACCCCTGCCCTATCTATATTTGAGCTTAGGGCAAAGGCACGTCGTTTAAAAGAACAACAAAATATTTCGCTGATCATTATCGATTACCTTCAACTAATGAGCGGAGGGCCTGATAGTAAAGGAAACCGTGAGCAGGAAATTTCAACCATTTCAAGGGGTTTAAAATCGCTTGCAAAGGAATTAGAAATACCAATCATTGCCCTATCGCAGTTAAGCCGTCAGGTAGAGAACCGCCCCGGAGGCAGCAAACGCCCTCAGTTAAGTGATTTACGTGAATCGGG
>JAZJZF010000030.1:4443-5726 GCA_040389965.1 Bacteroidota bacterium
ATTGAACAGGATGCGGATATGGTTATGTTTATTTACCGTCCGGAATATTACGGTTTGGAAGTAGATGAAAATAACCAGCCAACGAAAGGCCGTGCAGAAATTATCATTGCTAAAAACAGGCACGGGTCTATTGTGGATGTGCCTTTACGATTCATTGGTCAATATGCCAAATTTGCAGATCTGGATTATACCGAAGGACAGGATATTTATTCAGGTAGCACCAATACCGGGATTACACAAAATACGGATTTCTTATCGCAACCAAATACCAAAACGGTTCAGTCTACGAAATGGGATGATGATGAGCCTTCTAATAATGATATTATAAGAAGGAACGATATTGATGAGGTATTCTAATTTTTTTCTGAATAAATAATCTAAGAAAAACGTAAAGCCTGTTTTTTAAACTGTGGCAATAAATACCATTTATATGTAATGCCGCGAGGAAATTATTCCTCAAGACCCCTATTTATCTACTATTTAATAGTGCTTATTTAAAAACAGCTCCGGTTTTTTATGGCATTAGCTTTTCTATTGAGTAGGTATAACCAAATAAATTAAAATTTATGAAAAAGATAGTAATTCTTGCAGTACTTGCGCTAGGAGCAGGTTACACTGAAATGAAAGCACAACAACAATCAGCCGTGGTAGTAAGCGACAAAACAGGTTGGCATAAAATAGGTGAAACAAAAGTTGATTTTACAAAAGAGAAAGAAGAAGTGGTTGTAATGGGTGCAGATAGATTTGCATCAATTAAATTTAAAGTTACGGAAGCACCCATTGATATTACCTCCATTGAAGTCTTTTATGAAAGCGGCGATAACCAAATGGTAAATATAGGATACCCTATTAAAGCGCCTGGTGAAAGCCGTTTAATAGCACTTAATGGCGGAGAGCGTAGCATTAAAAAAATTGTGCTTATGTATAAAACAATCCCTAATTATAAAGACAAAAAAGCTCATGTAGAGATTTGGGGAGATAAAACCAACGCAGATAAAAAATAGTTTTTTAAAAGTTGGGGGCCGTTGCGGTATACTGCAACGGCTTTTTTATGCATATACTTTTCTTATATTTATCTAACAGTAATCTTTTATCATGAATAAGATCTTATTTATAGCCCTGGTGGTTCTTGCAGGATGTAATGGCAGCCCACAAAAGCAGGAAAAGGCTACAGAACAAAAAACAGAAAATGCTTCCGAATACCAGTATGAGCCAATAGTGTCTACATTAAGTGGTAAGCTTAGCACACATGTATACTGGGGACCTCCCGGTTATGGTGAAGA
>JAZJZF010000031.1:0-5233 GCA_040389965.1 Bacteroidota bacterium
GGATTAGAACGATTTGAAACTTTTAGATGGGGCAGTATTATGGGGTTCATAACCCGAAGGTCAGGAGTTCAAATCTCCTTCTCACTACTGGTATAGCGGGCTTCAGAGTATTCTGAAGCCCGTTTTCGTTTTAAAATAGTTATTATTCTTACCTGATGATTATTGGCGATTTCCCCGACTTTTTAGGTGCTGCATCAATTTGGAGCCTAAATGATATGAGATATTCCGATCAAAACTCAGGCCCTATTTGCTTAAGTCCCTGAAATTTGCCAAAATAACAGATCTTTTTGAGTTTAAGACCTTATTAATGATTTCTTCTAATTCTTGACTCTGACTGATAGTAGTACCTATTACCTGTATTTCAGAAACCATTACCTGGAATTTCAAAGCATTCTACTAATAGTCATTTTTATTATTTACAACAATATCAAACTTAGTCTGCTCATAAGCTCATTCTTTTTCCGACGCGATACTTCGCAGGTTTCACCATCGCTCATTAACACGCTGCCGCCATCACCTTTAACGTATTTGGTAACGTGTGATAAATTTATTAGTACAGAATTATGAATTCTGAAAAAATTAAACGGCTCTAATAGGTCTTCATATTCTTTCAGCAATTTAGATACCATTAGTTTTTTTCCATCGGTAAAATATAAAGTAGTATAGGTGTCATTAGCTATGCATTTAATGATATCGATAGAATTTACCATTTTTAGACCATCAAACGTTGGTACAGCAATTTTTGCCGACTTTGTTTTGATCATGGTAAGCAAGGCTTCAAAGCTATCGTTTTTTGTTGTCGACTTTTCTCTCCCTTCAAATTTTTCTACGGTTTGTTTCAGTTCCTGTACATTAACCGGTTTCATTAAATAATCCATGGCATTGTATTTAATGGCCTGTATGGCATAACAGTCGTAAGCGGTAACAAACACTACTTTAAAATTCGGATTCTTAATCCGTTCCAGCAAATTAAATCCATTATGAAAAGGCATTTCAATATCAAGGAATACTAACTCTGGTTTGTGCTTTTCGATAGCAGTTACCGCAGTATCAACTGAATTGCATAATTCGCATACTTTTACATTAGGACAATGAGTCGTTAAAAGACTAAGCATGGTCTTTCTGCTTTTTTCTTCATCGTCAACTATAATTACTGTTATCATAATACTAAACTATTAAAAAGGTATATCAATTTCAACCCGTGTACCGGTACTTTCTCCTAAATCGTTTATTTTGTCGGTTATAGTAACTTTTAAATTTGATTGGTTTATTTTATTGATAATATCCAAGCGTTCTTTTGTAATAGACATCCCCAAGGATTTATGTGTTTCTATTTTACCGGCATTTAATTTTATTTCTTCTGAACGTTTTCTGCCAATGCCGTTATCATCAATAATGCATTTTAAATCGGTAGTATTAATAATGAATGTAATTTTAATTTTTCCAATATTTTTTTTATGCATTAAACCGTGCCATATCGCATTTTCAACATAAGGTTGTATCAGCATTGATGGAATATAAATGTTTTCAATAGGTGCATTATCCTTAATAATTATTTCATAATTAAATTTAAAACGTAAAGCTTCCAGTTCCATATAAATATTCAATGCATTAATTTCAGTTTTTAATGAAATAGGCGCCAATTTTGAATTATCAAGAACATAACGAATTAGGGAAGAAAATTTTTCCAAATATTTTTGTGAAGATTCCGGATCATTATCAGTAATGAAATATTGTACAGAGTTGATGGCGTTAAATACAAAGTGAGGATTCATCTGCGAACGAAGGGCCTGCAATTCAATGGAAGAAATGCGATGCCGTAACATTTCCTTTTCAAATTCCGCTTTTCTGATGCTATCTAATCGGTACTTAAATAGCACGACAACTAATGTAACACTTAGTATAATACAAATAGTTATAAACCACCAGGTGTCCCACCAAGCGCATAAAATTGTAAATGTTAATGTTGCAGGCTTTTTACTCCAGGTACCATCGTTACTTTTGGCAAATACCTCAAAGGTATAATTACCAGGAGCAAGGCTTTGATATTTAATAGTTGTATAATAGCTGTGCACCCAGTCGGGGTCAATCCCTTTTATTCTATACTTGTATTCTATATTTCCGGCATTTTTGTATGAAAGTCCTTCGTAGCTGATGGAAATATAATTTTGATCAAAAGACAATGTATGCCTTTTATTTAAAGAATAAGAGCTATCATTCACGGAAAATTGAGTGATATAAACCGGCGGGGCGTTTTTTTCAATATTTACCTTTGCGGGATCAAATACGGTAATTCCATTATTATGTGCTACCCAAATCATATGATTAAATTTAATGATGCCGCCAATTTCATTATTGAGTAGGCCATCCTTTGAATACATATTTTCAATATGATAGTTTCCGTCTATCGAGCGGTTTATTTTGCTAAGCCCCTTATTCGTGCCAACCCATACCGTATTAGAATCTATCAGGATATTTTTACACATGTTACCTGCAAGGCCTTTAGCTTCTGTGAGCTGCGTTAGTCTATTTCTTTCTTTGATAATAACACCACCGCCTCTTGTGGCAATCCATATATTGTTTTTTAAATCTTCAGCAATGTCAACAGGCCGGTAGCTATATAGTGGATCGTACTCTTTCATGTTTTTTATTGTTTTTCCATCACAAGTATATACGCCATAAGCTGAGCAGAGCCATAATAAACCGTGGCTATCTTGGTACATATTATCCATTCTCAATTTTACATTATATTTTGAAATTAACTTAAAATCATGTTTTGGATCATACTTAAATAAACTTCTAAAATTTAATATCCAGAGCGTACTGTCTTTTTTATCTTCCAACAAGCGTTTGGTACCTGGTTGGTTAAGTCCTGGAATAACAGTTAAATTTTTACCTGTAAAGCGATATGTTTTTTCTGCATTGCTAATATAAATCTGATTTTCATATTCATCAATTGTTGAAATCTTTGATACATGTTTTAAAGAGTTAGTTACCGGCAGGTAATAATTTAGGATGGTATCATGTTTTAGAATGTTAATACTTCCATCAACAAACCCTACAATCACGGATTGATTTTTATAAGGTTTTATGCAGGAAATTTTACTTTTGGCAATTCCGTTATCAACAGCATAATAACTAAAATTGCGATGAGGTATATAATAAACTCCATCTCCTTCTGAAGTAAACCATAATCCACGCTCACTATCAAGTAAGGAGCCGGTTATGAATTTGTTATGAATTTGGGGAATGTTTTTGGTTAGTTTAAAATCCTTCTGTGAAAAAAATGACACACCTTTTGTAGTGGACACAATTATGGAATGATCAATATCTTCTGAAAAATCAATAATTATTCCATTTGCGACCGTTTTATTAAGAATGATGGAATCTGTAAAATTAATCAGGGTTTTTCCAAGCGAAACCATGTAAGTACCATTATGTAGCCTTAAAAAATTATAGCGTGGCACTTCGTATTTTTTAGTAGGTAGGTTTGTGTGGATCACAGCAATTTTTTTATTCCCATCAGTATAACCAGTGATAAGTTGATCGGCAATTCCTTTATCGTATAGAGTAAGACCACCAAAAATAACTCCCGCTTTACCAATGGTATAAAAATAGTTTCCTTCGGGCATTAATTTTATTTTCAAATCTTTTGATTTCCACCCAGGATTTATCTTTACTCTAAAAAGATCGGTAGCACCTAACCATATTGTATCTCCCTCGTCAATATAAATTGAGCTATTGAACGATACTTTAAATATTTTCTGAAGACTATCATTACAACTTATTGTGTAAATTCTATCATTTTTGTAATAAAACAAACGACCTGTTAAGGACCGAAACCAAATGCGTTGCTTTTTGTCTTCATAAATACCGATGATTGTATTATCAAGTAGCCCGTTTTCAGTACTAAAATTTTTAAACGTATACCCATTAAATTTACTAACACCCTGGTCGCCTATGAACCACATATAACCTTTAGAGTCCTGCAGTACTCCATATACATCGGAGCCAGGCAAACCATCCTTAACATTATAATTTTTTAATCCTTCGAATTGTGCGAGCACCGGGCCTGGCAACAACCAAAATAGTAACAGAACTATTATAAACTTATAACGATGACTATGTAGTGGTTGTATCACTTATGGGGCAAGGATTGCTCTTAATGGCTACTAAAGTAAACTATTTATAGCTTTTGTAGCACTCCGTTTTTGTTTTTTGATAGCCAGATACTTAGGGTTCAGTAATAGAACATAAGCTGTTAAGGCTGTTTTATCATACGGCCCAATCTTTTATGAAGGCAATAAAGGGTATCCGGGGATTCCTTTGATAATAGCCATGCTTTGTAGGTACAATCAAGCATGGCACGTAATATGTCCCATCTGATCGGCATGTTTGTTTATGTAAAATTATAAGATTTTACCTTGCTTTTAGAGCTAATTTATCTTGGTAAATAGGACAGTTAAAAGGAAAAACCTCATAGATTGATAAATATGATTTCAATTGCTATTATAGATGATGAAGAAAACAATCGGTTGATTATAAGAAACATTCTTAAAAGCAGGTTTCCTTTAATTTCAATATCGGTAGAGGAAGGTGAGGTACAAGCAGCTATTGAGAAAATAAACCTGCAAAGACCAGATCTTATTTTGTTAGACATACAACTGATTAAAGGATCAGGCTTTGATGTTATAAATGGCCTTGAATATGAGCCTAAAGTTGTTTTTACGACAGCCTATAGTGAATTTGCGCTCCAGGCGATTAAAGTAAAGGCTTTTGATTATCTCCTCAAGCTATAGGTGACAATGAGTTGATTGAGTGTGTGAAAAAAGTAGAAAATGTGAAGGTGGCCGATAAAGTACATACAAGTAGGAACATTGAACATGGTGTAAGCTTTTTCCAATACAGTATAACGGCTGGGCGAATGAGCATCCGAAAATCGGACATTCTTTTTTTGAGAGTTCCGGTGCTTATACATACATCGTTACCGAGAGCTAAAGGATTATGATCTCCAGGTATAAACTAATGGGCTTTTTTTGTAAACAGAAATTCCTAAGCTTTATATTGGCAGCAGATTTGATAGCCTTGTATCAATACGGGCGCTTATGGAAAGAAGAAAAAAATTACAAAGATGGGGCATCAGTATCGTGTTGTTATTGATACTAGGGATGGCTGTGATCGTTATTTTCTTTAATCCCAAAAAAGGACTCAAGCTTGTTTTGCCGGATCTGGA
>JAZJZF010000031.1:5243-12622 GCA_040389965.1 Bacteroidota bacterium
ATACAGCGTATGTGGGTGTGGATATGGTTTTAGAGAATAAAAGCATTTTTAAACTAGACATTGATACCTTGTTTTATAAAATAACACTCGCTGATTCGTTGCTATTTGTAGAAACCAAGGTTTTAAATATGAAACAGAAACCGGGCGAGAAAAAGCAGGTAGAATTACCTCTCCGCATTCCTATTCATAAAACCATGAGTACGATCAAATTCCTGCAGCATCAGGATTCTACCTATCTGGAAATTGAGGCATACATAGTATATAATACCCTATTTGGAAGTGAAAAAATTCCGGTATCAAAGCATATGAAAATTAAAGTTCCTGTTCCTCCACAAATAAAAGTAGAGCATATAGAAACCGATCACCTGAGTCTTACCAGGAAAGCAGCAGACATTACAGCCACAATTAAAATTATAAATAAAGGAGAATTGCTTGATCTCAATATTCATAAAATACATTATACGCTATCGTTAGGAAATAAATTGGTAACGTCGGACGGTACATTCGATAAACCTATTACTATCAAGCCCTCCAGCGAAACCATAGTGAAAATACCAATTACAGTAGAAGTAAATAAAATACTTAAAACTGCCTGGAAATTTGTTACAAATGAGAAATTGAAATACACTATTAAGGTTACTGCTGAACTGGATGAGAATAGTTTTTATAAAAAATCCAATATTCCTTTGGAAATAACCGCTGCAGGCAATGTAAAACTCCGAAAAAAATAATGCATGTTCAATCTCGGCTAAACCGATGGTTATGAAGTTTTTAGACCCTGGTAAAGGCTTAAAAGCTGCATTTTTCGATCGCGCAGTTCATTGCTTAGATCAATTAACTTAAAAATAATACAAATAAAGTTTGTTTAAATCATTACACTGTATAAATTTACATGGTTAATTAAACAGTGTAAAAAGATGGATCGGTTAAAAGATAAATTTCGTGAGAAAGCAGTGCCTTTGGCGGCAGAAATTAAAGACATTATCAAAAATCATGGTGATTTAAAATTAGGTGAAATTACTGTAGCCCAGGTATACCAGGGAATGAAAGGTATGATTGGAATGGTAACAGAAACATCTAAGTTAGATCCCGAAGAAGGAATTCGTTTCAGAGGATACTCTATACCGGAACTTCGTAAGCATTTGCCAAAAGCGCCGGGCGGTACTGAACCACTTCCTGAAGGAATTTTCTATTTAATGTTAGTGGGCGAATTGCCTACGCAGGATGACGTAAGTTTTATTACAGGAGAATGGCAAAAACGTAGCAACGTTCCAAAACACGTGTTTGACGTCATTGAAAAATTACCTGTTGATACTCATCCTATGACACAATTCGTAGTTGGTATCATGGCTATGCAAACAGAAAGCGTTTTTGCAAAAGCATATGCAAAAGGGATTAATAAAAAAGATTATTGGGATTATGTATACGAAGATTCAATGAATCTGATTGCACGTTTACCAAGAATTGCAGCGTATATCTACCGTCGTAAATATAAAAACGGAACACATATTGAACCCGATCATAAATTGGATTGGGCAGCAAACTTTGCACACATGTTGGGTTACGAAGAGTTTGATATGAAACGTTTAATGCGTTTGTATTTAACTATTCACGTTGATCATGAAGGAGGAAACGTTTCTGCACACGCTACGCATTTAGTAGGTTCTGCATTAAGCGATCCTTATTTAGCATTTGCTGCAGGTATGAATGGTTTAGCAGGTCCTTTACATGGTCTTGCAAATCAGGAAGTATTAAGCTGGATCATGGAATTGAAAGAAAATTTAGGAGGTGGCTTACCAACTAAAGAACAAATTGCAGAATACATTAAAAAAACGCTGGCCGAAGGAAAAGTTGTGCCGGGTTATGGCCACGCGGTATTACGTAAAACAGATCCACGTTTTACAGCGCAACAGGATTTTTATAAAACATACATTAAACATGATAACATTTGTGAGATCGTACAAATGGTATATGAAGTAGCACCTCCGATTTTAGAATCGACCGGGAAAATTAAAAACCCATGGCCTAATGTAGATGCACACTCAGGTGCTTTATTAGTACACTATGGTATGCATGAATATGATTTTTATACGGTATTATTTGGTGTTTCAAGAGCACTAGGTGTATTGGCAAGTCTTATCTGGGACAGAGCTACCGGTTCTGCCATCGAGAGACCAAATTCAACAACAACCGATAACATCAAAGCAAGAATTAAAGCAGCTCAGGAAGCTAAAGCTTAATAATTCAAACCCACTGTTCACTCCCCGTATGACTATGTTCATACGGGGTTTTTTTGTTTTGAGCGGTATTAAAGTGATTTGGGGGGCTACCCCTCTATATTTAGGTTTCCAATAGTAGTAGTTTTATATTAATTAAATCTTACACTACTATGAACAAAATTACATTATTACTAGGAGGAGCTTAAGCTTCTTTTACAATTAGCCCGAAGTTTTAAGGCTGTTTAACCAATAGCCATTGACAGGCCCGATTTTATAAAAATATGAGAATGTTGATAAAACAACAATTTCGGTATATTTTTATATCTTTAGATGGCATGTATTATTTTCGCTTTATATATATCTATTTCTTTATTGGAATAAATCTGGTTGTTTCCGCGCAGGATCCGGCCAGGATTGATAGTCTTAAAAGCGAAATTGCATCCTTTAAAACAGATGATACGCTAAAGGTCAAAAAACTCATTTCCCTTTCCTATTATTTAAGCAATTACGCGTTTAAAGATGCCATAGGCTATGGTAATGAAGCGCTGAGGGTTTCCCAAAAATTAAAATACATATACGGTGAAATTACGGCCTACAATTGCATGGCTGATGCTTATTGGTTCCATTCGGATTACGATAAGTCCCAGCAATATTATTTTAAAGCCTATCGTATCAATGATTCCATTCATAACGAAAAAGGAATTGCCTACTCGCTGTATAATATTGGCTGGATTCTTTGTATACAGCAGCATAACTACAAGGAAGACAAATACCTTTATAAATCACTGGGCATATACGAAGACTTAAAAGATACTTCCGGATTATTGAAGGTATACAATGCACTTGCCAGTTATTATTCTGACAGAAACCGCCAGACGAAAAAAAAGCAATACTTTGATTCATCCATGGCTTATTTCAACAAAGGCATTGAGTTGGCCCGCAAAGGTGGACAGTATTCTGAAATGGGAAGGATCTACGGCAATTTAGGGGATTTGTTTTACGGCATAGAAGATTACAAATCAGCGAATTTCTATAACGAAAAAAGCATGCAGATCCATATGAAATCTAATGATTCCTCCAGTATGATGATCTCTATGCTTAATATGGGTTTATGTGAACTCGAGCTGGGCAGTGTTAAAAGTTCTATCTCAAAATTTAATTACGTCTACAATTATAATATCAGACACGATATAAAAGATACGCGGCTTTTGGCAATACAGGCTTTGGCCAGGGCATATTACAAATTGGGGAATTTTAAAGAAGCGTATGATCAGATCGAAAAATATGTAGACTTAAAAGAAACACTCGATAAAGAAACGTATTCTACCAGTATCAGTAATTTACAAAGCAGCTACTCGCTCGAAAAATCGGAAGCAAATGTTGAGCAGTTAAAGCAAACCAACGAAATTCAGGAACTAAGAAACAAAAAAAATACCTACTTTATTTTTATTCTTTTGGCCGTAGCTCTTATCGTCATTGTGGCGGTAGTGCTACTATACAGGCAAAACAAACAAAAACAACTGACTAATATTCAGCTCGAAGCCCAACACCAGATCATCGCCGAAAAAAAACAAGAGATAGATAATAGCATACAATATGCTAAAGGAATTCAACAGGCTATTTTACCGGATATAAAAGAATTGCACGCCGTGTTTGAGCAAAGTTTTGTGTACTACAAACCTAAAGATGTGGTAAGTGGCGATTTTTATTGGTTTAGTAAAGTAGATGATTATTTTTACTGTATTGCTGCAGACTGTACAGGGCATGGCGTTCCGGGAGCATTAATGAGTATCATTGGCATTGATAAAATAGTGCAGGCAGTATATGAAAAACAGATTACAGAGCCCGGTAAAATTTTATCGTTTTTAAATACACAAATCAAACAAGTATTAAAGCAGCATTCTGATGCATCCAAACAAAAGGATGGAATGGATATAGCCTTGTTAAAGTTTAATAACACATTAACAGAAGTGGAATTTTCGGGGGCTAACAGGCCTTTATACATTATCAGGAATCATGAGTTACTGGAGTACAAGCCCAACAAAACAGCTATAGCGGGTTTTACGCCAGATGATATGGAATTTGAAACCACGAAGATCTCTTTATTAAAACAGGATGCCTTGTTCGTATTTACGGATGGATACGCAGATCAGTTTGGCGGAAAAGAAGGAAAAAAATTCATGTCTAAAAATTTAAAAGAATTATTGATTTCCATTTCCGGATTGCCTGCAACTGCTCAGTCCCAGAGTATTGACAACTCTTTTGTAGAATGGAAAGGTGCCTATGAGCAGGTAGACGATGTGCTGCTCATGGGAATTAAAATATAAAATTATGCCGGTTAAAAAAATTGCGGTTATCATTTTGCTTTCGTTAGGAATTATTATTTTAATACCTAAGCAGCCTGCTCAATCGTGGGGCTTTTATGGTCATAAGCGTATTAATCGTATGGCCGTGTTTACGTTGCCGCCCGAAATGGTGAGTTTTTATAAAAAACATATTGAGTTTATTACGAATCATGCGGTAGATCCTGATAAACGGCGCTATGGCGTAGAAGGAGAAGCACCGAGGCATTATATAGATATTGATCATTATGGAGAGCATGCTTTTGACAGTGTTCCCAAATTCTGGAAACAGGCAGTAGGCAAGTATTCGGAAGATACGCTAATGGCTTATGGCATTGTACCCTGGCAAATAGAAAAGCATTATTACAAATTAATGAATGCATTTAAAGACGAGAATTTAGATCTTATTTTACATTACAGTGCTGATCTGGGGCACTACGTAGCCGATGCTCATGTACCTTTGCACACCACTGAAAATTATAACGGGCAACTGACCGGACAAAGAGGCATTCATGGTTTTTGGGAAAGCAGAATTCCGGAATTAAAAGCAGAAGATTACGATTACTTTGTGGGCAGGGCAAGCTATATAGACTCACCTATCAAAACTGCCTGGAAGATAGTGTACGATAGTCATTTGGCAGTGGATAGTGTGCTTAAATTTGAAGCTGCCTTAAATAAAGAATTTCCTACCGATCAAAAGTATGCTTACGAAAACAGAGGCAATGTAATGATGAAAGTGTATTCAACAGACTATACGAACAGGTATGATATGATGATAAAAGGCCAGGTGGAACGGCGTATGAGGGCAAGTATCATTACTGTTGGCAGCATTTGGTATACAGCCTGGGTAAATGCCGGAAAGCCGGATCTGGAGAAGCTGGGCGAAAAAAACATCAGCGATTCCTTGAAGATCAGTATGCAAAAAGAGGAAGAATTATACCTGCTGCAAAAAATAAAAGATGCCAAGGGACATAACGACTAATCCTGTATTTTTCGTTCCGGGTACTTTTTAGTATCTTTACCTGGATTTTAAAACAAACAACATGAAAAAAATTACATTGACATTAGCCTTTATTCTTTGCGCTTATTTTATAAATGCACAGCCTCCTGCAGGTCAGGCAAAACCGGGAGATACCTACGGTGCTAAGATTACAGAAACCGGTGCTATCAATATTACAGAAGTACCAACGATGTTAAAAACAAAAGATACAGTTGCTGTTAAAATCAAAGCTAAAGTAGAAAGTTCATGTTCTAAAAAAGGCTGTTGGATGAATTTGGTGATTGACGATAAAAATACGGCTTTCGTGAAAATGAAAGATTACGAATTTTTTGTACCTGTTGAAATTGCAGGAAAGACAGTTGTTTTAGACGGTATTGCATTTACAAAAGTAACATCAGTAGCCGAATTAAAACACTATGCCGAAGATGCTAAAAAACCTCAGGCAGAAATTGATGCTATTAAAGAACCTAAAAAAGAGATCCGCTTTTTAGCGAATGGCATTTTAGTGGTTAAATAAATCAGATTACTATCATTAAAAAAGGACCGGATTCATTCCGGTCCTTTTTAGTTTAAGTATGTTTGTGATCTCTTGTATTAAGCCTCTATCAGGGTCCAGGCTTCTTTGGTTGACAAATCTTCCTTACCATTTAATTTGAGGTTTACAAAAAGCTGCATACGATACGACGCCAGCCATTTAATGGGAGCATTAATAATAGCAGCGCCCAATACCATGCTTTCTTTAGAAGGTAAAGTTACTTCTTTGGTCAACAGATCTTCTTCTGTTATAGCATCCATATAACGTTTGATGGTTGAAAGCTGTTCATCGAGGCGTGCAGAGAAATTTTCGATCGTTAATGTTTTTTGATGTTCTCTTATTTTTACCCATTCTTCTGGTGTAAGGTCATTATCAATGAACCAACGAAGCATATTGGCTCCCAGGCCCGATACGTAGCGCATCAGTTCAATGTTACTTCTTACCTTTTCGTTTGGGCGGAACTCAAGATCTTTTTCTTCTATGGTTTTTGCTAATTGTTTTAACAGGATAATTTCCCGTTCAAGGTTTTGATATAAATGCTGTTTGTACATAGGAATAGTATTTTTTACGGGTCTAAATTAGAAGTTATTTTCAGATTTTGTTACATAAAAAAAACGCCTGCCGGGTTGGGCAGGCGTTTTTAGAAAAGTTATTCTGGGAAAATTATTTTTTTCCGCCCAGCATCACAAATTCGGAGATCTCAATTTCAGTCACATAACGTTTTACACCATCTTTATCTGTATAATTATTATTGCGCAATTTACCTTCTACGGCAATCTCAGAGCCTTTTTCAAGGTATTTCTCGGCTATTTCTGCGTTATTTCCCCAGGCAGTGAGGTTATGCCAGGTGGTTTCGGTTACCTTTTCTCCTTTTTGATTTTTATAGGTTTCGTTGGTTGCAACAACCAGCTTTGCTACTTTTTTTCCTCCTGCAATGGTTTTTACTTCCGGAGCTGTTCCTAAATTACCAATTAACTGTACGCGGTTTCTTAATGTGTTCATGATGTTTTTTGTTTTTAAAAATTAATAATGTTTCTATAAATTAAGCGTTTTGATTTTTTGAAGCGCTTCATCAAATTGCCGAGACAAAGGTATGGCAGCCATTAAAAATTATTCGGTTAGAAATTAATTGTAGTTGGATATAACCGATTGTAACCGTTTAAATCGGTTAAACTCTTTATTTACGGGAGTTTTTATTTGTGTGTTATTCGCAATTAAAATACACCATTAAAAAAGCCCGTCGTAATTACGACGGGCTTTTTTATGAAATGAATGCAATTTTA
>JAZJZF010000031.1:12632-17153 GCA_040389965.1 Bacteroidota bacterium
AGCCGCGGCGTTGCTGGGCGCGGCCGTCAGTGGATTGGTTGATGATTTTTTTAACCGAAACCATATTACCACTTTGTATTTTTACAAAGTAAATGCCTTTTGGTTCGTTTATAATATTCATCTGAAGAGTAGTATCGTGTGTGTTTATGTTTTCATAAACAACTCTACCTGTTACATCATAAACCCAAACTGTTTTTACATCTGTGTTCATGAAACGAATCGTGTAATTACCATTACCCGGGTTAGGGAATACATCTATAGCATCGCTAGCAGTTGCAAAAGACTCTATTCCTGTACAAGGGTTTACACTAACTGTAATAGCAGCTGTAGCTTTACAGGTATTAGCGCCCTGACCTGTTACCGTATACGTAATTGTATTGGTTGGTGTAAAGGCTGTTCCATTAGTTACACCGCCGGTCCATGTATAGGTTATAGCGCCTTGTCCTGTAAGTGTTACCGTTTGTCCTTTACATACAAGTGTAGAAGAAGCTGTGGCGCTTACCGAAGGAGCACTGTTTACAGTGATGTTTACAGTAGCAGTATTCTGACAAAGGTTTATATCTGTACCCATTACAGTATAAGTTGTGTTAGCCGTAGGGCTTACTGTATGTGTACTTCCTGAACCACCATTACTCCAGATATATGAAGCAGCGCCGCCTGCCATTAAGCTCACAGGGCTACCGGCACAAACCGTTGCTGTAGTCGGAGCTACTGTAACAGTAGGAAGGCCATTCACAATAATGTTAGTCGTAATAGTACTGTCGCAACCATGTACAGTAGTAACCATGTCCGTATAAGTACCCGCAGCAGAGTAAGTGTTAGTACCTACCGTTACGCTTTGACCCGTACATAAGCTGAATGATTGTGTGGTCATAATAACAGCAGGATCTACAAGAGTAATAGTAGCAGTTGATACCGGGCAAGTATGATTGTCTGTTACTGTATAACTGTAATTTCCGGCAGTTGCTGTAAATGTACCTGTTCCCGTGTAAGGGCCGGTACCACCTGTAGCTGTTACTGTAATAGTTGTAGCACCACCATGACAGTAGATACCCTGAGCTGAAGCCGATGCTATGATAACAGCCGGTTCAGTAACAGTAATGCTTGTTGTTGACATACATGAATTAATATCAGTTACTGTATAGGTTTGATTTCCGGCAGTTGCTGTAAATGTACCTGTACCGGTATAAGCTGTTGTACCGCCTGTAGCTGATACAGAAACAGTTGCTACACCTCCGTTACAAAGAACAGAGGAAGTAATAACTGAGCTTACTACAAGTGGTGCAGGCTGACTGATATTTATGCCTTGAATGGCAGTACAACCACCATTATCGGTAACTACACAAGAGTAAGTTCCGGCAGTTAAGCCAACAGCAACAGTAGTTGTACTTGTGCCGGGAGTCCAGGAATAAGTATATGGAATAGTACCACCTGTAACACTCACCTGTACAGCACCATTGGAGCCACCGGCACAGCTTACGTTTGTTTGCGATGAAACACTTATTGCAGGGCCGTTGATTGTATTAACAGTAGTTGTCAATGTTAAACTACAGATGTTTGCATCTTGAATAGTACAAGTGTATATTCCCACACCTAACGATGAAGCTGTAGCAGCTGTACCTCCGGTTGGTGACCAACTGTAAGTATAAGCACCTGTTCCTCCGCTCACGCCGCTTACTGTAGCCATACCACTGTTACCAACACACGCTGTATTGGTTGAAGAGATAGTAGCTGCTATAGCAGTTGGTTGTGTAATAGAAACGGTTTTAGTTAGAGTACAACTATTGTTATCAGTAATTGTGCAGGTATAAATTCCTTGAATTAAACCCGATGCTGTAGATGAGCTTCCACCGGCAGGTGTCCATGAATACGTATATGGTGAAGTACCACCTGTTGCTAAAACGCCCGCTGCACCGTTAGAACCACCGAAACAAGTTACATTGGTAAAGCTTGTTGTAGCACTCACAGCAGTTGCAGGTTGAGCAACGGTTACTGTTTGAGTTAAACTACAGCTATTGTTATCTGTGATAGTACAGGTATACGTATTTGGTGTTAATCCTGTTGCTATGGCTGCAGTTCCACCACTAGGTGTCCATGCATAAGTATACGGTGAGGTACCACCTGTTGCAGAAACACTTGCTGTACCGTTAGAACCACCAAAGCAACTTACATTGGTTGCACTTGAAGTAGCACTCACAGCAGTTGCAGGTTGAGCAACCGTTACTGTTTTAGTTAAACTACAGCTATTGTTATCTGTGATAGTACAGGTATATGTATTTGGTGTTAATCCTGTTGCAAGGGCTGCAGTTCCACCAGTAGGTGTCCATGAATACGTATATGGTGATGTACCGCCTGTTGCAGAAACACTTGCTCTACCGTTAGAACCACCAAAGCAACTTACATTGGTAAAACTTGTTGTTGCACTCAATGCAGCAGCCGGTTGACCAACAGTAACCGTTTTGGTAATTGAACAGGTATTATTATCAGAGATCGTACAGGTATACGTATTTGGTGTTAATCCTGTTGCTATGGCTGCAGTTCCACCGCTCGGTGCCCATGAATAGTTATAAGGCAATGTCCCACCTGTTGGAGAAACATTGGCTGTACCATTAGATCCACCAAAGCAGCTTACATTGGTAAAGCTTGCTGTTGCAGTGATTCCTGATGCAGGTTGAGTAACCGCTACCGTTTTAGTAGAGATACAGGTATTATTATCTGTGATTGTACATGTATATGTATTTGCAGTTAATCCTGTTGCAGTGGCAGCAGTTCCGCCACTTGGTGTCCATGCATAAGTATAAGGCGATGTACCACCTGTTGCTGATACACTTGCCGCACCATTAGAAGCACCGAAACAACTTACATTGGTAGCACTTGAAGTAGCACTTACGGCAGTTGCCGGTTGACTAACCGTTACGGTTCTTGTAGTTGAACAAGTGTTATTATCAGTGATTGTACATGTATATGTATTTGCTGTTAACCCTGTTGCTGTTGCAGCAGTTCCACCGCTTGGTGCCCATGAATAGTTATAAGGGGAAGTACCACCTGTTGCCAAAACACTTGCTTTGCCATTTGCACCGCCAAAGCAGCTTACATTGGTAAAGCTTGTAGTTGCACTGAGTGCCGCAGCCGGTTGTGTTATAGTTGCAAAGGCTGTTTTAGTACAGCTATTGGCATCGGTAATAGTTACGGTATAGTTGTTTACTGCTAAGCCTGAAGCGGTAGCAGCAGTACCACCGCTTGGCGTCCATGAATACGTGTAACCACCTGCACCGCCTGAAGCAGATACTGATGCCACACCATTTGTACCACCAAAGCAGCTTATATTGGTAACAGAAGTAGAAGTAGCAATAGCGGAAGGTTGCGTTACATTAGCAAAGGCTGTTTTAGTACAGCTATTGGCATCAGTAACGGTAACGGTATAGTTATTTGCTGCAAGACCAGTTGCTGTGGCAGCAGTTCCTCCGCTTGGCGCCCATGAATACGTGTAACCACCTGCTCCGCCTGAAGCAGAAACGGATGCCACACCATTTGTTCCACCATTACAGGCAACATTTGTTACAGCAGTTGTAGTAGCAATAGCAGAAGGTTGCGTTACATTAGCAAAAGCTGTTTTAATACAGCTATTACCATCGGTAACGGTTACTGTGTAGTTATTAGCTGCAAGGCCTGAAGCTGTTGCTCCTGTTCCACCGCTTGGTGCCCATGAATAGGTATAACCGCCTGTTCCGCCTGAAGCAGATACTGAGGCAACACCATTAGATCCGCCATTACAGCTTGTGCTAGTAACTGCCGTGCTAGTAACTATTGCAGAAGGTTGAGTAACATTGGCACTTTTAACGCTTGTACAAGAGTTAGCATCTGTTACAGTTGCTGTATACACACCTGGCACTAACCCTGTGATAGCTGATGTCGTTCCACCATTGCTCCATAAATAGGTATATCCACCTACACCGCCCGAAGCCGTTATAGATGCTATGCCGTTTGAACCTCCATTACAGCTTGTGCTAGTAACTGCTGTGGTAGTAGCTATTGCAGAAGGTTGAGTAACATTGGCACTTTTAACGCTTGTACAGGAGTTGGCATCTGTTACTGTTCCTGTATACACTCCTGCCAATAATCCAGTGATGGCTGATGTCGTTCCTCCATTGCTCCATAAGTAGGTATAACCACCCACACCGCCCGAAGCCGTTATAGACGCTACGCCATTTGAACCGCCATTACAGGCAACATTGGTCACTGCTGTGTTAGTAGCTATTGCAGAAGGTTGAATAACACTGGCACTTTTAACGTTTGTACAGGAGTTGGCATCTGTTACAGTGGCTGTATACACTCCTGCCAATAATCCAGTGATGGCTGATGTCGTTCCGCCATTGCTCCATAAATAGGTATATCCACCTGCACCGCCCGAAGCCGTTATAGAAGCTACGCCATTTGAACCGCCATTACAAGCCACACTGGTAACAGCTGTTGATGTCACTAAGGCGGATGGTTGAGTAACATTGGCACTTTTAACGCTTG
>JAZJZF010000031.1:17253-21026 GCA_040389965.1 Bacteroidota bacterium
TGCTCCATAAATAGGTATATCCACCTGCACCGCCCGAAGCCGTTATAGAAGCTACACCATTTGAACCGCCATTACAAGCCACACTGGTAACAGCTGTTGATGTGACTAATGCAGAAGGTTGAGTAACATTGGCACTTTTAACGCTTGTACAGGAGTTGGCATCTGTTACTGTTCCTGTATACACTCCTGCCAATAATCCAGTAATGGCTGATGTCGTTCCTCCATTGCTCCATAAATAGGTATATCCACCTGCACCGCCCGAAGCCGTTATAGAAGCTACGCCATTTGAACCGCCATTACAAGCCACACTGGTAACAGCTGTTGATGTCACTAAGGCGGATGGTTGAGTAACATTGGCACTTTTAACGCTTGTACAGGAGTTGGCATCTGTTACAGTGGCTGTATAAACGCCTGCCAGTAAACCTGTGATCGCTGACGTAGTTCCGCCATTGCTCCATAAATAGGTATATCCACCTGCACCGCCTGAGGCTGTTATAGACGCTACGCCGTTTGAACCACCATTACAGGCAACACTAGTCACTGCTGTTGATGTCACTAAGGCGGATGGTTGAGTAACATTGGCACTTTTAACGCTTGTACAGGAGTTGGCATCTGTTACTGTTCCTGTATACACTCCTGCCAATAATCCAGTAATGGCTGATGTAGTTCCACCATTGCTCCATAAATAGGTATATCCACCTGCACCGCCCGAAGCTGTTATAGATGCTACGCCATTTGAACCACCATTACAGGCAACACTGGTAACAGCTGTTGATGTCACTAATGCAGAAGGTTGTGATACCAAAACAGTTTGGGTTTTGGTACAACTGTTATTATCGGTTATGGTGCAGGTATAAGTTCCGAAGCCTAAACCTGTAGCCAGGGAGGCAGTTCCGCCGCTAGGCGACCATGAATAAAAATAAGAGGGTGTTCCACCTGTTACACTTACACTTGCTCTCCCATTACCACCACCATTACAGCTTACATTGGTAAAGCCCGGTGTGGCTGAAATGGCAGATGGTTGATTAACTGTTACTGTTTTTGTAATTTGAGTAGAACTGGCATCTGTAATTGTGCAGGTATAAGTTCCGAAGCCTAAACCCGTGGCAAGAGATGCTGTACCACCGCTTGGAGCCCATGCATAAGTATAACCGCCGCTACCACCACTAGCTGATACGGAAGCACGACCATTACCTCCACCGTTGCAGGAAACTGCCGTAAAAGAAGTAACTGCTGTCAAAGGGGTAACCACAGTCCAGGTAAAAGCGTCCAGCGCTACGTATTCAAATTGACCACCTGTTGTAATAACGATTTGGTCAATAGAGGTACTGGAATTATTTGAACCACCAAAGGTGGTCATATTGATAAAGGTAAAACCATTATTAACACCCGAAGAAGTATTAAAACCGCTACTGGCAGTGGCGGTAAATTTGGTAACACCACCTAATTTTCCTACAATCGTGAGGTTACCAGATACAGCAACATTTGCTGCCGCGTTGGCCAAATAAAGGTACATGCTGTTGAGTCGGAATGGCACGGCACCTGCAGAAGAGATAGTAAAGCCAACTCCCTGTCCGTTAACTGTACCCCCGCTATTGTCAATAAAGCGGAAATCTGTGCCAGAACCATTCCAGCCGTAGGCTGTACCACTTGAAAAAATATCAAAAGGCTGAGCACCGCTTAATTGAGTGGTAATATTAAATACTTGTCCATTATCGGTAAAGGAGGTTGAACCGGCTGTTTCCGTTTCAAATGTTTCAGTAGTTTGCGCCCACGAGAGGGACGTTACTAAAATTAATAAAATGGTATAAAAGTTGTTTTTTTTCATTCGAAGGGGTTTTTTTCAAAGATAAATTTAATTTAATATATATTTAGTATTTATTTTTTTCCTTTGTTTTAAATTAATATGAAAGAAACATTAGCAGATATTACAAAACGGATACTTCATTCATCCGGAATCGAAGAAGAGATCGAAGCGGTACGTCATTTATCAGCGTTCTATTCCCGTTTCGTTACCAATGGTCAAAGCCATTCGCAACAACAGAAGGGAAATGAAGTATTGTTGCAGGGAGGCATTGCACTTTCTTCTTATGATGCTGCCATTTGCCTGGATGAATTTATCCGTACAGCCAGATTTCTGAAAGGGACTTACCTTGCTCTCCGCGAACTGCAGAAACGTTTTCCCGGCCAACAACTTAATATCCTGTATGCAGGCTGTGGCCCTTATGCCACGCTGATCCTGCCCTTATTGCCTTTGTTTGGTGCGGATGAACTGGATGTCTTATTACTGGACATTAACAGCGATTCCCTCAGGTCGGTTGCAGGCATATTAGCCGCTGCAGGCTTAGGAGAATATAAAGTCGGCATGCAGCAGGCTGATGCGATCCGTTATCAATCGCCTGAATCCAGGCCACTTCACATGATAGTATCAGAAACCATGTTCTATGCCCTGATTCGTGAACCCCAGGTATCTATCACCCAAAATCTTGCTCCTCAGCTTCAAAAAGGTGGTATCCTTATTCCGGAAGAAATTAATCTTGATCTTGTTTATACTTTTCATTCGGAAGAACCTTATCTGAAAAGTACTGATGAATACGCAAAAGGTTTACCACACAAACACCGTTTGTTGGCAGATCGTTTGTTTTCAATAAATAAAGAACGCGACTTTTACCGAAAAAATAATGCTCCCGGTATATTTGAGAGCGGTTTATATGAATTGCCGTCTGAATTCTCTGAACGGCCGGATCTTTGTATTTTTACTCACCTGAAAATATTTGATCAGGTATTTCTGCATTCTGCAGAGTCTTCTATTACTAATCCTTATTGTGTTACCTCTTTATATAATCTGCAAGAACAAACACATGTAAAACTGATGTATGATTTTACGGATGTGCCACAATGGACTTATAAAACAAAAGGGCCAAAGAACTGATCAGCTCTTTGGCACCTCTTTTTTTAATTATGGTCTTGAAGGGTATATTCCTTCAAGGCATATAATGTAGTTCATAGCAATAAAAGGTTGCATATTGTTTACAGGAATGCCTTGCCCTACCATACCGGTAGTAACTGATGCAGGATTTAAGATGGTGTTAGGAGTTGTTGTGTTATATCCTAAAGTACTTGTAAAAGTTCTCCCGCTAAGTGATCCCGGTGTTGCAATACTTGCGCCAACAGTAGCCGCACCTTGTCCAGCATCGGCATTACTGGCCGATAACATCGCCTGGTGATTGTGAGGCGGGATGTTAGGTAATAACAGTGTATTGTTTTCTGTTCCCGACACTTCACCCTGACTGCGGTAGCTAAGACCCGGACCTTGACCCATACCAATTGGCGTGCGGCTTTGAAGATTAGGTAAAGCAAAAGTAGTTACACCGTCACCACCATAAGTGGTTCCTAAAAGTGAAAATACAGCAGTATATTGTGCGATAGGTAATAATTGCCCGTTACACATAGCCCATCCGCGTGGTGCGAAGTTTCCTGCGAAAATTTTGATAATTCCAATGTACTCGTCCATAATGTTTTTGATTTTTAAGGGTTATATAACTAATTTAATTGATATGAGCTTAAGAGAAAATAATATTGTTTAACATAAAACCATTAAGGTCTTGATGGGTATAGCCCCTGTGTACAAATAATATAATTCATCGCAATAAAAGGCTGCATGTTATTTACAGGAAGACCTTGTCCTGCTATTCCCGTAGTAACCGATGCCGGGTTTAATATGGTGTTAGGAGTTGTTGTGTTATATCCTAAAGTACTTGTAAAAGTTCTCC
>JAZJZF010000031.1:21044-36205 GCA_040389965.1 Bacteroidota bacterium
TTGCAATACTTGCGCCAACAGTAGCCGCACCTTGTCCAGCATCTGCATTGCTAACCGATAATGCCGCAGGATGATTGTGAGGCGGGATGTTAGGTAATAACAGTGTGTTATTTTCTGTTCCCGACACTTCACCCTGGCTGCGGTAGCTAAGACCCGGGCCTTGTCCCATGCCAATTGGCGTGCGGCTTTGGAAATTAGGTAAAGCAAAAGTACTTACACCATCGCCACCATAAGTGGTTCCTAAAAGTGAAAATAAAGCGCTGTTTTGCGCAATAGATAATATTTGCCCGTTACACATTAGCCAACCTTTCGGTGCAAAATTGCCGGCAAAAATTTTAATCATTCCCATGTACTCGTCCATAAATTGTTTTTTTAAGGGGGTTTATAATAAAAGAATTGCTTCAAATGTAGATCAAATGCAAGCGTTCACAATAGGTAGAAATACCCGATTTTGATACAGGTAATATTACCTGTATGGTCATATGCTTTACGAATTTATTAATAGGATCTTGTTGTTTTATTAATAAAACTAAAAAATGAAACTGGTATGACCTGTGTCAAATTTTGCCCACTAATCGTATTAATCAGAGAAAACTAATTTTTTTTCGTCAATGAATGAGTGGTTTTTTTCTGAAATAACAAAAAAGCCTGTAACACTTTTTTTAGAAGAATTTTACGCTGCCAACTTCTGTAAAATAGTTTGGTGTTAGTTTTTGATAAACTTAGTTGTATGGCTAAAACCTGCTTTGTTGAAGTAAATTTTATGAAGGTAAATGCCATTTTTAATACCCTCTGCACTTGTGCTCAAGGTATTTTTACCGGGTTCAATATGTATCGTTTCTTCATGAACGCTTTTGCCGGTAAAATCAATAATCTGAACAAGGGCTTCACCTCTTGCAGTAGCATAAAAATCGAAATAAAGATCGCTGCTTGTAGGATTGGGATGCATATTGTCAACCCGTGTTTCTAAACCTTTTGCTGCTTCAACAGAAATAACAGAAGAGTACTCAAATGATCCAGTGAGGTCGGTTTGTTTTAAACGGTAGTAATTAAAAGTATTTCCGGTAAATGTATAATCCCAATATTGGTAAAGTGTATTTTGTTGCTTGGTGTTTTTTCCGGGAGTTTTATAAATAGTTTCCCAGGTTATCGCATCCAATGATCTTTCCACTTCAAAGTAATCATTGTTTTTTTCTGAAGCGGTTATCCATTCAATTAAATTGTAATCTGCTTTATTGACCCCGGTAAAAGAAATAAGTTCAATGGGTAATAAGGCACAGTTTAGAGAAGCGCCACCCGATAATTGCCAGCTAAGTGTATAGGGTGCACTGGTTGCACTCCAGTTATCAAGCATTAGAATGTATTTTTGACCTGCAGTAACATTTATGTTCGAAACCCAGCCATTACCACCCGAGCCTTCATCCGTATCTGTAGCACCATTTCCAAGTCCTGTATTACCGCCTGCTGAATTAGCTGCCGTGGCGGCAGAACAACGCAGTGGAGCGCCGGTGGGAGGGCAGGGCAAAGTGGTGTAAGGTCCCCATATAGCCCAGTCGTAATCTGTTGTTGCTGTAGATGGCGCTATGGTCATACCAACAGCGCCACTGGCCGATGGCGAAAAATAATACCAATGCGACTGATGCTCGGCAGTACCGTTTGGAGTAGCACCATAATTGTTTAAACAGCCTCTGTTACCCAATCCGGAATTAACATCATTAAAACTTCCTGCTCCAAGGCTTGTGCCCGATACCGATTGATTGCCACATATTGTATTTGCTCCCGAACAGTCTTGCTGCGAAATGGTAGTTGGATAGGTTGCGCACGCTCCGCAACTAATGGTTCCCTGCCAGCCTGATTTAGTGGTGCCTCCGTCAGAAAAAAACCTAAAAGTGAGGCACCCGGAAGTATTTATAGAAGTTGCCTGTACTGACCCCGGATTAGTAGCAGAAAAAGATGAGCCGGGAAGCATTGGTGCCAAAGTCGTGTTCCCGTCATAAACCGATAAATAATCGAAATTAGCCTCAAGGGCAAAAGATGAAAACGCCACTTTAATACATTGGCCCGCAGTGCCCGGACAGATAGTAGTAGTATAGCTTTGGTTATTTCCGTAATTTGAAGTTCCACCAAGGTCATAAAATGTACCGGAGCAGGTAAAATGTGGCCCGCCACCTGAAGAATAGTTTTGAGCCTTTAGCTTGGTAAATGCTATGATTAGAATAAAACAGATGTATTTTAACCGTATGCTATAGCTCATTATTGTGAATTATGAATAGGAAGTTTGTAAACCAATTCGTTAACAGATAAAAGGGTAAGCTTGAACCCGTATTTTTCAAAAATGCGAACAGCGCGGTTGTCTTTTTTTCTCATGTATTCGTAGGCTGAAATATCAAATGTGGCAAGAGTTTGAGGAGTACAATCACAGGTTACATTTTCAAACAAAAATGACTGAGTATAATAATAACAAATGGTGTTAAACTTCGAGGAATCTGTTTGCTGTATATACGATAGTTCCTGTATTGTGTAATGTTGCAATACTCCATAATTTTGAAAAGGATCCTGCAGACATGTCTGTGATTTTCCCAGCTGAAAAAAAGTAATAAAAAGTAGTACAAAAATGAATTTCATCGGCAATAAATTGTTTTCTGTCGATTAAAATTATAAGTTTTTTACATTTTTCCAAAATTTCTACCTTTTTGGTAAATGATAATTCTATGGAATTGAATCCATTTTTGAATGTTTATTAGAGCATAAAAAAAGGTAAGTGTTTTTTTATCAATTGTTTATGATTTATTGGAAAACCCGGAGTCGGGTATTTGTTCCGGCAAAAATGTTACTTACTGGAATAAAAATTTACGAATACAACATGTTTAATCTGATAGAGATGCTATTTAGTCTCTTTAAATAACAATGGAAGGCATTTTTATGCAATGCGTGCTATCCGCCAGTCTATAGCCATATCAATAAATTGTAAGAAAGGGGAATTAAATGCCGGGGTAGTAATACCGCAGCTTTTAATTTTTGTGGTTAATAATCACTTTTTTATTTACCGGCGACTCATTAGAATAGTTTACCGTAACAATATAGCTTCCATCAGAAAAATGACCTGTATTAATAGAGATGGTTTCCATATTATTTACAAGATCAACGGTTTTATAAAATAAGACTTTGCCAAGCATATCTGTCATTTTAATATCAGCTTTGTTTTGTCCCGGTGCTTTTATCTGCACATTTACTTCGTTAGTTGCAGGATTAGGGAAGATGTTTACCACAGAAGCTTCTTTAGTACTATTTTCTATGGATATAACACTGCTATATTTATAGCTCAGGTCATTATCAATCATTTTTAACCTGTAATACGTTACAGGATTATAGTAAGCGTGATCATCAAAACTATAATTGTTTTGAGAACTAGTAGAACCTAAAGCAGATTTCTGTGTAATTTTTTGAAAACTCATCCCATCGTTAGAGCTTTCCAGTTCATATTTGTTGAGGTTTGTTTCTGAAGCAGAGCGCCAGTATACATAATTGTAAGTCTCTTTTGAATAACCATTAAATTCAATGAGTTCAACAGGTAGCGGAACACTTGATTGTACAATAGAAAATTTAGAAAAACCCGACATGTTTAAACGTTGTACTGCTGTAACAGGTGTACCAAAACAATTTCCCTGCAATGCCCAGGCAGGAGCCGCAGAAGGGCTTTTTGCGATAGACCAGCCACTTGTAGCATTTGAATAACTTCTGTTGTATAATGTCATGGTATAATTTCCGGTACTGGTAGCCGAGGCATTAATTGTCCAGTAACCATGATTTAAATAAGGATCGTTATAGGTAACAGAACACTCCGGACCAAAACCCGGAACTGCGGGCATTGGGAAAGTACCACCCCATGGGTCGAAACGGCCTACGAGTTCTAATACTCCCGCTGCTGCTGCTGTTCCAAAATTGACATTTGCTCTTTCATAGCCGGGTGTTGCATGCCCTACAGGGAAATCGAAAGATCCCGTAGCGCCTGCAGCAAGATAACGCCTTAAGTTACCTTCTACATAACTTGTGGTATTACCTGTTGTTACAGCTGTTGTGATAGTGTTGGTTAAAATAACTTCCTGTGTATTGGTAATAATTTTACCTGATGTTAAGGTTAACATGCCACTTGTTCCTAAAATCATATTAGGAGTATTAGTCGCTGAGATCGTAACACCTGAACCGGTGTTGAGCATAATCACATCATTAAGTGTAAGAACAGGAGTAGCAGCGTTCATATTCGGATTATAAACCTGCGCACCTGTGCCGTTAAATATTAAGGCACTACTTGTGGCATTTATACCTGTAAAAGTTGTTGCACCATTACTGTTCCTGAAATCCCTGCCAACAAAAACACTTACACCATTGGTATTTAAAATACTGGTTGCACTAGACGTAATTAAATCCTGTCCGGCTTCAATATTATTTAAAACGTTCACTATTCCCGACACTTTTGTTAGCATCAGGTTTGAGAATTTATTTGCTCCGGTTAAATTTCCGGATAAGGTCTGGGCTCCGGCGCCGTTAAAGTTTACAGTTGATCCGGCTACGCATACTAAATTTCCATTGTTTACAAAATCGCCACACACATCAAGTTTCACATTTGCGTTGATCGTTAACGTTGCTCCAGGATTAATAGTAACACTTTTTACACTTAAATTTGCAGCAACAACAGGTTGCACAGTAGCCGATGCAGCTACGATAGCATCTGCTCCCGGTAAGCCACAATTAGGAACTGTACATCCGCCCCAGTTAGTTGTATTTGTAACTGAAGTGGTATTTGCTCCTCCTGTCCAGATAACCTGCGAAGGTAAAGCAGTGCTTATACCTGCTATACCTACTCCGGTTGGTATGGTTAATGAAAACCCTGAAGTACTGCCCGAATAGTTTTGAATAACCAGTAAAAATTTATCGCCTGTAAGGGTTGCTACTGTTGCTTCGTATGAAGCATCATAACAACCTGCACCCGGACTTATAGGAAAGCCGCTTGAGTTATTATTCGGTGAGTTACCGCTTGCAGGAGAGTTAGCAGCTGTTGACATACCTGTAATTCCTAAGTAGTTATAATTACAGGCAATTTCTCCATCACCATTAGTACTTAAAATATTAGCGCAGTTAGTAGAGCCTGTTCCATTTGTTTTAAAAAGTACCCAGTCGTAATCTGTTTCATTATCGCAGCCTCCGCCGTAATCGTTAGGGATAATATTAAAGGCAAGATTACCCGGAGTTGCAACAGTGAGTTCTATCCACATGGCATTTTTTTCACCTGAAGTACAATTACCACCGCTTCCAAAATCACAAATGTTTCCTGTATTCTGATAACCCGGATTACCAATCGTTGTGGGGTTATTACAAAAAGCAATAGGACTTATGCAATCCTGCCCGGGTACAGGCAATGATGTTCCTACACTGCCAGAAGTGGCAGCCATAATAGAGAATGATCCCGTATTATTATTTCTTCCATCCACTCTAATATAATAGGTACCATTAGCTAATCCCGTAAGATTTAACTGCGAATTGGGAGTCGTTACTGCACTACATCCTGCTCCCGCGGCATCATCATTACAACCTACCTGGGTAAGACTGGCGCAGCTACCACTATAAACCCCTATTTGCGTATCTGAAAGCGTTCCTGCTGTGGTTAGTACAGCGAGAGTTCCACTGCTTACATTAATTGAATACCAAAGACTGTTTACAGTCCCTCCGCTCCAGCAAGAAGCGGCTGCTAAAGGTGCTTCATCAGTTGCACAGGAATTATTATCGCTTAAAGTTACTCCCGAAATAAGTGGAGTAGCTCCTCCGCAAGGATCGTTTGTAACAATAGAATTACCGGTTGTAAAAGAAAAGGTGGAGCAGCCGGTTGCAGATCCTGCACCATTTTGTGGAACAATTTTCCAATAATAGGTTGTATTAGGTAATAAAGAAGGGGGTGTGTAAGATAATACGTTACCTATGTTTGTACCGTTGTTGATGTTAGTAGCAGCTGCATCTGTTCCAAAAAATAAAAGGTATTGCGTGGGTGACCCACCTGTAGTGGGAGCTGTCCAGTTTAAATCGGCACTAGCACAGGTAAGCACCGTACCGTTAGTAGGTGATGTATATGTTGCACAGTTTGGAGGGCTGGGTATAGCACAGCTTATAGACAAGCTATAGCTTCCGGTAGCACTGCTAAAACCTCCAACAAAAATATAATAGGTTACACCTGATGTGGCGGCCCAGGTAACCTGCGATTGTAAACTGCAATAATCATCGTTGCCTGTTACACAGGTCATGCCGGCGCAAGTTCCTGAATAAACCTGTATTTTTGTATCGTAGCCCGAACCGCATAAACTTGCAGTTGTGCTAAAACCACTTCCTACAATAGAATACCACACACCCGGTGTTACGCCTGACGTAACGCAGGTTCCGGTTGGGTCATTGGTGCTTGTAGCCTGATTTGTAGAGCCAAGGTAAGTGTTCCCACAGGATGCTGCGATAGCACCTCCGCATTGGTCATTTACCGGCGGTGTATTAGGTATGGTAACGCATATGGTTCCATCCATTGAATTCAGACCGGAATTGTTTATGCGCATCACACGTATCTTATATACCTGTCCTACAACCGTTGTTAAAATAAGAGTTTCGCTACCTATACCAATAGTAGCATCAACGCATGAACCAGCAATAAAATTACCCACTACACATGTAGTACCGCTATAGGCAGCCAGTCCCATATCCCTGTTTGAGTTTGTAGCTGTGATGGTACAGGAAGTTGCTGTTGCCGTAAACTGGTACCAGCCATCCCTGTAAGAAGTGGCGCAGCTTGGGCTTGTTAGTTCGTTGCCAAAGCTTTGTGGAATAGAGTAAGCAGTAGTTACGCAGCTACTACCAGGAGTAAGCGCGGTAGCACCTGAGCATAGATCACTTTGAGCAAGGACAGTAACGGTAACAAAAAACGCAATAATAAACAGACTAATTTTTTTCATTTGATAAAGTGTAAGTGTGGGGAGTTGCTAAAAACCTATCATTCTTTTTTTTCTGTCAATTTTTTATATTCATTTGGGTAGCGTGCTATCCATTCTTTTTTTTCTTTTTCATATTGAACCCCGTCTTCATATTCATTACCTGTATGCTTCATCGTAGGAAATGGTTCAATGTCCCTATCAATATCAATAATGGATTTCAAAGGAAAATAATGCTTGAGCATTTTACCGGCAACTACTTTTTTATCTAAAAGGCGATATGTATTTATCACAAAAGTGCTGTCAACCGCATTGTAAGTAAGGGCAGTAGCGCCTGTAATGCTTGATAATGCAGATTTAATATCGGCAAGAGAACGATCCGTTACGGAAAAAGGTTTTATAATGTAGTGGTTTTCTTTGTCCTGCGATTTTAAAGAACCTGATAACAGGCAGAGCAATAAACCGGGTAAAATAAACTTAGAGAGCATGCTAATTGTTTTTTAACTAAATTAACAAATAACGTGCGGAAAGTGAAGACTAAAAATCATTAAAAGATAATCGATTTAACATAAAACATTAATCTGTAATATGCCTGTATTAGTCTTTATAAAATGATAATTAGTCGATGTGAAAGATGAGTAGCTATAGTTTTCGATGAGTGAAACCTATGTACTATTTATTAAATGGGTCTAGAGGAATCGGAATTAGTTCAGGGAAGGATTACGGCGCTTTAAAACGATCGCAAACATAAATGAAGTACCTAAACTTATAAATAATAAAGTGGCTAATTTGCCTGTCATTGCTCTAAAAGCAGAAAGTTCTTTAATGGCTGCTTCTATTTTAGCCGGATATTCTTCAGGCTTGATTTGTTTATTTTTTTCGAGAAATAATTTAAAATCAACACTGTTATAATACTCTGTAGAAAGATCGCGCCATACCCAGTCAAACTCAATGTAGTTATAAATAGAAAGAATTACTGCCGAAATAATAGCCATTAAAAAACCTGCTTTTAAAGCTTCTTTCCCGCCAATAAAACCTCCTTTATCATTGCGTGTATATTTTATGGTTAGGTAGATAAAAGGAATAACGGCAAGTACTCCAATAATATTAGCAAAGTAAAAATTAAACTTGCTCAGAGCAGAACCACTTAATATAATAGCTACTTTATAAATAATAACGAGTAAACTATATGCTATTCCTAATTGTACAGACCTGTTTTTAAACATGACAAATGAAAGTTACAGAGTATTGATGTTGATGGTTTGTAATATGAATGTATTAGCCATTCATGCTGATTAAAAATTCTTCATTGCTTTGTGTTTTATTGATCTGGTTTTGTAAAAATTCCATCGCTTCTACGGGATTCATATCCGCTAAGTGTTTACGTAATACCCATAAACGTTGCAACATTTCTTTACTTAACAATAGATCATCTCTACGGGTTGATGAAGCCGTTAAATCAACAGCAGGGAAAATACGACGGTTAGCAATTTTACGGTCTAACTGTAACTCCATATTACCGGTACCTTTAAACTCTTCAAAAATTACCTCGTCCATTTTAGAACCGGTCTCTGTTAAAGCAGTGGCAATAATGGTTAAAGAACCGCCATTTTCAATTTTACGGGCAGCTCCAAAAAAGCGTTTTGGTTTTTGTAAAGCATTTGCTTCTACACCACCGGATAATACTTTACCACTGCTTGGTGCTACTGTATTATAAGCACGTGCCATACGGGTAATACTATCTAATAAAATAACAACATCGTGACCACATTCTACCATACGTTTTGCTTTTTCCAAAACAATGTTAGCAATTTTCACATGCTTTTCAGCAGGTTCATCAAAGGTAGAAGAAACTACTTCGGCTCTTACGCTGCGAGCCATATCTGTTACCTCTTCGGGGCGTTCATCAATTAATAAAATAATTAAATAAACTTCGGGATGGTTATAAGCAATAGCGTTTGCAATATCTTTTAATAAAACAGTTTTACCTGTTTTTGGTTGTGCTACAATTAAGCCACGTTGCCCTTTACCAATAGGAGCAAACATATCAATGATACGTGTACTTAATGTTTGTGTAGGATGACCTGTTAAGTTCAGTTTTTCGCTGGGAAATAAGGGTGTTAAATAATCGAAAGGAACCCTGTCTCTTATATACGAAGGTTCGCGGCCATTGATCTCATCTACTTTTACTAAAGGGAAAAATTTTTCTCCGTCTTTTGGCGGACGAATTCCGCCTCTTACAACATCTCCTGTTTTAAGTCCAAATAATTTTATTTGCGACTGAGATACGTAAATATCATCCGGAGAACTTAAATAATTATAATCTGAACTTCTTAAAAAGCCATAACCATCAGGCATCATTTCTAAAACACCTTCGCCTATGGCAATTCCATCAAAATTGTAATATACTTTTTCAGGTTTTGGTAAGTGTTTGTTATCGTTATCCTTATTTTCTTTATTGTCGTGGTTCTCCATGCCATCCGGCGTTTGGGGTTTTTCTTCCGCTTCAATATTAATGGCAAGGTCGTTATTTACAACTGCTTTTTGCTCTACATTTTCAGCAATAACAGGTTTTTGTTGCTTTTGCTGTTGCGGTTTATTTTGCTGAGGATGACGCTCTTCCTTTTTTTCAAATTTCGGTTTTTCAGGTTGAGCTACTTCAAAATCAATAGCCGGTTGTATCACTTTAGGCTCGTTTGGAGTTTCGTGGAACGACAGGGTTTCATTTTTTACAATTCCCTCAGCTGTTTTTTGAATACGTGGTTTTTTAACTTTGGGCTCTGTTGATTTCTTTTCAGAAAGCGTAGTTTCAGTGACATCAGCGGTAACCAAAGCTTCTTTCTTTGGAAACATAGTTACTAATTTACTGGCTAAATCAGGGTTTGCAGCTTGCGCTTCAATGATCTTAATAACCATATCAGGTTTTGCCAAACCTTTTGTATCTATACCAAATTGTTTACAGATGTCCTTTAGCTGGGGCAAAGCCCGGCCGGTTAAATCTAATGCTTCAAACATAGTTATGTTTAATAAGGGAAGTGATGATTAAAAGAATTATATCAATAATGTTTTTGTGATTTTTTGTACTACAGGAAAATGTAGTCATCTTTACGACGATGCAAGTATAAGCATTAATTTTATATTACAAAATAAATAAAAAAATATTTTAAGCGTGTAATTGTATGAAAAAAAGAGTGTTTTTTTGTTAAATAAATACCTTTGTGATTATGAGTAAATTTTTAATTATTGGACTAGGAAATATTGGCGATGAATACGCTCATACCAGGCATAACATAGGTTTTGAGATATTGGATTATATAGCAAAAGAGCATGATCTGAAATTCAGATCAGACAGGCTTGCCGATGTAGCCGAATTAAAATATAAAGGCAAACAGCTTGTTTTAATTAAACCAACCACTTATATGAACCTGAGTGGAAAGGCTATGAATTATTGGATGCAAACCGAAAAAATTGCCATTGAAAATTGCCTGGTTTTAGTAGATGAACTTGCGTTGCCTTTTGGTAAAATCCGCCTTGGGCCTAAGGGAAGCGATGGCGGACATAACGGTTTAAAAAACATACAGGAAATTTTAGGGACAACAAATTATGCACGTTTAAGATTCGGAATCAGTAATGAGTTTGGTAAAGGAAACCAGGTAAATTATGTGCTGGGCAAATGGAGCGATGAAGAAAAGAAAACCTTGGACGAGAGAGTTAAGATTGCCGCAGATGCCGTGAAAGCCTTTGCATTTATTGGTTTGGCAAGATGCATGAATGAGTTCAATACAAAGTGAATTAAAGACACAGGATTAAAGATATAAGATTGGTTTGGTGTGAAGAACAGTCTTTAATCTTTCTGATATTATGTTTATTTCCTGGATCTTAATTTCCTTATATCCCGTACCTAGCCAAAGGAGCCACATCCAAACCACAAAATTCTTTTTTCAGAAATTTATAATAGCCTGTAATGCCTATCATAGCAGCATTATCAGTGCAATATTCAAATTTGGGAATATAAGTTTCCCATTTATGTTTTTTACCAAGTAATTGTAATTGCTCCCGAAGTCCTGAATTTGCAGATACTCCACCGGCAATAGCAATTTGTTTGATAGTTGTTTCTTTAGCTACTGCCAGTAAATTTTTTAATAAATACTGTACTAAGTGTGCCTGATAAGATGCACAAATATCGTTGAGGTTATCTTTTACAAAGTCGGTATTTAAAGCCGTTTGCTCTTGTATAAAATACAGAAAGGCTGTTTTAATACCGCTGAAGCTGTAGTTATTGCTGCTTAATTTTGGAGTGGGAAATTTATATTTTGTGGCATCCCCCAATTGAGCGTACTTATCTATCAAAGGCCCACCGGGATATGGCAAGCCCAGTATTTTTGCGGCTTTATCAAAGGCTTCGCCAACAGCGTCATCTTCGGTTTCTGCCAGTAATTCAAATTCAAGAGGTGCCGTAATTTTTACAATTTGGGTATGGCCGCCACTCACGGTTAAGCACAAAAAGGGAAAGGAGGGTTTAACGTTTGAGGTTTCCGGTTTCAAGTTGTTTGATGCTTGAGTCATGTTGTTCGAACCCGAAACCTGAAACTCTGAAACTTCCTCAATAAAGTGCGCTAAAATATGCCCTTGCATGTGGTTTACTTCAATAAGTGGAATATTTAAAGCAAGTGATAAGGACTTTGCGGCTGAGAGCCCTACCAATAAGCTTCCACTTAAGCCGGGACCTCTCGTTACAGCAATAGCGCTGATTTGCGAAAGAGTTACTTTAGCATTTTTTAACGCGGCATCAATTACCGGGATAATATTTTTTTCATGGTCTCTGCTTGCCAGTTCTGGAATTACCCCTCCGTATTGCCTATGAATACTCTGGTTGGCGGTAACGTTAGATTGCAGGACGTTATTTTTAAGTACAGCGCACGACGTATCATCGCAGCTTGATTCTATTCCTAAAATAAATATATCCTCAGTATTATTCATTATTTTTATAGCCTATGAAAAGGCTTGCCAAAATTACAAGAATATTAGGAAAAACAATCCTGTTTTTGACCTTGTTTCTTGTGGTTACTGCCGGAATCCTTTTTTTAGCCCTGCAAACAGAAACATTTCAAACCTGGACTGCGCACAGAGTAACAGGTTACCTTAGCAGCGAGCTTGGTTCGAGGGTGGAGATAGGCAAACTCAAATTTTCACTGGTTAAAAATGTAACACTCGAAGATGTGTTCCTTGAAGACAAACACCATGATACACTGGTAAGCGGAAAAAGTATTACTCTAAATGTTAAGAACTTTAGTTATAAGCATTGTAAGCTGGATCTTGACGAAGCTACGCTTAAGGATATAAAAGTAAAGCTCGTAAAATATAAGGGAGAGCCCGACTGGAACTTCCAGTTCCTGGCCGATTATTTTGATTCAGGACCTAAAAAAACAAAGAAAGATACAACCCTGTCGCCCTGGAAAATTACCTATGGTGCCTTATCACTTAAAAATGTAGATTTTACTTACCGGCTCATGCGCGATACGGATAGGGTAGTGCGCAATATGAATTATAATAATATTCATGTATCAAAAGTATATGGCAGGTTTACCGATATTGATTTCAGAGGAGACAGTATTTTTGCGCAGATCACCAATTTAAATGCCGTGGAACAATGTGGTATTGTATTGAAAAACCTTACCACGAAAGCTACTGTATCATCAACTGTTTTGCGCTGTGATAGCCTTTACCTGAAAACAGCCAATAGTCTGGTTAAGGGAAAATTTTCGTTTAACTACTCCACCTGGAATGATTACAATGATTTTATTGATAAGGTTTATATTAAAGGGAGGTTAAAAGACAGTACTTATGTAAGCTTTAAAGACATTGCCTATTTTGCTGAAGAGCTGAACGATTTTAATGAAGTTATTTCCCTGAAAGGAAAAGTACGGGGTTACATATACGATTTGAGCGGAACATCTATGGAAGTGGGATACAGGGATCACACACAATTTAAAGGTGATGTGAGCATTACAGGTTTACCCGACATTAACAAATCTTATATCCATTTCGATGCGGAAAAACTATCTACGTCGAAATCTGATCTCGAAAAATTGCCTTTACCTCCATTTGATAAACCAACATATTTAGAATTACCGGATGAAATTAAAAGACTCGGCATAGTTACCTATAAAGGAAAGTTTGATGGCTTTATGAATAATTTTGCTACCTACGGAACCTTTAGAACAGACATCGGCAATATTAGAACAGATATACAGGTCAACAGCACTGTGCGTGATAAACCGGTTCAGTATTCGGGATCTATAAGCACTACTAATTTTAATTTTTCGAAAATATTTACAAAGTCAGACATTGTTGGCCCGGTATCATTAACTGCAAAAATAACGGGTAAGGGCATTACCATGAAAGAGCTCGATACCCAGTTTGATGGATTGGTACAGTCGATTAGCTACAATAATTACCGTTTCGATAATCTTAAAATTGATGGTTTGTTTAGAAATAAAATATTTAAAGGCCAGTTAGTAAGTAAAGATACCAGTGCTAATTTTGATTTTAACGGAACCATTGATTTTAATAATAAAATACCAAAATTCGATTTTATTTCCACCATCAATAATTTTGACCTTAAAAAGACAAATTTTTCAACGCCTCAGTTAACGGGCCGCGTATCGTCGCAAATATTTATTAATCTTAATGGCGATAACCTGGATAACCTTACAGGACAGGTGAATTTTGATAATACGATCTATTCAACCGATGATAAAAAATATACCATACCAACCTTTAATCTTGAATTAGATCAGGAAGACGTGGTTAAAACGATTCGGTTACAGTCGAGCATCGTCAATGCAAAATTAGCCGGAAAGTATAAGCTGAGTACTTTACCTAATGCCTTTGAGCAATACCTTAATTCTTATTTCCCCACATTTATAAAAACCAAGACGCGTTATATTTTTAGCGATGAAGCCGAAATATCAGTAAGGATAAAAAACTTCACGATGATTAAAGAACTTTTTATTAAAGACCTGATGATAAGCCCTAACACAACTATCAACGGATCTTTTGATGCTTCCATTAGTTACCTGTATCTGAAAACAAACAGCGACCTCATCGACTATGCCGGCGTAAAATTTAATAATAACGCTATTGATATTAACTCGTTGGTTAATGGTGTGAGTATTAAATATGGTGCAAAAAGTATTAACCTGTCTGATAGCTTTGCTTTCAAAAATCCCTCTTTAAATATTGTTGCCGACGATAAAATGTCGCGGTTTAATTTAGATTGGAATAATAATACAGCACCGGCTAATTTAGGAGATATAGCGGGTAATATCATGTTTGGAAACTCGCTGGCACAGATCGATTTTAATAAAGTAAAATTCATTGTTAATGATAGTATCTGGCAAATTGTAAAGCTCAATACGATTACGGTTGACAGCTCTTTTTATGTGACGGTGAAGCCGATTACGTTCTATAATCAAAATCAGCTCATTACTTTTGATGGCAGGTTGTCGGCAGATAGTACAGATAAGTTCGATATTTTTATACAGAACTTTAAACTCAATCAATTTAACGGATTGTTAGCTGATGCACAGGTTAGTCTTGATGGCATGCTAACGGGTAATACCAGTATTTATGGGATGTTTGGCAAAAGAATCATCGACAGCGATTTTAATTTTAAGGACCTGATGTTTAATAACAAACTCATTGGAAATGCGGAAGTAAAAAGCACCTATGATCCCGAAAAAGAAGTGGTAAAAGTGCATGGCTTTTCGGCTTTTGCAAAAGATTTTGACGGCAACCTTTTAAAGAATATTCAATTTGAAGGGTATTATTTTCCGAAGCTTGAAAAGGATAATTTAGATATCACCTTTAAAGCCGAACCTTTTGATCTTTCCTTATTGCAACCTTACCTTAAAGGAATACTAACGGTTAAGGTTGGTTATTTAAACGGGAATGGCAGGGTTACAGGTACGCCTGCAAATCCACAGATTACAGCCAAGCTTAAGTTTTTTAAATGTGTAATGCTTATCGATTATTTAAACGTACAATATTCGGTGAGCGGCGACGTAGATATTTACCCTAAGCAGATTAATTTCGAGAATATTGAGATCCGTGATACGAAGGGAAATGTGGGAATTGTTTACGGTAATATTTTCCATAACAATTTTAAAGATATGCGTATTGACTTTGACGTTAATA
>JAZJZF010000031.1:36215-36971 GCA_040389965.1 Bacteroidota bacterium
AAATTAATGCTACTTAATACACACTCCGCCAATAATCAGGATTTTTATGGGACTGCCTATGCTTCTGGAAATGCCGGTATATATGGCTTTGTAGATGATATTAAAATGGAAATCAATATGAAAACCGGTGGTGGGACACGTTTTTATATTCCTTTAACTGGCCCCTCTGAAATAGGGAACAATGAGTTTATCCGCTTTGTTACCAAGGATACTGTAAAAGTAGTAAAAGCGCAAACCAGTGCGGGTTTCTCTCTTGATTTTAATTTAGAAGCTACTCCCGATGCGGAGGTTCAGTTAATATTTGATGAGAAGTCGGGAGATGTCATCAAAGCCCGTGGTGAAGGAAATCTGAACATGAAAATTAACTCAAAAGGTAAGTTTGATATGTTTGGAGATTATGTGTTAACTACCGGCGATTATTTATTTACACTGGAAAATTTTATCACTAAAAAATTTGAGATCCAAAAAGGAAGTTCCATTAAATGGAATGGCAGTGCCTATAAAGCAAATATTGATATAACTGCTATCTACAGGCAACGTGCTTCTGTAAGGCCTATATATCCTGCCGATTCATCAGGAAAACGCTATACAGTGGATTGCAAACTGTATATGAAAAATAAATTAATGGCTCCGGATATTACTTTTGGTATAGACCTTCCAACCATTGATGAAAATTCGCGCTCTGCTATAAAAAGTATTTTAAATGATGAAAATGAATTAAACCGCCAGGTGTTTTCTCTGTTATTACTTCGTAGT